>WVWN01000017.1:0-21082 GCA_011773985.1 Candidatus Zixiibacteriota bacterium | reverse complement strand
TGGTCGTACCGTGGCTCAGGAGGACCTCGGCGCGGCCGCGGGCCGAGGCGAAAAGCTCGTCCTCGCTCGCCGCCCGCGTGTCGCGGACCGTCGCATGAATGCCCCCGCCCGCTTCGAATATTTCCATGTAGGACGCGCCGCGGAGGCGCATCTCGTATTCTCCCGCGCGCGAGCCGCCGTATATCAAGTGGGTGTGGCAATCCACGAGGCCGGGCGTGACGAGGCGGCCGCCGCAATCGAGCGTCTCGCAATCGGCGCCGGCGCTTTTCTCCAGGTCCGCGCGCGGCCCAACGGCGGCGACGACGCCGTCGCGCGCGAGGATGGCGTCGCCTCGAGCCAGAGTTTTTTCGGCCAACGCGGCGCCGCGGCGAGGGCCGCCCGCGGCGGTGAATATTTGGCCCGCGTTGTACATGAGTAATTCGCGCACGGTCAAAATTCGGGGACGCCCTCTTTTAGAATGAAGACGCCACCGTCGGTCACCAATGTCGGCGAGAGGATGACGCCGTCCACGTGGACCGCGACGTCGTTGGACCCGCCGAAGCCGACGTTGTTCCCCAACGCGAGATGGACCGTGCCGGCGATTTTTTCGTCTTCGAGGACGGCGCCGGTGAGCTTTGCTGTGGGGTGGGTGCCGATGCCGATTTCGGCGAGCGTCTTGCCCGCGGCGCCGAAGGGTTCGATTAACGCGGCGAGCGTTTCGGCCTCCTTGCCTCCCTCAATCGAGGTCGCGACGCCGTCCTCGAACGTGAGCACTATGGGTTCGGCGAGGAGCCCTACGCCGCCGAACGAGCCGTCGAAGGCCGCGACGCCGGTGCTACCCTCCAGCACGGGCCCGGCGCAGACTTCTCCCGCGGGCAGGTTGCCGAAGTCGCCCGCGGCGTGGTAGACGCCTGTGTCGGCGAAATATTCGAGGTCCGTTACGTTTATCGTGAGGTCCGTTCCCGCGGCCGAGGTTAACCCTAAGCTCCGGACGCCTTTAAGCGCGTCGGCGAGTTTTCGGCTCCGGGCGGCGACCTCGCCGTAGTTTACGGCCATCGTCCGGGCCATCATATCCTCGGTTATGCCCGGCATGGAGGCGCAGCGGGCGCCGGCTTCGCTCGCGGCCTTGCGGGCCCGCGTGTGCGAGAGCGACGCGCTCGTCGGTAGAAGCAGGACCTCGCTTTCGCGCATGAGGGCTGCGACCGGCGCGGGCGGTTCCTCGCCGCTAATTCGCCGCGCCCTGATTACCGCGAGGACCGGCTCGGCACCGAGTTCTCCCGCTTCGCGGGCGAGGGCTTCGCCGACGGCGCGCGTCGGGTCGTCCGTGACGACGGTAACGGTTTCGCCGGCGCGCACGCCCATGCAATTTACGAGCGTCCGGCGCGCGGCTTCTTTCAACCCTTCAAACGGCATAAGCTTTCTCTGCAGGTTTTACGAGGGACCGGAATCGTGCAGGCTCGGCTTCGGCCCCGCGGCGTCGACGAATACGGAATAACGCTCCCCCGGCGCCGATAAGGCCCCCCGTTAAGGAGGCCCCGGCGGCAAATCTTAGGTCATACGTTACGCGCGCCGACGTTTATATTAACCGAACTCAACGTAGAATTCGGTGAGGTTGCGGACTAAGCCGTTGAGCGCGGCCTGTTGGCCTTCGTAAACCTCGGCCTCTGCGAAGTCGTCTACGCCGTCGTAGATTTTATCTTTGAGGTCGTCGAATTTTTCTTCGCGGCCGGTGGCGGAAGGCGGTATCGCCGAGCCGAAGAAGTTCTTCTGGGCTTCTCGCATGTTAGGCATAATGTGTTTCATGTCGTTGTAACGCTTCTCGTTGAGCGCGAGGTCCATATCCTTGACGAGAACCAGCAGGCGGACCGCTTCGTCGCCGGCGGTATTGACGTTATTCCTTTCGTGGAGGGCCAAGATTAATTTCTGCGCCTCGAAGATGCTGGCCTTCGCGTCGCCGAGCCGGTCCGCCTCGACTTGGCTCTTGATGTCGGCCATTATCTTCGTTAGGGCCGAGATGCGGTTTTCCCAATCGTTGTCGCCTTCGAACGCGTCGGGCGGTTCTTGAGGCCAGGCGCGTTTGACTTCGCTGAAGGCGGCTTCGCCCTGACCCGCGGCCTCGGCGGCTTTCGTTTTATCGGGCGTGAGGGAGATGAAGCGGATCGCCTCCCGGAAGTTGGCGTAACCTTCGTCGAATTTGGCGACGTCGCCCTCGGCGGCGGGCTCGCCGATTCCGGGACGCTCCGCTTTCTTTTTGGCACAGCCGAAGCCCAAAGCCAGCAGCGTAACGAGGCTTAGGCAAATCAATGACCTCATAATTTTATCCTCCTGGAAGGCTTTTAGAGAAAGTTAAAAGTACGCCGCTACCCGCGTGAATTTAACACCTTGCCCGGAGGCTGTCAAGGAAATCGTTGACGCGGCTCGCGGCCTCGTCGGGAGTGACGGACGCGAGGCAGCGCCGGTCGTCGCACGCGGGGAAATACCCGTCCCGGTAACAAGGGCGGCAGTCGGTCTCGTAAGATAGGATAAGCGACGGCGTACGCCAGGGGCCGTTTAGCTTCGCGTCGGTGGGGCCGAAGAACGTTATCGTCGGCGCACCCGCCGCCGCGGCGACGTGCATGGGCGCCGAGTCGTTGCCCACGAACGCGGTCGCTCTTTTGAGCAGCAGGTACAGGGCCGGCAGCGACGTCTTTCCGGTCACGTCCGGGACGCCGGTGGCCGCGGCCACGGCGGCGTTCAGTTCGACGTCGGAAGGCCCGCCCACCAACGCCACGTCGAAGCTGCGTTTTAGAATGTTGATGAGCTCGACGTAATACGCCGCGGGCCAGCGTTTGGCCTCCATCCGCGTCTTCGGGTTTACGCCGCCGCCGGGGGCGACGACGAGCAAGGAGCGGCCGCGGAGGGCCGGCTCCGCCAGAAGGTGCGCGGCTTCCCTTTTCGCTTCTTCGCCCGGCACAATCACCATGGGGCCCGGCTTCCCCGGCGCGCCGCACGCCCGGGCGAGGTCGAAGTATTCCTCCACCTGGTGCCGGCGCGGAACGCGCGGGACCTTGACCGTGTGGGCGAAGCCGTCGCCGTCGCGGTCGATGCCGACGCGGTGCGGGATGCCCGTCAAGGCCGAGAAGAGCGTAAACTCCCAAGCGAGGTGGAACGTCGCGACGACGTCGAAGCCCTCTTTTGCTATATGGCGCCGGAGCCGGCCCATTTTACCCAAACGCCTTTTGACGAAAGTTCGTTCGGGCACGGCCCAGACGCGGTCGAAGAAGGGAGCGGCGACCGTAAGGGGCGCGGCGGTTACGCCGGTGAGCAAAGTGATATGGGCCGCGGGGAAGAGGTTGCGGATCGCGACGAAGGCGGGCGTGGCCATCAGGTATTCGCCGATGGCCCATAATTTTATAATTAAAATTTTGCGTACTTCGCCGGCGGGCGGGAGAGGGGCTTCGCGCGGGCGGAGCACGGTTTTGCCGGCGGCGAGCGCCGCGGTGCGAAGAGCTTTTTTTAAACCGTTTCGTCTCACGTTTGAAATCTTTACGTCGGCGCGCGTCCCGAGTTTCGCGTTTTAAAAATTTATTGTATTAGCGGCGTAAGGCGCGGGATTCTATTTTCGGCGAGATTTCACTTCGCGCCCTTGTATCGCCAAAGGGTGACGCCGCCTCGCTTAGCTACTTTTTCATAATATCGGGCCAACGTCGGCTTGAGGACGTCGGGGGTATCCAGGCCGTCCAGCGCGAACTCGGCCCGGCCGCGACTCAGGACCTCGGCCGTTTCGCCGTACGTCATCAGGTGGTAGCGGCGGCGTTCGGCCGGGGCGTACATCGCGCCGATGCGGTGGGTAAAGTAGCCGAGCTCCCAGCCGGGGAGGACCTTGCGCCGGCCGAGCGCGGCGTACCCGGGCCAGCCGGTGTAGATCTCGTCTTCGGGGGCCGTACGCTCTTCCAGAAGTTCGGCCGCGCGGTATACCTCCGCCGGCCCGACGAGCTTCTTGTGCGCGCGGTCGAAGGCGACTTTGGCCGCGGGCCGCGCCGCGCCGAAGACGACGGCCGCGCCGACTACGGCCAAGGCGACGCCCTTTTTCCTGCGCCATAGCCATGCGGCGCCGACGCCGGCCGCGGGCGCAAACGCGGCGACGGCCGGGACGAAATACTGCAGCTGGGTGGTCCCGGGCGCGAGGTTCGCGAGTATTATCAAAATGCCGGCCGCGAGGGGGAACGCCAGAATTCTTCGGCCCGCGGCTCGAAGGGCGAGGAGAGCCGTCGCGACGAGTATCGCCGGGTCCGGCGGCCAAAGCAAGCTGAGCGCCGAAGCTAAGCGGTCGGCCGGTTGTTCTATTATCAGCGACCTGTGTATTCCCCATACGTTGAACGCGAACGCGTCGCCCGCGCCGGCGCGGAAGTAGACGACGAGCGGCGCGAGGGCCAAGAAGCCGAGGCACGCGGCCGTCACCAGCGCGGCTCGGCGCCAGGGCCGGGACGGCGGGCCGAGCCAAGTGCCCACCGCCGCGGCCGCGAGGGCGACTACGAGCGTCAACCGCGCCAACGTGGCTGCGCCCAGCAGCAGGCCGACGACGGCGACGCGCAACAAGCTCAGTTCGTTGCTTCGCCCGGGCCATAGCCAGAAGGCGACGGCGACGGCGAGCGCCGCGACGGCCGGCGCGTAGGCCTTGACGGGTACGAGCCACGTTAACGTGAGCGAGGACGAGGCGAAAAAGGCCACGGCGAAGAGCGCCGCCAACCGGTCGAAGCGGCGCGCCACGGCTAGGCCGAGGGCCGCGGCCGCGACGGCGAACAGCGCGACGTTTAACGCGCGCAACGCATATAGCGACGGCCCGAAGACCTTCGCCGCGCCCGCGTAGTAGAGCGGCGCCAGCGGCAAGTGGGGCAGCGCGAAGTCGCGGTAGGGTAGCTCGCCGTGCGCGAAGCGCCACGACGTGTAAAGCCAGAAGCCCTCGTCGCGGTCGACGGGGCGGCACCAGACCTGCGCCGCGGCGAGGGCGAACAGGCAGGCCAAAAAGGCTGCCGCGCCTATCCTTTGCGCCCTCAAACGGTTAACTCCATTTTACCGGCATAATAATATAAGGCTTAGGGTCGGTCAAGCGCGAGGCGCGGAGGCCGCGAAATCGTTTGCGCGGCCGGCCTTCATTTGGTATATTTTTACGGCACGAGGATGCGGTTGTGCTGGAAAAGTTTTTTCATATTCGCGAACGCAACTCGACGGTCCGGCGCGAGGTCTTGGGCGGCGTCGTAACGTTTATGACGATGTCGTACATTATCTTCGTAAACCCGGCGATTTTGAGTACGGCGGGGCTGGATTTCGGCGGCGCGCTCGTCGCGACTTGCGTCGCCGCGGCCACCGGGACCCTGGTGATGGGCCTTTTGGCGAATTACCCAATCGCGCAGGCGCCGGGGATGGGGCTCAACGCGTACTTCGCCTACACCGTCGTCCTTACGATGAGCGTGCCTTGGCAGACGGCGCTCGGCGCGGTCTTCATCTCGGGGATGATATTCACTGCGCTCACGTTATTGCGAATTCGGTCGTTGATAGTCGACGCGCTGCCGCCCTCGGTGCGGAAGGCCATCGCCGCGGGCATCGGCCTATTCATCGCTTTCATCGGCCTCGAGAAAGCGGGCTTCATCGCGTTGAACCAGGCTACGTTCGTCACGCTGGGCGATTTGACGCACCCGGCCGCTTTGCTCGCCGTCTTCGGCCTCGTCGCGACGGCCGTCATGTTGGTCTTGAAGTGGCGGGGCGCATTGCTCTATGGCATGTTGCTGACCGCGGCCGCGGCGCTCGTCTTCGGGCAAGTGCGGTATACGGGTATAATTCAAGTGCCCGAGAGCGTGGCGCCCGTTTTCGCGGGGCCGTTGAAGCACCTGGTCGAAGTCGGGCCGCTTCCCCGGGCGACGCTGTTTTTGAAGATGGACCTGGGGGCCGCGGTGAGGTTGGGCCTTTTGAACGTCATCTTCGTCTTCCTCTTTATAGACATGTTCGACACGTTGGGTACGTTCCTGGGCGTGGCCGAGCAGGGCAAGTTCCTGGACGAGAAGGGCAATATGCCGCGCATCAACCGCGCGCTCGTGTCGGACGGCGTCGCGACGTCCGTAGGGGCGGCGTTCGGTACGTCGACCACGACCTCCTACATCGAGTCCGCGGCGGGCATCGCGGCGGGCGCGCGGACGGGCCTCGCGAATATAGTTACCGCGGCGCTCTTTCTGGTCGCGCCGCTCTTCTTGCCGCTCGCGAAGATGGTCGGCGGCGGCATAATGGTGACGCAGGGAGCGCCGCTCGAGGGTTTGCTTCGGGGCGCGACGGTGGCCGGCTTCTTCGAGATGACGCGCTTCCTCCAACCCATAACGGCGCCCGCGCTCATCATCGTCGGCTCGTTCATGCTTACGGGTCTTAAAGACATCCGATGGGGCGAGCCGGTTGAATCGATTCCCGCCTTTTTAACTTTAATCGCAATCCCCTTTACCTTCTCGATCGCGAACGGCATCACGCTGGGTTTCATCTCGTATCCGATCGTAATGGTTTTCGCGGGTCGGTGGCGCGAGGTGAGCCCGCTCGCGTACGTCCTGGCGGCGCTGTTTGTGGCCCGGCTGATATTCCTGGCGGCTTAACGTAGAGGATTGGTTTGGATACGGAAGCCGAACGACCGTTACCTCGCGAAAGTTTTTACGTCGCCGCGGCCGTCGCGTTGGCGGCCTTCGTTATATACGCCAAGACGTTGTGCGGCGACATCTTCTGGCAGGATTCCGGCCTATTCAACCGGTCCGTCGGCCTCCTGGGTAGCGGCGTGCCGCCGGGGTTCCCCGGCTGGCATCTGGCCTGTTACCTCTTCGCGATGTTACCGGGCATAAACCCCATCGTGGGGATGAACCTCTTTTCCGCGGTCGCGGGGGCGGCTACGGCTTTTTTCATAGTCCTACTCGTTTACGAGCTCGCGGGGCGGGGTATCGCGGCTCCGGTCGGCGGCGCCGTCGCGGGCCTTGCGTATTCGGTTGCTCCCACGGTCTGGATTCAATCCACGACGTGCGAGGTATACACGACGAACATGGCGCTCACCGCGGCCACGATACTCGCGCTCTTCGTATGGCGGCGGCGCGCGGACGTTCGCTGGTTCTACGCCGCGGCTTTCACGTACGGCCTGGCGTGCACCAACCACCCCCAGCAAGCGGTCTTACTAATTCCCTACGCGGCTTTCGTTTTATGGTACCGGCGGAAGGCCGGCCTCGGCGGCCGCGCGCTCTTTTTGGCGGCGGCGTTGTGGCTGGGGGCGATGTCGATATACTTGTATCCGCCGATCCGGTCCGCGGCGGGCGTGGTCCAGGATTGGGGCAAGCCGCGAACGCTCTACGGCCTTTATTTTCACCTGACGTGCAAAGAGTTCCAACACCAGATGTTCAGCGCGCCCTGGGGTGTAGTCTTGTGGAGGATAAAGACCGCGGCCTGGCTCTACCTGGACCAGTTCGGCTGGTTGGGCATAGCGGCCGGGGCGGCCGGCGGCGTCCGCCTCGCCTGGCGGCGGCGCCGCGATTTCATTTACTTCGCCGCGATAGCGTTCTTTACGCTCATACTCACGGTTAACTACCCGTCGTTCGGCTTCCGCGCGTGGTACTTCCCGTTTTACATGTTGACGGCGATATGCGTCGGCGTTGCGGTGGTTTGGCTCGGCGACGCGTTGGCGAAGTGGCGTCGGGCGGCCGCGTACGTTTTTTTGGCCTTGGCCTTGGCCGCGGCGCTCGTCCCGGTGGCGACGCGGTTCTACCAGGCGGACCGCACGTACTATCCTTACGTCCGCGATTTTTCGGCGAATTACCTGCGGCCCGTGGGGTACGGCGACTTTATGTTCCTGGGGGAGGAGAACTCGGCGGCGACTACGGGGATACAGGCGATGACGACGTTGGAGTACGCCCGGCCCGACATCTTCTTCGTAGACATTACGGGTAACGCCAACTATTTCGACGTCTTCGACTTCGGCGGCGAAGACCTATCCCGCGCGTCGGGCGAGGTCGTGAGCGAATATTTCTACCGGATAATGCGAAGCGTGCTCTCGGACGCGCGGCACGATTATTATTTCCTCTACCCCTACAGCTTTCTTAGGTTATGGGGTTTCGGCATAGCGCACGACGGCGTGACCTACCGCGCCGTTCGCGCCGGTTCGCCCGCCCCGGGGATTGACTTCCTCGAGCGGTATTACTATCGCGGCGTCGACCCCCCGGCGACTTACCTCGACCATTGGGCGCAGGGGACGGTGGGGAATTTCCTTTACGAGATGTACCAACTTTATTCGGCGACTGGCGACGCTCGGGCGGAAAAGCTGTTCGCTCTCGCGGACCGGGTGGGCCGACGGTCGCATACGGTCCAACATAACTTGGGTACCGTGTTTTATTTAAAAAAAGATTATCGCGGCGCGGCGCCGTATTTCGAGAGGGCGCTGCTTTTTGAACCGGACGATCCGTTTACGCGTTATCTTTTGGCGGAATGTTACGACAATCTCGGCCGCGCGGACGACGCGCGACGGGAACTCGAGACGGCGCTCCGTTACCGCCCCGATTACCGCCCCGCGTTGATTACGCTCGAGACGGGAAGTTTCATCAGGTGGTGAGAAGAGCGCGCAAGGGCCAGGTTTTCCTCGTCGACAACGAGGTCCTCCGCCGTATCGCCGACGCGGCGGCGATTACGGCCGAGGAGACGGTGCTCGAGATCGGCATGGGGAGGGGCGAGCTGACCCAGCACCTGGTTCGGCGCGCGCGAGAAGTGGTGGCCGTCGAGTTGGAGGAGCGCCTCGTCGACGGCGCGGCGCGCGACTTCGGGCCCTACGAGAACCTCACGATAGTACACGCGGATATTTTGGACGTCCCGTGGGACGAGTTGGTCCCCGGGGGGCGGCGGGTCGTCGTCGTCGGGAACGTACCCTTCTATATAACCGGGCCGATATTGGAGCTGCTCTCGAGCCACCGGCGGCGAATAATCCGGTGGTCGTTATTGCTGCAAAAGGAGGTCGCCGAACGCGTCTGCGCGGCACCGGGCGGTAAAGCGTACGGCGCGCTTTCCGTAAAGATGCAGTTTTGGGGCGAGCCTTATCTCGCGTTCGAGGTCCCGGCGGAGGCTTTCGAGCCCAGGCCCGCGGTGGACGCGGCGCTCGTGTGCTACCGCTATTACGACGAGGCCGACGTTCTACTGAAGGAACCGGCACTCTTCGACCCCTTCGTCGATTTTATCTTCGCCGCGCGCCGCAAGAAGGTGGGCAACCGCGTGGCGGCGCTTCTGGGCGGGCGTCTCTCCGCCGCCGACGTTGCGGAGGTACTTCGGCAAGCCGGCTTCGACCCGGGCGCGCGGCCGGAGCGCTTTTCGCCCCGGCAGTTTGCGGCCCTTTATCGAACGTTCGCGCCCTATCTTGAAGTTTAAAACTACCGAATTAAGAATAGTGCGACCCGGTCGCGGAGGATTATCCGTTAAATTTTCGCCGTTTTATTTTTCGTAACACCTATCGACCAGGCGGTTGGATTATGGCTAGGGAAAAAAGGACGGCCTTGATACTGGCCGGCGGCCGGGGTACGAGGCTCTGGCCCCTATCGCGGCGCGACAGGCCCAAGCAGTTCCTATCGCTCGTAACGGACCGTACGTTGCTCGAGGATGCCTACGCTCGCGTGGCGCCGCTCGTGGAGGCGTCGTACGTGTACGTCGCGGCCGAGGAGGAGTTGCTTCTTCGAGCGCGGCCCCTGCTGCGGCAAGTGCCGCTCGTCAACTTCGTCGCCGAGCCCGCGGCGCGGAATACCTGGCCCAGTTGCGTGTTGGGGACGTTGGAGATCGCGCACCGGCTCGGCCGGGAGGCGACGGTCCTCGTCCTCCCGGCGGACCACGCCGTACGCGACGAAGAGGCTTTTCGGGAGGCGTTGGACGCCGGATACCGCCGCGCCGAGGAGGGGGCGGTGGTTACTTTCGGGATTAAGGCCGAACGTCCCGAGACGGGCTACGGTTATATTAAATGCGGCGAGGCCGTGGAGGCCGGCCCGCCGGCGGTGCGCCGAGGGCTCGCGTTCAAGGAGAAGCCGGACGAGGCGACCGCGCGCCAATACGTCGCTTCCGACGATTACCTGTGGAACGGCGGCATGTTCGCGTGGCGCGCGGACCGCTTTCTCGAGTTGACGCGGGAGTGTTACCCGAATCAATTTAAAATCGTCCGGCAGTTGAAGGGCCCGCTCGCCGCGGGGGAGTCCGCCAGGGTGGCGGCGCTCTACGAGCGCCTCGAGGCGACGTCGGTGGACTACGCCTTTATGGAAAAAGTGCCCGCCTTCGAGGTCGTTGAAACGGATTGCGGCTGGGACGACATCGGCTCCTTCGACGCGCTCGAGCGCGTGCTCCCGCGCGACGGCCGGGGAAATATCCGCCGGGGCGAGGTCTATCAACTTGAGGGTGTGGGGAATATCGTCTTCGCCGCCGGCGGCCGACCGGTGGCGCTCTTCGGCGTCGACAATAACGTCGTCGTCGACGCGGGCGACGTCGTTCTCGTGTACCCGAAGGGGGCGGGTCAAGACGTCCGGCGCGTCGTCGAGTTGATGGAGGAGGAGCGCGCCGACTTGGTGTGAGGGGACTTTCCTATACGATTAAGGCGGGTTCGCGGCCCGCCTTTTTCCAAGCGCTTAGTGTTTAATCGCGTCGCGGTATTTCCCGTAGTCGAACGCCGGACTTCGCTCTTCGTCGTGGCAACGCGTGCACGTCGCCGCGGCCGTCGGTTGGGTTTTAATCGCGGGCGATTGCGCGTGCCCTTCGCCCGGGCCGTGGCATTCCTCGCAGCCCACCCCCAGCCGGTCCCGCGTGCGGGCCGCGTTTAGGAAGCCGCCCCGGAAGCCGTAGCCCGTTACGTGGCACGCGACGCATTCCGGGTCCGTCTCGCGTTTCGCGCCCAAGAGCGACTCGTACGCCGTGGCGTGCGCCGTACGCTGCCACCGATTCGTTTGCAGGGAGTGGCACCCGGCGCAGACGCTCGAGCCGACGTAAATGAACCCGTCCGGGGGGACCTCCTCCGGCGATTTTAGAAGCTTCTTCTCTTCCACGAGCTTGCGGAGCTCGGCGTGGTATTTTTCTACGAGGACCTGCGTCGCCTCGTCTTTGGCGGTCTCCCGGGTTACAGGCAGGACTTGGTTTTCCGCGGCGACGACGTTCCTCGAGTCGTCGAGCGTGAGCTTTAGCATGCCCACGTAGCGGTTGCGGCTCCGCGTATACACCATCCAGCGGCCTTTGACGTTCTCCGCCTGCGGCGTCCGGCCGCCGCGGTGGCCGGCGATGACGACGTCTATCTCCTCGGGGCACCGCGCGGCGAAGGCGCGCGCCTTCTCGACGTTGCCGATATGGGCCAGACAGATTACGACGTCCGCTTCGGCCGCCAGCGCGCGCGTTGCCTCGGCCAGAGGCTTCTTGTAGGGTTTGACCGTCGCCCCGCTCAAGCCTTTTGACGCGACCACTTCCGGGTTGAGGAAGCCGACGACGCCCACTTTCACGTCGCCCCGGCTTATTAACTTGAAGGGTGGCGCGACGGGCTTATCATTTTTGGCGCTAATATTCGCCGAGATTACGGGTATCCCGTACGAGTCGACGAGGCTTTCGAGGAAGTCGGCGCCGAAGTTGAAGTCGTCCTCGCCCAGGTTAACGGCGTCGTAGGCGAAAGCGCCGTAGGCCTCCGCGGTGATTTCGTTTTTCAAACGGTCCTGTTCGCCGACGTTGGGGCTGAAGAAGTCGCCGGCGTCCACGAATACCGCCGCGGGGTGATTTGCGCGGATGACGTTTACGAGCGACGCGCGGCGCGCGAGGCCGCCGTACGCGAGGTCGCTGCAGCCGCAGGATTCTACCTCGCCGCCGCTGTCGCCGGTGTATATGATGACCAGTTCCGCCGTCGCGTTGCGCCCGCTCGAGCCCGATAGGGCGAGGAACGCGAGGGTGCAAACGAAAACGGCTTTAACTTTTAAGGTCATCTCAGTAGCCGAGCTCGACGAGCCTATCCCGGAGGGCGGCCGCGGCGTCGCGGTCCGCGTAGGCGCCGGCGTAGACGCGGTACGTACGGTCCTTCCCGGCTTTTATGAATACCTGCGCGCCGGCCCGGGCCGAGATTTCTTTCGCGAGCAAGTACGCGTGGCGGCGCGGCACGTCTTGCTCTGCCCGTACGGCGAACTTGGGTTCGCCCTTTACGTATATCGTGACGACCTCCGCGGCCGGCGCGAGCGGCACCTCGCCCTTCCAGCTCATGACCGGCGGCTTGGCCGGCGTTCCGAACACGTCGTCGTACAAAGCCCGCGCGACCAGCGCGTCTTCTTTGAGCAGGCCGCCGTACGAGAAGACCACGATCCCCTCCGCGCCGGCCTCCCGCGCCGACCTCGCCTTCGCGACCATTTCCGCGCCCACTTTCTCGTCGAAATATTTTGCCGGGACCTCGGGAACCATAATGCCGGCGTAAATGTATCGCCCCCCCGCGGCGCCGACCGCGTCTTCGATTTGCGCGCCGACGACGCCGGCGTCGCGGCTGTACGCCATCGGTATTACGGCGTCCACGTAGCCGCCGGCGAGCCAGGCGGTCCAATCCTGGAGATGATCGGCGTAGGCGGCGCCGGTACGCGAGGCGTATACCGCCGCGGTCAATCGACACGACGGCCTGAGCTTCGAGATGCCGTCGTAAACACGGTTCACGAAGGCGTTTATTTTTTGCCGCCGCCAGTCGGCGAAGGCCCGGGCGTCGTCCAGCGTTTTACCGGTCTCCGATTGATATAATTCTATGGCCTTTGGGTGCCTGCCGAACTCGGCTGAGGGGTACCGGACGTAGTCCAAGTGCAGGCCGTCGACGTCGTAGTTGGCGACGACGTCGGCGAAGACGTCGTAAAGGTAATCCTGGACTTGGGGCAGCGCCGGCTCGAGCCAGGTTAAACCGTAGCGGTCGCGCGTTTCGCCGCGGCCGTTTTGGCTGAGCCATTCGGGGTGTTGGGCCGCGGGGTGGCCGGGCGGCGAGGGCGTATCCCGGTTCAGCGCGACGAAGGTGGTGACCCACGCATGGACCTCCAGGCCGGCGGCGCGGCCTTTGGCCACTATTTCGCCCAGCGGGTCGAAGTCGACGGGCAGGCCGGCGAGGTGAGGCGAGCGCGGTTCCGGGTTCGGGTAGCGTGAATCATTTTTATTGGGAATATATAAGGCGTCGCCGCGGTAGCGGGCTTCGACGAAGAGCGCGTTGAAATTATACCGAAGGGCTTCTCGTACGATCTCGTCCGGCGCCGCGAGAGAGTTCAAGTCCCAGGGGCGGACCCAGAAGCCGCGGACCTCTTCCGCCGCCTCAGCCTGCGCGGCGAAAGCCGCCGGCGCGAGCGCGAGCACCAACGCCGTCATCGCGAACTTAGCGCGACGCACGCGACCATGATAGGAAAAAAATCGGGCCGAGGCAAACTTTTATTATATTGAAGGCGACGTTTGAGGGGTGTTATATTTTTACGATGTCGTGCGAGGGCGAACAAAATATTTGGCGGCGCGTCGATTGGGTCTTATTGGGCGCGGTGGCGGCGTGGGCCGTCGCCGTACGGTTGGCCTTCCTGGCGGCCGCGGCGGGCCACCCTTATTACGTCACGCCGGTAATGGATATGGACTACCACGATGCGTGGGCGCGGCGCATCGTCGCGGGCGACTTCTGGGGGAGTGAGCCGTTTTTCCGCGCGCCCCTCTACCCGTATTTCCTGGCGTTATGGTATTGGCTGGGCGGGGGCTCGATTTTATTCGCGCGCGCAGTTCAGGCTTTCGTGGGCGGCGTGAGCGCGGCGCTCTGTTTTTTACTCGGCCGGGAGCTATTCGATCGGCGCGTGGGTGCGGTGGCCGCCTTGGCCCTCGGCACGGCCTGGACGGCGGTTTTTTACGACGTCGAATTGTTGCTCGTGGTGCTCGAGGTCCCGCTCGGCCTCGCCTTCGTTTACTTCGCGGTTCGGGCGTCGAAAAGTCTACGCCTCGGTTGGGCCGCGGCCGCGGGGGCCGCGCTGGGGTTGGGCGCAGTCACGAGGCCCAACGTCCTGGCGGTAGGGGTCTTAATGTGGGTTGCTTTTTTCGTCGCCCGCGCCGGACGACGGTTGCCGTGGCGCCGTATCGTTAACTCGCTCGTCGTGCTTTACGCCGTCGGCGGGGCGTTCGTCGCCGCGGTCGCCGTTCGCAATTACGCCGTCGCGCGCGAGCCGGTCGTCGTTTCCTGGCAGGGGGGCGTCAACCTGTGGATAGGTAACAACCCGGAAGCGGACGGCATGACGGCGATGGTGCCCGGGACGTACGGCGATTGGTGGCGCAGCCACTACGAATCGATACGGATGGCGGAGAAGGCGGCCGGGCGGCCCTTGAACCGTTCCGGCGTGGACCGCTATTACTACGGGCAGGTGTTTGAGTTTTTCCGTGAGGAGCCGGGAGAATTTTTTAAACTGTTAGGCCGCAAGACCTATTTCTTCACCAACGCCTACGAGGTGGCGAACAACTTCGACCTGTATTACCTGAAGAAGCAGTTCTGGGTATTGAAATATGACCCGGTGAGTTCCTACGTCATTTTACCTTTCGCCTTTTTCGGTATGATAGCCTCGGCTCGGCGGTGGCGGCGGCTGGCGCCGTTGTACATCTTCGTGATATTTTATTCGGCTTCGGTAATATTGTTTTTCGTCAACGCGCGCTTCCGTATGCCGGTGGTGCCTTATCTATGTATATTCGCGGCCGTCGCGTTCTTTTATTTCTGGGATAACCTGCGTCGGTGGCGCCGCCGGGAAGTGGCGTTGCGCGTGGCGGGCCTGGCGGCATTGTTCATTTTTTGCGACGCGGACCCTTTCGGCATCGGCCGCCAATCGAAGTTCGAGTCGCAGGGCCATTATACGTTGGGGACGGTATACCTCGAGGCGGGGGACCTCGACGCCGCCCAGCGAGAATACGAGGCGGCGCTCGAAGGCGGTTCGTGCATCAGCGCCGTGGACGCGTTGAACGACCTCGGCATAATCGCCGCGCGGCGGGGCGATATGGCGAAGGCCGGATATTATTTCCGTACGGCGGTGACCGTCAAGCCCGATTACAGCAGGGGGTGGAACAACCTCGGTAATATTCGCGCGGATGCGGGCGACGCCGAGGGGGCGCGCGAATTTTACGAGCGCGCGATCGCCGTGGACGCGGAGGATGCCCGCGCGTATTATTTTTACGGCAAGCTGTTATTGAAGGAAGGGGACGCCGCGGGGGCGGCCGAGAAGTTCGAACGCGCCGTCCACTACGAGCCCAGTTTCCCGGAGGCCTGGCTCGAGCTGGGCAACATCTACGGCGGCAAGGGCGACCTCGCGAGGGCGCGCGTTTGTTTCGAGAAGGTAGTGTATTATAAGCCGACGGCGGCGTACGGCCGGCGCGCGTTGGGCGAGGTACTGCACCGATTGGGCGACTACGCCGGCGCCGAACGCCAGCATAGGTTGATGCTCGCCTCGCGCGAGGACGCGCGCGCGCGGTACAACCTGGCCTGCGCGCTCGCCCGCCAGGGCCGCGGCGACGAGGCGATGACCGAGCTTAAACGCGCCCTCGAGCTCGCGCCCGGGCGCTACCGGAAGATGGCCGCGACGGACGAGGACCTCGCGTCGCTCAGGGGGCGGCCGGATTTTGAGGGGTTAATTTCCCCTTAGAGGAATCGCGTTTTGACTCTCGGTCTTCTTTTGAATGAGAAAGCCGCCTGCCGCCGGCGTTTTTTTTAAGCTGTTTTAATTGCAAATTATACCAGCGGCGCCGCAGCTCCCATCCGGGGTTGACCCCCGTCCTAGAATTAATTATTATTACAAAAATTAACCTAGCGTAGAGCATTCACCGCGTCGGGTGATTCGTCGTTGAGGTACGGGGCTATGGCCTTAAAAAGACAAGCGATAATCGTGGCGACGCCGCTTTTATTGTGCGGCGCGGCTTTTGGGGCGTACGGGGATGACGGGACGCTAAGCGCCGCGACCTTCTCAGTCGCGGCCTACGACGCCGAAACGCGGGAGTGGGGAATAGCCGTCGCCTCGAAGGTGCTCGCGGTCGGCTACGTCGTGCCGTGGGCGAAGGCGGGCGTGGGCGCGGTCGCGACGCAGGCCTACGCTAATTTGGATTACGGGGTGGAGGGACTAGCGTTGTTGGAGAAAGGGTTATCGGCCCGGGACGTACTCGAGCGATTACGCGAGAAGGACGAGGAGGCCGGCCGGCGGCAAGTCGCGGTCGTGGACGCGGCCGGCGACGTCGCCGCCTTCACGGGCGCGGATACGCTCCCCTGGTCGGGCCATATCGCCGGCGAGGGCTACTCGGTGCAGGGTAATATATTGACGGGCGAAGAGGTCCTGAAGGGTATGGAACGGGCTTATTTAAATTCGTCCGGGCCGCTGGGGCGGCGGCTGCTCGGGGCGCTCGTGGCCGGCGAGGCCGCGGGGGGCGACAAGCGGGGCAAGCAGTCGGCGGCGCTCCTGGTAGTCCGCGCTGGCGGCGGCTACCAGGGCAAGACGGACCGCCTGGTCGACATCCGCGTCGACGACCACCTCGAGCCGGTGGCCGAGCTCGAGCGCATATATAACTTATGGGAGCAAAGGTTCTTGGCCGGGAGGTACCTCGAGCTGGGCGGCGAACGCGAGGCCGCGTACGCGCTCGCGATAATGGCCCGCGTCGTAGCGGAGGGGCCCGAGGATGCCGCGGCCCTCAACGACTTCGCCTGGGCGCTCGCGACGAAGAAACTCTACCCGCAAAAGGCGCTCGAGATGGCGCTGCGGGCGCACGAGCTCGCGCCGGACGACGCCAACGTTATGGACACCGTCGCCGAGGCGTACTACGCGGCCGGCGAAAACGAGAAAGCGGTCGCGTGGGAAGAGAAAGCGCTCGCGCAAGACCCGGGTAACGATTTCTTCGAGGCGCAGTTGAGGAAGTTCGAGGAGGCGGCGGCGAAGGTTGAGGAGGTTCAAAGGTGACCAAAGCGGCCAAGATTTGGCTAATCGTCGGCGTCGCCGCGACGGTATTATTGTGCTGTTGCCTCGTGTTCGTCGTCGGCCGCGTTTTATTAGGTAAAGTAATTAAGATCAACGTCGACGACGTGATGTCGCAGCCCGAGTCGGCCAACGTCACGGTCGCAAATTATAATCGCGTTCAGATCGGTATGACCTACCCGCAGGTCGCCGCGATTTTCGGCGGCCCGGGCGTCCTGGCCGTCGAGGCGGAAATCGCGGGTAAGAGGTTCGAGGTTTACCAGTGGAAGGGGCTGGGGGGCGGGTACGCGCAAATATCCTTCGACAACGGGAAGGTGTACGACAAAAGGCAATCCGGCCTTAGGTGATCGTGGGACGCGTGGCCGTATCGCATACGTCCGACGGAGGCGTTGAGGAGGTAACGAGGTGACCAAGGCCGCGAAGGTTTGGCTTATCGTCGGCATAGTGGCAGCAGTATTATTATGTTGTTGCGTTGCGACGTTCGCCATAGTCGCCTTATATATTTGTAGTATAACCACTTTAAATTTAGACGACGCGTTATCGGCGCCGAGGTTGGAGGGGGTGACGCTGGCGAATTACGGNNCGGCATAGTGGCAGCAGTATTATTATGTTGTTGCGTTGCGACGTTCGCCGTTGTCGCTTTTTACAGCAGTATAACTAATATAGATGTGGGGGAAGCGTTATCGGCGCCGAGGTTGGAGGGGGTGACGCTGGCGAATTACGGTTTGGTTCAGAAAGGTATGACGTACGAGGAGGTCGCGGCGATATTCGGGGGCCCGGGCGGCCTGGCCGTCGAGATGGAGTTGGCGGGCGTCAGGGCGGAAATTTACCAGTGGAACGCCGCGGGCGGCGGTTATGCCCAGATAAGCTTTTTGAACGGTAAGGTATATCAAAAGCGCAAGTTCGGGCTCCGGTAATAACTGTGCGCCCGCCCCGCTTACGACGTAACGCGACTAAATCCTGGGGGGGCATTTTTACGTTATTAACGTGATGAGCCTTTTTTAATTAAATTGGCGTCTTAGCGGAAAAGGGCGGATTCAATTTTTCGACGTTAACGTGCGGAGGTATGTCGTGGAAGCCTTGGAATTGCTTTTAATGTACTTCATGACTTTTGGCGGCATACTTCCCCCCGCGACCGACTGGGGCGGGATGGTCGAACTCACCGCGGCGTCGCCGTCGCCCGGCGTGACGCCGGACGCGTACGCTCGCGTCGAGACCGGCATGACTTACGACGACGTCGTCGCGCTCTTCGGCGCGCCCGGCATCTCCGTCGGCCGAATCGAAACCAGCGAAGATTGTTTGGAATGGTACGGGTGGAAAGGCCGCGACGATTTCAAATTGTTAATCACCTTCGACAACGGCCGCGTATACTCGAAGAATTACATCACGCCGACGAGCGAGGAAGGCCAGTCGGCGTCGGACGCGGGGCAAACTCGAGCCGGCGGCGGCTAAGTCGGCCGCCGACGAGGCTTACGTTAGCAAGGATGGCTTAGGAGGAACCGTCGGGACGTTCGGCGGCCGCGACGTGCGGGGGGAGGCGGAGGGGTGGATGGTGGCGTAACGGCTTTATTAGGGAGTTAAGGAGCCGCCCTTCCGGGCGGCCTTCGTCTTCTGGCGTGTGCCGTTTTTATTTCCGCGATAAAATCGCCCGTGTTTTTCGAATTTTTCGGCCGGCGAGGCGCCGAGGGCCAAGTGGGGGTATACGGATACTGAGAGAACGGCCGGGGCGTCTTTTGAAGCGGCGCCCGGGCGCAAGTTTTTGCGCCGTCATCTGTCTAAAATAATAGAGGGGCAGGTAAGTCGGAGCGTAGGCGCAAACTAAAGTATCACGGTGGGCATCCCCGGCGTATGACGTTAGAGGAGGGAAGATGCGATGGTTGCGTTCAAAAACGTTTACGCGGCGTTCGTCAAAATTGCGATCTTAATTTCGTGCGGCGTCTTGGCTTCGGCCCCGGCCGCGGCTTTTTCCGGTATGATCCCGTGGCGGCATCGGCGCGATTTCGGAGAAGTAGAAGAATGGTATTGCCGCTATACGTTCGACACCTACGACGAAGCGGTGGCCGCGATAGAGGATTGGAACGACAATTATAGCGAACCGTACCTCGTAGCATTAGGGGCCTGGGCCGCGGAATGCTTCGAGGTTGCGTCGGACGTCGAGAGGAACGTGCGATACGAGTCTCTCGGCAAGGCCGTGAGGATATCGCCGGATGAGAGGCTTTTAAGCACCGGGGGCGTAGGCACGGTATGGCTGGAGCGCGACCGGGAGAGCGCTCGAGTGGTATTCGCGGGCCAGCAGGGCACCACGCCTTGGCTGGAGAGGGAGGTAGAGGTGGTGGAACGTATCGTGCCCGCTCATGAGTTCCCCAAATTCCCGGCCCCGGGCGTACCTTATAACAAGGCTCGTAGCGCTTATTGCCAGATAATTACCGACGGCCTTAGCAAAGATGAATGGGCCGTCCTCCGGTTCGCGATATTTGATGTTAAGCGTTTTCGAAGGTACGGGTGGACGCGGTCGTATTTTACCGAACCGGAGGAGCGGTTTAGGAAGCTCGTGGACGAGGGTTACGTCACGATGGCCGCGCACAAGGAAAATTTTTGGGACCGCATACGCGGCGTTTTGCCGGCCAAGTTCGACTTGGAATTTACCGCGGCGGGTAAGGAGTACTTGCATACGCTCGTGGACCGTTGTTGGAATTTCCGCGAGAGGATGGCGGCGGAGGCCCGCGGACTCGATAAGATTACGGCGGCCGAATACAAGCAACTTCAGAAGGATAATCAATGCATAAGAGAGTATTTCCACGAACAAATAAAAAGAACCGCGGCCTGGAGAGAATACCCCGGGCAATACCCTTATCAGTTGGAGAAGGCGCTGAAAAGTTTCATAGTATGGGAGGAAAGTCTTATTACGAGGCCGTGCCCCTATTGGCGGGTCGTAGAATGTGTGCCTAAATATATACCCGCGCCGAAGGGACCCCCCTTGCCGAGAATATTACGGAGCGGGACTTACATCTACGACGCCCGCGGCGTGTTGAGG
The DNA here is from genome assembly GCA_011773985.1 of Candidatus Zixiibacteriota bacterium. GTDB lineage: Bacteria > RBG-13-66-14 > B26-G2 > WVWN01 > WVWN01 > WVWN01. The sequence continues at coordinate 1,108 of WVWN01000017.1, read as the reverse complement.
CCCGTCGACCTCGACTAAGGTACGGCCGGCCTTGTCCGCGAAGTTGGATTTTTATGGAAATCTAAGCCGCCCGCGAGGGCGGCATTTTTATTTTAAATTTTCGTGAGCCGTTTTTATTTCCCGAAGAAGACGCCCGCGGTTTTTATCTAAGCTCCTTTCTCTTTTATGAATAATATATACCTCGCCGACTCGAGGCGGCGCCCCGGCTCCTTGCCGAGTTGCGCGGCCTGACGCGCCACGAGCTCCGGCCTCGTCTCCTTGTCCAGGAGGACCAGATAGCCGTCGCGATACCGGCGGGCTACGTCGTCCGGGTCCACGGGCGTCCACGCCGGGTTCAGCATCAACCGCTCCGCGCCGCCGAAGCCGGGCATGAGGCGGTGGAGGTAGAAGAGGTGCGTCGGCGTCTCCTCCGCGGTTACCATCACGACGCCCGGGTACGTTAATTTTTCCAGGGAGCCTTTGAGCGGTTGCCAGTCTCGCCGGCCGTGTACGAATTGACCCGCGGCGCCGAGGGCCAGGTGGCCGTATATGAGCACCAAGAGTACGGCCGCGGCCGCCTTCGGCCTCCTTCTATACCAGAAGTAGAAGGCGAAGGCCAGCGCCGCGGCGGCCGCGGCGACCGCGACGAGCGGCGGCCAGGCGCCCTTGCCCTTCGCGAACTCGGGCGTGATCCACGCGACGAAAGGTCCCCGCACCAACGACGAGTCCGCCCAGGCGCCGGCGAAGAGCGCCGTCCCCGCCAGTACGGCCGCGCCGGCGTTTCCCATTTTACCGCCGCCGAATTTGGCGAGCCAGCCGCCGGCNNNNACCGCCATAAGAATGGCCAGCGCCAGTACGAGCCAGAGGACCACGGCCAGGCGGTCGGGCCGCCCTCGCCACGTCTCCCTCGAGGCGAGCAGCGCGACAAGCCCCAGGAAGAAGAACGGCGCCACGCCCTTCAGAAAGATAACGGTCGAATTGTAATAGAAAAGAAACCTAAGCGGCGACGCCGCGGGTTTAATTTGCGCCGCGATGCCCGGGCCTTGGTAGAGGACCATGTAACCGAGGAAGTGCTCGAGGAAGTAGCTCCCGTGTTTTACGTACATATATACGTGCCAGGGGGCCGCGA
>WVWN01000009.1 GCA_011773985.1 Candidatus Zixiibacteriota bacterium | reverse complement strand
TATTTATCCGGGCCGGGGGCGCGGCTCTTCCGCCTTTTCGGCCGCGGCGCGCGCCGCCAAAGCCCAGTACCCGCCAGCCGCAAATATTAACGACGGCAAAAGGACCGCGAGCGTTAAAAACCCCCTCGCCGCGACGGCGACCTCCTTCCCCGGGCCGCTTAACGTACCAGCTACTCCATCCAATGGGTACTATCCTCGACTTCAGCGAATCTATTCGCGAACTTCCCGTACAATCCGGCTTTTTCAAGCGCGGCGGGACACGGGCCGGCCGGCACCATTTTCACGTCGTAGAATTTTAAACCGAAACTCGCCGGCCTTGCCTCCTTTCCCAAAGTCGCCAGGTCAGCCTCGAGTAAACGGATCCGTTCGCCGGTGTCAAGTTTATAAGCCATTATTACCGGCGCGTACGAATCTTCCTCCAAGGGCGGCGGCAAAGGCTCGCTTACTTTTTCTGAATCCTTCCAAATTAAATAACCTCCGAAAAACTCGTACTCGAAAGTATCGTCGAAACCGCTTGCGTTCAGCAACGATAAACGCCCCACCGTTATCCTCCGCCATTTCTCTACGTAGACTAAGTCCAGCGGTTCCCTAATCATCCATTCCCCCCCGCTCTCCATCGGTATCGCGAAGTAACGCGAATCCGGCGACCAAATGCCGTAATTGTAGCCGACGTAGCAGAATCTTTTATGCGACCTCACGTATTCCGCTAAACCCCTACCCGCTACAAAATAAAGAAGCGGAGTGTAATCAATTTCGTACGACGTTCCGGAAAACGCGTAACCTTCGTCCCATTCGATATCAACAAATGCGACCGCGGCCTTGCCGTCAGGCGAAACGCTAAGATTGCCTTCCTCGTAACTTACGATCTCCTTTAACTTCTCATAACCTTCAATAATAGCCGTCAGCATACCGGCGGCGTCCCCCGCCTTACCGCGCTCGTCCGCTACTTTGAAAGCGTCGTAAATATCCGCGCGCAAAACGAATCGGTCCGGAACCCAACCTTCGTTCTTTACCGCCTTGACTTTGCGCCAGACGTAATCATCTTCCTCCGTAATTTCGAGATGTAAGAAAGGCAATTTTATATTATCTGTATCCCAGTGCGTACCGTCCCACGAGTAACCCGGCTTCTCGACTACGTCCGGGCTCAGGTATTTTACGCGGGTACCCTTTTCAATTACCCC
>WVWN01000023.1:782-1546 GCA_011773985.1 Candidatus Zixiibacteriota bacterium | reverse complement strand
ACCTCGTCGGCGTCCGCTTCCAGCCGGACCATACGCCAAAACCTATCCTCGTCATCCAATTCGTATTCGAAACGAATCTTTTCCCACGTCTCCGTGGTCACGCCGTTGGAACCTTGGGTTTTGGCGACAACCACGACGTCGGCAGGCGGTTCCTTAAGGGCGAGCGTATAATAAGCCATGCCTTCCACGCCGACCGTTACTTCCCCTTCGGTTAACAAGTCGCCGCGGCCGAATCGCCCGTCAGGAAGACGCACTTCCGCATACGCCTCGACTTTAACTACGCCCGCTACTTTTCCCCCACCGAGTTCGCAAATCTGAACCGTTAAAGATACTTCCTCGCCGGGTTTGTATCGCCTCCGGTCGGCTTCGAGGACGACGTAACGGTCGGTTTTATTGACGCGAAATTGCTCGGTATATTCCAGCACCCGGGCCGTTTCGTCTCCCACCTTGACGTCGACGGAGACTTGGCTGTCGAATTTCCGCGCACCGGGCGTCTCGAAAGTTATGACGTAACGTCCGTTCTCGTCCAGGTGACCCTTTTTCTCCTTTATTAAGACCTTAGACCGCCCTTCGTAACCGCTAAAAGAGTAATACGATACCTCGTACGTGAGCGGCGCGCCCGCCATTGGCTCGCCGAAATAATACGCCGCCTTAACCTCTACTTCCGCGCGCTCCCCCGCTACGTAACGCTCCTTGTCCGCTTTAACGCTGAACGAATATTCCGGCTTCTCGAACTCGGCGACGTCGACGTTGCCGCGCGCGTA
>WVWN01000023.1:327-708 GCA_011773985.1 Candidatus Zixiibacteriota bacterium | reverse complement strand
CGCCGGCAAAGGTCCCGAACTCGTCCGTTACTCCGGTCGTCGACCAAACGGCCTCGGTAGCCCGGTAATAATCCGAGTATAGGCCAACCTCGACGTCGCGCGAGGCGGCGGCCTTCACGGCCTTATCCACAAAATCCACCTCGCGGAAAATCACTTTAAAACGAACCGTATCGCCGGGCTTGTAAAGCGGCCGGTCCGTTATAACTTTTCCTTTTATCGTCTCAGCCTCGCCGCCGTGTCTGGTAAGCGCCGTACCCACGGCGTGTATCGCCGGCCCCAGTTGCGTGTCCGCAACCAGGTAGATCGAACTCATTCCCGGCGCCTGCTTGAGGTCCACCATTACACCTTCGCCGGCAACCCGGCTAGCGAACGCCACGGGTT
>WVWN01000023.1:0-217 GCA_011773985.1 Candidatus Zixiibacteriota bacterium | reverse complement strand
CGTAATCGTCATTTGCGGTAATGAGCGCCGCCCCGGTAAGTAGAAAGACGGCGCGGGAACGCTCGCCGCCGCCTCGCGCCTCGAGCAGGTAAAGGCCCGCGGGGAGGTCGTCCCAATCGGCGGTTACTTCGTCGACGCGGTAAAGACGCCCCGGCGGCGAACCCGGCATCGTGCGGGTTTCGACTTCGCGCTTTACGCCGGGCAAGGCCGCGCCGTC
>WVWN01000058.1:732-1700 GCA_011773985.1 Candidatus Zixiibacteriota bacterium | reverse complement strand
CCCTACGCTGCCAGAGGAAATAGAGGGTTTTTATTATATTGAAACCCGTACGATATACCTTCGCCAATGGCGTAACTGGAACATCCCGGGGTGGCAACAAGACCCGGATTGGAACGACGACGCCGCGGTCTTGACGCGTTGCTTGCCGCAGGCCTGGCACCACGCGTGGCAATGCTGGTGGGACCACTTCGCCTCGATGGGCTGCGCCGCCTGGATCGCCATCCACAACTGGCTCGGCGATAGGGGCTACGAGCTTGGCTTCAACGACCTCTACCACGACGACCAGCGCGTCGACCGCCCTTACTACAAGTGCCTCGACAACTACAACACCGAGGAGCTCTCGTCCCGCCTCAACAACTGGGCCCACCACGAGAACAGCACTATCGACCCCCGCATAAGGTATTGGCGCTACGGCGCCGCGGGCTTCTGCTGGTGGAAGGTTTACCGCAAACAGTTCGGCTTCATGTGGTGCTTTAACCAGAAATTCTACGACTGGCTGGTGGCAACCGGTTTCTTGGACCCCCCCTCCTTGTACGGGGATTATTTAAAATTCGCGGTAGACGCTTACACCGGCGGCCCTATCGAAGGGCGGGACTTCCTCGAGTGGTTCTACCGCCAACCGATATTACGGAACGACGGCTGGTGCGACGACTTTTGCGCCCTTGCCGTGGACCGGACCAAGGCGAGGGTGCTGGCCTATCGCAAGTTCGTAGACTACACGGGCGAAGAAAAAGAAGTCGCCCACTCTTACGTCGGCGTAACGGTCGAGAAAGAAGACTGGCAGGGTAATACGCTCCGTTATACCGGCGTCGACACTAATGTCGGCGGTTACGCCGAGTGGGACTTCGCTATAGACAACCCGGACGAGGGGATACAGGTTAAGGCTCGCTTAAATTTGGGCGCCGGGGATATAACGGACTCGCGGTGGGCGATCGACTCCGACGCCGCGTACGAGGTCGACGCGCTTT
>WVWN01000058.1:361-668 GCA_011773985.1 Candidatus Zixiibacteriota bacterium | reverse complement strand
CGCCGGCCGGTCCGCGGGGGCCGGCCGAATACGAGCTCGTTTATAACCCCTCGGGAGCTGGCGGCCTTTCGTACACGCCCCAAAGGGTTATAAAAGATGTCGCGAGTTACTTCAGCGAACGGGGTTACCTATTCGACGCCTACCTCCAGGATGTAAACAATAACGGCATCCCCGACGAAGCGGAGCAGGACTTCGCGAGGAAATTCGTCCCGGAAATACGGATGCACAACGGAAATGACCTGATGCCGCAAAACGTCGCGATTTACGTAGACCCGGGCCGCGGGCCGTTAGTTGAATACGTTTTCGA
>WVWN01000058.1:0-256 GCA_011773985.1 Candidatus Zixiibacteriota bacterium | reverse complement strand
ATAACCCCACTAAGCGGTGGGCGATAGTTTTCGGCCCCGATTACGACGAGTTCGAAGAACCGGATTATTGGTACCAGATCTACTATAAACTAGCGGAAGAGTACGACACGGCCACGATTTACTACGACATTTTCAGGGACTCGGGTAAGCCCGTTATCCAGTACTGGTTCTTCTACCCCTTTAACGACTGGGTCAACGACCACGAAGGGGACTGGGAACACATAAACGTGCGAATAACATCGCCGTACTTACAACG
>WVWN01000041.1 GCA_011773985.1 Candidatus Zixiibacteriota bacterium | reverse complement strand
TTGACCTCTATCGTGCCCTCATCCCTCGGTAAGATAAAATCTATCTACCGGTAATATTTACGCCCTAAGAGCAATAATAAGGGAGCCGCGAGGCTCCCTTTTATTCTGCGTTCGGGCCGGCGGCGCCGGGTACGTTCACCCGGACGACGCACCGGAAAAAACTTGACGCGGGCGACGCTGTGTCTTAGGCTCAAACGAAGCTGTCCTAAGTCCGTTTAACCGGGTCCGACGTAACCGAAGAGGAGAAAAAGGTATGAGGGAGTTTTCAGTAATCGTCGCGACGTTATGGGCCGCCGGCGCGGCTTTCGCCGGCCTGGGCGACGTCGTCGCCTCGTGGTTCTCGCCGGGGGACGTCCCGTGCGCGGTGGCGCGAAGCAACGACGTTTTGTTTATTTATTGCAACGACCCGATGGGCGCCATGGTGTACCGCATGACGCCGGACACCGGCTCGGTCTACGGCTCGTTCTACGCTATGGAGGGCAAAAACACGCGCGGCCTCGCGTACGCGTGGGGCGACCACCTGTGGCAGGGCAAGGCGTACGTTTCCCCCTACTACGTCTACGACACCGACGCGGGCAGCGGCAGCCTCTACCGTTCCTTCTCCCAGGCGGTCCCGTGTTACGGCCTCGCGCCGCTGGCGACGGGCGACGGCGGCTTGGGCACGACGGCGCTGTTCATGTCGGACTCGTTGACGAGCACCATATACCAACTCACCCTCGGCGGCAGCGTCCAGCGGTCGTTCAAGTTACCCCGTCAAATGTTCGATATAGCGTACGACTGGCGGAGCAAGCTCATTTGGGGCGGCCAGAACGACCCCTACGTCTACGGCTGCACTACGACCGGGTCCCTCGCCGCGTCGTTCCCCGTGCCCGCGCAAATGCCCTACGGCTACGCTTACCACGGCCAATATCTCTACGTCGTCACCCATATGACGCGGCGCATCTGGAAGGTCCACTGCCCGATAATTAACGTCGGCATTGGGCCCTCCTCGATGGGTAGGGTCAAAGCAATATTCAAATAGCGCGCGATTAGGCGCACGAAGGCTGCCCGCCCGGGCGGCTTTTTTGCGTTGCTTTTTAAAGGCCGGCCGGCGAAATAACGCCCCCCCAAAAATATTGACTTCGTTGCGCTAATTTGGTAGGGTAAACCGTAGGATGTGGTGACGAAACGTTAACCGTAGCTCAAGGAGAAAGGGGAACAAGCCATGAGAAAGGTTTCAATCATATTAATCGCTACGCTGTGCGCCGCCGGCGTGGCATTCGCCAAGCTCGGCGACGTCGCCGGGTCCTTCCCGATACCGGGGGGCAACCAGGCTGGCCTCGGCATAAGCGATAACTATTTGTACGTGTGTAACTATTCGGCGAGCCGGATCTCCCTGGTCCATCCCACTACCGGCTCCATATACCGGTCGTTCACCGCGGCCGGCGGGACCCGCACCCGCGGCCTCGCCTTCCAATACAGCACTATCCTCTGGCAGAATAAAGCCTACACGAGCCCTTACATGATTTACCGGACGAATTACCTCACCGGCAGCATTTACAACTCCTACGCCCTGCCTACCGGCATTACGCACGGCTCCGCGCCCCTCGCCACCGGCGACGGCGGCCGAGGTACTTCCTACATAATACTTTCCTCCTACGGCGCCACGAGCACCGTCTACTACATGACTACCACGGGCAGCATCGTCCGGTCGCATAACGCCAACACGTACTTGTACGAAATCGCGTACGACTGGCGCAACAAGCTCGTCTGGGGCGGCATGAACGACGGCTGGGTGTACGGCTTCACCACCACCGGCTCGCGCGTCACCTCGTTCCGCAAGCCCACGGGCAACGTTTACGGCATTACCTACTACGGCGAGTACCTCTGGGTAGGCGGGGTCACCGGTTACATCTACCGGCAACACTGCCCGAACAACCTCGGCGTCACGCCCACCTCTATGGGTAAAATTAAGGGGATGTTCCGGTAACGCTTGATTGAAAGAGCGAAGCCGCCCTTCGGGGCGGCTTTTATTTTGACCCGGACACGCCGGCCCCTCCGCGAGGGTTTAACTTCCGCCTTTAATCCAATTAAATAAAAATAATTCTTTACGGGCCAGGCGCCACCACGCGCCTTGACTAAGCGGCCGTTTTCGTTTGCCTTTTTTTTAAATAAAATCCGGGCCGGCGAAAGGTGGTTTTCCCTTCGAAATACAAGTTTTTGCCGACCGCGCGCGAACGCTATTTTTTAAACCTTCCCGTTAACAATTGGGTCAAAACGT
>WVWN01000027.1:19252-19684 GCA_011773985.1 Candidatus Zixiibacteriota bacterium | reverse complement strand
CTACATGCCCGACGCGAAGTACGGGCCGGCCGCGCCGTCCGCGGCGTTATCGGCCGCGCCGGACTACTTCGAGAGAATGAAAGAGGCGCTGCAGGAGATGCAACGCCAGGTGGGCGAGCTGGAGGTGGACGGCCGCGGCGTCGCGACGCGGGGGCTCCTCATCCGCCACCTCGTCCTGCCGAACGGCCTGGCGGACAGCGAGCCGGTTTTAAAGTTCATCGCGGAGGAGCTCTCCGCCAACTCGTACGTCAACATTATGGCGCAGTACCGCCCCTGCTACCGCGCCGACGAGGTCGCCGCACTTATGCGGCCGCCGACGTGGGAGGAAATAGATAACGTGAAAGAGATCGCGCGGGGATTCGGATTGCACCGAGGGTTTTACTAGGAGGACGATAATGAAAACGTTAACTACGACTTTAATTGTCTTATCAA
>WVWN01000027.1:7551-19221 GCA_011773985.1 Candidatus Zixiibacteriota bacterium | reverse complement strand
ATATGCCAATACGACGAAGTAACGCCGTTGATGGCAAAGAAGGCAGCTATGTCTAACGTTTCTATTGACCAAAAGCCCGGCGATATCGTTTGCGAGCCGCTTCTAATAAAAACGATTGTAGGGATGCCCGCGTATTACATGGTAGCCACATACAACGGCAAGGACCGGCGCGTCGTGAGGAAGTGGAACGCGCTAGTAACCGAAATAAACAGCGGCTCGAGAATACTGGCGAGAAAATTAACGGAAAGGCTGGCGTCCTTTTTCGACGAAAAGGTCTTTAGTCAGTTCACGTGGGTTTCGATACCAACTTACACTTTCCTAGGGACGTTCCAAGCCGCCTCGGGCGGTATACCGCCGGCGTTGCGGGGTTACGAGGAAGCTTTCGAACTAGCCAAAAAGTTATACGGCCGCGGCGATTTCTATTTCGCGCGAATAATTGCGTTGGGCCACGCGCACGTACAAGCGTTCGAGTTCGTGGATGCGTCCGGCGAAACGGTTGCCGTCAAGGTCGATAAATACGAGCGGGCGGGATTTGCTAATTTAAAAGAAATAACGGAAAACATGCACGATTGGGTCGGTAACTGGTACGAACTTTTCGACGCGGACCCGGGCTTGATAGAGAGGAACGCCCGCCGTTGGCGCGAAATAGAATTAGAAGTACCCGACGACGCGGCCCAGAAAGAATTCCCCAGGATTATTAAAAGTGAATAAAAACCGGCGGCCCGTAGGCCGCCGTTTTTGTGGAGGCGAGCGGATTCGAACCGCCGACCTGCGGCTTGCAAAGCCGCCGCTCTTCCAGCTGAGCTACGCCCCCGCCTTTCTTATTTAATTTTAATACGAACCCTAAGCAACGTCAACCACTTCGACGCCGCCGCGTCCCTCAGCGTGTTTACCCTGCCACGGGCCGACCTAAAGGTCGGCCCCTGCGTTAGGCCGAGCGGTCTACTAGGCGCTTGAGCCAACGGGCCGCGGCTACGGTCCCTATTAATAATAACAGGTACGGCGGCCATACGGCCGCGGCCGGCGCGCCGCACCGAACCTGCGCGTACACCGGCCAAATGTCCAAGAGGGCGCGGTCGTCACCCTTGAGGCCGGGCGGCGGCCTGTCGAGCCAGCGCAGCTCGCCGCGGTGGACGTAGTAGTCTACGGTCCGCGCGACGGCCAGCCCCGCGTATTTGAACTGCCACAGGATTTGCGAGTAACGCGGCCTCGAGCGCCCCTCCGGCAGCCAGCCGCGGTAGTTTACCTGCGTCGGGTCGCCGATTACGGCCACCGCTATGTCGTTCTGCGTGAGTTGGTAGTCCGCGACGACGGCTACGACGCTAAGCGCAATCCCCCACCCCGCGCAAACGGCGAAGAGAACGCGCACCCATCGACGCCGACGCGGCGCGAGGACCGCGGCCGCGGCGAGCACGATCCAGAAGGTGAACGCGTAACGGAGGCCCCAGGCCCAGCTCGAGTACGTCGTGAAGAGCACGGCCGCGGCCAGGCCGAGAGCCGGAATTATTAAAAATAATATCCGCGGGCCGTACGTCCGGGCTAGGACGCCGGCGGCGCCGACCGCGAACGCGGCAAGGGGGCAATACAAAATGACGTTGTGCATATTGGGCGAGAGGAAGTAAACCCATAAGAAGCGGCCGGCGAAGAGCAGCGCCCCGCCGTCCTCGAGCGGCGCAAACCGCACCTTCGTAAGATTGGTGAAGAACGGCAGCGTGTTGTAGGCGAAGTTGCCGGCGCCGCCCCGCGCGTACCAGTTATACGAAGGTATTACCGCCGCCACCGCGGCGAAGGCGGCGACGAAAAGCAGAAGGCCGCGCCACCGCGACCTGTCGCCCAAAGCGAAGACGAGCCACAGCGCGCCGGCCGCCGCCGCGAACGCGAGCAGCTCGTAGCGGACCGTGAACGCTAAGCCGAGGGCGAGGCCGGCGCCCAGCGGGTACTTAATCGAACGCTCGTCCCACGCCACGACGACAAGCGCCATCGCGAGGAGCGCGAAGAACGCCGCCGCCGGCTCGTTGAAGTCATACGTCGCGTACGGCAACAACGGCGTCGCGACGCCCAGGATGACGGCCGCGGCCGCAGCTCGACGGGGCGGCCACCCGAGGCGTCGCGCGAGCCAGAACAAAAGCACTACCGTAGCCGCGGCCCACGGTATATTGTTGGCCGCGGCGAAAGAGTAGGCGACGTCCCATTCTGCGAGCGCGGGGAAAATTTTGGTAATTGCGCCGGCGAACAATACCGGCGGGATAAAGCAGAAGAGGCCGCCCAGCGGAAAGTGGATGTAGAGCTGGCCATTGCGCCCCGGGTAGAAGTAGGTGCCGATGCGCGACTCTTTGCCGACCTGGTCGCGCTCGAAGTGGAGCTGACCGCGGCGAACGACGTTCTCGGCCCCGGTGAGCTTAAACGACGCGTCGAGGAGGTAGAAGTGGCCGGGGGCTAACAGCGCGTAAAGGCCCACGAAAGTCAAAAAAAGGGCGGCCGCGATTTTGAGGTCCGCCCGCGTCACGACCCGTGAACAAACGTCGTCATTTTATTTTAACGCCAACCTCGGGCGAAAAAGGACTGAACACGTCCTTCCCGCCTTCCCACTCTTCGTAAAAGCCGGCGACGCGGTAATAGTACCATTCGTTCGGGACGACTTCTTCGTCGGTGAAAAAGCGTTGGCCGCCCGGCGTCCAAGCCAACTCGACGAAGTTGAAGTCCACGCCCTCGGACCGTTGGATTAAGAAGCGATCCGCGGCGGCGCTTTCCCAGCGGAGTTCCGCGGCGCCGCCCTCACTCGTTACCGTGACGTTATAGGGCGCCGGCGGCCGGTCGCCGCCGCAAGCGAGGAGGCCGAACAACGCGCCAATAAAAATTATCGCACGCCCCATATTTATTTAAAAACGAACCCTGAAGACGACGAATAAGAACACCATCAACAAGAGGAACATAACGTAGACGGCGACACGCAGCCCCATATTCACCGCGCGCGCGCGGCGGCTGCGTCTTTCGTCCTCGACGTAACCCTCCTCCACGAGTTTAACACGCCGCTCGAGCGCGTCAACGCGGCGCTCGAGCTCGTCCAACTTATCCTCGGGCATCCTTCCTCCGCCTCGTCTTCACCTGAGGGCCACAGCGCGCGTCCGTAAAACCGTAATCCACCTTCGGGGAAAACCCCGAGCGCGGCGCCGACTTCCTCGGGCGTACAACCCCAAAGCTTTCGGACGGTTGCGAAATCATCCTATGCACCTTTTTCCGCGCGCGCTAAAAAAGCCCGCCTGGGGCGGGCCGTGTGGGCCTAACAGGAGTCGAACCTGTGACCTCGCGCTTATCAGGCGCGCGCTCTAACCACATCTGAGCTATAGGCCCTTCCTCCTTTTTATACCACACGCGCGCCCGGGAATCAAGCAAAAATGGCGTTCCCGAAGCGCGCCATAAGAAACCTCCTCCCGCAAAAAAGCCGAGGCCTTGAGCCTCGGCAGGTTCAACTAACGTTACGCGCCTGAGTTTCTAGCAAGGACGTACCCGCCGGCGCGCTTTCGCCGCGCGTTTCTTCGCCGTAGCCTTCTTTTTGCCCTTCGGCTTCTCTTTCGCGGAGCACTCGATGCACATCTTGCCCTTAGGCTTGGAGGCGCGCACCGCCCATTCGGCGTTCGTCCTTACGTTCCTCGGGACCTTGGAGCAACCCATCTTAATGTGATACGTCTTGCTACCTTTCCGGTGATAGAACGGCATTATTATACCTCCCGGGTGGGTTTAACGTTCGTTGAGCCTCCGGTAATTGCTTCCGCTTGTCCTCAAAGTAACTTAACGGAGCCACCTTGTCAAGATAAAAAAGTCACTTTGCCCAACCGTCGCCAACAAACGGCTTCTCCGCTGAATCGCGGGCCATCGCTCCCTCGGAATGCCGTGGACTTTTATTACATAAAAACGTACTTAACCTAACATTATTTATAAACGTACGGGAGACCTTCACGAAGCCCGGCACGAAGGACGTACTTAAACGCACCCCGCTACGGCCTCGCCCCCGGCCGCCCAACCTTCCCTCGAGGGCTCTCAGTCCGTATAGCCGAGCGACCTCAACTTCTCGGCCAAGTCGCCTTTTACGGTGACCTCGCCTTTGCCGCGCGCCCCCCTTACGACGTGGCTACGTAAAGCGGCCAGGGCGGCTCCGTACCTCGCCGAGCCGAGCTCCGCGGCCAAATCCTCGGTCTCGCCCGGGTCATCCACGAGGTTATAGACTCGGTATTCGTCCAACTCCACGTCGTAGATTATCTTGAAATCGGCAGTGCGCACGGCGTACGCACGGCTTCTCGCAAGCCCCGCGGCAATCTCGTACTTGCGGCTCGTCTGAGAAAACCCGAAAATTCCCCCGTCCGCGTCGTCCCGGTTAACAGCCAGGAGATCGGACCTCTTTCCTTCGTACCGCTCCGTGGGAACGCCCGCGAACCTTAGCGCGGTGTAGGCGACGGACAAGCTCTCGACTTGTTGCTTGACGCGGATGCCGTCGCGCCCCGAAGGAGGTTTCAAGGCCAACAGAACCGCCGTCTCCGTATCGTAGACGGCGTTGCCGTGGTACTTTTTGCGGTGCTCGCCGAAAGATTCGCCGTGGTCGCTCGCCAACATAACGAGAGTTCGCCCGGAACCGGCGGCCGCCTCGAGATGGGCGAACAACTCCGCGAGCGCTCGGTCGGTATAAAATATTTCGTCGTCGTACAGCGCCTTGACGGCAGGCGTGCAGGGGGGCGGCTCCGTACCGGCCTTATACCGGTGCCAGGACCGGTTAAACTCTCGCCACCGCGACGCGAAATCGGGCGGCCCCGCGCCTTGGAAAAATTCTTCGGCGCGGCCGTGATAAAAATACGGAGCGTGGGGGTCGAAATAATGGACAAACAGGAACAGCGGCCTCGACCTCTTCTTTCTCAGCAAGCTCAGCGCTTCCGCCGTCACCGCGGGGGCAGGTTTATGGTCGCCGTATAATTTCTTGTTGAACACGGTCAAGACGCGGTAGGCCAACATGTGCCGGAAATAGGACCAGCCGCAAATGTAATCGTCGTAAATTAAAAAACCGCGCCCCAGGTTGGAAAGCCGCCGGTCCAAAGGGAAGCCGCCGATTATCGCCACCGCGTCGTAGCCATTCTCGTTTAAAATCTCGGCAAGCAGGCCCCGGCGCTCCTTCAAGGGTACGAAATTCGACGTCACGCCGTGTTCCTCCGGGTACAGGCCGGTAAACATACTCGCGTGGGAAGGATTCGTCGACGGTTGCACGCAAATCGCGTTTTCGTAAAGTATGGCCCCTCGGGTGAAGGCGTCGACGTTCGGCGACGCATTTAAGTCGTAACCGTAACACCCGAGATGGTCGCGGCGCACCGTGTCCAAGGATATAAAGACGACGTCGGGGCCGTCGAATGCGGGTCGGGCGGCCGCCCTGACCGTCGGGCGGACGAAAAACACGGCGAGGACCACGCCTGCGCCGACCATCGCCGCCACCCTCACCCGCCCCCGGAAAACCAGGCGTTTTACTAAGTACGCCACGCCGGCCAACGCCAGCGCCGCCAGGGCCGCACCGCCGAACATTACAACTTTCGACGGCGCGCCGCGCGGCAATCCCACGAGAAAACGCTCCCTCGCCGCCAACAAAACCGCGGGCGCGACGTAGAGATACCATAACGAATATTCCAAAAGAACGCCGGCGTTCCGCCTCGCGAAGCGCGAAAACTTTTGAGCCAAAAATAATGCGGCGCCGACCGCGAGCGCCGCCGCAAGAAAGATTACGACGTCCCCGGCCACGGTGGCCCCGGCGACCGCGACGTTCCGCAACCGCGGCATTTGCGAACCGTGGCCCCAAAACAATCTACCGACCTCGAACGCGCCGAAAGCACACCCGTACAGCCACCCCGCCGCGGCGACCTTCGACCAGTATCCTTTGATAATTTTGTGTGTGCCCACGTGTTTACGAAACGCCTTCCCTCAAGCCGGAAGCTTCCCGGGTCGCCCTGTTAACGCCGCGTTCCTCCCGGCCGCGTATTACGCGGCACGAGCGGCCAGGGACAATAGCGGGCGGCCTTCTCCAAGTTGTAATTATTACCCTCGACTACGACGCCGTCAAGGTTAAAAGGGGCCGTTCCCGCCAGGCCGATTTCGACGACGGCCGGTTTTCCGATCTTGAATTTAGCCCGGTAACCGTGAAACTCGCCGTCGGCGTTTAGGGTCCAACACTTATAAATATCGCGCCGCGCCGCGCCCGTACGCGGGTCGCGGAAGATTACGCGCGCGACGACGTGGCAGAACTCGCCCTCCTCGCACGCGAGCAAGAACACGAAATTGTACCGGCCCGGCGGGAAGAAGTAACGTTCGCGCTCGAGCAAAAACCCATCCCGCGCGAAACGGAGCGCTACGCCGTCGTCGGGCGCCCGGGGGTCCCGCCGCGGCCTCGCGCAACGGCCGGCGGCGTGAAAGTGCGACTCGCTGATTACGCCGTACCACGCGCGCCATACGTCGTCGAAAGAGAACTTACCCGGGCGCCTCGTAAAGTAAGCGTAATCCCGCGTTACGTCGGCGGGATAAAAACCCGCGGCGCGGAGGCGCGCCGCATCGGAGGGAAAACCGCGGGCGGGGTGAAAGTCGCGGTCCAAAAATACCGCGTCTACTTTTTTTAGATAATCCAAACCTAAACCGTGCGGATACAAAGTCGCCACCGGCCGCTGTGCGGCGAGCGTGAACGCCGGTTGGTCCGCGGAAACTGCGACGCCGGGGGGAATCTTCCTTATGCCGGCGAGCGCTCCTATTTTATGATGTTTCGGAAAAAGGTCGGCCACCACCGCGGCGTACCACGTCCGGTGCGAAAACGCGATGGAAGCGAGTTGGAAAGACACGGCCGTTACGCTAGCCGCCGCGAGAAGGAACCGCCTTAGGCCGGCTCGCCGGAGCGCCGTGACGCGCGCGAGCCCGAAGGCGGCCGCGGCGTACGCGAACGGCAGGAATTGGAACGGAAAGCCGAAACCGATCGTACAGATGCTCGGGTTGTCGACCGTTAAGAAAACATACAGGGGCGCCAATAACAAAATCAAGGATATCCCGGCGAACGGTAAAAAAACCGCCAGCGGGCCCAACATCGTGGCGGCGTACCAAAGGCGCGTGTGCAAAGGTACTACGCCCTTCGCTTCGAAGAGAGTTAACAGGCCGCCTTCCCTCACTCGGTCCATATATGCGGCCAGATTCGGCAACCGCGGCTCGCCCCATACGGCCTTCGGGTAAACGTAAAAGCATATTACGCCCGCGTAAACGGCCAAGGCGACGGTTAATAAAACGCCCGCCCGCCGCCGCCGGCACAACGCCGCGCCGAGCGCGGCAACGACTACCGCGTAAACCGCCATCTCTTCCGAGGCCGTGGCAGCGAAGGCCGTGAAAAAGGCGCCCCACCCGAAACGCCCCCGCACAAAAGACAATAGCGCCGCTAAGACCAGCGGCGCCGCCATCGCCCGCAGCGGGTTCTCGTACAACGTCGCGCCGTGGAGATACGGCGACAACGCGTACGAGGCCGCGAGCGCAAATGCCGGCCAACGCGCACCCCGCGCCGCCGCCAAAAAATATACGAGGATGACGCTCGCCGCCGCGGATGTCGCGATTATAACGACGAGGTAAACAGGTTCCCGAAAAACGTACGTGAGGGGGCTTATAACGAAGAGGAGCGGCGCAAAGTGGTCGAAGTAACAGACGGCACCCCGGAACGTATGCGTGAACGCCCGCCCGTGCGCCGTATTATAAGCGACGCTCGCGTATTCGCCCAAATCCCAACCCCAATAAGCGAGGTTATAAAAACGACCCACGGCCAGCGTTACGAAGACAACTAAGTAAATCGCCGCGAGGGCCCAGGCCAACGTCGTAGGGGTCCGCGTTTCCGCCGCCGCCTTGCGCCGCCCGTAAAGCGACGCCAGGCCCGCGGCAAGGCCGCAAGCAAACGCCGTCACCAAGGGCAACCACGTATTATGCGCTGAGGGTACCATCCCGTCGCTTTGCCACGACCTTCGCGGCGCCCTTTAATTTATTTCCGAAGCCGAGGGCGGGCCGCCGTGGAAATAAATAACGCGCGAACGGCCCGGCGCTTTCCCGGGGGAATCAGGCCGGCGGCTCGAATTCCTGCATCGGTACGGCCCGACCTCCCCAGACGACGTAGTCGTCTTCGATTCGGAAGCCACCCCGTTCGTCGTAGAACCCCGGTTCGAAAGTGAAGACCATGCCGTCCTCGAAGGGCCGCTCCAACCAGGGCATAGGGGTCGCGACGACGTAGGGGTGGGGGTCGTGCGCCTCGACGCCGAGGCCGTGGCCGTAACCGTGGCGCTCGCGGTCGCTCAAGCCCGCCTCCTTGACGACGGACGCGACCCGCTTCCCCAACTCGAGCGGCGTAATTCTGGACAGGTCCACGGTCCGCACGAGCTCGGCCAACTCTAGGCTGATGCCGTAGTAGGGGTCTTCGCTCGCTTCCCCGCCGGCAACGTAGGTCCGCGTCACGTCGGCCTTATAACCCAAAACGTCCACGCCGTAATCCACGACGACGCGCTCGCCGGCCTCGACCTCTTTCGTCGAGCGGCGGTAGGGGTGGGGATGTCGGGACCGCGGCCCCGAAGCCACGATCGGGAAGTAAGCCGGCCCGTCGCCCAACTCCAAGGATTTGTGCAAAAGGTAATCGACGACCTCTTCCTCGCCTACGCCCGGGCGAACCATCTCCTCGAGTTCGGCGAACGCAGCCATCGTAACCTCGGACGCCCTCTTCATCAACGCCAGCTCGAGCGGCGACTTGACCGCCCGGAACGGGACCAGGACGTCGTCGCCGTCGCGCACTCTTACGACCGCGGAAACGAAACTCAAATAATAGGGCGGAAAGCGGTCGAGGGCGAAGAAATCCGTCGACGCCTCGACGGCGACCTCGTCGTAACGCCTAAGCCGAGCGCCGAGCTCGTCTTTGAGCGCCGAGGTCGTGCGGTAAGGAATAACGTCGATTTCCTCGGCGAGGGCCGCCAATTGGTCCGTCTCGATTTGTTGGACGAACGCGACGGTGTGATTCCCGGGCGCGCATAAAAAAAACGTCGGCCTCGTAAATTCTTCGGCCAACGTCAAAGCCCGAATGTTCGGCCCTTCCCACTTCCCCCAATATAAGAGAAGCGGAACCTCGAGCAACTCTTCAAGACGGCTTCGCTTCTCGCGGAAGAGACGCCGGCGCAACGAAGTAACATCGGCGAGATCCATAAGGGCGCACCTCCGTCAAGACTCACGGGGAATAATGATTCGCGCGGAGCGACGTTTATAACGGTAATGGTCGAGGTAGCTATCGGGGTTCTCGACGTAAGATTCCCGCGACGAATACAAGTACGCGTCATCCTCCTCGAGATCCCAAAAATACGAATCGCGTTTGAGGAATAACCGCATCGCCTCGTTCGCGAGGTAACACGCCGGCGGGTCGGCGGGATTATCCGGAAGCCCCGAAAATATTACGAGAGATTGATACGGCCCGAGTACCAACTTCTTGCGCCGGGGCAAGGTTATGGTGAACCCCTCGCCCCCGGCGTTTACGACGAAGTAGCGATATACGTCGGTGGCCCGGCCGCTCGCGTTGAACAGCTCGAGCCATTCCGCATTGAAACGCGGCGCGCCAAGCCGTAAACGCTCGGCCGCGACTACGTCGGGGTGGATTGTCGCGATGCGTATCACTTCAGTTAGAGAATAAAAACTTGGCCCATATTAAAGAACGTCGACGCGGGTGTCAAGGTCGCAAACCGACGCCGTAAGCTCCGCGGCCAAACGCTCTAACGCCGCCGCGGGCCAGCGGCAAAGCGCCGCGACGAATTCCTCGGCCGCGCGCCGACGGCGCTCGCACCGGCGAAAAAGCGGGGAATCCTCGAGGGACCTCCGCGCCGCATTTCCCGCCCGGAGCTCCTCCGTTTCCAACGCCACGACGCCCCGGCCCCGTTCCTCGAGTAAACCCAACTCTTCGAAGATGGCCACGGCCCGCCGCGTTCCTTCGTCGTCGCCTTCAACGGCCGCCACTCCCTCCTCGCGCATCGTTCGATAAACCTCCGTCAGCCGCGTACGGTCCGGATAATAATGGGATAAAAATTCTTTCGCCGCCGAAGCCTCACGTTCGCCGAATGCGAAAACCAACTCCTCCGCCGAAGCCAGAAGAACCGCGAGGCGATGGGCGTCGAAAGGGGGCGCGGCGAGCCAAAGGCGACGCCACTTCCGGCCGGCCGCGGCCCAACAACGGGCGTACGCTACGAACTCGCATCCCGCCGCGAGACGCCGCTGTTCCGGAAGGCCGAAGACGGCCTCCCCAGAAGTCCCCGCTCCCCGAACGTCTTCTTCTACGTCGTGCCCACGCCGGTCCGTTAATTTAATCGGGCGCCGCTCCCCGCCCTCGCGCGGGGGGAGAGGTTTTATATGGCCGAGGCGCAGCTCGAGGCGTTTCCGGTCCCGCCATTCGTCGAGCGTAGGGGTATGCACGAAGCCGTATTCGCCCGGCTCGAGTATTCCGCCTCCCGGCGCTAGGTTGAAACCCACGGCGCGGATACGCGTAGGCCCGGCGGCCGCGAAGACTTCCAAGTGTGCGTTTTTAAACACCCGCTGCGTCTCCTCCGCGACATGCGTCTCGGAAAAGAAGGTCGCCGCGGGATTGGCCTGCCCCACCGGCTCGAGGAGCGCGAGGTCCTCGGCGAGGGCTATATTTGCCGCGGCCAGAGGGAGGTATCCGTCAACGCGGAAAACCGGGCGCAGCGCGTCGTCGTCGAGGCGTTCCGCGGCAAACGCCTCGAACGCGTCGGCAAAGGACGGTATCTTCCCGGCTTCGATCTCGAAACCCGCGGCCGACCGGTGGCCGCCGAAACGACCGAGGTAACCCCTCAACGCCTCGAGAGCCTCGTGGACGTCGAAAAGAGGTATACCCCGACAAGAACCGCGACCCACGTCGCCCTCCACCGCGACGAGCACGGTCGGCCTGTAAAAACGTTCGACCACACGCGAGGCGACGATGCCGATAACGCCCGGGTGCCACCCCTCGCCCGCCAGAACGATGGACCTACGGCCGGACGCCACCAGCGCCGGCGCCCGCTCGAAAACGTCCGCGGCGACGCGTTCTTCGAATGCCCGCCGGCGGCGGTTAAACTCCTCCAGCTTGCGCGCGACGGCCTGCGCGCGCCCTTCGTCCCCGGCGAGTAAAAGTTCCAACGCGTATTCGGCGTGGCCCAGGCGGCCGGCGGCGTTGACCCTCGGCCCGAGAACGAACGCCAAATGCCAGGAAGTCACCGGGGCCTCAATACCGGCCTCCGCCGTTAACGCGGCCAAACCGGGGGACAACTCCCCGGGAAAAGCGGCCAGGCCGCCCGCGACGAGGGGACGATTCTCACCGTCGAGGTCGACGACGTCGCAGACGGTCCCCATCGCGACGAAGGGCAAGAGCGACGAAGGGTCGAGCGCGAGGCCGCTCAGCCTTATAATCTCCTGGGCCAATTTGAAGGCCACGCCGACGCCCGCCAGACTTCGCGCCGGGTGGCCTTCCGGCAGCCGGTGGGGCGAGACCACCGCGTTCGCCGGCGGCAGCGTTTGCTCGAGGCGGTGGTGGTCCGTAACGACGACGGCCAGGCCCGCCCGCCGCGCCGCGGCCACCGCGTCGTGCGCGCGGCTGCCGCAGTCCGCGGT
>WVWN01000027.1:4731-7516 GCA_011773985.1 Candidatus Zixiibacteriota bacterium | reverse complement strand
GCCAGAAGGGCCGTGGCCGTCAAGCCGTCTACGTCGTAGTCGCCAGCAACGAAGATTTTTTTACCTTTACGCTGGCAACGTTGGACGATAAGCGCCGCGGCTTCGGCCAGGTCCGGGAAATCGGCCGGGGGCGTGAGCGAGGCGAGGTTCGGAAAAAGAAAACGCGCCGCGGCCCCGGCGTCTCTTATACCCCGCGCGTATAAGACCTGCGCGAGCGCGGGGTCGACCGTCAACTCTTCCGCTAGCTCAAGCTCCGCGGCGAGGTTGCGGCGCGGTATCTCTACTCTTGCCTCCAGAAAGCCGCCTCCTGAATGCGGTCGTCGCAGGCCGCATATAAAAATAAATATAACCGAAACGACGCCCGAGTAAAAGCAAATAAACGGAACTCGCTTTGGGCTTGAAAAAGGGAGCACTTTTAACTATATTACTGGCGGTTCTTAAAGAAGGAATGCCGAGGTGAAGTCGCGGTGGCGCGTACGCCGCTTATTGCCGGGAACTGGAAGATGCATACGACCGCGGAGGAGGCGCGGGCGCTTGCCCGGGCCGTCCGGGACGGCGCCGCGGGCGTCGGGGACGTCGAGGTCGTCGTGTGCCCGCCGTTTACGGCGCTGGCCGCGGTCGCCGACGAGCTCGCGGCCTCCGCGGTCAAGCTGGGTGCCCAGAACGTTTTCTACGAAGAGATGGGCGCTTTCACGGGCGAAGTCTCGCCCCCAATGCTTACGGCCCTGGGCGTCGAGTACGTAATCGTGGGCCACTCCGAGCGGCGCCAATACTTCCACGAGACGGACGACGTGGTAAATAAAAAGGTGCGGGCCGCGCTTGCCCACGGCCTCAAACCGATCATATGCGTCGGCGAGAAGCTGGAGGAGCGCGAGGCCGGCGACGGTTGGAAGGACCTCGTGCGCGGCCAGGTGAAGGCGGCCTTAGCCGGCGTTAGCGTCGCGCACGCGGCCAAGGCCGCGGTCGCATACGAGCCGGTATGGGCCATCGGCACCGGCCGAACGGCGACCCCCGCCGCCGCCGCGGAAGCGCACGCGTTGCTCCGGGAGGTCGTCTCGGGTACTTTTGGCCGCGAAACCGCCGAGCTCTTCCGCATCCTCTACGGCGGCAGCGTCAACCCGGAGAACGTAAAAGAGCTTATGGCCGAACCTGACGTCGACGGCGCGCTCGTGGGGGGCGCGAGCTTGAAAGCCGAGTCGTTCGTAGCCATAATGCATTTCGGGGAGTAAGAAATAAGATTGACGGACGCGCCCGGGATATGTTATATTTTATAAGAAGGAGCTCGAGATGGACGTAATACAACCTGTAATGGTCGGGGCGCACGTAATTTTCGCCATCGCGATGATCGCAATCGTCCTGCTCCAGAAGGGAAAAGGGGCCGGCCTATCGGGCGTTTTCGGCGCGGGCGGCGCGGCCTCGGAATCGTTCTTCGGCGGGCGGGGCCCGGGAACGTTCTTGGCAAAGCTGACCACGGCCGCGGCTATTATGTTTATGGTGACATCGCTCATACTCGCGAAACTATCGGCGATGCCGCGCGGCGGAAGGTCCATAATGGAGGATAAAAAGACGAAGGCCGCGGAGAAGGCCCGGCCGAAACCGACCAAGCCCGCGCGAAAGGCGCCCGCAACTCCCAAGTAACGAACTGACTGCGCCGGAGCCGCCCTCCCGGGCGGCTTTTTTAAGTCTTAGGGGAAACTATTGGCGGAAGACAGGTTTCTGCTCGGCGTGCACGTATCCATCTCGGGCGGCGTTCATCTCGCCGCGGAACGCGCCGCGGCGCTACGCTGTACGACGTTCCAGATATTCCCCTCCAACCCGCGCGGCTGGCAACAAAAGCCCCTCGACGAGGAGGACGTGGCGGCGTTCCGCGACGGCGTACGGCGGCGGGGGCTCGAGCCCTTCTTCGTCCACATGCCCTATCTCCCCAACCTCGCGTCGCCCGACGACGAGCTTTACGAGAAGTCGACGGCGGCACTCGTCGACGCCGTCACAAGAACCGCGCGCCTCGGCGGCCGATACCTCATAACGCACCTCGGCAGCCACCGCGGCGCGGGCCTCGCGTCAGGGCGAAAGCGCGCCGCCGCGGCCTTACGCCGGGCCGTCGAGGCTACGCCGCGAGCCGGCGTAACGATTCTCATGGAGAACTCGGCGGGCAAGTCGAACCAGGTGGGCACGACCTTTCAAGAGCTGACGACGCTATATAAAAAGGCCGGGAAAAAGGCCCAAGCGCGGCTCGGCCTTTGCGTGGATACGTGCCACGGCCACGTCATGGGTTACGACCTCTCCCCCGCCGGCGACGGCCTCGAGCGCATCCTGGCCGAGGTCGACGAATTCGTCGGCATAAATAAAATAAAAATAGTTCACCTGAACGACGCCAAGGCCCAGGCGGGTAGCGGCCTCGACCGCCACGAACACATCGGCCTCGGGACCATAGGCCGGGAAGGTTTCAAAAAAATTATCAACCACCCCGAGCTCCCGCACCTCCCGATGGTCCTCGAGACGCCGCAGGAGGGCGACTGGGACCGGAAGAATTTGAGGACCGTTCGCCGCCTGAGGGAATAAGGTGAGCCAACTGAGGAGAAAACGGATTAAAAGTGCGCGCGTCGTCGCGTTCGCCGGGACGTGCGCGTTGACGTTAGCCGCGTGCGGCGACGAGGGCGCCAGGCCGCCCAAGCCGAACCCCAACAGCCCGTGGAGGGTAGCGTTCGTGTTCGACGAGCCGCCCACCCGCCCCCTCAAGGACGTATGGTTCTCCGCGCGAGACGACGGTTGGGCCTGCGCGTAT
>WVWN01000027.1:0-4695 GCA_011773985.1 Candidatus Zixiibacteriota bacterium | reverse complement strand
TGAGCGCGATATCCGCGCCGTCGTCGAGCGAGGTCTGGGTGGGGGGACAGCCGACCGCCAAGGCCGACTTCTTCCACTTCGACGGCAACCTTTGGGAGACGGTGGACACGGGATATCCGCTCGAGTACGTCCAGGACATTTTCTTTCTGACGCCGGAGCTGGGCTGGGCCGCGGCATCGGGCGCCGAGGCGCCGACGAACGAGGGGACCCTTCTGCGCTACGGCGGCCGGCGCTGGACGCGCGAATGGGAGGCGGCGGTCGTTCTGGAAAAACTCTACTTCCTGGCCCCGGATGACGGCTGGGCGTACGGGTACGATAGCGCCTCGAGCCGGCACGTTTACCGGCTGCAAGGCCGCTGGTGGAAGGAAGTCGAAATCCCCGGCGCGAGGGTGGAATACTACAACGCGCTCGACTTCACCGGCCCCGCCGACGGCTGGGTTTTGGGAAGGCGGGGCGACCGGTCCGCGTTGTACCATTACGACGGCGCGGCCTGGCTCGAGTTAACCTCGCCGGCGACGGCCCGGGCCTTAGACGACGCCGACTTCGTCTCGCCGGCGTACGGCTGGCTCGCGGGCGAGGAGAGTTGGTTCTACGACGGCGAGAGCTTCACGTCCTACCCCTGGCCGTACGAGCGCTACAACCCCATAATAATTCGGGCCGTCGCGGAAGACGACGTCTGGGCCGCGACGCTGAGCCGCGATAACGTCATCTACGTCTACCACTTCACGGGCTTTAAATAAAGAAAGGTCACGGCGCAGGGGGCGAGGCCGCCGCTCCGGTAGGGGCGACCGGCGAGTCGCCCCTACCGGCCCGACGTACGAAACGCAATAATAACGCAGCAACCTTGGGGCCTTGGCTTCAGGCGGGGGGGCGATATAATTATCCGGATTTGGGGGCGTTACGGGGCGAGCGAGAGGCTCGTCCCTTTTTTAATTTGACAGGGACGGCGTAACCGGCTATAATTAAATCTAAGGGAGTAAGTTATTATTATTACATTTAAGGTCTATGGCCCGTCTTGCTCGGCGCCGCGCATGACGCCCGTGGCTAGGTACTACCCAGGTCCCGCTTAGGGCCCGCGGGGTTTTTTTATACTTAACCCGAGGGACATTTTTTAACGTTCTTTAGGAGACCGGAGGTCCAACGATGAAAAAGTTTTTATTTATCTTTATCGCGGCGTTTTTCCTCGCCGGCGCCGCCAACGCCGCGTACGTGTACGCGGGCGAGTGGGGCAAGTACGGCTTCGGCGAAGGCCAATTCGCCAACCCGTACGGCGTCGCCGTAACCCCTAACGGCAACGTCTACGTCGCCGATTACATGAACCACCGCATCCAATACTTCACGGCCACGGGGAGCTTCCTGGGCAAATGGGGCTCGTACGGGTCGGGCGACGGCGAGTTCAAGTTTCCCGTAGCCGTCGCCGTAACCCCTAGCGGCAAAGTCTACGTCGCCGATTTCACTAATCATCGCATCCAATACTTCACCTCGAGCGGTTCCTTCCTCGGCAAGTGGGGCGAGTGGGGGTCGGACGACGGCGAGTT
Source organism: Candidatus Zixiibacteriota bacterium (assembly GCA_011773985.1). Classification (GTDB taxonomy): domain Bacteria; phylum RBG-13-66-14; class B26-G2; order WVWN01; family WVWN01; genus WVWN01. The sequence continues at coordinate 3,157 of WVWN01000027.1, read as the reverse complement.
CAATTTTCCGGCAGGCGTCGCCGTAACCCCTAACGGTAACGTCTACGTCGCCGATTCAAACAACCACCGCATCCAATACTTCACCGCGACGGGCTCCTATCTAGGGAAGTGGGGCTCGGTGGGAACGGGCCCCGGCCGATTCATAGGCCCGGTCGGCGTCGCCGTAACGCCTAACGGCAAAGTCTACGTCGCCGATTTAGCTAATCATCGCGTCCAATACTTCACGGCCAAGGGGAGCTTCCTGGGCAAATGGGGCTCGTACGGGACGGGCGACGGCCAGTTCAACTGTCCGCGGGGCGTCGCCGTCGCCCTTAACGGCAAAGTCTACGTCGCCGACCGCGATAATGACCGCATCCAATACTTCACGGCCGCGGGCTCCTATCTGGGGAAGTGGGGCTCGTTGGGGTCGGACCCCGGCCAATTCGATAGCCCGGCTTGCGTCGCCGTAACGCCTAACGGCACAGTCTACGTCGGCGATACGAATAACCACCGCATCCAATACTTCAAACGCTCGCGGCAAATTAAAATGGAATCGGCCGGGTCGGGCGAGTCGGGCGTCGCGCCGACGTCGCTGGGTCGCGTGAAAGCGCTGTTTAACTAACGTCGGGCGGCTGGATACTATCGAGGTCCCGCTGAGGGCCGCTGGGTTTTTTTACACTTAACCCGAGGGACATCTTTTAACCGTTCTTTAGGAGACCGGAGGTCTAACGATGAAAAAGTTTTTATTTATCTTTATCGCGGCGTTTTTCCTCGCCGGCGCCGCCAACGCCGCGTACGTATACGCGGGCCAGTGGGGCACGTATGGGACAGGCCCCGGCCAATTCTACCGTCCGTTCGGCGTCGCCGTAAAGCCTAACGGCAACGTCTACGTCGCCGATTGCAATAACCACCGCATCCAATACTTCACGGCTACGGGGTCCTACCTGGGCCAATGGGGTTCGTGGGGGTCGGAACCCGGCCAATTCAAAGAGCCGTTGTGGGTCGCGGTAGCCCGTAACGGAACCGTTTTCGTAACCGAAGGCGGCTATAACAGCCGCGTCCAATACTTCACCTCGACGGGTAGCTTCCTGGGCAAATGGGACTCGTGGGGGTCGGGACCCGGCCAGTTCATATATCCTATGGGCATCGCCGTAACGCCTAACGGCAAGGTCTACGTCATAGACCGCAATAACAAACGCATCCAATACTTCACGTTGAACGGGTCCTACCTCGGCGAGTGGTACTTCGAGGGACCCGAGGGCGTCGCCGTCGCCCGTAGCGGCAAAACAGTCTACGCCCCCAACATTTATAAACGCTGCATCCAATACTTCACCGGGACGGGCTCCTACCTGGGCCAATGGGGCTCGTGGGGGACGGGCCCCGGCCAGTTCAAGTATCCCCGGGGCGTCGCCGTAGCCCCTAGCGGCACGGTCTTCGTCGCCGACATGTACAACCACTGCGTCCAATACTTCACGGCCACGGGTAGCTTCCTGGGCAAATGGGGCTCGGACGGCACGGGGAACGGCGAGTTCCATTACCCGATCGGCGTCGCCGTAACGCCTAACGGTACCGTCTACGTCGCCGATACGGTTAACGACCGCATCCAATACTTCAAACGCTCGGGGAAAATTAAAATGGGGTCGGGCGGGTCGAGCGAGTCGGGCGTCGCGCCGACGTCGCTAGGCCGCCTGAAAGCGCTATATAAATAACTTAGCGAGGTACGTACGCGCGCAACGGGGCGAGCAAAAGGCTCGCCCCTTTTTTATATATCCGGATCTTATACCACCCACCGAATAATTATGCTATATTATAAAAGCGCCTAGGTTAATAACGGCAGGTGACGTAATGAAAGCGGGAGTAGGGGCGACTGGCCAGTCGCCCCTACTGGCCCGGCGTACGAAACGCAATAATAACGGAGCAACCTTGGCGCCTTGCCTTCGGGCGCGGGTGGCCTTGTAGTTATCCGGGGTTGCGGGGGTGACGGGGCGAGCAAGAGGCTTGGCGGTTCCGCGAATTCGGAGGGGCGAGAAACGTCCAACATTTCGCTTGACAAGCCCGCCCCCCTATGTTATATATAAAGATGGCCCAGAGGGGCCGCTACGATCTTTGACAACTGAAGGCGTGCGATTCACCAAGCTCCGCTGAAAGCCCACAGCGGCCGCCGGAGAAGTATTTCCATTTTTCGGCGGCGAGCTAAATCTTGCCAATCCCCTCCCCCTCGGGGGAGGAGTAAAGTTGCCATGGAGAGTTTGATCCTGGCTCAGGACTAACGCTGGCGGCGCGCATAAGCTTATGCAAGTCGTGCGATTAAAGCTCCCCTCGGGGAGTGCATAAAGCGGCGAACGGGTGAGTAACACGTGGGCAACCTGCCCGTCGGTATGGGATAACCCGCCGAAAGGCGAGCTAATACCGTATACGGTCCCCAGACGGCATCAGCCGGGGAAGAAAGCCGGCCTCTGCTTGCAAGCTGGCGCCGACGGATGGGCCCGCGGGCTATTAGCTTGTTGGTGGGGTAACGGCCTACCAAGGCGATGATGGCTAGCCGGCCTGAGAGGGCGTTCGGCCACACAGGGACTGAGACAAGGCCCTGTCCCCTACGGGAGGCGCAGGCGGGAATCGTTCACAATGGGCGAAAGCCTGATGACGCGACGCCGCGTGAGGGATGAAGGCTCTCGGGTTGTAAACCTCTGCCGGGAGAGAAGAAAGGCGGGCGGTTAATACCCGCTCGAGCTGACGTTATCTCCCAAGAAAGCCTCGGCTAACTACGTGCCAGCAGCCGCGGTAATACGTAGGGGGCAAGCGTTGTCCGGAATTACTGGGCGTAAAGGGGGCGTAGGCGGCTTGGTAAGTCCTGTGTGAAATCCCACGGCTCAACCGTGGAACTGCGCTCGATACTGCCGACCTCGAGTACGGGATAGGAGAGTGGAACTCACGGTGTAGCGGTAAAATGCGTAGATATCGTGAGGAACACCGGTGGCGTAGGCGGCTCTCTGGCCCGATACTGACGCTGAGACACGAAAGCCAGGGTAGCGAACGGGATTAGATACCCCGGTAGTCCTGGCCGTAAACGATGGGCACTAGGTGTGGGAAGCATCGACCCTTTCCGTGCCGAAGCCAACGCATTAAGTGCCCCGCCTGGGGAGTACGATCGCAAGGTTGAAACTCAAAGGAATTGACG
>WVWN01000046.1 GCA_011773985.1 Candidatus Zixiibacteriota bacterium | reverse complement strand
GGAACGACGGAGGCGGTCTTGAACCACTTTTGGCCGCCCCACGCGACGTGGCAACCCGACCGGTTGCTCGAGTCCATATACGGCCGCTCGGTCTTCTACGCCGCGGTGGTCCTGGTCGCCCTCCTGGTCGCGGCCGCGGTCGGCCTCGCCAAGAGACTCGTGACGAGGAAAAAGCGTGCTCCCGCCCGAGCGAGGTGGCGGGGCGCCGCCGCCGTCGGCGCATTCGCGGCCTCGAGCGCGGGGTGGTTTGTCGCCGGCCTGCTACGCAAAGGGAAATTAGACCTCGGGCCCTTAAAACTAGACCTGGGCGAAGTAGGCCCTTTCTTTGCGTACTGGGCTTTCTTTCTCGTCCTGGGGGTAGGGCTCACGATAGTGCTGAAACGGTTCGCGGCCGGGCGGCGTTGGTGGCGGGCCTCGGGTAAACTCCTTATGACCTGGGGAACCATCGGGTTTGCCTTGGCGGTCTCGAGCCGTCACGTCGAAGGGGCGGGTCGACCCATACCCCGCGGCCCCAACGTCGTCATGATCATCCTGGACGCGTGGCGGGCGGACACCTTCCGCCGAAACCTGATGCCGCACCTCTACGAGTACGCCCGGAACAACGCGCTCGTCTATAGCCGGGCGTGGTCGTGCGCGCCTTGGACTATTCCCTCCATGGGCGCCGTATTCACCGGCCAACACGTAGACTCGCACCGCGCCCGCTCGGGGCCGCGCAGGGACTACGTGAGCCCCACGCTGGCCCAAGTCTTCCGCGCCGAAGGCTACGAGACCACGGCGTTCGTCTCGAACCGCTTGCTGGACCGTCACCACCGCCTCGTGGACGGCTTCGACCACTACGTCTTTTGGGACTGGCCGCCAATCCTCAGCGCGATTTGCTTCTTCCATACTAATTGGTACGGCGCCGCGCTGAGGGAAATCGTCCACCGGGACGCCGGCTCTCAAGCCAGCCGAGCCCTCACCGTGCTTTTAGGCCGTTACGTCGCCCGTCGGCACCGCCGCCCGTATTTTCTCTGGGTCCACTATATGGATCCCCACGTCCCCTATACCCCGCCCCCCGGGTATTACGAACCCCGCGACGCGCCGTTCATAAAAGAGTATTACCCGAAAATGAAAAAGCGCCGGTTCGCCCACCACCGCCTATACGAGGGCGAATGCGCGTACGTCGACGACCTGCTGGCGCCGATGGTCCTCCCAACGTTAGCCCGCGATAAAAACACGATCGTCGTAATAACCAGCGACCACGGCGAGGAGTTCTTGGAACACGGGCACATCGACCACGGCAAATCGGTCTACGAAAGCGTCACCCGCGTGCCACTCCTGATCTCGGTCCCCGGCAAGGCGCCCGCGGCCGTAAAATACCCCGCGAGTCAAGTCGACCTCGCACCCACGATCCTTCGGCTGGCGGGGATAGCAATTCCCAAGACGATGCAAGGTGAACCCCTGCCGATGGAAAGCTCGGCCGGCCCCGCCAAGCCGGTCTTCGCCGGGAGCTCATTTATCGTAACCTCGGAATTCAAACCCGATCGGCAAGACGCCGTAATCGTATGGCCTTGGAAGCTTATCTTGTACCACGACCATATGGACGGCCCGGGTGAATTCTACGACCTCAGCCGCGACCCACACGAACGACAACCGTTGGTAGAGGACGACGTCGCCGAGTTATTGCGTCGGCAGTTGAAGGGCTGGAAGGAGGCGGTGGCCGAAAGACGCTCTCCGCGTTCGCTCGAGGATTACAACGAGGCGGCGGCGGACCTGCGGGCGCTCGGGTATATACAATAAAAATACCGGAGACCGCACAACTTCCCACTACCGACGCGCCAAACCGAATCGCCGCAAGGCGATGATTTTTTATTGATTATTGACTTCGACGGGGCAAGCTGATAGTATTCCGAAAATAACGCGAAGAGGAGAAGAGCACGCCCGAGCTAGTTGGTTACGCCGCGCTGGGTTTGGTCCAGGGTTTGACGGAATTCTTACCCGTTTCGTCGTCGGGGCATCTCGTCCTGGCGCAAAAATATTTGGGGATCGAACCGCCGGGGATCGTGCTCGAGGTCGCGTTGCACGTCGCGACGGCGCTCGCGATCGTCATATATTTCCGGCGGCGCCTGAGGACGATATTCGCGGCCTCCGCCCGCGGCCCGGGAGGTTGGCTCCGGTTCGTCGGGCTCGTAGCCGTGGCGTCGCTCCCCGCGGCCGCAGTCGGCATCGTTCTCGAAGATAAAATCGAGCCGCTCTTCGAAAGCGGCCGGGCGGTCGGCGCGGCGTTGCTCTTTACCGCGGCGGTGCTCGTAGCGTCGTCCTTTCTCAAAAGACGCGACGCAAAGCTCGCGGCGTTGGGCTTCGCCGCGGCGCTCGCGGTAGGCGGAGCACAGGCGTTGGCCGTCGCGCCAGGAATTTCGCGGTCCGGGATGACGATCGTCGCGGGCCTCGCGGTAGGCCTCGCGGGCGCAGAAGCGGCCGCGTTCTCGTTCCTGCTTTCGGTCCCGGCGGTCTTGGGCGCGGCCTTTCTGGAGGCGGGTAAAATCGAAGGCTTCGAGGGGAACTGGGCGGGGTTGGCGCTCGCGGCCGTCGTAGCGTTCGCCGCGGCGTTGGCGGCGATATACGTCGTCCTAGCGTCGGTACGGGGGCGCGGCTTCGGCTGGTTCGGCGCGTATTGCGGCGCCCTCGGCCTGTCCGCCCTTCTCATTTAATCGAATTTTACAAAAGTAGCAAGCACCCATATGATATACTCCGACGAGGGCGGGGCCGGCGCGGTAGGCGGCTCGGGCGCCACGTCGGAAGGCCTGTCATAATTAAAATATACTAATTACCTCAAGTATGGCGAAAATCAGCGGCAAAAAAAGGACGGACGAAGGCTTCAGGTACGGCCGGCAGCTGCTCGGCTTCGTCCTCGTTATCGCCGCCGTCGTTTGCGCGCTAAGCCTCGCCAGCCACGACGCGAACGACCCCACGGCCTTAAGCGCCGCGGGCCGACCGGTTGAAAATAAATTGGGCATCGCGGGCGCGTGGCTCTCGTTCTGGCTACTCGAGACGCTCGGCTTGGCTGCCTTCACCCTTCCTTTGTTTTTCGCGCTGTGGGCCTATTTCCAATTCCGGGGCGGCGTGTCGCTCGCGCGGGAGTTCAGACTTATCGTCTACTCGTTGGCCGTGTTCTTCGGCGCGGCACTTCTGGCCCTAACGGCGGGCGGCGACGACGAAGTAGCGTTCGGCGAGGCCGTAGGGCGGGGCGGCGCCGTAGGCCTATTCCTTCGCAACGCCGTCATATATGCCGTAGGGAGGTTCTTCGGCCTCGCACTCGCGGGCTTGGCCTTCGTCCTCGCCGGCGCCTGGGCCCTGGCGGGAGTGACGCCCAAAAGGTTCGCGAACGCCGCGGCCGCGACCTTGAGGTGGGCCGGCGGAGTCGCCGGGGCCGTCTTCAAGCGCGAGGAAATCGAAAGGTACGAAGAGGAAATCGACGTCGCCCGGGCCCCGGCGCCTCCCGAAGAAGTCGCGGAAGAAGCCGTTCTCGAGCCTGCCCCGCCGCCGCCCTCGGAGGCGGCGCCCGCGGCGGCACCCTTGTTGCGGCCCCGCGCCGGCTACAGGCTGCCACCGCGCGACCTCCTCGCGCCCCCCGAGCCGCCCAAAGAGGAGATATCGAAAGACTACCTCAACGAATGCAAGAAGCGGCTCGAGGCCGCGCTCTCATCCTACCACGTGGAAGGGCGCGTCCGCGAGATAAAGGTCGGCCCCCGCGTATCCCGCTTCGAGGTCGAGCTCGCGCCGGGCCAGAAGTTCGGCGCGATGAAGTCGCTAGAAGAAGACCTGGCGCGCAATATGGCGGTGCCGGGCATCACCGTGGCCAGCCTGGCGAGCCGGGGAGCCGTCGCCGTCGACGTCCCGAACCCGGTGGCGTCGCGCGTCGTCCTGCGGGAGCTGTTGGCCACCAACGCGTTCAAGAGGGGCCGTCAACGTTCCAAATTGACGGTACCGTTGGGGCGGCGCCACGACGGCCAGGTCGTCACCGCGGACCTAACGAAGACGCCGCACCTCCTGGTCGCGGGCGCCACCGGCTCCGGCAAAAGCATCTTTTTAAACTCGGTCGTAACGTCGCTCCTGATGACGGCGACGCCGGAAGAGGTACAATTCCTCATCATCGACCCCAAGCGCGTTGACCTCGCCGTATTCAAAGAAATACCGCACAAACGCTACGATAAGGCGCTGTTCACCGAGGTAGAAGAGGCGGTGACGGCGCTCAAGGCGGTAGTGCGGCGGATGGAGGGGCGCTACAAACTCCTCGCCGCGGTAGGCGCCCGCAACATCGACGCGTATAACCGGCTCTTCGCGACGCCGGAGGGAAAACGCCAGCTCGCGGAGCGGATACCCGCCGACGCGGACGAGGAACAAGGGCGGCCTCTCCCCTACGTCGTCGTCGTCGTCGACGAGTTGAACGATTTAATGGTCCGCGAGAAAGCGCGCAAGGTGGAAGAACAACTCGTCCGGTTGGCGCAGATGGCGCGGGCCGTCGGCATCCACCTCGTCGTGGCGACGCAGCGGCCTTCCGTGGACGTAATCACGGGCGTCATCAAGGCCAACTTCCCGAGCCGCATTGCCTTCAGCGTCTCATCCCAGGTCGATTCCCGGACCATCCTCGACCGCGCGGGGGCGGAACACCTCCTCCCGGAAGGGGACATGCTGTTCCTTCCCACGGGCGCGCCGGAGCCGGAGCGCATCCAAGGCGCGTACGTCGGCGAAGACGAGGTGCGGCGCGTGGTGGAGTTCTGGGCGGCGCAACAAGCGCCCGAAGGTTTGGCCTCCGTACGCGAAGTCGCCGAAGAGCCGGAGTCGCCCGGGGCAACGTACGCGGAATACGACGACGAGCTCTTCGACGAGGCCGTGGCCTTCGTCGTCTCCCAAAAAAAGGCCTCCGTCTCCATGCTCCAGCGCCGCTACCGCATCGGCTTCGCGCGCGCCGGGCGCTTAATCGACCTCATGGAACGGCGCGGCATCGTGGGACCGGACGAGGGCCCCAAGGGGCGCAGGGTCCTGATAAAATCCCCGGACGAACTTGAGGATACGGGGGTCGGCCCGGGTGACGAAAACTTTATCTAAACCGGTTATCGCGTTCTGGCTCGTCGCGTACGCCGCGGCTCCGACCGCGGCGGTTTGGCCTTACGACGAGCCGCCGTCCGTCAGCGCCGAGGAACTGCTGCGCCGCGTCGCCGAACGCTACGAGACGCTGGGCGACTTCCGCGCCGACGTCGCGGTCGTAACGTCGTCGCCCTTCCTGGACGAAACGTTGGCGAGCGCGGGGGTGCTTTACGCGCGGCCGCCGAACCTCCTGCGCGTCGAGCTGAGCGAACCGCTCGAGCAGACGGTCATCTTCGACGGCGAGTTCACGTACGCCTACGCCGCGGGCGGCAACCAGGTCATCCGCTACGGCGGCCCGGGCCTCGCTTACCTTACGAACCTGCCGCAAACGCTCGAGGACTTCTCGGCGCAATACGACATCACGCTACCGGCGGAAACCGCGGGCCGCGCGTACGAACTACGCCTAAATTTAAAAAAAGAACCGGCGCTGTTCCGCAAGATAAATATATGGGTGGACCGGGCGCGGCTCGTGCCGCTGCGCGCCGACTTTTACGACGACGCCGGCAACCGCACGTCATACCGCTTCTCGGAATACCGGTTCAACCAGAACTTCCGCGCCCGCCTCTTCGCGCTCGAGCTCCCGGCCGGCGCCGAAATCGTGGACGCGGGGAGCCAATATCGACCGTGACGCGGAAGTTATTCGTAATCAGCCTGGGATGCGCGAAGAACCTGGTCGACGCGGAGGCGGCCGTCGGCGCGCTCCTGCAAGACGGCTACGAGCTCACTTTCGACGAAGAGGTCGCGGACGTCGTCCTCGTAAACACCTGCTCCTTCATAAAACCGGCTCGCGAGGAGGGTCGAGAGGTTTTGGCCGACGTCTCGAGGCGGATGAAGGCGGGCGCCACGCTCGCGATTACGGGGTGCTTCCCGCAACTCGCGGCCGACGCCCTCGCGCGAGAATTCGAGCGGGCGGACGTCATCCTGGGGGTGGACGCGGCCGCGGAGTTGGCCGCGGCGTTGCGGATGGTCCGCGCGGGGCAAAGGGTAATAAAAATCGGCCCACCCCGGCCGCCCCTCGCCGGCTTAGCCGCGCGACCCCGCCTCACGGCCCCGCACGTCTCCTTCGTCAAAATCGCCGAGGGCTGCGACCACCCCTGCACCTTCTGCACCATACCTCGGCTGCGCGGCCGCTATCGGTCCCGCGACGCGGACGACGTCGTGCGCGAGGCGGAGCTCGCCGCGGCGCGGGGCGTAATCGAGCTCGTGCTGTTGGCCCAGGATACGAGCCGCTACGGCGAGGACGTCGACGGCGGCGTAAACTTGGCGGCCTTGCTGCGCCGCCTCAGCCGCGTGGGTATCCCTTGGCTCAGAGTCCTCTACTTACACCCGGCGCGCGTGACGGACGAGTTGGCGGGCGCCTTCGCCGAGCTCGAGGCCGTCGTGAATTACGTAGACGTGCCGCTGCAACACGTCGTCCCTCGCCTCCTCGAGGCGATGGGACGCCCGGCGTGGACGCCCGAAGAGACCCTTAGGCGCCTCGAGCGCATTCGGGCGCTCGTCCCGGGCGCCGCGTTGCGGACGAGTTTCATCGTGGGATTCCCCGGCGAGGCCGCCGCCGACTTCGAGTTACTGGCCGGGTTCGTCGAGGCCGCGCGCTTCGACCACGTGGGCGTCTTCGAGTTTTCGCGGGAGGAGGGGACGCCCGCGGCCGCGCTGCGCGGGCAGGTCGCTCCGGAGGTCGCACGCGCGCGCCGCGAGGAGCTGATGCTCCGCCAGCAAGACGTGGTTGCGGAACGGTACGGCGAGCTCGAGGGAGAAACGTTCGACGTCCTGGTCGACCGCGTGTCGCCGGAGGGCGTCGCGGCAGGGCGGACTTATTTCCAGGGGCCGGAGGGCGACCCGGTTACGATACTTACGGACGCCGCGGGCCTGAGGGAGGGGCGGTTCGCGCGCGCCGAAATCGTGGGGCGGGAAGGCTACGAGCTGGTCGCGAGGGCGGCCGGGGTGGCGCGCCGTGCTTAATTGGCCGAACTTACTCACGTTACTTCGAATCCTATCCGCGCCCGTCTTTCTAACTTTCCTCTTATCCGACTCACACGCAAGCCTCGCCGTAGCGTTCTTCATCTTCGCGGGCGCGATCACCACGGACCTTTTGGACGGCTACCTCGCGCGACGCCTCGATTGCGTTACGGACTTCGGCAAGATAATGGACCCGCTGGCGGACAAGGTCGTCGTCGTAACGGCGCTCATAAGTTTCGCGAGCCTCGGCACGGTCCCGCTCTGGATGGTCCTCGCCGTCGTCGTGCGCGAGTTGGTAATAACGGGCTTCCGCGCCATCGCCGGCGCGCGCGGCATCCACATCTACCCCACGACGCTCGCCAGGTGGAAAGCGGCTTTTCAGATGGCGGCCATCGCGGGAATACTAGGCCACCCGGTAGTGGCGCGCTGGCTCGGCGGAAAATGGCCGGCCGCGCTCGACCCGCTCGTCGACGGCGCTGTTACGCTTACCCTCTGGATCGCGGTCGTACTGACGTTGTTCACGGGCCTCGGTTACCTTTGGAAAAACAGGCAGGTAGTCGCGGGAATCTTCATCCGGTAAATAGAATATGGCAGGACCTTTCCTACGCCGGCTCGCGACCTTCGTCGCCTCGGTCGGCTACCTCGGCTACTCGCCGGTTGCACCCGGTACGGTTGGGACGCTCGCCGCGGCGGCGGTATACTGGTGGCTGGTCCCCGCCAACTACTGGGTCTTGGTAGTCGCGGCCGCGGCAATCGGCGCGGGCGTATGGGCCGGCGGGGCCGCGGAAAAGGTTTGGGGCGGCGACGACCCCCGGCGGGCTTGCATCGACGAATTTGCGGCGTACTTCGTGGCCGTCGCCTTTTTACCGAAGGCATTTTCGTACGCGGTACTCGCGTTTATCCTCTCGCGCGCGCTCGACATAGCGAAACCCTTCCCGGCGGGCCGCCTCCAGCGCGTACGCGGCGGCGTCGGGATAATGGCCGACGACCTCGTCGCCGCGGTATACGCCAACTTAACCTTACAGGCCTTACGGCTTTTGGCGCGCGCCCTCGGCGCATCCGCCGAAACCTTTCCGTAAGGGGGAAAGTTGTCGCCGACGATAGAAGACGGAGTGACCCAACTCGCAATCGTCGCGGCCGCGGCAGCGGCCGGAGGGGCTTTGGCGTGGCTCGCGCCGCGGCTCGCGCGACGCGGGGCCCCCGACCGCAGCCGCGCGCGCACCCCCTTACTCCTCGGCGCCGCGATCGCGTCGTTCGCCATTATCTTCACGTGTCTCGCCAACAGGAAGTTCGACGTCTTCTGGGCCCCCGCGGTCGACCTGGGCATTCAACACCACGTATTTTGGGCCGGCGGCCGGGGCGGCTTCCTATACCAAACCGTTCTGTTCGCGAAGCCGCACCTGAACCACTTGATGTTAATGAACCAGTTGCTCTCGCCGCTGTCGTCGTTGTTCCCCTCGGTCCGCACGCTCCTTGTCATCCAAGCGTTGGCGTTGGCCTCGGCCGCGCTTCCCGCTTACCTCATCGCGCGCCGTCATACCGCTTCCCGCTATCTAGCGCTGGCTTTCGCGCTATCTCCTCTGCTCTTCGCGTCGGCGCAGTGGGTAGCCCTTTACGATTTCCACCCGCGCGCGTTCGCGCCGGCGCTGATACTTTGGGCCCTGTGGGGGACGGAGACCGGGCGGTCCCGCCTCGCCCTCCTCTCCTTCTTTCTGACGGCGCTCTTGATCGAAGAATTGGCGTTATACACCTGCGCCGCGGGTTTATTCATAGCCATAGGATTGAATAAGAAAAAGCTGGGCCTGGCCGTCGCCGCGTTTTCACTCCTGTACTTCCTGGCCGCCACGTACGTCGTCTACCCGCAACTTATGGACTTGACGGACGTGGCCTCCAATCCCATCCTCCACACCTTCGGCGTCGCGGCCTCGCCGGCGGGACTGATCGCGTACGCGGCGAGGCACCCGCTCGTATTCCTCGCCCGCGCGGCCGAGCCGGCGCGCGCGACGTACCTGCTCCATATGTTAACGCCGTGGGCATTTCTGCCCGCGGCCGCGGGGTGGGGATTGTTGACGTACGTTATGCCCGTAATCTACGCCTTATTCTCCCGGATACCGAGCCACCACGGCATCCAATACCAATACTCGATGCCGCTCTTGCCGTTCCTGGTTTACTTCGCCGTGAGGGCGTGGGGCCGCGTCGAAAGGGGGGCCGCCCGCCGCCGGCCCTCGCTCGCGGCCTGGGCGCGGCGCGCCGCCGCGGCGTATCTAATCATCGCCGGCGTCGCCTCGAGCGTCGCCTTCGGCCCGCTGGGCCGCCGATATAACCCCTCGTGGTACAACGCCGAGCCGTGGGCCCGCCGCTTCCCGAAAGTGGCGCGCTTCGTCTCGCGAGACGACTCCCTCGCCGCCTCCATGTTTCTCCTGCCGCATTTCTCCCGCCGATGGCGGATCTACCTTCACCCGCACAAATTCAAATACGTAAAAGAGCTGTTGCCCCGCGAGGTCATCATATCCACGGCGCGCCTCCGCGAGACCTGGGCGACACCGCCGTTAGTGACGGAGAAACGAAGTCGGATTACGCTCGTCCGCCTGCTGCGTGACCGGCGGTACGGCTGCGTGTACGCGGACGGCGACTACGTCTTGCTGCGGCGAAGCGCGACCCCCGTAATCTCGGCGCCGGCGGCCTTCGAAAAAACTTTTCAGATTATCGAGGGCCGCAAATTGGATTACAACGTCGGCGTCCCGATCTTCGACGAGCGGGCGCGGAACCGGCAGGCGATATACTGCCGCGCGAGCCAGGGTACGCTCGGGACGATGGCGCGCGTCGGCCCCTTCAACTGGCCCCGCGGCGCGGTAAAGGTCAATTACCGGCTGGCGCTCTCCAACGTCACGCAACCTTTCGCGCCCGCCGCGGAGCTGGTCGTGGTCGAACGCCGCGATTCGGCGCGGCCGGCGGCGGTCGCGGTCCGCGAGGTAATGCCCGCGGATTTGCCGGCGGACGGAGGATACGGCTGGGCCTCCGCGGCCTTCAAATGCCGAAGCGGGCGCCGGTACGAGTTCCAATTATACCCGCTGGGTAACGGCGACCTCTTCCTCGATTACCTTTACGTCGAAGCGCCGAGGCTCTCGCTCGAGTGGGCGTTCCGAGGGCCCAAAAATGACGAGGAAAGAGAGATGTTCGCCGAGGAGAGCGCAGCGCTCCTCGCCTACTACGAGGCCGCGCCCGACGGGTACGAACTGAGATAAGGGCCGAGGTGAAATTATGGAAGCGACCGTCATCGCCGTCGGCGACGAGTTGCTAATCGGGAAAACGGTGAACGAAAACGCGACGTACCTGTCGCGGCGGCTCGCCGCCCTCGGCATCGCGACGCGCCGCCAGATCGTCGTGGGCGACAGGGACGACGACGTCGCGGCCGCCCTCGAGGAAGCGCGCGCGCTCGCGCCCTTGGCGATTACCACGGGCGGCCTGGGCCCCACCGCCGACGACCGGACCCTCGCCGCGGCCGCGAAACACCTCGGCCTCGAGCTCGTGCTGCATCAACCGACGCTAAAGGAAATAGAGCGGCGATTCGCGCGGCGCGGCATGAAGATGCCGGAAGTCAACGTCGGCCAGGCGCGCGTCCCCGCCGGCTCGCGCGTGCTGGGCAACCCTCTCGGGACCGCGCCGGGGATAATAATCGAGGAGGCCGGCTGGGTATTGTGCTTGCTGCCGGGCGTGCCGGCGGAAATGGAGTACATCTTCGAGCACGGCCTCGTACCGTATTTGGAGAAGAAGGGGTACGTCGGCGAGCGCGTTTACGAAAAGCAACTCCACGCTACGGGCCTGCCGGAATCGGCGGTGGCGGAGCGGCTGGCCGAGGTCGCGTTGCCGGCGGGCGTTCACCTCGCGTATCTCCCCCAGACGGCGCAAGTGAACCTGCGGTTGTGGGGCGCGGCGCCCGACGAGGAGACGTTCCGGGAGCGCGCGCGGCCGGTGCTCGAGGCGGTCCGCCGGGGCCTGGGCGAGCACATCTTCGGCGAAGACGGCGCGACACTTGAGCAAGTGGTGGGGGAGATGCTGCGCGCGCGGGGGGAGACGCTCGCGCTCGCGGAATCGTGCACCGGCGGCCTGATAGCCAAGAGGGTAACGGACGTGGCCGGCGCGTCGGCGTGGTTTCTCGGCGGCGTGGTCTCGTACGCCAACGAGGCGAAAGAAAACTTTCTCGGGGTGGCGGAATCGACGCTCGCCGCGCACGGCGCCGTAAGCGAGGAGACGGCGCGCGAGATGGCCTTGGGCGCGCGGACGCGTTTCGGCGCCACGTACGCGCTCGCGGTCACGGGCGTCGCGGGCCCGAGCGGAGGGACGGCCGAGAAGCCGGTAGGGACCGCCTGCTTCGCCCTCGCCGAGGAAGGGGCTACGACGAGCGACAGGCGTAATTTCGGGGGCGGCCGCGATTGGGTTCGACGCCGCGCGTCGCAACACGCGCTCGACATGTTGAGGCGGCGCCTGCGCGAGAAAGGAGGGGGCCGGTGAGGTTATTCGTAGCGGTGGAACTCCCGCCGGGTCATCGCGCGTCGCTCGCGGGCGTTTGCGAACGAGGCCGGCGGGGGGGCGTGCGGTGGGTGGGACCGGAGAACGTCCACCTCACGTTAAAATTTTTAGGCGACGTCGACGAGGCATTGCTGGCCGACTTGAAAGCGGCCCTCGCCGCGGCCGCGGCCGCGGCCGCGCCGTTCCCGTTGTCGCTGAAAGGGGGCGGCTGTTTCCCGAACGCCCGGGCCCCGCGCGTAATATGGATAGGCCTGGCCGAAGGGGCTAAGGAAGCGTCCGCGCTGGCCGGGGCGGTGGAGCGCGCGCTCGAGCCCCTAGGCTTCGCCCGCGAAAAACGGCCCTTCAGGCCGCATTTGACAATAGGCCGCGTAAAGGATGTGCGGGCCGGCGCCCCCACGGCGGAAAATAAAATCGAACAACTTGAAGGATACGACGTGCCCGCCGCGGCCGCCGAAGCCATAGCGTTGATAAAATCGACGCTCACGCCCGAGGGTTCTACATACCGGGAAATCGGGCGCTTTCGGCTCGGGGGCGATTAAACTATTTTTAGTAGACGGCTTTTTATGTTAGTATAAACAGGAATAAGCTCTTCACACAATTCGCCCGGGGAGAACGTATGGTAAAAGAAAACGTAGAAAGGGGCTCCTCGCTCAAACACGCGATCGACGGCATCAAGAAGAAATACGGCGAGACGGTCCTAATGCGCGTGGGGGATGAGGGGTCGCGAGCGGAAGTAGACGTCGTTCCCACGGGGTCGCTTAGCCTCGACGCGGCGCTCGGCGTGGGGGGCATAGCGCGAGGGCGCATCGTCGAGATTTTCGGACCGGAGGCTTCGGGAAAGACGACGTTGGCGCTGCACCTCATCGCCGAGACCCAGCGGCTGGGAGGCAACGCCGCGCTGGTAGACCTCGAGTACGCGTTCCCGGTCGATTACGCGCGCACGCTCGGCGTCGACGTGGACGAACTCTGGGTCTCGCAGCCGGACTCGGGCGAACAGGCTCTCGACATCGTCGAGCAACTGGTCCGCTCGAACGCGATGGACGTGGTGGTAGTGGATTCGGTCGCGGCGCTCGTACCGCGCGCCGAGCTGGAGGGCGAAATGGGCGACGCCCACGTCGGCCTCCAGGCCCGGCTGATGTCCCAGGCCCTGCGCAAATTGACGGGCGTTATCTCCAAGACCAAAACCATCGTGGTCTTCATAAACCAGATCCGTATGAAGATCGGCGTAATGTTCGGCAACCCGGAGACGACGCCCGGCGGAAACGCGCTTAAGTTCTACTCGTCGGTCCGGCTGGACATCCGTCGCATCGCCACCATCAAAGAGGGGGAAAACGCGATCGGCAACCGCGTACGCGTCAAGGTGGTGAAGAATAAAGTGGCGCCGCCTTTCCGCCACGCCGAGTTCGACATCGTCTACGGCGAGGGCATCTCCGGCCTCGGCGACATACTCGACTTAGCCGTCGCCCACAAAATGGTCGAGAAGGCGGGAACCTGGTATTCGTACGGCGGCGAGCGGCTCGGGCAAGGTCGGGTAAACGCGGTTAACTTCTTGAAAGAAAATAGAGAAATCGCGCGGCAGCTCGAAACCGCGCTCCGGTCCAAGTTGGGGATACGTACGGGGGGAGGACCGCCTTTGGAAGAAGACGCCCCCGCCTCCGACAGCTAAAAACGCGTGCCCAAAATCACGGCCCTCGAAAAGCAAAGACGTCGACCCGGCCGCGTATCGGTATTCGTCGACGGCTCGTTCGCAGTCGGCCTGTCCGCGGCGTCGGCGCGCGAACTGGGCCTGGCGGTAGGCAGGGACCTCGACGAAGGCGAGCTCCGCGCGTTGGCCTCGGCCCACGAGGCGGACCGCGCGTACGAACGGGCGACGAGGTACCTACGCGCTCGGCCGCGGAGCCGCCGCGAAGTCGAACGGCGGCTCGCCCGGCACGGTTACGGCGACGACGTCATCCGACACGTGTTGGAACGTTTGGCGGAGCGAGGTTTCGTAGACGACCGGGAGTTCGCGGGCGCGTGGGTGCGGGACCGCGCGCGCCTCAAGCCGAAAGGCCGGCGGGCGCTGGCGGCGGAGCTCCGGGCGAAAGGCGTCGCGCGGGAAGAAGTCGAAGCGGCCCTCGAGGATAACTTAGGCGAGACGGAAGAAGAATTGGCCCGGCGAGCGCTCGCCCCGCGGCTGGCGGCGATGCGGGCTCAGGCCGAGGGCAAGGGCCGCGCGGCGGCCTTGTCTTTCCTTACGCGCCGAGGTTTCGACGCCGCATTGGCGCGCCGCCTCGCGGAGGAAGCGTTCTCGAGCTGAGGGCTTCGGCCCCCGAAGGATATGCTCAACGTACTACGTCTCCTGTTGATCGCAGCGACGTCCATCGTCGGCTTCTACTTCGCCCCCTTCATATCCAAGGCGCCGTCGGCGCCTTTTTGGGGAGTAATATTCGGGTTTGGCGCGGGCTTTCTGATCGTCTTGGCCGAAATTTTGTTGGAACGCTACTCCGCCCAGACGCTGGTCGCGGCGACGATGGGCCTTATCGCCGGCCTCATCGGCGGCAACCTCTTCGCGTACGCACTTTCGCAAATGGTCGAGGCGCCGGAATACCTCTACGCGCTGATCGTTCTTATTTGCGGCTACATCGGCACGATGTTGGGGGCGGCCAAACTGCGCGACATACCTTTATTGTCGTCCGTCGCCGCACGCCCCGCCGGGGGAGCGGGCCCCAACGTTCTCGATACGAGCGTCATCATCGACGGCCGCGTCGCGGACGTCATCGAGTCCGGCTTCCTCCCGGGAACCGTAATTATTCCCCGGTTCGTTTTGAAAGAAATTCAGCTCATTGCGGATTCCTCCAACCCGCTCAGACGCAACCGCGGCCGGCGCGCCCTGGAGATTTTGAATAAAATTCAGAAGTCGGCCCTCGCGCGGGTCGAAATATTCGAGAAGGACTACGCGGACGTAAACACCGTGGACGAAAAACTACTCCGCCTCTCAAAGGAGCTCGACGCCAACCTGGTGACGAACGACTACAACTTGAACCAGGTAGCGGAGCTGCAAGGCGTGAAGATCCTGAACCTCAACGACCTCGCCAACGCCCTCAAAGCCGTGGTCCTCCCCGGCGAGATGTTAGCGGTGCAGGTGGTTAAAGAGGGCAAGGAGCCCGCGCAGGGCGTGGCCTACCTCGACGACGGGACCATGGTCGTAGTGGAAAACGGACGGGGATACATCGGCGAGTCGTTGGAAGTCCTGGTGACGAGCGTCCTCCAAACCGCGGCCGGGCGTATGATATTCGGGAAGATACCCGGGGCGGAGGACTACGTGAGCGGAGGCTAAAGCGGGCGCGTGGGCGACAAAGGACCGAACGGCGCGCGCGTGGTGGCGGTAGTTTTGGCGGCGGGCTCGTCGGAACGGATGGAAGGCCGCGATAAAATTTACGCGCCCCTCGGCGGGCGCCCTTTAATTTATTACAGCCTCGCGCTGTTCGAGGAATGCGCGGAGGTGGACGCGGTAATTGTCGTGGCCGCGGCGGGCTCGGAAAACGAAACCCGCGCCGTGGCGCGGGATTACGGCTTAGCCAAAATAAGAGAGGTCGTCGCGGGCGGCGTCGAACGGCGGGACTCCGCGGCCGCGGGCCTGTCCGCGGCGACGTCGGTCGCTTCCCCGGGCGCGGCGGTACTCATCCACGACGCCGCGAGGCCTTTCGCCAGCAAAACGCTGGTTCGGCGGCTGCTGGAAGCGCTCGTAGACGCGGACGGCGCGGTCCCGGCGATTCGGCCGGCCGACACCGTCAAGCGCGTCGCCGAAGAAAGGGACGTCGTCGCGACGTTGGCGCGGGACGTGCTGCGCCTGGTTCAAACGCCGCAGGCCTTCAAGCTGGGGGCCATCGCGGAAGCCTATCGGGTCGCCGTACGGGAGCGTTGGCCCGTTACGGACGACGCCGCGGTCCTGGAGCAATTCGGCGGCCGCGTCGTAACGGTCGAGGGAGAGCGGGACAACTTCAAAATAACTTATCCGCAAGACCTCGCCTTCGCCGAGCTCGTACTTGCCCGCAAAGGGGCCGGCCCTTAACGCGTCGGCTCGTTCAGCGGCCGGCCGTCGACGTGCGCCGGCTGCTCAACCCCCAAGATGCTCAATATCGTCGGGCCGACGTCCTCGATCGCGGCCCGCGTCGTCTCCAATTTTAAGTTTGAGAATAACAGACCCGGCGCCGCTTCCGCGGCGAGGGAGGCGTGGCCGCCCGAGACGACCCCCCTGTTTTCGGCGAAGGTCGCGGCCGCGAAACCGCCGAGCACGGATTCCCACGACGTGTGATAACCGTCCGCGAGCGAGACGACGAGGTCCGGCGCGCAAAAACGCCGCGGCCCGGCGAAGAGCCCGGCGCCATCGTCCACCGCGGCGACGACCCTCCGGCCGCGGTCCCGCGCGGCCAGCAGGCGGACGCGGAGCTCTTCCTTTAATCGGTCCACGTGCGAAGGCGCAACGGTTCCGCACTTTTCCCGCCCCCTAACGTTCAAATATATTTGACCGTAGCCCTGAGCGTAGGCGCGGGTTGCCTCCCAGCGTACGCCGGGTCGGTACCGCCCTTTGCGAAGCGCCGCCTCCGGGGCGGGCGCGCCGACGCCCCATGGCCGCGCGCCGGGCGCGAGTTTCAAATAGCCGTTCTCCAGCAACCACCGGCTGAGGTCGAAGCTGCGGCGGAAGGGCCGGTTGCCGTGCGCGGAGACGACGAAAAAGGCAACGTCGTCGTCGCCCGCGGCCTTGCGGAACCTGGCCAACGCGTCGTCGACGTTACGATAGGCCACCTCGAGCGCGTCGGCGTACGTGTAAAAAAGGTTCCCGTCGTAGGCCGGGTGCTTCGCGTCGTAATGGCGCCAAAAGACGCGCGCCAACTCGTTCAGGCCGAAGTCGAATAAAAGGAAGAGGTCCGGTCGGTAACGTTGCCAGGCCGCGAAACCCAAGCGCCGCTTCTCTTCGATTTGTAAAAAATACCGGCCGGCGAACGGCCGGGGGCCGATAACGCGGTCGTACAGCGCGGCGACGTCGAGCGGCCTGCCGCGCGTGCCGAAGGGGTCGCCCGCGCCGAGCGCCTTACCGAAACCATCGGGCGCCGCCACGTCAAAAAAAGGCGCGCGCGGATCTACCTCGAGCGGCGATAACCACACGCGTATTTGGGGCGACGAGGAGACCACGAAGAACCGCGCCAAAAAGCGCGCGCGGCCGAAGAGGCCCCGGCCGTAAGGCAAAACGAAATAATCGCTGTACGTCCCGGTCGTTACCCGTTGCTCTTGCTCCGCCGCGGCGATGGTGAGGTAGAACGCGGTCTCCGGTTTGAAATTTATCTCGAGCGGAGGGCCACCGAGGCCGGGCGGCGGCTCGAGGCTTACGCAACCGACGCCGTTCCGGAGCTCTGGCCGGCGCCATACTCCGCCCGCGGCCGTCTCCCGTTCGGGGAAATCGCGGTCGGAGGCGAAAAAGTAGTAGTTAAACGCGCCGAGGCTCGCGTCGGGGACGTTTCCCCCCGACAGGAAGAAGCTCCCCTCGACTTCCTCGGGCGGGAAGTCGGCGGGTGCCCAAAGGGCCGCGGTGGCGATACCCTGCGCGGCGGCGCGTCGCCAAAAAGGCTCGCCGCTCAGGTAAGAGCGGCAGCGCGGCCGGAGGACCGGCCAACGCCCTACGTAACCCGCGGGCTCGCAACAGAGGTCCGCGATCACCGGGCGGTAGGTTTGTGGGTCGCGGCCGAACTTCCCGAATATGCCGTTTTTGCCGGGGCGCAACGCCGTCGCGAAAGCGGCCCAGGCCACGGCGGCCTCCACGGGCGTCGTCGTGGCCAGCGGCGCGAACGTGCCCTCCCGGGCCAACGCCGCGAGGTTCGGCAACTTACCCTCGGCCATCATTCGCTCCACCGTGCCCGCGTCCATTCCCCCCACGCCGAGCACGACCACCCTTCTCGCCGCGGCACGCGCGCCGACGCGGCGCTCGCCGCACGACGCCAGAAAGCTCCCCAGGCCGCCCGCGGCAACCCACGCGCCGGCGGCTCCCGCCGCTTCCAGAAAACTCCTTCGCTTCACGAGCTTAAGCTAACTTTAAGTTACCGCGTCCGGTCAATGTTTAACCGCTTCGACGACGAGGTTGTCGCCGAGCCGTAAAAAATCGAGAAGCGATATCGCCGGCCGTAACGCCTTGCCCAGAAGACGCTCGGTAGATTCGCGTAAGGTGACGTCGATGCCCAACTCGCACCGGAGCCACCTGAGTACGGTTCTAACTAGACCCTGCGGGGCCGAGAGGAAGAACGTCCGCGTCGGTCGCCACCCCGTCGTACGCAATAATTCGCGCAATGTTTTAACGTTAAAATGGCTCCGGTGGAAAGGTAGGGCCCAATGATACCAGTAGCGGCCAAAGAGCCGGGCGAGCGCGCCGGCGGCGTTCGGTACCGCGACGCATAACTTCGCGCCGCGGCCCGCCGCCGTCGCGGCCAAACGCAGCGTTCCCACCGGGTCGGTTACGTGCTCCAAAACGTGGTGCATACGTATGACGTCGTAAGGGCCGGTTACGGAGCCCCCGGCAATGGCCTCCGCAACGTTGCCGGTTACGACGTTGAGACCCGCCGCCCGGGCGGACGCCGCCGCGGCGTCGTTGGCTTCGACGCCAATCGCGGCCCAGCCGAGCGCTCGGACGACCGCCAGATAATCGCCCGCCCCCGCGCCCACGTCGAGCAGACTGCCGCCGGCACGATACTCGGGCACGTTGTAATAACGGCGCTCGAGCCAGCGCGCGGCAACTCGTACGCCGAAGCGCAATAAAAACGGCGCCTTCCCTTCCACGGGGTAACCGCGCGACAACCTAATGACTGTCTCGCGGACGCCGCTTAAAGGACGGCCCGTCCGCCGGTAGGCGTAATATCGGCCAGCCGGGTATAAGGCCGCCAGTTCGGGAGCCGTCATCGACGGCCGAGTCCACATCCACGAACAGGCGAGACAGCGCACTACAAAAAAAACGCCCGGATTCTCGAATTCCCAGTCGCGCCCGGAAAATAAAACTTTGTATTTCGGAGAGCCGCAGTCAGGACACGCTACCGATTGGTTCCTAAGCCGCAACACGTTATTTCGCGACGGCGGCGTCGCCGAGGCGGCCGGCCTTCACCGCGTACCGAAGCCCCTCCATTATGACCACGCCGCTCGAGGTCCCGACGCGGTCCGCGCCCGCTTCGACGAGGTTGAGGGCCCGCTCGTACGACCGTATTCCCCCGGAAGCCTTTATCCCGACCGCGTCGCCGACTACCTTACGGAGGAGGCGCACGTCTTCCTCCGTCGCGCCGCCCGGGCCGTAACCCGTCGAGGTCTTAACGAAATGCGCGCCGGCGCTCACGACGAGCTCCGCGGCGACCGCCTTCAAATCGGCGGTCAAGGCGCCGCACTCGATTATCGCTTTGACCGGGCGGCCCTCGGCCGCGGCTACGACCTCGCGTATCTCCGCGGCCACGAAGTCGTAGTAGCCGTGCGTAAGGGCCGAAACGTTGACGACCACGTCGAACTCCTCCGCGCCCCGGGACAACGCGTCCCGCGTCTCGAAAACTTTTACGGCCCTGGTATTCGCACCCATAGGGAAGCCGACGACCGTGACCGTCCTCACCGGCGCCCCGGCCAGGCGCGCCGCGGCGAAGCGTACGTGCGTGGGATTAACCACCACGGCGTAGAATTTCTCCCGGACCGCGACCTCGCACAGCGACGCGATCTGCTCGCGGGACACGTCGTACCCCAATAGCGTATGCTCGAGCGTTCCCGGGAGGAACTCGAGCCACTCCGCCGGCGTGCGCTGCTTCGCCATACTCCCTAAGGCCGCGCGGGCGCCTTGCGCATCTCCCACGCGTACAACGCCCCGGCGCCCAAGACGAAAATCCAAACGGCGAGGGCGAGTAGTATTTTAAAATAGGGGATATTGCCCGCGAGAACTAAAATTATGATGCCGACCAAGGCCGCGAAGAGCGGCGGCGTCTCCCGGCCCTTAAAGATGCGCGCCGCCACGAGCCGGCCCAGGAAAACGCCGGCGAATACGCGCGCCGCGTATAACGCCATCGCGTAAAAGGCCACGAGTATGACGGCCGCGGGGATGCCTATCACCGTAACCGCCAATATCAAAACGGCCAGCGGTACGCCGACGAACACCGCCAGCCCAACCAAGAGCGACGCCACCGGCCGCGCGCGAACGTTATCGGGAATCCCGGTCAACGCCGAAGGCCGCAGCCACGCGACGAACGCCGCCAGAACGAAGAGCGCAAGAACGGACCAGATATTCGTTATCGCCCACCAGGCGAAATTGAACCCTTTCTCCTCCTCCTCGGCCGCGGGCTCGGGGAGCTCCTTCAGGCGGCCCCCTATCGCCGCGAGCGGCGAGCGCTCCAGCTCTTCCACGCGGTAGTTCACGTCGCCGCCCACGCGCGCGCCGTCTTCGAGCGCGAGATAACCGCTCCTGGTCTCCACGTCGCCCGCGAAAGCTCCCCCCAACCACGTGGCCGCGCCGTCGCCGCGCGTATCGCCGCCCACCCTCCCCCGTAGAAACAACGCCGCGCCCGCCGCCTCGAGAGAACCCGCAACCGAACCGTCGTTGGTTACCGCGGCGCCGTAACAACGCGCCTTACCCGCAACGTCGCCCTTGACGACGACCGTGGCGGCCGCCGCCAACAGGTCGCCCGCGACGTCGCCGTTTACCTCGACGTACGCCGCGAAGGCCATAAGGTCGCCGCGGACGTCGCCGTCCACGACGACGACGGCCCCGGCCAGAAGAACGCCGCCCTCCAGGACTTCGCCCGCGGGAACGTGGACGTAACTGCCGGACTTGATCGTGTCCGCGGAAAAGTCCGCCGCCGCGGCGCCGGCGGCAAACGTCAAGGTCGTCATTAGAACAAGCGCTATCCTCTTCATGGCCGTAGCTCCCTTGCGGTATTAGTTAATATAAAATATAATAACATACGCAAAAAAAGAAGGTCAACAAATCCTTAACGGCCCGGGCCGATAATCGGCCCGCGAAAGAGGAGTACGGAAATGAAGGCAATAATAACGTTTTGCGTGATACTGACTACGGCGGTCGCGTTCGCCGGCTGCCAGGCGAAGGAGCGGGAGGGCCCGCCCGCGGCGGAAACGACCACGGCCTTGGCCCGCGAGGAAGGCATTCCGAAGGCCGCGACGGTTACTTTCACGACCGCCGACGGGTGGGAGATATACGCCGCGTACTGGGACGTCGGCGAGGGAAAACCCGCGGCGATATTGTTGCACATGCTAATAGCCGACCGCCACTCGTACGACGACTTCGGCGCGAAGTTGGCCGCGGCCGGCTTCAACGTCCTCGCCCCGGACTCGCGCGGCCACGGCGACAGCCTGAAACAAAACGGCAAGACGAGGCGTTATACGGAATTCGACGACGAGGGACACAAATCGTCCGTTAAGGACGTAGCCGCGGCCAAAGATTTCCTCGCGCAAAAAGGCGCGGATACGTCCAAACTAGTCCTGGTCGGCGCTTCCATCGGCGCCAACTTCGCCCTGAACTACGGGGCCGACGACGCCGACGTCCGCGCCGTCGTCCTGCTCTCGCCGGGCCTCGATTACCACGGCGTCAAAACGGTCGCGGCGATGGCGAAATACGGCGACCGCCCGGCCTACCTCGTCGCGAGCGAAGAGGACCGATATTCCGCGGACTCGATAGGCAAACTCCACGAGATCGCGCCGGGCGCCGAGTTCAAGATGTTCGAGGACGCGGGGCACGGGACCAAAATTTTCCGTGCGGAACCGGCGTTCGAAGACACGTTGGCGGATTGGCTCGCGGCCCAAGTTAAATAAAAAGGGCCCGGGAAGGACCCTTCGATCGCGAGTTAGGCGCACGGGCGCTACCGCGACAGATCGGGGAGGTTCAAACCCTCGGGCAAGTTCAGGCCCCGGGCGAGGCCGGACATTTCGTCGCGCGCCATCGCCTCCGCTTTCTTGCGGGCGGCGTTCACCGCGGCAAGGACCAACTCCTCCAGAAGCTCGACCTCGTCGGCGCTTACCGCCGCCGGGTCTATTTTAACCGACAATATCTCCTGGTGGCCGTTGGCGACGACGGTGACCATCCCGCCGCCGGCGCTTGCCTCCACGGTCATCGCGGCTAGTTTCTTTTGAACCTCGCCCAATTTCTGCTGGACGTCTTTGGCCTGCCTCAGCAGTTGCGCGAGCTGGCCCAAATTTCCCAACATCTCTTCCTCCGGCCCGCGTCAGCGACCCCTTACGGGTCCTCGCCTTCGGGGCCCGTTATCTCTCTTTCCTCGACTATCTCGCCGCCGTATCTCCGTCTTATCTCGGAGACGAGCGGCATATCCTCGAACAAGGTACTCACGGGCGCGGCCGCGGGCGCGCCTTCCTCAATTTGGACGCGCACGCTGACGGGCCGCCCGAGTATCGCGCCGAGCTCCTGGGCGAGCGCGGCCCGCCGTTCTCCCTGTTCGACCTTCTCGGCGCTCGCGCGGTAGTTTTCGGGGAAGCCGAGCCGCAACTCGTCTCCCGTAAAAGAGACCAAGCGCGCCGGCGCGACCAACGCGTGGAGCGCCCTATCCCTTTGCGCGAGACCGGTCAAAACGCGCTGCCACGTCTCGGTAAGGCTCTTGGCAAGCTCCGCCGCGGCCTCGGAGGCCGGTTTCGCGGCGCCCTCGCCGGCCGCCGGGGCCCCCTCTTCCGCGCCCGCGGATACCCTCAACAAATCTTCTATGGGAAGTAGATTACGGATCCTCGCCGCCTTAAGGGCGGCGTACTCCAAAACGAGCCGAGGCGACAAAACGCGCCCCATCGGCCCCGTCGCCTCCAGGAATACGTTTATGAGGTTCAACAGCGTCGCGGGCGAATGCTCGGCCGCGGTCGCGCGGAGCTTCTCGCGTTCCTCGCCGCTCACGTCCACGAGTTCCACGTCGTCCGGCGCCGCGGCCAAGACCATGAGGTCGCGGAGGTACTCCACCAGCTGGTGCGCCGCCTGGACGAGGTCCGCGCCGTCGCGCACGAGGGCGTCTACGGCGCGAAGGGCCGCGGCGCCGTCGCCGGCCAACACGGCCCCCGCCAAATTCTCCACGGCCTCGCCCGCTACCAAGCCCAGCGTACGTTCCACGTCGCCGAGGCTTATCTTCTCGCCCGCGAAGGCGATCACCTGGTCGAACATCGACTCGCCGTCGCGCATGCTGCCCGCGGCCCGACGCGCGATGAGCGACAGCGCCCGCGGCTCCACGTTCAGCCCCTCCCCTTCCGCAATCGCGCGCAGCTTGCCCTCTATCGCCGCGGTGCCGATGCGCCGGAAGATGAACCGCTGGCAGCGAGAAACGATGGTGGGCGGGACCTTGTCGAGGCGCGTCGTCGCGAAGACGAAGACCACGTGCGAGGGCGGCTCCTCGAGCGTCTTGAGGAGGGCGTTGAACGCCTCCGGCGTCAGCATGTGGACCTCGTCGATAATGTATATCTTGCGGGGGCTGTGCCCGGGCGCAAAGCGGACGCGCTCGCGCAGCTCGCGCACGTCGTCTATGCCGCGGTTGGAGGCGCCGTCGATCTCGAGAACGTCGGTGTCGTTGCCCGCGGCGATGGCGCGGCAGTTGTCGCATACGCCGCAGGGCGTCACCGTCGGCCCGGTCGCACAATTGAGCGCCTTGGCGAGGATGCGCGCGACGGACGTCTTGCCCACGCCCCGCGGCCCGGCGAATAAATACGCCTGGGCCACGCGGCCGCCCGCGACGGCGTTGGCCAACGTCCGCGTGACCGCCTCCTGGCCTACAACCTCGTCGAATTTCAGGGGGCGGAAACGCCGCGCAAAAACCTGGTAATCGGAAACCGCCACCTAACGCCTCCCGACGCGCGTGATTATCTTCATTCTGATGTCGTACATCGGGCAACCGTCGTCACAATCCGCCTCGGCCTTCTCGCACGCCTCCACGTGCGTTACTATCTCGGCGCTGGCGAACTCGCGCCGTATGTCGTCTTCGAGGTCTTCGGTCAAGCTATGCGCGAGCTCGAGCGGTATGTCGCGGCACGTAACCAGGTGCAAGTCGACGTGGCGCTGGCCTCCCGCGCGCCGCGTGCGGAGCCTGTGGTACTCGAGCCAGTGCGGGTGGTCCTTCTTTATTATCTCGGCGATGCGTTTCTCCTCTTCGGCCGGCAAACACCGGTCCAAGAGGTCGCCGAAGGATTTCCTCGTTATCCGCCAGGCGGTCACTAATATCAGCGCGGCGACGACGAACGCGGCGAGCGGGTCCAGGAGATGAACGTCGGTGATTCTAATGAGGCCGATGCCGACGAGTACGCCGAGCGACGTCCAGACGTCGGTGCGGAGGTGGTGACCGTCGGCCTCGACCGCGACGGAACCGGTCCGCCGCGCGACGGCGAAAAGTCGCGCCGACACGACGAAATTTATGAGGGCCGAGGCCGCCATTACCGCGGCGCCCAACCCGAGCCTCTCGACCTCGCCGCGGGCGATTATCTTCCGGCAGCCCTCGACTATTATAAAGAACGCGGCGCCGAAAATCAACAACCCCTCGACGGCGCCGGATAACGCGTCGTATTTGCCGTGGCCGAACGCGTGGTCCGCGTCGGCGGGCCGGCGCGCCCTCCTGACGGCCCAAAAGGCCATGAGCGCCGCGACGAGGTCCACGCCGGAATGCAAGCCCTCCGCGAACACCGCCGCGGACGACATCGCGACCCCCGCGACGACCTTGCCGACGGTCAGCGCCGTATTGGACGCCACCGCCAGGCGCGTGACGGCGAGGTTCGCCCGGATATTTTTATCCTTTTCGGCCATCACCCAACGCGGCGTGGGCTTCGCCGAGCTCCGCGGGTACGTCGAGCCTCTGCGGGCACTTCTCGACGCAATCGCCGCAGGCGTTACACGCCGCGGCGTCGTTCATGTTGGCGTAGAAGCCGGTTCGGCCGATATCATAATATAATTTCTTAGCCGCTTCCTCCAAGCCGTAAACGCGGGCCAGGCCGTAGAGCGTCAGGACCCGCGAGATGGCGACGTTCTCCGGGCAGGGCGCGCAGTAATCACAACTCGTGCAATAGAGCTCCGCGAGCTTTTCATACTCGTCGAAATTTTTGTTTATCCTGGCGAGCTCGGCCGCGCTGAGTCGTTCCGTGCGCGAGGCGGTCGCGACGTTCTCGCGGAGCTGGGCGAGGTTGCTCATCCCCGATATGGCGCAACTCACGTTCGGATTGGCCAGGACGAAGCGGAGCGCGAGCTCGGCCGTACTAGCCGCGGGCACGTCCAAGTCACCTATTACCGACGACGGCCCGGCCAGGCGCCCTCCGCCCACCGGCCCCATGATCACGACCGCCAGGCCCTTGGCGGCGGCGTACGCGATGCCGGCCTCGTTGCGCCGGTCGATGAGGTTATATTGAACGGTGCAGCCGACGAACTCGCCCGTATCTGTAATTTTGAATAAATCCTCCGGCGGCGCGTGGAGCGAGAAGAAGAGGTGGCGGAAGAGGCCGTCCTTCTGCGCGCGGCGCGCGGCCGTCAGCGGGCCGTCCTTTATCGCGAGGTGCTCCTCGAATTGCTGCCAGCTTATCCCCCACATGTGGTAGACGTCCAAATAATCCACCCTGAGTTTCCTGAGGGAAGCCTCGAGGCGGCGGCGCCAGTCGTCCGGGTCGTCGTTGACGCGCTGGTTCTTGGTGGAGAGCCAAACGCGCTCGCGGTAGCCGTCGGCGAGGGCTTCGCCCACGACCCCCTCCGATTGGTCGCGATTGTAGGTAGGGGCGGTGTCGACGTAGTTGATACCCGAATCTATGGCCTCCCGTATCACGGCGACCGCGGCGTCGCGGTCGACGTCGCCGCTATCATCTTCCGGGAGGCGCATGGCGCCGTAGCCGAGCGCGCTAACTTTATAACCGAGGTTGCCGAAGTCGCGGTATTGCATAAATTTATTTATCCGGGCCGGGGGCGCGGCTCTTCCGCCTTCTCGGGAGCAGCAGGCGACGCCGCCTTCGCCGGTTGCTTCCCGACGGTTTCCAGAGGCACTCCCCTTTC
>WVWN01000025.1 GCA_011773985.1 Candidatus Zixiibacteriota bacterium | reverse complement strand
CAGAAGAAAAAAAGTGGAAGTTCAAGAAAACGTACTCGCCGCGCGTGGGCGACCGCGAGCTTACGTGCATAACGCCGGGTGACGACCGCATCTGGGCCATAAGCGCGCCGTCGTACCTTCTCGTCCAGTTCGCCAAGGAGTGGTCCGGCTACGTCCACGAGGTTGACGGTAAAGGCAAGAAGATTTGGGATATCGTCGCCGACCTCGCCCGCGCCGGCGACCAGTACTGCTTCGACCGCCTGGGCAAACTTTACGTCGTCAACCGCGCGACGCCGACCAGGACCGGGACCTTCCCCCACATCCTCAAGATAACCCGCAAGGACCTGCCGCCCTACGAGAAGGTGACCTTCAGCTACGCCAACGGCAAAGTCAAGCTCGGCAGCGGCAAGCCCGAGCTGAGCCTGAGTAGCAAGTACGTCTACGACAAAGGCCACGCCGAGGTTCTTTGCCGTAAGGCCTACGAGTTCTACACGGTCCGGCGTCGCGAGTATGCCGTCGAGTGCGCCGGCATCCTCGAGCAAATAGGCCTGTGCGAGGAGAAGAAGTTCGAGTATTTGGGTAAGCCGTCCAGCGGCATCATCGTAGGCCGGCAATTCAGCCCCAAGGGCACGACGACCTTCACGGTGGTGGAGAAAGCCGCGCAGGGCGAAGGGGCCGGCGCGGGCGGCGGCGGAGGGACGCAGGAGGATTAAATGGGTTCGTGGGACCTATACCATACGCGGGGCGAGCTCGGGCCGAAGGTCGATTGCCTGGACAAGGACGGCCAGACGGTCCGCCTGAGCTACACCTGGACCGACGTCGCCGCCGGCTCCTTGTTCGAGTTGGACAAGGTGGCACCGGTGATGACGGAGTACTTCGAGCTCGAGGAGACGATACGCGTCGGCATCGACGGCCACAAAATCGTCGAGACCGGCGGCTACTACTACCGCGCCAAGCTCGAGTTCCCGCTGCTTAGCAAGGCGGTGGGCGGCGAGGTATGCGCGGTCCTCAACCACTGCGCCCGCGGCGGCCACTACAAAGTTAGATTCTATCCCCACTCCGACAACGAGGACGTCTTCTTCCTATGCCACGTCAAGGGGAACGTCGACGACTTCAAGGTCGACGGCCGGCCCTTCGCCGGCGGCCACGCCGCGGTACTGGAGGTCATCGGCCTCGAGCCCTTCAAGAACATACCGTGGCCCGTAAACCGCGGCCTTAAGTTCATGGCCAAGGCGCAGTGGGATACGTACGCCGAGGCCGAGAAGGTGAACTGCTACACGGGCGGCAAGGGCTGGTGGGGGTCGTATTCAACTACGGATAAAGAGAGCAAGCTGGGCTACCTGACCGACACCGAAAAACTCGTGGTGATGGATTAGGTCGCTCGAAGGGGGCATTATGGCGAACAAATGGGTTAAGTACGACCATTCTAACTACCCGCCGGGCGGGCCGGTCTCGTCGAGCTATCTCGCGGACGCCGACGAGTTTAACCAGAACTACCAGGACATCTGCGACGCCGTCGGCGCGCGCTACGTCCGCGGCGTAAACTGCGAGGATAAAAATTCCACCGCGACCACGTGCGAGATATGGCTAAAGGCCGACGGCGGCGCCAAGGACGTGTGCGACGCGGACTGGTATGCGCTCATCTACTACGGCACGTCCAACGTTTGGGAGACTACGGTACAAGTCGTCGGGTCCGACTGCTACGTCGTCTTCGGCGATGACGAGCTGAAGAACCCGGCGGCCTCCGGCGTCTCCGATTACGGCGCCACCGGCTTTATCGACGCGCTCCACATCCTGTTGTTCCCCAAAAAGATGATGCTGCCCAAGGAGTGGGTGATTACTACCTCCGGCGCCAACGGCGGCCTCTCGAGCGCCGAAATCTACCACGAGGGCGAGCTGCTCTCGACCTTCGTCGCCAACATCGGGACGCGCGTCGACGTCGTCTGCGACGGCTCCGGAAACCTTAACGCCGGCGTCGTCGACTCGACGGCCATCGCCGGCGACTCCGCAGTCATGGCCGACAGCCCGGTGAACCTTTTAGCCGGGGGTTCCCTCGAGGAGTACGGCAACGACGACCAGCTGTTGTTTAAGGTCGAGAAGTACAACGGACAGGGGGGAACCTACTCCGTCGTGTCCGCCGAATCCGAGCCCGAAAATACCGACGGCTCTGCCAGGGCGCAAAAGGTCGTAACGACCGGTTCCAATATCGGCATCGCCTTACCGATTAGCCCTAACTTCCTGGATACCATCCTCGCCGGAAAGTACGTCTCGGCGAGCTTCCGCGTGAAAACGAACCTTAACGATTCGCTCGACATCGGTTTCTGGGACGGCGGAGCTAATTATTATTGGGAACAAGCCCCGGCGATAACGGCCGGCCAGTGGACGACGCTCACCGTCAAAAAGGAGATCGGAACCGTATCGACGCTTAAGGCCGTCATACGTACGAACCAAAGCGAAGCCTGCACGTTCTACGTCGCCCGCGTCCAGATGAACCTGGGCGACAAGGCGTTCGGCTTCTCCATATCGCCGTACGAGGACGCCGCGCAGATCCTGATGGACACTACGCAGGACAACCTCTTTTTCAACGGCGGCTTCGAGCGCTGGACGCTGGACACGACGAGCGACCCGCCCGATGGGTGGTACACCATGGGAACGCCGACTTTTCCGAGCACCGCGGCCGACGGCGCGCCCGGCGGCGGTAGAAAGCGCGTGGAAATGACGTTGGACGAGGACGACGGCATCGGTCAATACTTGGGCTTGGTTACCGGGGGCGCGACGACCACGTTGATAAACGAGAACGTCCTGGTGGGGCTGGTCAAAGGCCGGACGGTGTGCGTGTCGGTGGAGCTCGAGCGCGACAGTACGACCGGCGGTTCCGACCCTATTACGCTTACGTTGGCCGATAATATCGCGACGGACGACCCGGATTATACTAGGGTTGAGGTCGAACCCCCGGAAGGCGAAATGCAGCGGTTTACGGTGTACCGTAAGATAAGAGATAACGCTACGCAGGTTTGGTTCGAAATCCAAGACCGCGTAAACGAAGGGACCGGCGCGAAGATATACG
>WVWN01000081.1:49733-54099 GCA_011773985.1 Candidatus Zixiibacteriota bacterium | reverse complement strand
CGGGCCGCGAATAGAAATTAAAACGCCGCCTCTCGCGAGGCGGCGTTCTTATTAACCCACACCGGCGAAGGGTTACTTCTCCACCGCCTCCTCGGCCTCGCCCACCTCGGCGAAGGAGCCCTTCTTCGTCCGCCATATCGCCCAGCCGACGAGGGCCAGGCCGACGACCACCATCGGGGCCGCGACGTACCACGTCCCCCGGAACTTGATGATGAGCGGCGCGACGATGAGCGCCACCAGGTTCATGACCTTGATGAGCGGGTTGATGGCCGGGCCGGCGGTATCCTTGAACGGGTCGCCGACGGTGTCGCCGACGACGCCGGCCTTGTGCGCCGGCGAGCCCTTGCCGCCGTACAGGCCGTCCTCGATGGACTTCTTCGCGTTGTCCCAGGCGCCGCCGGCGTTCGCCAGGAAGACCGCCATCAGCTGGCCGGTGAGTATGATGCCGGCCAAAAAGCCGCCGAGCGCCGCGGCGTCGAAGAGGAAGCCGACGACTATAGGCGTCAGGATGGCTAAGAGGCCGGGGCCGACGAGCTCGTTTAAGGCCGCGGCCGTACAAATGTCGACGGTCTTGGCGTAGTCCGGTTCCGCCTCGCCCGCCATCAAACCTTTGATCGTCCGGAACTGGCGCCGCACCTCGTTGATGACGAGCGCCGCGGCGCGCCCTACGGCCCGGATCAGCAAAGAGGAGAAGAGGAAGGGAACGGCGCCCCCGATGAGCAGGCCGATGAGGACCATCGGCGTCGCGACGTCGATCGTCGATATCTTCGCGCCGGCGATTTGCAACTCCTCGAAGTACGAGCCGAAGAGCGACGTCGCCGCCATGACCGCGGTCGCGATGGCGAAGCCCTTGGTGATGGCCTTCGTCGTGTTGCCGACGGCGTCGAGGTCGGCGATGGTCTTCTTCGTCTTCTCGTCGCCCTCCTTCGACATCTCTATGATGCCGTTGGCGTTGTCGGCCACCGGGCCGTAGGAGTCCATCGAGACGACGACGCCCGTCGTCGTGAGCATCCCCATGCCCGCGAGCGAGATGGAGTAGAGGATGTACGTAACGTTGGTCGGGTCGCCGACGATGAGGATGGAGGAGAAGATGGCGCCGCCGATGACGAGTATGGCCCACACCGACGACTCGAGCCCTACGGCCACCCCCATTAATATCGTCGTGGCCTCGCCGGTGCGCGTCGCCGCGGCGATCTCCTTGACCGGCCCCCGTTTGATGGAGGTGAAGTGCTCCGTCAGGAGGGAAATGAATACGGAGAGCACCAGGCCGAAGCACGTGGCCCAGAAAACCCGCAGGTCGCCGACGTAGTAGTGGGCGAAGAAGTAAAAGCCCAACGCCGAGGTTACCGCGGAGATGAGGTAGCCGCGATTGATGGCGCGCATCCCCGGTTCCGTTTCCGATAGCGGCCGGACCGCCGCGGTCCCTATGATGGAGGTCAGGACGCCGACGCCGCGCACGATGAGCGGGAAGATGACGCCCTTGACGCCCATCACGCTCCAGCCGAGTATCATCGCAGCCACGAGCGTGACCTCGTACGATTCGAAGATGTCCGCGGCCATGCCGGCGCAGTCGCCGACGTTGTCGCCCACGTTGTCGGCGATGACCGCGGCGTTGCGCGGGTCGTCCTCCGGGATGCCGGCCTCCACTTTGCCGACGAGGTCCGCGCCCACGTCCGCGGCCTTCGTGTAGATGCCGCCGCCCACGCGCATAAACAGCGCCAAGAGCGAGCCGCCGAAGCCGAAGCCGATGAGTACTTCGTACGCCTTCGAGCCGTAGAGGATGAAGATAGACGTGGCGCCTAAAAGGCCCAGGCCTACGCAGAACATGCCGGCGATGGTGCCCGTCTGGAAGGCTATGGTGAGGGCTCGCTTGTAGGAGGTGCGTGCGGCGTTAGCGCAGCGAACGTTGCCGCGCACCGCGAGGCTCATCCCGACGAAGCCGACGAGGCCCGAGAAGAACGCGCCCAACAGGAACGCGCCCGCGCGGCCGAGCTGCATCGTCAGCGTCTCGCCCGTCACGAACATCGCCGCCGCGACGACGCCGGTTAGAAGTAGAATGGTTTTGAATTGGCGGTTGAGGTACGCCCGGGCGCCTTGTTGGATGGCGCGCGCTATTTTTTGCATCGTCGGCGTACCCGGGTCCAGTTTTAAAATTCGCCCGACGAGGATGAGCGCGTATCCGATGCCTACGAATGCGGAGCCGAGTACGGTCCAGAGGGCGATTTTTTCGAAGAGCGAATATGAGGCCATAAAGTTCTCCTAATATTGAAACCGGCGGCCGTTAAAGGCCGTCGTTTATAAAATGATTTAGCTAATATACCATCAAACGGTTTTCGTGTCAAACGGCAAGGAAAAGCCGGCCCCCCGGCCGGCTTGTGGCTTGAAAAAATAGGGACTATAGCGATTCCAGGTACGCGATGAGGTCCTTCATTTCCTGGCTGTCTTCGGCGAGCGCCTCGCCCTTGAGCGGGTTGGTGATGCAGAAGTTGACGACCTCGGCGAGCGTTACCTCTTTCTCCGGGTCGAGCATCTTGAAGACCCCCGGGTAGCGGTCCTTCACGCCGGTGAGAGGCTTGGTGGGCATGTCGCCCGCCATGCCCTCGGTCCCGCCGTTGGGGTGGCACGATTCGCAGGTCTTGCCGGTGGTGCCGAGGCCGGCGTCGCGGAATAGCTCGAGCCCCCGCTCGACGTTGCCTTCCATCGCGACTTCGGCCGCCTCGGGCGTGGCCGGCGTTTCCACCGTCGGCGCCACCTCTCTCTTCTTGCACGCCACGAATAGCGCGGCGACCGCGGCGACTACCCCCAGATAGATTAAAAATTTACGCATTGCCGTCCTCCTTAGTCTTGAAAATATTTATTCGGGCCGTTAATTATGACCTTGATTATACGGTATAATATATTGTATAAGAATGCAAGTGAGAAATAAATATGGCTACGAAACGGGGGTAGACCGAAACCCGCCTTACAATACCCAAATTTTCGATAAGAGTGCCGTTGCGGAGGTAACCGGCGTCCGGCCGGAGGTATTATTATGAAAATATTATCCATAATCTTGGCGTACATCGCGCTGACCGCGGGCACCACGGCGGCTGTGGCGATGTTGTTGCGGATGGGCCGGGCCGGCGACAAGCCGCGTCCTGCCGGCCTTTGGGTCCACCGCGTCGCGGGATACCTTTTCATCGTGATTATGACTTGCCTTTTCGCGTGGATGTTGTATCGGGTTACGATGTACGGCAAGGGCCTTACGCCCGGCGTGGCTTGGCACGGCGCGGCGGGTTTCGCCGTCATGGTGTTTATCTTTTTTAAGTGGGCCGTGGTACGGCCGTTCCGGGGGTTAATGAAATTGGCGCCCGCGCTGGGGATCGTGGTCCTTTCTCACGCTTTCGTGGTAATAAACCTGGGCGCGACGATGGACCTTTTGGATTGGCTCGGCGCCGGGGAACTGGCGGGGGGGGCCGTTATCGAGGTCGTCCCGCGAGACGAAGCGCAGGAGCGCGACGAAGAGGGGACGGACCTCGTACGCCCCGCCGAAGGGGAGGGCGGCCGCCTTCCCGCCACCCGCTTCGTCTTCGCCGGCAAGTGCGGCAATTGCCATCACCTGCGGCGTTCCTTCGACGGGCGCTACGTGGAGGGCGACTGGCCGCCGGTCATCGAGCGGATGAGGAGTTACGACCCGGATTGGATAAGCGACGACGACGTCGTGACCATCGAATTTTACTTGACGGGCGACTACGGCCCCGGGACGTGATTTCCCGTTACGGATTGGAGGTATCGCGGTGAGTAGAGCGCTTGGCGGCGGCGCGTTTGTTTCGCTGGGGATGGCGACGATCTTCGCATTCCTCGCGGGAGGCGCCGCCGCGGCAAAGGACGGCGGCCCGTTTCCGGTGCCGCAAGAACCTCGCCTCGACGGCGACGTGAAGGAATTCGACATCTACGTCGACGTCTACCGCCACGAGATCGTTCCGGGCGTGGGGTTCCACACGCTGGCTTTCAACGATACGGTCCCAGGCCCGGAGCTCCGCGTAAACGTGGGCGACAAAGTCCGCGTTAAGTTCAAGAACAAGACCGAGCTCAATCACACCATCCACTGGCACGGCATGCACGTGCCGTGGCGCATGGACGGCGTGCCGTACGTAACGCAGATGCCGGTGATGCCCGGGCAGGAATTCGTCTACGAGTTCGAGGCCCAACCCTACGGCACCCATTTCTATCACTGCCACTGGGGGACCCCGCTCCACATTCAATCGGGCATGTTCGGCAGCCTTATAATCGAAGACCCGGACGACCCGATCAAGAAGCGGTTCCCGTATCGGCGCGAATATACGTTGATTTATTCCGCCCACGATTTGAATTACGTCCGCGACGA
>WVWN01000081.1:31915-49706 GCA_011773985.1 Candidatus Zixiibacteriota bacterium | reverse complement strand
GCGCTTCAACGTTTTCGACTCGGCGGAGGAGTTGGAGGCCGCGATCGCCACGGGGTACCAACCGCCGTACGTCCTCAACCTGCGCGCGCCGGCCGAATTGCCGGAGCCGGAGTGGTTCACCGTCAACGGCAAGTCGTATCCGTACACGCCGAAGCTTTATATTAAGGAGGGAGAAAACATCCGCGTGCGGCTCATTAACGCCGGCAACACCGAGCACTACCTCCACCTCCACGGCCACGATTTTTGGTTGGTGTGCGACGACGGCCTCCCGGTCCCGCAGCCCTGGCAGATGAACACCTTCCGCCTGAGCCCCGGGAAGACCGCGGACATTATCATCCAGGGGACCAACCGCGGCCTGTGGACCTTCCACGACCACGACGTCCGCCGCGTCACCAACAACGGCCTCTACCCCGGCGGAACCCTAATGTTGCTGGTGTACGAGGACCTGCCGATGGAGGAGCGCATGGTCTCGGCCATGCCCGGGATGGCGATGCCGGGAATGGAAATGGCGCCGGCGGGCGAAGCGGCGAACATGTTGCCCAAAGTCGCGCTCGACGAATAAGGAGGCGTCCCGTGGGACAACGACGGCTGTTGATCGCCTTTGCGGGTACGTTTTCTCTCGCGGGGGCGGTCATCGCGTTCGCGGATTTAAACCCCGAGGTACAACTCGGCGCGCGGGCGGTAATAAACGCCGCGGCCGACGTCGAGGACGGCGAGGCCGCCGAAGCCGTGGCCGATTTCGCCGATACCGGCCTCAACGTCGGGTTTCGCCAGAAACTCTACGGCGATTTCCGCGCCCGGATGGTTGTCGGCTTTCAATTCCCGGAGGCCGGGTCGCCGTTGGGGCCGGTTTTCTTCGACCAGGTCTTTATTAAATTAGGAAGTAAATCGAACGTACTCGAGATAGGGCGGTCGCGCGTGGCGAGCACCTTGCAAGAATTCCCGACCCTCCGCGACGACGACTCGCTGGAATACGCCGACGTTTTAAACCCCTCGTCCGGGGGAGATTCGCGCGAGTCCCAGTACGGCGAGACGATCCGTTTGAGCCGCATTTTTTCCCAACGTTTTTGGTTGACGGGACACGGCGAACATATGCCGGCGGCGCCCCCGGCCGCAGCCACGGCCGCGGCTGATTACGGCTTCAACGCCGGCGGCGCGTCGTTTGTGTACGCGGTCCCCGAGAGCCAACGGTGGAACCGCCAGGTCCTCGAGCGCCTGGGCGTCGGTTTTTTCGGTTATTACGTTACGCGCGAGCGTTACCGTAGTTTTACGGACAAAGTCGCGAAGAACGTTCTGGGCGCGGTTACGGTTAACGTATGCCCCGACCCGGTCCACTTCGCCGACCTTCGCCATCAATCTATTTACAACCCGGGTTTCGCCGAGGTAACGGGCGCGCCCGGCGCAGATTATTACTCGCTGGCCACCGCCAAATCGTATGCGGCTTTCACCTCGTTGCGGTATCTCTATCGCCGTTACGAACGGCCCTCGCTTCAGGCCTCCGTCGGCTTCGGTTACAAAACCTTCCCGGATTTCGAAGACGAGACGGACCAGATGCTGCCCCTCGCCAACCTGTTCTACCGCCTGGGCGCCGGTTTCGACGTCGGCGTTCAATACAGGTACGAGAGATTTACGGGCGACCTCGCCGCGGTACGGGGCGACGGCAAGCATATCGTCGAGCTCGGCCTCGTTTATTCCGTCGAACAATCCTGGAACCGGCAGTTCGACGACCGGGACTCTTTGTTAAATTTGGAGCACGGCTATATTCCGTAGTTGCACTTCGGTGCGGCAAGTGGCCTCGAACCCGCACAAGGTTGTCCTTTGTTAAGGAGGTTAAGTTATGAGAACGTTTTCTACCTTGGCCGCCGCGTCGTTGCTTCTCGCGGGCGTCGCGTACGGCCACGGCGACGACTGGCACATGGGCCGCTGGCCTATGATGGGCGGTGGTCTGTGGTGTGCCATATTTTGGATCGTCGCCGCCGCCGTCGTGGTGGTTTTGGTCTTATTTGCCTTAAGGTACTTCATGCCTAAGGGGCTGGCGGGGAAGCCGGAGAAAAGTAGCTTGGAGATATTGAAGGAACGTTACGCGAAAGGAGAGATTTCGAAGGCCGAGTTCGAGGAGATGAAAAAGGACCTCGAAGGATAAATTGCACCGTCGGCGGGCCGAAAGTTATAGGTTGAGGTTACGGAGGAAAGTTTAAAGCCGGCCCGGGCGGGCCAGCCTTTGGCTCTTATTGAGTTTAATTCGGCTCAGTAGTAAAGCGCCTTGACGCGCCCGATGCTCGTGGGCAAGACGCCGATGTCCCCTTGCATTACCGCGCGGAGCATTAAATTCCCTTCCCCCTGAAGCGGCGTCCAGACGCCTCGATAGTACGTCCATCCCTGCCTTTTGGGAGGGCCCGTATCTAGGCAGTACGGATCCGTATTGGGATACTTGTAAATTTGTTCCGCGGCCGCGACGAATCCCGCGGCTCCCTTCGGCAGCGTATAGTTGACGTCGAAGTCGCACCACCGGTACCCGGAGCCGTTGCCCTTAACGAATTGCGGCCCCCATATAAGTGCGCCGGGGGTGCCGCCGTTTAATTTGAATATGCCGATGCGGAAGCCGTCCCACCGGCCGTTGGGCCATAGGTTGCTCGAATATATCCGTATATATTTTATGCTGTTGGCCTCTAAAGTTGAGATGTCGAAGTCGTTGCCGACCCAGTTGCCCGGTTCAATATGGGTCTTGACGTATCCCAGCTTCCCGTTGTCCCATTTTAATTCATATTCCGTGCGCGGACACGCGGGGGGGCGTTGCGCGTTTACGGCCCTCTCGCCCGCCAAGTCCGCACTTTTTGCCGCGGCGCCAGCCAGCGACAAGGCCAGTATTAAAACAATGCCTTTCGTCCCCATGTTAAACCCCTTTAATGTGCCTTGCGGCAGTTTAAATATATCCGCTCGCGAGAGTATAAGTTAAATCCGCGCCCCCGTCAATTGTTCGCGAAAAATTCCGATTCCCTTTCCCGCCTACGTTTATAGTAGTTGTTATGATTTTTGTTTTATATATATGTTTTAGATACTATATCTTGGGGTAATTTTTTTTTATACCACATTATGTTGCGTTTTTCACTTGCCAAAATTAGGCCAGTCTGTTAAAATGAAAGGGAGGCGAGGTGGGTCTTATGCATCTCAGCGCGATAGACATTTTCGGTTTTAAATCTTTCCCCCACCGGACCCGCATCGAGTTCGGGCCGGGCATAAGCGCCGTCGTCGGCCCGAACGGCTGCGGCAAATCCAACGTCGCGGACGCCTTCCGTTGGGCGCTGGGCGAACAGTCGGCCAAGGCCCTTCGCGGGGACGTCATGGAGGACCTTATCTTCAACGGCACCGCGGAAACGCCGCCCCTCTCCGTGGCCGAGGTTTCCATAAGCTTCGCGGACGTGAACGGTTATTTGCCCGTCGACGCCGACGAGCTCGTCGTGACGCGGCGGATGTACCGTTCGGGCGAGTCGCACTATTTCCTGAACGAGCGGCCCGTTCGGCTCAAGGACGTCCGGGACCTGTTCTCGGACACCGGCCTCGGTAAAGCTTCTTACGCCGTCGTCGAGCAGGGAATGGTGGAGGCCATCGTCAACGCGAAGGCGGAAGAGCGCCGTGCGTTTTTCGAGGAGGCCGCGGGGATTCGCGGTTACCGCGGCAAACGCGCCGAGGCGATGCGGAAGCTCGACGACGTCCGGGCCAATATGGAGCGGCTCGACGACCTCTACGCGGAGTATAAACGACGCGCGCGCGCGTTGAAGCGCCAAGCGGGTGCGGCCCGCCGGTACCAAGGCCTGGTGGACAGGCTTCGCGACCTCGAGGTGGCCTTCGCAAAGCGTAAGTACCGGGCGAAGGTGGATGAAAAGCGTGCCGCCTTGGCCGACCGCGACAGGTGTGCCGCGGCGGCCCGGGAGGCCAAAGGGCGGGCGGCCAACGCGGCCGCGGAGGTCTCGCGCCTCGACGCCGAAGTCGCCCGCCTCGAGCTGGCGCTCGAGCGCGGGGAGAAAGAATTGCTCGAGCGCCAACGCGGCCTGAACGAAGCACAAGCCGCCAAGCAGCTTGCCGAGGAGAGGGCGCGGGCCTTGGAGGGGGAGGTAGGCCGGCTTTCGGAGGAGCGGGCCCGCCTGGCCGAGGATTTGGAACGCGCCGGCGACGAGGACCGAAAAATTTCCGGCGAGCTGGAACGTTCGCGGCGGGAAGTAGCCGCGCGCGAGGAGCAGAGGGACCGCGCGGAACGAGACCTCGCTTCGGCGCGCTCGCGGGAGGCCGAACTTCTGGAGGGACTTAAGGCCGCGCGCGGCGAACAGCTGCGGAAGCTACACGACCGGACGCGACTCGCCAACTTGCACGCCACGGCCGCCGCGGCTTGCAAAAGCCTGTACCAAGAGCTGAGTCGCCTCCGCGACGAGGCCGCGCGGCAGGCGTCGCTCTTCGACGACAATCTTGTCTCTCTTGATAACCTTTCGGCGGAGCTGGCGTCCGTCGAGGGGGAGTTGAACGAGTGCCGCGACGCCGCGGAGGAGCTGGCGGCTTACGAACTACGGCTATCGCGCGAGCTCGCCGCCGCGGGGGAGGCGGCGTCCGAAATGGGCGCCAGCCTCGCGGAGGTGCAATCCCGCCTCGCATCGCTCAAGGACCTTGCGGCCCGGCTCGAGTCTTTTGGGACTGGCGTCGCGAGCCTTCTCGAAGGAGGCCGGCCCGCGGGCGTAGTGGGCCTTTTGGCGGACGCCGTCGACGTGCGCGAAGGCTACGAGGCCGCGCTCGAGCGAGCGCTCGCCTACGCCGTGGGAGCGGTGTTCGTGGAGGATCTGAGAACGGCGACGGCGTACGGCCGCCGGCTCAAGGCCTCGGGTGCGGGGCGGGCGGCATTTGTGCTCCCGTGCGACGGCCGCCCCGCCGCGGGCGACCTGCCGGTGGTCGAAGGCGTTCGCGGTTGGGCGTCGGACTTCGTGGCCGTCGCGGGCCCTTACATCGGCGCCGTAAACCGGTTATTGCGTGACGTGGTGGTTGTGGAGGACCTGGGGGCGCTCGAGGCGGTGGCGGAAGTTTGCCCGGGTACGCGCGCCGTAACACTGGGCGGCGATTGGTGGGATGGCGAGGCGCTGCTGTTGGCCGGCGCGGCCGAGGAAGTCGGCGCTACCATATTCGGGCGTCGCGCCGAGATCGAAAAGCTTGCCGCGGCGCTCGAGGGGCTCGAGCGGGGGTTGGAGGGCAAGAGGCGCGACGTCCGCCGCCTGACGGCGGCCCGCGAGGACCTCGCTCGCCGGAAGCAGGAGGGGGCGGCACGTTTGGCCCGTCTCGAGGCGGCTTCCGCCAACGGCGAAGCCGCGCTGGCGCGCGCGCGGGAGGAGGGCCGGGCTTTGGCCGATAGGCGCGACGTTTTGGCCGCGGAGGTAGGGGGCGCGGAGGCCGGCCTCGCGGCGGCTTTCAGCGAGGAAGAGCGGCTCGGCAGCCAGCTCGAGGCTACGGAACACGCTTGCGAAGAAAAGGCCGGGGAGGTGGAAGAGGTCGAGGAACAGTTACGGGCCGTGCGCGCCCTCGTCGTCGAAGGGGAAGAGGCCGGCGCCGCGGCACGCGAGAACGTCGCGGCCCTGCGTGAAAAACTGAGGGCTCTTGCCGGCGAACGCGAACGGCTCGCGCGCTTGAAGGCGGAGGGTACCGCGAGGCGCGAGGCGCTCGCCTCGGCGTTGGAAAAGAAAGCGGAAGAGGCGCGGGAACTTGCCGAGGAGGCGAAGGAGTGCGGCGCCGAGATCGCGGAGCGGGCCGCGGTTTTCAAAACCGCGGAGGGTGGAGTTAAGGAGGGCCGGTTGAAGCGCGCCGATTTGATCGGGCGGCGCCGGGAGGCGGAGGAGGCGCGGGCGGTCGCGGAAGCTAACGTCGCCGAGGTGGCCGACGCGTTGAAGGAAGAGGAGGTCGAGGTAGCTTCCCTCGTGGGCGAGTTGAATGCGCTCGAGGAGGCGGTGGGGGCGAAATACGGCGTTCGCCTGGGCGCCCTCGGGCCCGAGGAGTACGAGCTCGACGGCGACTTGGCGGGCGCGGAGGTGGAGAGAGAGGAACTGGCCCGCCGCCTCGGCAAGATGGGCGAAGTCAACTTCCTCGCCGCGCGAGAGTACGACGCGCTCGCGGCGACGGTCGCCGAGTTGGAGGTTCAGCGAGCGGACCTCGCGCAGGCGCGCGCCGACCTCGACGAGAGTATTGCCAGGATTGATGCGCAAAGCAGGGAGAAGTTCGTTGCCAACTTCGAGTTGGTCCGAGGGGAATTCCGGCGAATCTTCCAGGAGGCTTTCGGCGGCGGGCAGGCCGACCTTAGGTTGCAGCCGGGCGTGGACCCCCTCGAGGCCGGGATATATATATATGCCCAACCCCCCGGTAAGAAGATGGAGCGCCTCTCTCTCTTATCGGGGGGCGAAAAGGCCCTGGCGGCCATAGCGCTAATTTTCGCCCTCTTCAACGTGCGTCCGGCGCCGTTCGCCATCCTGGACGAAGTGGACGCGCCCCTCGACGAGCGCAACATCGGCCGGTTCCTCAAGCTCTTATCGGCCTACCGCGACCGCGTCCAGTTTATGATCGTCACGCACGCCCGGCCCACGATGGAGGCGGCGGACGTTATTTACGGCGTCACTATGGAACGGAGAGGCGTCTCCAAGGTGCTGTCGTTAAAGCTCGACGAAGTTCCCCAGGAATTTATGGAGGCCGCGGCAGCGGCTCCTGCGAATTAAACCCGGGGCTCCTATAACGGGCGAAGCGCGGCGGCCTGCGACGGGCCGCCCGCGCTTTTGATTTGCCTTTATTGACACCGTGGGCCTTTATTGATATATTTCAACGCTGTGGGCGGCGAGGAACGCGAAGCTTTCGGCGTGTGCCCCGAGCACGAAGGGCGACCCGCGATCGCGGCCTGTCCCCGTTGCGGCCGGTACATGTGCGCCTTGTGCGTGAGCCGCGGCGCGGAGGTTTCGGGGCAGCTTCTGTGTCGGGGGTGTATCGTGGCGCTCGCCTCGCGAAGGGGCTTGCGCCGGGAGGTGCCTTGGGAGAACCGCCGCGGTATGTCTTATTTAACCGCCTTCTTTGCTACCTGGCGGACCGTTATTTTCGCCCCGCGCGCGTTCTTCGGCGGCCTTGAGCCTGGGGGAGCGCTTATCAGGCCGTTGGTTTTTGCCGCCATCTGTTTGGCTATCGGCTTCGCCGGCGTTTTGTTGTGGCTCGGCGTGTCGGCGGTCTCTTACGTCGGGCCTTCCAGCGCGGTTTTAGTTGTGGCGATGACGCTGGCCGCCGCACCGATAGCGAACGTTTCCGCGTTCGTGGTGACTGTCGCGTTTCTGCACGCCCTCGCCCGGGGTTTGGGGGGCGGCGGCGACATTCGGGCCACGGTACGCGCGACGGCTTACTGCCAGGCCGCGGCGGTAGCCGAGGTCATCCCTCCCATCGGCACTATCGTTGCTTTCGTCGTGAGGCTCTCCCTTTACGGTTGGGGTGTTTCCGCGGTTCACGGCCTTTCCGTGAAAAAGGCTATCGCTTTTTACGTTATCATATTGGTGACCGCGGCCGGGTTTATCTACTTCGGCGTTCAGCTTCTGACGCCGTTCTTACCGGAGGTCGTGTGAGCGTTTGCGGGCAAGGTGTTATGGAGAAAGCCTGGTCGGCGCTGGCTATTATTGGATTGGTGGCCGTAGGTTGCCGCGGCGACAGGGAGGCGGCCCGGAGGGGTGCGGAAGCCCCCGCGCCCGAGAAGGTCGTGGCCGGTTCGTTCGTCGTCGCCGGCCCGGAAGACGGCCTTCTCCCCGCGGGCATAACCGTTTACGACGCGGGCGAACACGCCGAGCCGCGTTGGGAGGGGCTGGCGGAGGAGCAATACGAACTGGCGCCCGGCCGGTACGACGTTCTAATAGAGTACTTCGGCCAGAAATATTGGCGGCGGGGCGTCGAGCTTGCGGGGGGCGAGGAGGCGGTCAAACTGCCCATGGGAACGCTCGCGCTCGAAGCGCGCTCGAGCCGCGGGGACCGTCTGGAAGGCGACGTGGCCGTTTACCCCGCGGTAGCGACGGGAGGGCCGCCGGCGATGGAGGGCGAGACGTTCGAGGGGCTTGCCGTGCTCGCCGGTACGTACGACGTGCGCGTGACGCTGCAGGGCCGCGAACGTTGGTTGCGCGGCGTGACGGTCGGCGAGGGCGACTACGAAACGCGCGCGTTGATCGAACCCGTGGGCTACCTGCGCGCGGAGGTTCTCGACCAGGACGGCAAGCCGCTCGAGGCCGAGGTGTGGGTTTACGGCCCGGCGTCGGGCCACGTACCGGCGGCCTTGGGCAAGAGCAACCGGCCTTTGGCGTTGCTGCCCGGCCGTTACGACTTGGCGGTTCGCTGGGCCGGGACGCG
The DNA here is from genome assembly GCA_011773985.1 of Candidatus Zixiibacteriota bacterium. Lineage (GTDB taxonomy): Bacteria > RBG-13-66-14 > B26-G2 > WVWN01 > WVWN01 > WVWN01. The sequence continues at coordinate 41,318 of WVWN01000081.1, read as the reverse complement.
CGACTTCTCTTCCGGCGTGGCCGTAGTCGAGAATCAAACGACGGTGGAAAGGTTTACTTTTTGGCGAAGTGAGGCTCGGTGATGGTAGATAGGGCGGCCCGGCGTGCGTTCGATAGAAGGATGCGCGACGTTAAAGACGGTATATATACTTTACTTTTGGTGGCGGCGCTGGTGACGGCGCTCTTTATCTCCACCGTGGTGTTGCCCCCGCAAATCGCGGCGTGGCGATCGCGACGCTCGACGGATGAAGCGCAAACGCTCTTCGCCGAGGGTAAAGTAATCGAGGCCATGGGTTTATTAAAATACGCCGTCGCGCTCGACCCGGGTAACGAGCTGGCCCACTTCGACCTCGCCGTTTTAAGATTGGCGGTCGACGGCGACGCGGCCGCGGCTGCCGGAGGGTTCAAGCGGGCCGTGAAGGCGGACGGCAACTTCGCCCGCGCTTATTACAACCTCGGCGTCGTCCAATTGTTCTACCTCCATAAGCCGCGGCTCGCGGTTGAAAATTTCGAACGCGCGGCGGAACTCGAGGCCGGTTACGCGCCCAGCTACGCGGCGCTGGGGCTTGCGCACGAGGCGCTCGGCCAATACAACGCGGCGCGGGACGCCTACGACCGTTACTTGGAGGTCAGCCCCGCCGGGCCGTGGGCCGGTTTGGTCAAGCAGCACCGGCACGCTATCGGCGGCCTTCCCGCGGTGGACGACCTCGCCGCGAAGATGCGCTTCGACGAGGACGTCTTCGAAATCGTCGCCGTGGGCGATATGAGCTTGGCCCGCGGCGTAAACGTCGGCCTTTATTCCGGCCGGCCCGAGAGCCCTCTTCGGTACGTAGCTCCTCTAATCAGCCGAGCGCAGGTGGCTTTCGGCAACTTGGAGTCCCCCCTCACTAAGCGCGCGAAGCGCGCGCCGACCAAGGGGCCTCGCGGCGGTTCGATATACCTGAAGGGGAATCCCGATTTCGCCTTCCTTTTAACCGAAGCCGGCTTCGACGTCCTCTCGTTGGCGAATAACCACGTTATGGATTACGGCGAACAGGGTTTGGCGGACACGATATATTACCTCGAGCAGGAGGAGATAAAGCACGCCGGCGCGGGCCCCAACCTCGCCGCGGCGCTCGCGCCCGCCCGGCTGGACGTCGACGGGTACGTAATAGATTTTATCGCCTTCTCGGGGGTGTCTCCCAAGGATTTTATTGCCGGCCCGGCTAAGGCCGGGTCCGCGCCGCTCGACGAAGGTACCGTCGTCGGCGCCATCGCGCGCGCGAAGGGCGAGGCCAACCTTGTTGTCGTATCCCTGCACTGGGGGAGCGAGTCGATGGCCTATCCCTCCTCGGAACAGAAGAGGCTGGCGCATAAATTCGTGGACGCCGGCGCGGATATTATCCTCGGCCACCACCCCCACGTCATACAGGGCGTCGAGTCGTACGACGGCGCCGTGATTGCTTATAGCCTCGGCAACTTCCTCTTCGACACCCGTTACCCCGAGCGCCGTTATTCGACGTTGTTGGCGATAGAGGTATCCCGTTCCAAGGGGATCCTCGGGTTCCGCCTGATCCCTATTTACATTTACGATACCGAGCCCGTGGTTTCGGGCGAAAGGCCGGCGACGGATTTTGTGGATTTCGCTTTGCTGAGCGGCGCGGGGGGCCGGGTTCGCGTGGCGCGGCCCGAGCCTTCGGCCCGCGAGGTTCCCCCCGCCCGATAATTTCAGCGTTATGGAGACGGACGTCGTACGCGTACGCTATATTAACGAGAGCCGCGAATTTCATATACCTTCGGGAGGTATCCCCCTCGCGGCGGGCGACGTCGTTATCGTCGAGACCGAGGAAGGCCTCGACTGTTGCGAGGTAACGGCTTCGTCCGCCTCGTGTCCGCGCCGCGAACTGGAGTCGCCGCCCGCGACGGTCCTCCGCAAGGCCACGCCGAACGACCTCGAGTGGCTCGCCACCAAGCGGGAGACGGAGGAGGCCGCGGCCGAAGCGTGCCGAACGTTCGCCGCCAAATCCGGCCTCGGTATGAAATTGGCGTCGGTCAAAATGACTTTCGACGGCGCCAAGATAATTTTCTTTTTTTCCGCCGACCAGCGGGTGGACTTCCGCGCGTTGGTCCGGGAGCTGGCGAGGGAGTTCCGTACGCGGATCGAAATGCGCCAGATCGGCGTCCGCGATAAGGCAAAGCAGTTGGGGGGTATGGGCGTTTGCGGCCGTCCGCTCTGCTGCACCGTCTTTCTGGACAAATTCGAACCCGTCACGATGAGGATGGCCAAGGAGCAAAACCTCACGCTCAGCCCGTCGAAGATATCGGGTTTTTGCGGCCGCCTCATGTGCTGCCTGGCATATGAGAACGATTTCTACCGCCGCGTGAAGGAGTCGTTCCCCGCGGCGGGAACTCGCGTATCCACCCCTCAAGGCGAGGGGGAGGTCAAAGCCATCCTGGCGCTCGCGAGGGCGGTTCTGGTTGCGCTCGATTCGGGGGCCGCGGTGAAGGTTAAGCTCGGCGACCTGGCGCCCGCGTCGGCTGAGGTGGTGACGGAGGGCGATGGCCCGCACGACCGGGGCGAAAGTTAGCGGCCGGGGGACGCGACGTTGAAACTGCCCGGCCTGTTTTGGGCGGCCGCGTCTCTTCCGTGGGCGGCGCCGGCCTTGGCCGTTAACGTAACGGTGGCGAGCGGGGCCGGCGTTTTCCAGTACTACTCTTCCGAACCAGATCTGTCCGGAGGTCATTCGGAGGCCGGTTTTGCCGCGAAGCTGGAGTCGCGTTACGGCCGCGAGAATTCCGCGTACGGCCTCGACGTGCGTTACCGCCGTTACAACGCCGACGCGTACGAGGTGGGGGGTGAGGTAGACGCGCGTTACTATTTCCACCCGGAACCGGCGCGGCCGTACGTGGCGCCCGTGCTCGGCTTCTGGGCGGCGGCCGACGGCGGCCGGACCTATCGCGTCGCGAGCGTCGGCGTGCGCGTCGGCGGTTTGTTGACGGCCGAGGGCGCGCCCATAGCGTTGGACGTCTTCGCCGCGTACCGCGGCCGGTTCAACTTCGACGCCGACGAGCGAAGGCCTGCGTTCACGTCGGAGCTCGCCGCGGGCGCGACGTGCGATTGGTTTGTGGCGGCCCATTTCGGTTTCCACGCGGAAGGCAGCTTACTTTGGCCCGGCTTCTTCGCGGAAAAGCACGGCGAGTTGTACGGCCCGGGCGTAGCGCCGTTCGTGCTCGTCGGCCCGGCTTTTAGGTTTTAACCGATTTACCTTTACGCCGAGAGCCTAGTTGTATTATAATTTAACCCTGAAAATGAACGCTTACTCCCAAAGAGAGGTTTGCGTATGGATGCCATAGGTTGTATCGGCACGCCCGTCATTATCGCGGCGATAGTTATCATCTTCATCCTCGCGAGCGCGATACGTATCCTGCGCGAGTACGAGCGCGGCGTCGTCTTCCGCTTGGGCCGCCTCATCGGCGCCAAGGGGCCCGGCCTGATTATACTTATCCCCATCGTCGACCGGATGGTCCGCGTCGACCTCCGGACCATAGCCCACGACGTACCGCCCCAGGACGTTATCACCAAGGACAACGTCTCGCTGAAGGTCAACGCCGTAGTTTACTTCCGCGTTATGGACCCCAACAAGGCCGTCGTCGAAGTCGCCGATTTCTACTTCGCCACCAGCCAACTCGCGCAGACGACGCTCCGTTCCATCCTGGGGCAATCCGACCTCGACGACGTCCTCGTCCACCGCGAGAAGATCAACCAGAGCCTGCAGCACATCCTCGACCAGGCCACGGACCCGTGGGGCATCAAGGTCTCGATGGTGGAGGTCAAGCACGTCGACCTGCCGGCCGAGATGACGCGGGCGATGGCGAGGCAGGCGGAGGCGGAGCGCGAACGTCGCGCCAAGGTCATCAACGCCGAGGGCGAATACCAGGCGGCCGAGCGGCTTACGGAGGCCGCGACCATCATCCAAGCCGCGCCGGCCGCGCTGCAGTTGCGCTACCTGCAAACGCTGCGCGAGGTCGCCGCGGAGAACAACTCGACGACGCTCTTCCCGGTTCCCATCGACCTGTTCGAGCCTTTTATCGAAGCTTACGCTAAGATTAGGTCTTCGAGGAAGTAATGCGGGGATGCCCCGCTGCCGGCCGAAGTCGAACGGCTCCGCGCCGCGGCTAACGCCCGCGGGCGGTCGCCGGGTTGTGGCGGGGGCGACGCGCGAGCTGGGCCGGGGCTAAGCTGCGCTCGGGGACGGCCGCAATGGTAGAACGATTCCCGTGGGCGACGTCGGCGCTCGGCGTCGCGTTGGCGTTATCCGTGGCCGGCTGCGGTCTGGTCGCGAAGCGCAAGGCGCTTAAGGATTGCGAGTTCGACTTCGTCGACGTCGAGGTGAAGGGTGTTTCGCTCTCCGACGTCGATTTATTGCTCGAGCTTTCGGTTTACAACCCCAACGACGTGGAAGTCATCGTGGACCGGTTCTCCTATAAGCTCTTCAGCGACAAGAACCGGCTTGCGGAAGGTTGGCACCGCCGCCGGGAGAAAGTATCGCCCGGCGAGACGGAGGTAATCGCGTTTACGTTGAGGGCGCCCCTTAAGAACCTCGGCAAGGGGGTATTGAACCAGCTACGCAACAGGGGCGGCGTAACCTATACCCTTCAGGCCACCGTTTACTTGGACACCTTCTTCGGCGAATTGGAGATACCGGTTACGGTCCGTAAGAAATATTGAGGTAACTTTATGAGAAACAAAACGGCAATCGTATTGGCCGCGGCCTTCGCGGCCGCTTCGGCCTTGGGCCTGGCCCCCGCGCGTAAGGTCCTGGACAACGGCTTGGTGGCGATAGTCGCCGAAGACCACGCTAACCCGGTGGCCGCGGTCCGCGTTTACGTGAAAGCCGGTTCGATCTACGAGGGTATATACCTCGGCGCGGGCATATCCCACTTTATCGAGCATATGCTCGGCGAGGCGACCGAGGAGCACACCAAGGCCGAGCTCGAGGCGGCCGTCGCCGAGATGGGCGGGGCTTACAACGCGTATACCTGGAAAGACCACGTTTGTTACCACATAGCCGTACGCGCGGAAAAAGTTGACGAGGCGATCGCGCACCTCGAGGAACGGGTCTTCCACGCCGTCTTCCTCCCCGAACAGGTGGAGAATCAACGGGATATTATCATTAACGAGATCCGCATGGGGCGCGACGAGCCGGGGCGAGTCCTCTGGAACGCTTTTTACTACGCGACGTTTCGGGAACATCCCGCCCGGTACCCCGGCATCGGTTTCGAGGAACTCTTCGTAAAAATTACCCGCGAAAACTTATTGGACTATTATAAGCGCTATTACGTCCCGGAGCGCACCGTCGTAGTGGTCGCGGGCGACTTGGACGCCGAAAGAACTCTCGCAAAAATTAACGAGACGTTCGGCGCCTTGCCCCGGGGGCGCGCATTTAGCGAGGAGGTTTTCTACGAGCCGCCGCAGCTCGGACGCCGGGAGGTCGTCGTGCCTATGGACATAGGGGCGGCGTATATGCTGCTCGGCTTCCGCGGGCCGCCGCTCGGGTCCAAGGACGCCTACGCGTTGGAGGTGGCCGCGGCCGTAGCCGGCTCCGGGCGCTCGAGCCGCCTCTACCGCCGCGTATTGGAAGAGGGCGGTTACGTTACGGATATCTCCGCGTGGCTGAGTGCCCCGCCGGCCGGCTTCGGCTATCTGGGGGTTTACGCCGAGGGCGAGGCCATAGAGCTCAACTACGCGGAGGAGGCCATTATATCGGAGATGCTCCAGTTCGCGGAAAAGCGCGTGTCGAAGGAGGAGCTGGAGAGAGCCAAAAAGCAGTTAATCGCTCTCCACGTCTTCGGCCTGCAAACCGTCGAGGCCGTGGCCGACGACCTTGGCGAAAATGAGCTCTATACCGGCAACGTGAACTACACCGACGAGTATCTGGCCCAAATACGGAAGGTTACGGCCGCCGACGTGCTCGAGGCGGCGGGGCGTTACGTACGTGAATCGAACATGACGGTGGCGAAGGTAGTCCCGCGCGATTGGGCCGGCGTTGGCGAAAAGGCCGTTGCCGGGGCCTTGGCCGAACCTATGAAGAAGATCGAACTCGGTAACGGCCTGCGCCTCCTCGTGCGACCCAATCCCGCGACACCCTCGGTCGCGATCCGGGCCGTCGTCGCCGGAGGCTCGAGAGTCGCCGCGCCGGCTAAGGCGGGCGTCGCGGAGCTCGCCGCGGAGTTGCTCGTGAAGGGGACCGGGAAGCGACGGGCTGACCGTATCGCCAAGGAGATCGAGGAACTGGGCGGTTCCATCGCCTCGAGCGCTTCGCTGGATTTCCTCACGTTGTCCGTGGATTGCCTCGCGGAGGATTTCGAAAAGGGGTTCGACGTCTTCGCCGACTGCCTGGCCAACTCGACGATGCCCGAGGTCGAGTTCTCCCGGGAGCAGGGCCGCCTCCTCGCCCGCCTGCAGAGCGAAGACGACGATTGGGAGCTCCAGGCGGAGAAGATTATGCGCGCCCGCCTATACCCGAAGCATCCGTATCGCTACCGCACTACGGGCACCGTGGCCTCGGTGGAAGGCCTCACGCGCGAAGACGCGTTCGCTTATTACGAGAAGTACGCGGCGCCGTCGAACGTCGTCGTCGCGGTGGTGGGCGACGTCGGCGCGGGCGAGGTGGCCCGGGTGGTGGAGAAGAAGCTGGGCGGGTGGCGCGCCGGGGCGTCGCCCGCGCCGGTGGTCCCGCCGGACCCGCCGCCCGTGGAACGCGAGGTGTTCGTCGAAGGGACCGACAACGAGCAGGCCATCGTCTACCTGGGTTACCGGGGGGTTACGTACGGCGACGCGGACGCATTTGCGCTCGGCCTTATCGACGCCGCGCTCTCGGGCGTAATTTTGCCGAGGGGGCCGTTGCACGAGCGATTGCGGGGCGCGGGCTACTCGTACGTGGTGCACGCTTACAACGTATTGGCGCGCGACCCGGGCTATTTCGCCATATATGCGGCTACCGCGCCGCAAAACGCCGAGAAGGTCCTCGCGGTGATCGAAGAGGAGGTCGCCAGGGCTAAGACGGAACCGATTCCGGCCGAGGACCTCGAGCTCGCCCGCGAGAACTGGCTCACGGTAAACGCGCTTTATTACAAACAATCCAACGCCGACGTGGCGGTACTCGCCGCGCGCGACGAGCTCGTCGGCCTCGGTTACGACTGGCGCGACGACTTCGACGAGCGCGTGAGGGCCGTGACCGCCGAGGACGTTTTGGCCGCGGCCCGCAAGTACCTCGTCAACGCGGTGATAGTCCTAACGACGCCGACGCCGGAGACGGCAGCTGAAGTTGTCGAAGGAGAGCCCGCCGGCGGGACGGCCGAATAGCCTGGATAACTACATGGAGAAGGCGGCCCGTCCGGGCCGCCTTTCAATTTGCGTCGCCGCTGAGCGTCAACGTAACGCCGGGCCAGTCCGTGAACTTGAAAGTTAATTTTAGAATCCTCCGCGCAAACTCGCCCTCGTTCGCGACGTACGCGTCGATCGTCGTCCTCCGGTCCCGGTCCCATCCGGTGACGCCGCCCGCGAGCCGCGCGCAGCGAAACTCGCGGCCCGGCCACGTCGTTAGCCGCAATTTTCCCAAGCTCGCCACGTAAAGGCGGAAGTGGTAGATTTTATTTCGGAGCGGATAATCGAACTCGAGGCCGTTGCCCTTTTGTAGCGGCGCGTCGCGCAAAAAGGCCGTCAGCGCGAGCGCTTTTTCCGCCCGCTCCGGTTCCACGGGGACGAACCGCCGCTCGAACAGCGATAGGAAAGAGACTTCGCACGCAACCGGGTCTACTTTCATCAAGCATCGGCCGGCGTTCTCGATGTTGATGCGGCCGGCGTCGTCCTCGCGCCAGGCCAGCTCGTCGTCGGCGACGAAGAAGAGCGCGAGGACCAGCGCCCCCAGGAACTCGCGCGCGGTCTGAGGCGAAAGCGTTACTTTATACTTTAGGGTAACGTCGCCGCGGGCGACGGCGGCGACCAGGAGGGAAAGGGCGATGGCGAGCCGTACCGTTTTAACGTTCGCGACCCCTCCTATTACGGGAGTTCTTTTCGAAGCGGTTTATTCGAACGCGAAGGCGACCGCGTTTTAAACCTGTGCGCCGTGGGGCGTGAACTCCTTTTTGAAGAGCATGGTTAGAAGGAACGCGAAGCCGCCCGCCAGCAGGACCTTTACGTCGGTCCAGCTTCGAATCGCCTTGAGCCGTTTCCACACGTAACGGGGTCGCCGGTAGAAGCGGCGGAACGCGGTCGTCCGGAGCTCCTGGATCTGTTCGCGCGTCATCGTGTAGGGGACGAACGCGCAACCCTCGAACGTGTAGCTGTGGACGTCGTCCGTCGCGAGCTCGCCGTACTTTTCGACGTTCTCGTATAGCTCCGCGCCCGGGAAGGGCGACATGGCGTGGAAGTTTACTATGTCGGCGTCTACGTCGATGGCGAACTGAATTGATTTAAGGGCGTCCTCGAAGGTCTCGCCGGGGATGCCGAAGATGAAGGGCGTTACGGTCGTCAGGCCCGCGGCGCGCGACCACTCGACCGCGCGCCGGTTCTGTTCGACGGTCACGCCTTTGCGGAGCGCGTTAAGGCACTTTTGCACGCCGGACTCGAGGCCTAACATGATTCCCCAGAAATTGGCCTTCTTCATCTTATGCAGGATCTCGGGGTCGACGAGGTCGACGCGGGCCGCGGCGAAGAAGGTGAGGTCGTAATCCCGCTCGATTATGCCGTCGAGGATGCGGTGGACCCGCTCCTTGCCGTAAGCGAAGTTGTCGTCGTGGAACCGGATCTCTTTTATTTTATAAGTATTGTAAACGTGGTCGATTTCGGCGAGGACTTTTTCGGCGCTCCGGCCGCGCCACGTGCCCTCGGCGTTGAGGTGCCAGCAGAAGATACACCTGCCGTTGCAACCTCGCGAGGTGTAAACGTAGAGGGCCGGCAGCCGTCGGTACGTGCCGAGGGGCGGTACGTAGCGCTCGACGTCTACGAGGTCCCGCGCCGGCAGGGGCAGTACGTCTATGTCCGGGATGGGCGGCCGCGGCGGGTTAAGGCGGATGTCGCCGTCGTCGCGGTAGGCGATCCCCTCCACGGCCGAGAGGTCGCCGCCAGCCTCGAGCGTCTTCACGAGGACCGGCGCGGTGATCTCGCCCTCGCCGAAGGTCACGCTGTCGGGGTGGGGCGATTCGCGGAGGACCCGGTCCTTCCAACCGCTCGCGAGCGGCCCGCCCACGGCGACGTGGACCCCCGGCATCTCGCGCCGGACGCGCGCCGCGAGCGAGTTCATGGACCGCCAAGAGACCGTCGTCAGGTACATCCCCACCATCCCCGGGCCGAACGCCTTGAGGCCCCCCATCACCTCGTCTTCGGTCATCAGGCCGCCGTCGAAGACGCGTACGTCGTGCCC
>WVWN01000081.1:25710-31839 GCA_011773985.1 Candidatus Zixiibacteriota bacterium | reverse complement strand
CGCCGCGTCGGAACCGGGTCCTATTATCGCCATATCTTTCTTGCGATGGTCACGAGCAGGACCGGGTAAGAGACGATCGCGAAGGACCCCTCCAGGCCGGCGGCCACCTTCGCCCACCCGTGCGGCTCGTACCCCGTAAAGCCCAGTTTCGTTAGCGTGGCGAACGAGAAATATAGGCAGCGGTCGAAGCTGGCCCAGCTGAGGTCCGCGAGCGGCAACGCGCCGCCGCCCGAGTCGACGTAACTCGCCAGGCCGAAACCCATGCCGGCGAAGAATGGCAGAAGGTAGTAGTAAATTGCGAACGAGATCCAGACGAATACAAAGGCGAATACGACGCGCCAGGGTTTCGTCCCGTAGCCCGCGTAGAGGTCCAAAAAGACGTATTCCAAGGCGCCGCGGAGGAGGGCCAAAGGCCGCCACGTCTTCCGGGCCTCAAGGCGCGCCCGGCGTGCGGCTACCATTTCGCGGTACAGCGCGGTTTCGGCTAAGCCGAACCGGCCGAAATGGCGAAAGTTGGTCTTGAGTTCCGCGTAAACCTCCGCCGCCTCGCGATAGTTGCCGCCGTAGTCGTTTTTTGCTTTCAGCTTGTCGGGAAGGACCGCCCGGCCGAGGTCGGTCTCGGGGAAGATGGCGCCGTAAAGGTCCGCGCGCCGGAGGTCGGCCGCGGCGAAGTCGCAGTTTTCGATGCGCGTTCCCGCGAACGTCGCGCGCGTGAAGTCCGTGCGCACGAAGGTTACGCGCCGGAAGCTCGCGCCCCGTAGGTCCGCTTCGTTGAGGGTCGTGCCCGTCATGTCCGTTTCCTCGAAGCGCGCCCGCGTCAGCTTAGCTCCCGATAGGTCGCCGTGGGCAAACGTGGCGTACCGGAGGTCGGCGTGCGAGAGGTCGGCGCCCCGCAGGTTCGCGAAGGAGAGGTCCGCGTCCCGGAGGCAGGCGTGCGTAAGCGTCGCGCCCCGCAGCCTTGCCCCCTCCATCTCCGCGCCGCTGAAGTCGGCACCCGTGAAGTCGCCGCCCGCCAGGTCGGCGCCTTTCAGGTTCGCCCCGGCGAAGTTGGTTCGCGGCCCGGCGACCTCCTTGACCTCAACGGATTCCAGGTTAAGGCCCGCGAATCCGTGGAGCGATTCCGCCCGCCGCCTTATCTCCTCGAGGTACGAGCGCTGGTCCGGCAAATGTGCCCAGCAGAAGCGGGAGAAGCTTAAGGCCGCGGCGGTACAATCCCGGTAGCCGCAAGCCGGTCGTTCGACCCAGTGGTGTTCGCCGAGTTCGTCCTTGGCATTTACCATTAAATCCTCCCTAAGACGTACCTTCCGAAGACGTCCAGGCCGGCCTTCGCGGCCCGGCCCAGGTCTTCGGCGGAGCGAATGCGGCGCAGGCGGCGCCAAACGTACCCCGGGCGCAAGTAAAATTCGCGGTAGCCCTTTTTTATGTAACGTTCGAGCAGACCCTCGTCGCCGTAGACGGGACGGCGGGCGTCGTAGCGGTCGAAATCCTCGCCCAGTTCCTCCTTGACCTGTTCGTAAAAAGCGGTACCCGGGTAGGGGGTCGCGATGTTAAACGAGGCGAAGGAGGCGTCCAATTCCTTTGCGAGCTCGACCGTCGCCCGCATGTCCTCTTCGTCCTCCCCGAGGTTGCCGAACATGAAGAACGCCGCGGCCTCCAGGCCGGCGCGCGTCGTCGCCTCGAAAGCCCGCCGGGCTTGTTCCACCGTCGTCTTTTTCGCCATGCGCTCGAGCACGCGCGGCGAGCCGGATTCGACGCCGTATATGACGAGGTAGCAACCGGCCCGTTTTAAAGCTCCCAGCATCTCGTCGTCCACCGTATCGACGCGCGACATACACATCCACGCGAAGTCGAGGCCGGCTTCCTTTATGACGTTACATAACCCGAGGACGCGGCGTTTGCCGATGGTGAAAGTGTCGTCCCAGAAGCCGACCTGGCGGACCCCCTCTCCTTCCACCATCTCGCGCAGTTCCGCGAGAACGTCGCGGCTCGAGCGGAACCTGATCTTACGGCCGTAGTAGGCCCCCGTGGAACAATAGTTGCAAGGGTAGGGACATCCGCGCGACGTTATGATTGTGTCGAAGCGGCCGTGATGCATGAAAGGTGGCTCGTACCTGTAGGGCCTGAAGAAGCGGCGAGCCGGGTGCGGCACGTCGTCCAGGTCCGCGAGCAGCGGGCGAGGCGGGTTGTGGACGGCCCGGCCGCCGCGGCGCCAGCTCAGCCCGGCGACTTCCCGGTACGCCATCTCGCCGCCCGCGGCGCGCGCCAGGTCCGCGGCGGTGGCTTCCGGCTCGCCCCGAATGAGGAAGTCGGCCCCCGGCGCGGCAAAGCCGTCGTCGGGCCTCGCCGTGACGTGCGTCCCCATTACCGCGGTCGACGTCGTCGGCGATGCTCTTTTGACCTTATCCAGAAAGGCGAGGTCCCGCCAGAGCGTAGACGTACCGGCGGCAACGTAGACTAAGTCGGGTCGTTCCTCGGCGACGATTCCGAGTATCTCCTCGACGCCGTTTTTTCCCGCCACCGCGTCTATGAGGTTGACGTCGGCGCCGGCCCACGCTTCCACCGCGGCCGCGCAATAAGCCAGCCCGAGCGGCGGCACGACGTAGTCCGTCTTCGTAAAAATTCCTGCGCAGCGCGCGAGCACGGCGTCNNAGGGGGGAACGAGGAAGAGTGCTTTGAGCCGGCGTGTCATTTTTCTAGTTTATAAACAACGGCGCCGCCCGGGAGCCACCCGAAAAATAGCGCGTCGAGGCCCGCGACGAAGATCCGCGCGGCGTTTAATGCTCGCCAAGGTCCGCTTGCGAGCGTTTTTTCTTTCGCCGCCCTCGCCTCGTCGCCCCGGCCCCCCTGCGTGAGCCGAACCAACAACGTCGTAATCGGTTGAAAGAGGTGTTTATAGTAACACCTTTTCTTTATCTTTAGGCCCGCGGCCGCGAAAGCCGCCTCCAACTCAGCCCGCTTCGGCCTGCTGAGGTGTCCGTCTTCCAAGTCGTCCAGGTCGAGGCGCCCGGGGCCCGGCGCGCGCCGCAACCAGCGGCGGAAGTACAATCCGTAACAAGACGTATTCACCAACGCCGTCCCGCCGGGAGTCATTACGCGGGCCGCCTCGCGCAGCGCGACGCCCAGGTCGCCGGGCGGCAAGTGCTCGAGAACGTCGGACGACAGAATAAGGTCGCACGACGCGTCTTTGAACGGGAGGCGCCGTACGTCGCCTTGGACCGCGGCCAGCCCCCGCCTTTTCGCGACGGCGAGTGCCGCCGCCACCGCGTCCACCACAATTTTGCGTCGGGCCGTGGCGAACAACGCTGCGAAGTAACCCTCGCCGCCGCCCAAGTCGACCAACCTGTCGTACTCGCCGCGGCCGGCGAGTCGTTGGAACGTCCGCCAAACGAACCAACCGAGCGGCCCGAGCGCGTGCTTGGGCGGTAGGTCCTGGTCCGTCCGCCACCGTCCCGACGCGTAGAGCCGTTCGCTTTCACGGCGGGGTTGCCCGTTAAATTCGTTTGGCGTCTCTATGGCTTGATATTATAATAAAAAAACCGGCCGGCTGCAAATGCGCCGCGCCGTGCGGTTATGACGTTCGAGCCTATCGTAAGTTGGTACCTGGCGGCCGGGGCGGCGTCGTTCGCGGCCGTGGCCGCCGCCCTCGGCGTCTGGCGCGTCCGCCGTATGGCGGGGGGGCGTCGCGCGGCCGCCTTTTTGTTGCTGAGGTTGGGTGCTATATTTTCGCTTTTATTATTCGTAATCGCGCCGAGGTGGAAGTCCGTTTCCGTGAGGGCCGCCGGTCCGCCCGTGGCGATACTAATAGATTCGTCGGCGTCGATGGACCTCGGCGCGGAGGAGGGGACGCGGCTGGGCGCGTCGCTCGCCGTGGCCGAGGAAGTGGCGCGCGCGGTCGATAAGAGCGGCGGCGAGTACGGCACGTACGATTTCGCGGCCGGGCGGCGGCCCTGGGGAAAAAATATCCCGAAGGAAAGGTCGTTGCGGCGGGGCGCGCGCGAGCACACCGACGCGGCGGCGGCGTTGCAGGAGTTGGCCGCGCGCTACGGTAAGGAGGGCTTGGCCGCGGCGGTGGTATTGAGCGACGGCGCTTGGGACACGACGCCCGCGGCGGAGGGCTTGCCTCCGTGCTTTGCTTCGCTGCCGACAACCGAGCCCCCGCCAGAGAGCCTGGTCGTGACGAGCGTACGGGCGCCGGCGGCGGCGTTGCCGGGTACGAGTTTCGACGTCTCGGTGGGATATCATTCCACGCTCGACGGGACCGACGAGGTAACGGTCTCCGTGGCCGAGGCGGAGGGTGCCGCGGCCGATTATACTTTTAAACCGAAAAGTGGCTCAGGCGAGTTGACCCTAGAAGGGCGACTCGAGCGGCCGGGCGACCACTTCTTCCGCGTTCGCCCTTCGCCCGGGTGGGGCGAGGAGTGGTTCCACGTCAAGGCCCTCGAGCGGCCGCTTTCGGTGTGGTACTGGGAGATGGCAGGGGACGCGGACTTCGCGTTTATAAGGCGCGCGCTGGAGCAGCATGCCGCCTTTGAGCTGAGCTATCGCTTCGACGTGGGCGGCCGCGTCTTAGGCTCGGCGACCCGGCCGCCGGAGCGGGCCGACGTCATTATATTGGGCAACCCCCGGGCGGCCAGGATTACGCCGGGGGACGCCGAGTTGTTGGAGCGCCACGTCGCCCGGGGTGGTGGCCTTTTGATGATCGTTAGTGCCCGGCCGGTTGACGCGGCGGCGCTGTCGGCGGGGCCGTTGGCCGGGTTGTCGCCGGCTCGCGTTACGTCGAAAGTTACGGAATCGGGCGGCGGCCAGTTGTCTAAGGCGTCTTACCCGGGGGAGCCTACGATAGCCGCGGCGCCGCCCGCGGTTACGCACGTGTGGCGACTCGGGCCGCCCAAGGAGGGCGCGACGCCGTTGTGGGAAACGGCCGACGGTGCGCCCGCGCTCGTAACGATGCCTTACGGCTCGGGGCGGGTTGCGCTTCTTTCCGCGGGCGGCCTTTACCGGTGGCAGCTCGCCGCTGGCGGCGACCTCGCGCGCCTCGCGGCCGCCCTTACGCTCGCCCTCTACGACGAGCGGGCGAAAGGTCTGGCGGTGAGCCGCCACGTCGCNNGAGGTGGCTTGCCGCGCGTCGGCGGAGCCGACCGTCGTCTACGCCGACGCGAAGGGGGCGATGAAGGCGGTCGCGCTCGCGCCGGCGGGCGAAGACCTTTGGGCCGGCGAGATAGAAATCGACGCCGAAGGGCGGTACGAGTTAACGTCGAGAGCGCCAACTGCGGAGGGGCTCGAGCTCCGCAAGACGGCGATCCTGGCGCGGGCGTCGCCCTCGGAATATCGGGCCTTCAAGCCCGCCTCCTACCAACTGAAGGCCTTAGCGGCCGCCACGGGGGGACGATATTTCGAGGCGGGCGACGTCGACGGTTTGTCGCGCGCCGTCGCGGCCCGCGTTAAGGCGGCGCCTAGGATGTCGGTAACCGCCGCGCGGGATTTATGGCCGCCGTGGCTTGCGTTCCCCGTGGCGTTGTCGTTTTTAGTCGCGGATTGGATTTGGCGGCGCAGGACGGGGTTGCCCTGAGATTGGCGAGGTGACGGCATGACGGCTAAAGAGTACGTCGTCGCGGGCTCGCGCCGGCGTTCGGGAGAGGAGCTTGCGGTACGCTGCCCGTACGACGGCGAGGTGGTCGGGACGACGTGGAACGCGGCGCCGAGCGACGTCGAAGACGCGGTCGCCGCGGCGTGGGGGTTTTTCGAAAGCGGCGAAGGCATTCCCCCTTACGAACGCGTCGCCGTTCTGAGCCGCCTTTCGGAGCTCGTTAAAGAGAACGAGGAAGAACTGGCGAAGACGCTCGCCCTCGAGGTCGGTAAAAACGTTAAGGAGGCTCGGGGGGAGGTGGGGCGGTGCGCGTTCACGTGCTCCTCGGCCGCGGCCGAGGTGAGCCGGCTCGAGGGCGAAGTAGTGCCGTTGGACGTCCACCCGGCGGGGAGCGGCCGCTTCGGCATAGTGCGACGCTTCGTTCGCGGGCCGGTCCTCGCGATAACGCCCTTCAATTTTCCGTTAAACTTGGTGACGCACAAGCTGGCGCCGGCTATAGCGTGTGGCGCGCCTATAGTTATAAAACCCGCTTCGGCGACGCC
>WVWN01000081.1:15914-25662 GCA_011773985.1 Candidatus Zixiibacteriota bacterium | reverse complement strand
GGCTCGCGGGCGGAGGCGTTGGTGGCCGACGAGCGGTTCGCCGTGCTGACCTTCACCGGCTCGCAGGAAGTCGGTTGGGATTTGAAGGCGAAGGCGGGCCGCAAGCAGGTGTGCCTCGAGTTGGGGGGGAACGCCGCGGCGATAATACATTCCGACGCCGACTTGGGACGGGCCGTAGAGCGTGTCGCGGCGGGCGCCTTCGGCGTCGCGGGCCAATCGTGCATCTCGGTCCAACGCGTTTACGTGCACGAGCCGGTTTACAAAGATTTCGTGGCCGCGCTCGTGGGGAAAGCGGAGCGGCTACGGGTGGGCCATCCTCTCGACGAGAACGCGGACCTCGGCGGCTTGATCGACGAGGGCGCGGCGACGCGCGTCGAGGGCTGGCTCGAGGAGGCGAAGGCCGCGGGCGGGAAGGTGTTGTGCGGCGGCAAACGAGACGGAACCCGGCTCGAGCCCACGGTCGTGGAGAGTTGCCCGGCGGAGGTTGCGTTGAGCGCTCGGGAGGCTTTCGCGCCGGTAGTCCTCGTAAGGCCTTACGATAATTTCGCGGATGCGGTGGCCGCCGCGGACGACTCCCGTTATGGCCTCCAGGCGGGCGTCTTCACGCGGGACCTGGGCCGCGTCCGTTACGCCTACGAGAACATAAAGGTGGGGGCGGTGGTGGCGGGCGACGTCCCGACGTTCCGGGTGGACCATATGCCGTACGGCGGCGCGAAAGAGTCGGGCATCGGCCGCGAAGGCCCGCGTTACGCCCTCGAGGAGTACACCGAGCCGCGAATGCTCGTCGTGGGTGATTTTGCTCCGTAAAGAGGCCCGCCCTTTACGTGCGGCGGGCCGGCAGGATTCGCCAATAGAGGAATAAGAGCGGGAAGCTGAAGGCGGCGGTCGCGGCGGCGCCCAACGCCGTCCGGCCCACTACGTGCCAACCGAAGGAGACGGGCCCCGCGGTCGCCGCGAGAAGCGCGAAGCTCAAGAGTTGCTTGGCGGCGAAAGCGAACGCGGCGAAGAGCGCCGGTACGAGCAGGCTTCTCTCGTATATCTGGCCCCGGAAGTAAGAGAAAGCCGCGCCGGCTAAGGTCCCGACGAGCGCGCCCACGCCGACCGGGCCCCAGCCGAAAAGGTCCGAGGTAAGGCCGAGGATGAAGCCGCTTACGACGGCCGTCGCGCCGCCTATGGCGAGGGCCAAGTACACGACGGTCGCGAGCGCGAGGTCCGGTACCGCCGGCGCCGGCAGCACGCGCGGCGCGACGCTAAAGTATACGTACATTACTGCGGCGATAACGAAGACGTATCGTAGAAATTTTCGCAAAAGCGGGGTCCCGAGCTAGCGCTTTTTATGGCACTTGAATTATACTACCAAGACGAAGGCTTTCGTGCAACAAAATGTAAAAAGGGAGCGTGCGGCGACGCTCCCTTCTTATTATAATGAAAACGATTACAAAAGGCCGGTGACCGCGCTGATGAGGCTTGTCGCCGTTTCGACGAGCGCGGGGACTTCGTTGACAATTTCCTCGAGCGCCGCTTTACCATCCTCCAGCTTCTCCTGTTTATCCTTAAGGCTCACGGCGGCCATCGGATTCTTCGCGATCTGGTCAACGAGTTCGGTTAGGGCGTCCGGGATCTTGCCCGTAATTTCCGTAGCTTTCTCGGTGGCGGCCTGTAGGTCGTCGGGTACGGTCTGGATTATTTCCGCTTGCGCTTGGACCAGAGCCTTTTCCTCGTCCGTAATGGCGTCTTTTATGCCTACCAACTGGACCGGGTCGCTCATTAGGTCGGCCGCGTCGTGAGCCGCGGCGATTTCGCCGAGGGTCGCGTGACACACGTCGATTTTGCCCCTCGCCTCCTCGAGCATACCCGATACCTCTTCGATCGACGCGATCAGCTCGTCGAATTTTTTGGTGTCCACTTTCGCGCCCAGGCCCGGGATTTCGAAAGCCGAACCGGCCGCGGCCGCCACGAGCGCGGCCCCGCACAATACAGTCACGTACTTCTTCATAATACCTCCTTAAATAATGTAGGGGCTTTGGGTTGGGCCCCCGTATTCTAATTATTTTAGGCCACTAAGTCAAGCTTAACTTTTTTTCTTAGCCGGCACCTACGCGCCACTCGTCCGAGTTCGCGGCTTCCCGCGAACGGGCGGCCATCGTCCCTAGTTCACCTTTTGAACTCCAAACCCGCGCCTCGGCCGCGTCGCTTTCCCGCGCGTCCGAGTAGCGAAGCGTCAGCGCCGCCCCTGCGGGCCAGTCGTCCTCGCGCGACGGCCGCAAGAGCGTCACCGGGCTCCCGACGGCCACGATCTCGAACGCCGCCCCGCCCTCGTCGAGATATTCCAGGATTTTTTCGTTTTCCCTTTCGTTCCGGCCGACTATCGCTTTGGCGCCGGAGGGTAGCCGGAAGTGGCGGCCGATTTTAAGTAAGTTTATATCATCCGCGCCGTACTCGTCGTGAGCGAACGCGTCCGCGAGGCGGGCGGCGAAGTTTTTATCCGTAAGGAGGCATCCGCCCGCGGGCGAGCTGTACCCGGCGACGCCGTAGGCCTTGGCTAAGGCCAGTTGCGGCCTTCGCGTCCGGCCGCGAAGGTCGAGCAGCTTCCGCCGGTCTACGAGCCCTTCTTCCTCCGGCCGGGTAGGCGGTAGTAGCTTGGCCGAAAGCGGCCTTAGGAGTTTGCCCTCGAGGCCGGCTTCCCTTTCTATTAATTCCAGTTGGCGCCGCCATTGCGACATGGGCCTTTGCCCGAGCACTTCCCCCGTGAAGCAGAAGGAGGCGCCGCGTTCGCGCCTCAGCGCCTCGGCCCGCCGCAACATGTATATGTGGCAATCGACGCAAGGGTTGAGGGCCGCGCCCCGGCCGTAGCGGGGCGACCTTACCAGTTCGACGTAATCCTCCCCCGCGTCCTCGACGACGAGTTCGATTCCCAGATTTTCGGCGAGCGTTCGGACGACCGCCTCGTTCCCGCCGCCGAGGAAGGGGGTGCGGAGGTTGTAGCCGATTACGGCAATGCCTTGCTCGAGAACGAGTTTTACGGCGAGCGCGCTGTCGAGGCCGCCGGAGACAAGGCCCACGGCCGTCGCTCTGGACGGTGGTGTCATGGGCGCTTGGGAGCGGTTTGTCCTTCTTGGGCGTTAGCCCGCCCCTTATCCTTTTCGACGAAGCGGTAGACGGTTTCGCCTTCCTTTACGAGGCCGAGTTCTTCGCGCGCCAGTTTCTCGACCGCCTCCGGGTCGTCGAGGCGGCTGAGCTCCTCGCGGAGGCGTGCGTTTTCGGCCCGTAGTCGCTCGAGCTCGGTTTGGAGGCGCTCGTTTTCGCGCAGGAGTTCGCGCCGCCGCAAATACCCGTGGCGGCTGAAGACGAAGACGTAGGCCAAGAGGGCCGCGAGCGCGACCGTGCCGACTGCGGCCCATATGAATCTTCGCCGCCGCGCTTTGACGGCGTGTACGGTTTTGCCGCGCCGGGTCATTACGGTTTAAACGAGCGGATGGCAGCCCCGCCGGCGAAGAAGGCGGACGAGCCGAGGTCTTCCTCGATGCGCAGCAGCGCGTTGTACTTCGCGACGCGCTCCGAGCGGGCCGGCGCGCCGGCCTTTATTTGCCCCGCGCCCACCGCGACGGCGAAGTCGGCGATGAAAGTGTCCTCGGTTTCGCCGGAGCGGTGGGAGACGATGGCGCTCAGGCCGTGGCGGCGCGCGAACTCGACGGCGGCGACGGTTTCCGTCACGGTGCCGATTTGATTGGGTTTAACCAGAACGGCGTTGGCGGCCCCTTCCTCGACGCCGCGCTCGAGGCGGCCGACGTTCGTCACGAAGAGGTCGTCACCCACGATTTGAATCTTGTGGCCGAGCTTCTGGGTCATGAGTTTCCAACCGGGCCAATCGTCCTCGGCCAGGCCGTCCTCTATCGAGATTATGGGATACGTCTCGAGCCACCGGCCATAGAGGTCTACTACGGCGGAGGCTTTTAGTTTTTCGTTGTTAAGGCGGTACTTGCCGCCCTCGTAGAGCGACGACGCCGCGGCGTCTACGGCCAAGCCGACGTTTTCGCCCGGGCGATAACCCGCCGCCTCGACCGCCCGGACGACCAGTTGTAGCGCCTCTTCGTTGGATTTGAGGTCCGGCGCGAAGCCGCCCTCGTCGCCTACGCCCGTGGCGAGGCCTTGCGTCTTGAGCACTTCTTTTAACGCGTGATAGATCTCGGCTCCGGCGCGCAGGGCCTCGCCGAACGTCGGCGCGCCGTAGGGAACGACCATGAACTCCTGGACGTCGACGTTGTTGTCCGCGTGGGCGCCGCCGTTGAGGATGTTGAACATCGGGACCGGCAAGAGGCGCGCGGCGGCGCCGCCCAGGTAGCGATAGAGCGGGAGGCCGAAGAAGTCCGCGGCGGCGCGGGCGCAGGCCATCGACGTCGCGAGCACGGCGTTCGCGCCGAGCTTGGCCTTGTTGTCGGTACCGTCGAGCTCGAGCAGGATTTGGTCGACGCCGGCCTGTTCCGCGGCGTCGGCGCCCAGCAGCGCCTCGGCGATGGCGCCGGTGACGTTGGCCACGGCCTGGCGGACGCCCTTGCCGCCGTAGCGGCCCGCCTCGTCGTCCCGGAGNNCCCCACGCCCCCGACTCGGTGTGAACGTCTACCTCCACGGTGGGGTTGCCGCGGCTGTCCAAAATTTCGCGCGCGTAAACGTCGACGATGATGGTCATACGTACCTCCAGGTTCTTGTTTTTGGGGGGATATTAACACCCTCGCCCCGAAAAATCCACGTTTAATGGCGTTACTTCGAACGGCGCGGTATGGAAAGAAAGGCGGCCTATCGGGCCGCCCGCGCTTTTCCCAGTAAAAATAACCGCTACTCAATCAACTTCATAAGCTCGTCGGCGACCTCGCCCGGGTCTACGGACTTCACGTTCGGGCCGCACTCGCCCATTATCTTCTTGGCCCGCTCGGCGTCCTCTTTCGGTACGAGGACGAAGACCGGGATATTGTGGATCGCGCAGGGCTTCAGGAGGTCCGAGGCGCAGACGTTGGACCCCTTCAACGGCAGGAATTTGTGGAAGTAGCCGACGACGGCCTCGACCCCGTCCGAGGGATTGAGGTAGCCGATATAACGGCCGGCGTTGTCGAAACCGTTCCCCAACGGGACCGTCTCGACGCCCGCGGCGGCGAGCTTCGTCAGCAGGAACGAATCCGTCCCGTCCATATAACCTATCTTTTTCATTTATGCACCCCCTTCGTCATTCGTGAACGTTGTCGGCTAGACTAAACCCTGGTCCAACATCGCGTCGGCGACTTTCTTGAAGCCGGCGACGTTGGCGCCTTTGACGTAGTTGGTATAGTTGCTCTTCTCGTCGTACCCGTACATCATGCACTGTTCGTGAATGGCCGCCATAATGCCCCGGAGCCGTTCGTCCACCTCTTGCCGCGTCCAAAACAGGCGCAAGCTGTTCTGAGACATCTCGAGCCCGGAGACGGAGACGCCGCCGGCGTTGGCCGCCTTGCCCGGGCCGTAGAGGATCTTGGCCTCGAGGAAAACTTCCACGCCCTCGGGGGTCGTCGGCATGTTGGCCCCCTCGGATATGACGAATACGCCGTTCTTTACCATATGTTCGGCGTCCTTGCCGTTGATTTCGTTTTGGGTCGCGCTCGGGAAGGCGCACGCCGCCTCGACGGCCCACATCGGGTTGTGGTCGAGCGTAGGGTCCGTGGCCGTATATTTTGCGGAAGAGAACTCGCGCGCGTATTCCTCGATGCGGCCGCGCCGGACGTTCTTAAGCTCCATTACGAAGGCGAGCTTATCCTCGTCCACACCCTCCGCGTCGTAAATGAAGCCGGAGGAATCGGAGAGCGTTACCGGCTCGGCGCCGAGTTGGATGAGCTTTTCCGCGGTGTATTGGGCGACGTTCCCGGACCCGGAGATAAGGCATACTTTGCCGTCGAGCGAGTCGCCGCGGGTCTTCAACATCTCGTCGGCGAAGTATACGGCGCCGTACCCCGTGGCTTCCGGCCGGATGTGCGAGCCGCCCCAGTCGCGGTTCTTGCCCGTCAACACGCCCGTGAACTCGTTTCGGATCCGCTTGTACGCGCCGAACATATAACCTATCTCGCGCGCGCCGACGCCGATGTCGCCCGCGGGCACGTCGACGTCCGGGCCGATGTATTTATAGAGCTCCGCCATGAAACTTTGGCAAAAGCGCATCACCTCGGCGTTGCTCTTGCCCTTGGGGTCGAAGTCGGAGCCCCCTTTCGCCCCGCCCATGGGCAGCGTGGTGAGCGCGTTCTTGAATATCTGCTCGAAACCGAGAAATTTTACGATGCTTAGGTCAACCGAAGGGTGGAAACGGATGCCCCCTTTATAGGGCCCGATGGCGTTATTGAATTGGACGCGTATGCCCCGGTCTACCATTACCTCGCCGTCGTCGGTTTCCCAGGGCACGCGGAATATGAACGTTCGGTCCGGCTCGGCGACGCGTTCCAGGATGTTTGCCTTTTGGTATTGAGGATTTTCTTCAATAAAATCGGCTAGCGAAACGAAGACTTCGTCTACGGCCTGGAGGAACTCGGGCTGGTCAGGGTCGCGCGCGTTTACTTTTTTAAGCACCTCGTCGACGTACATTAACGAACCTCCTTGACGTTTCGAAGCCGCTCACCGGCGAAGGCCGCAACTTATTTTATTTACGTACGGCAATTACATTAATAATGCCGAATGGCCAGGGACGACGGGGATTTAGGAACGAAATGTTACGAAGCGCTCCGTCGGTTGTCAAGGGGTTTTTAGATCGGGAAACGTGTTTTGGCGGTGGCTAGATTTTTCTATTGGGGCGTTTTGTAACGACGTTGGCGGTGAGACGGGTAATGTTTCCCCGGCGCGCCCGAGATGGTGGCAATAGCCCCCCGCAAATCTATCGGGCCGCGCCGCGGCACGCGCGTATTTTGCGCCGCGCCATCTCACGCACGGCGTCGCGCGCCGCGCCCAGAATCTTTTTGGGGTCTATTGCCGAGGGATCTTCTTTTAAATAATTCCGGATTGCGGCGACGGTGGCCAGCCGTAGGTCCGTGTCGACGTTGACCTTCGCGACGCCCCGCGCGACGGCCGCGGCGAGGAGCTCGTCCGAGAGGCCGCGCGCGTCGGGAAGGTGGCCGCCCGCCCCCTCGAGCGCGCGCACGACGTCTTCGTAAACCGCCGACGCGCCGTGGAGCACGAGCGGGACCGGCGTCGCCGCGGCTATGGCCTCCAGCCGCGGGAGGTCTATGGTCGGCTCCCCCTCGAACTTGTAGGCGCCGTGGCTCGTGCCTACCGCGACGGCGAGGGAGCCGACGCCGGTCGCGTCGACGAAGGCCGCGGCCTCCCCCGGGTCCGTGAAGATGCCGCGGTCGCGCCCCCGGGCGACGTGGCCCAGCTCGCCCTCGACCGCGATGCCTCGAGGCGCGAATTCTTTAACCGCGGCCGCGACCAGCGCGACGTTCTCGTCGTACGCCAGCGTGGAGCCGTCGACCATCACGGAGTTGAAGCCGAGCGCGACCGCGCGGCGCGCCGCCTCGACGCTCGA
The DNA here is from genome assembly GCA_011773985.1 of Candidatus Zixiibacteriota bacterium. GTDB lineage: Bacteria > RBG-13-66-14 > B26-G2 > WVWN01 > WVWN01 > WVWN01. Next base: position 18,131 of record WVWN01000081.1, on the reverse strand, counting down.
GCCGTGGTCGAGGTGGAGGGCGAGCGGGGCCGAGGCGGCGGCGATTATATCCAGCGCGAGCCGCGCGAGCGCGTCCCCGCCGTAGGCCAGCGCCGTCTCGGTGACGGCGACGAAGGTGGCCGCGTGCTCCTCTTCCGCGGCCGCCACGACCGCTTGCACGGACTCGAGGTTGTTGACGTTGAACGCGGCGACGGCATAACCGCCGGCCCGCGCGGAGGCGAGTATTTCTTTGGCGTCGGCGAGGGGCATTTTTTACCGCCCGATTCGAAATTTCGAGCCGCCCGCGCGGCCCTTTTTTTATTCGAACTCGGTTCGCATTACTTCCGTCGGCCGCCTCTTGCGCCTTTGCCGCAGGCCTTCCACGATCGAGAAGACGACCGGCACGACGACGAGCGTCAAGAAGGTCGAGGTGAGGAGGCCGCCGATGACCGCCACCGCCATCCCCTGGCGGAACGACCCACCCTCGCCCAAACCCAGCGCCGTGGGGAACATGCCCATTATCATCGCCGCGGTGGTCATAAGGATAGGCCGCATCCGAATGGGCCCGGCGATGAGCAGCGCCTCCACGATCGATTTCCCCTTGTCGATCTGTTGCAACGTGTAGTCGACGAGCAGGATGGCGTTCTTGTTGACGAGGCCCATGAGGAGGATGATGCCCACCATCGTCATCGTGTCGAACGTCGTCCCGAGGATGAAGATGGCGACGATGGCGCCCACGACCGCGAGCGGCAGCGCGAGCATGATGGTGAAGGGGTGGGTAAAGGCGTTGAACTGAGCCGCCAGCACGATGTAGATGAAGACGACGGCTATCGCGAGCGCCGTGAATATATTGACGAACATCTCCCGCTGCATCTCCGTCTGGAAGCCGGCGCTGTAATCGTAGCCCGGAGGCGGCGGGTTACGTTCGACGTATTTATCCATCTCGCTTTGGACGTCGCTGTTGGCCGCGCCGAGCGCCAGGCCGGCCCAGATCGAGATCGTCCGCTGGCGGTTGATGTGTTGGATCTCGGTCGGCCCCACGTCGCGCTCGACGTCGACCAGCATCGCCAACGGTACGACTTCGTCGTCGCGGTTTTTGAGGTAGATGCCCTCCACGTCGGCGAGGTCCCGGATTTCGTGCCGCGGGATCATCACGCGTACGTCGTACTCCTCGCCGCCCTCGGCGTACCTCGTCGCGACCGTTCCCTCCACCAGGCCCCGCACCGTCATCGCGACCGCGGCTACCGGGATTCCCATCTCGGTACACATCGCCCGGTCCGGTACGAGGCGGGTTTCGGGCCGGCCGCGCTCGTAGCTCATCCCGGCGTCGCGTACCACGCCCAGCGTCTTGAGGTGTGCCACCATTTTCTCCGCCTCCGCCTCCAAAACGCGGAGGTCCGGCCCGGAGAGGTTGACGGCGATCGGTTGTTGGCCGAAGGTCCCGCCGCCCCCCATCCCCGGGACGCGGAACGTAACCTCGGCGCGGGGGTAGGAGGCGAAATATTCGCGGAACTCCTCCTGCAACTCGAAGTTACTTTTGTCGCGCTCGCTGACCGGTTTGAGCTTGGCCGTGACCGTCGCCCGGTTGGGGATTTCGCCGACGCCGATCCTGGCGAAGGTCGTCGCGACGGCCTCGTGGGAGGCGAGTTCCTTTTCGACGTCTTCGGCCACGCTAGCCGTGTACGCCAGCGAGGAGTCGAGGGGCGTGTTCACGTAGGCGTAAAGATAGCCCTGGTCCCACGCCGGCATGAAGGACGCGCTGATAAAACGGATCAGTATCAGGCTGGCAGCGAGCGCGCCGAAGGCGACGACGAGCGTTATGACCCGGCGCTCGAGCGCGAGCCGCAGGAAGCCGCGGTACCCTTCCGCCAGCCGTTCGAATTGGCGGTTGACGGGCGCGAAGAGACGCTCGAACCAATTCCGCTTCGTGGGGTCCGGGCTGCCGATGAGCAACTTCGCCGAAAGCATCGGCGCCATCGTCAGCGCGTCCCACAGCGAGTACATGACCGCGAAAACGACGACCAGGCCGAACTGGCGGAAGAAGCGGCCGACGATGCCGCTCATGTAGGCCACCGGCACGAAGACCGCGCATATCGTGAACGTCGTCGCCATAACGGCCAGGCCCACCTCCGCCGTCCCGAAGGAAGCCGACCGCTCGAGCGACATCCCCTCCGCCCAGTGGCGGTAGATGTTTTCGCGGACGACGATGGCGTCGTCGATGAGGATGCCGACGGCGAG
>WVWN01000081.1:10437-15898 GCA_011773985.1 Candidatus Zixiibacteriota bacterium | reverse complement strand
GGACGAAGGTGAAGAGGATGGAGGTCGGGATGGCCAGCGCCGAGATGACGGTAGTTCTGATGTTGCCGAGGAAGATTAGGATGACCAGGACCGCGAAGATCGCGCCCAGGTACAGCGCCTCGCTCGTGTCGGCGATGGCCTCTTTAATGAAGTCGGCGTCGTTGTAGGCGACGTTGACCTCGACCCCCTCGGGGAGCGTCTTTCCGATGCTCTCGAGCCGTTTGACCGTTTCGTCGCATACGGCGACGGTGTTGGCGCCCGAGGCTTTCTGGACGCTTACCGTTACGGCGTCCTCCCGGTTGAGCTTGGGGATGGTCTTTACTTCTTTATAGCCGTCGACGTCGACGGAGGCGACGTCGCGAAGGAAGATGGGCGCGCCCTCCTCGCGCGCGACGACGACGTTTTCGATATCCCTCTGCGAGCGGAACTTGCCCGCGACGCGGAGCTTCTCCTCCCGCGGCCCGGCGCGCATCGGCCCGGCGGGGACTTCCAGGTTCGCGGCCGCGAGCGCTCCCGTCACCTCGTCGAGGGAGATACCGTAACCGGCAAGCGCCGCCGGCTCGAGCTCGACTTTGACCTCCCGTTCCAAGCCGCCCTTGACGTTTACCTCCGCAACGCCCGCGATCTTCTCGAGCTGCGGCTTTATCTCGTCGTCGGCGATGCGACGTAGTTCCTCGGGCGTCCCCTTTCCTCCCACGGCGAACGAGATGACCGGCTCGGCCCCCCAGTCGACGCGCGTTACGACCGGTTTCTCGATGTCTTGGGGGAGGTAGGGTAGGGCCTTTTCCACCTCCGTCCGGACGTCGGCCTCCGCCGCGCGGGAGTCGGCCTCCAGCTCGAACTCCAGGATGACGTAGGCGTACCCTTCGTACGAATACGAGTAAAGGTTCTGGAGGCCGCTGATCGCGCTCAGTTTATCCTCGAGGCGGTCCGTGATTTCGGTTTCCACCTCGCCCGCGCTCGCGCCGGGCCACGCGACGCTTACCTCGACGAACGGGAAGTCGACGTCCGGCATGATGTCGACGCCGAGCCGGTTGAAGGATACGACCCCGAGCACCAGGACCGCGAGGACCTGCATCGTGATGAAAACAGGCCGGCGGATCGAAAAGTCGGGAAGCTTCATCGCATAAAACGGCCTTACGAAGCCGCCGCTATTCGTCTATTCGTGGGGTCGGTACGGGACCTTCTTGCTTGTCTTAATGCCGTCGGCGAGGTCGCCGTTGGCGTGGACGATGACTTCGTCGTCGGCCGCAAGGCCGGAGACGATCTCGACGGCGTCTTCGCGGGAGAGGCCCGTCTGGACGGCGCGCCTCCGTACGAGGCCGTCCTCGACGACGTAAACCGCCAACCCGCCCATCTCGCGGCGAATCGCCTGCGGCGGGACGAGCAGCGCCTCTTCGCTGCGCGCGACGGGCACGTCTACCTCTACGAACATACCTGCGCGCAACCCGGGCGCCCTTGACTTCGGCCTAATCTCCACCTGGGCGAGATGGGATTCGGGCGAGAGCGAGGTCGGCAGGTTTATAACCTCTCCCCGGACGGCTTTTTCGCCGCTGCCCTTAGCGCGAATTTTAACCGGCCGCGATTTGCTCATCCGCGCCAACGTTTCGGCCGTAACCGCGGTCTCGATTTTGACCGACTCCGGTTTGACGACTATCGCCAGCGGCGTACTGGGCGATACCATGTCGCCGACGCTGACCATTACGTTGGTTATTTCGCCGGGGATAGGCGAGTAGGCGTTGTAGTAACGGAACTTCATCCCCGGCTGGTCGTAGTCGACGACCGCGATCGTGGTGCCGGCGCCGACCCGCTTGCCTGCCGCCGCGGGCAACGAGACGATCTTGCCCGGTATCTTGGAGAACACCGTCGCCTCGTCAGTGGACACCACCGTGCCCAGGAACGTCTTGGATTCCTCGATGTCGCCGATTTGAGGTTTGGTAACCTCGACCGCGACCGCGACCTCGCGCCGCGCCGCGAATTTTTCGGCTTGCTCGCGTTTCTGAGCGGCGCGCATTAGGGCCAATATGACCACGACGGCCAAGGCCGCGGCGCCCACGCCGATTATAATCCATTTCCTCATATTTATAAAATTTTAACTGAACTCTTTAGTTCAATTGTTGACCAGCGAGTCTTAATTTTAACAAAATCGTTTTGACAAGTCAAGGGAATTCGGCAGCGACGGCATTTTCTCTTTATACCCCTGCGGCGATATGTTATAAAGGCGCCACTCGTAGGCGGGTCGACGTGAGTTCTCCGATCTATAGCTTATTTTTTAACGAGTTTTCGACGGCGTGGGGCACTTTCCGGCTGGCTGCGGGTTCCGCGGGCGTCGTCGCCGTCGGCTTAGCCGCGGCGGACGGGAATACCTTTTTCAATTTCCTCAAAAGGAGGTACCCCGGTTTCCTTTTTTTGGAGCGAGCCACGGCCGAGCTCGAGCAGGGCCGTGCGGAAATTGAGGAATACCTCGCCGGCGTGCGCCGGGAATTCGGCGTCCCCTTCCAGATCCGGGTTACGCCTTTCCAGCTCAAAGTTTTGGAGGCGGTGAGCACGATTCCGTACGGCTCGACGGCGACGTACGGCGATATCGCGCGCCGCGTGGGCCTTCCCGACGGCGCCCGGGCGGTGGGCGCGGCTTGCGCCGCCAACCCGATCCCGTTGATCGTGCCGTGCCACCGCGTCGTCGGAGCCTCCGGCCTCGGCGGCTTCCGCGACGGCGTCGCCCTCAAGCGCAAGTTACTCCAGCACGAGGGCGTCCGCTTAAAGTAATACGTTATTAACCTTAAATAAGTTACGTTAACGGCGAGAGGGTGAAGACGGATGAAGCGTTTCACGTTCGTCGTTTCATTGGTTTTAATCGTCGCGGCCGCGGCCTACGCCGGCGGCAAGGACTTTAATTTCGTCATCCTCGGCGACCGGACCGGCGGCCACGTCGCCGGCATATACGGCGAAATCGTCGGCGAGGTGAACCGCCTTGGCCCCGACGTCGTCGTGAGCGTCGGCGACCAGATCGAGGGCTACACCGAGGACCGCGAGACGCTCGAGGCGCAGTGGGACGAGTACTGGGCTATCGCCGACGAGTTGAAGGCACCCTTCTACATCTGCCCCGGCAACCACGACATATATAACGACGTGATGCTGGAGGTATGGAGAGAACGCACGAAGCGGGCCCCCTGTTACTCGTTCGATTACGAGGGCGTGCACTTCACGATACTCGATACCGGCCGCTGGGAATCGAGCGAGGAGTGGCTCGCGGAGAGCGGCTACCGCGAGTGGCTCGAGAAGGACCTGGCGAAACACAAAAGGGCCCGCCTGACGGTCGTCATATTCCACATCCCGTACTGGTACGACACGCTCGCGGAGGGCGAGCCGGACCCGCTCCACGAAATTTTTAATGAATACGGCGTCGACGCCGTCTTCAACGGCCACTATCACCTTTACGCCGCGGCCGAGTACGACGGCATCCCCTATACTATGGCCGGCACGAGCGGCGGCGGCTTGGAGGAGGATGCCGGATACCCCGGCGCCTTTTTCCAATACGTATGGTGCACGGTGCGCGGCGACGAGCTGAGCTGGACGGTGCTAAAGAAAGGTTCGGCTATGCCGCCGGAGACGGTCCTCGTCGCCGACCTCAAAACTATCGACGGAATCGAGGCCGAGTACGTTCGGGTACCGTCGTTCGTTTTCGCCGAGGGCGATAAAGAGGCGACTTTTACGGTATTCGTCGAGAACGCGACCGCGGACGATTTCACGACGGCCGTTACGTGGGAAGTTCCCGGCAATTGGAAGCTCGAGCCGGCGAGCCGGGAGGTCACGCTGGCGCCCGGCGAGTCCGCGGACCTTGAGTTCACGGCGACGCTCGCGGGCGACTTCTACCCTCTACCCAAGGTCGCGTTGGCCTATCCCTACCGGGGCGACCTGGTTCACGAATATAAGAACAGCCTGCCGGCGTGCCGGGTGCAACCCGTGAAGGCGGTTACGTCGGCGCCCACGCTAGACGGCGCCCTGGACGACGCGTGCTGGCTCGAGGCCGCGACGGCCGACTACTTCTGCGCCCCCGACGGCGGCGTCTGCGCGGTGGACGCGACGACGTTCTATTTCGGCTACGACGAAGAAAACCTCTACCTCGCGGCCAAATGCGAGCAGGAGGATATGGAGGCGTTGGTGGTGAACGCGGCCGAGCGCGACGCCCTCGTCCCGAGCGACGACTGCGTCGGCTTCTTCTTCTGGCCGGACCTGGAAGAGAATGTATTTTACCAGATGTACTTCAACCCCGCCGGCGTCGCGTACGACGTTAAGTTCACATTCGAATTGCCCGACGAGCTCGATAGCGAGGGCCCCGCGGCGTGGAACGGCGAATACGAGATAGCGACCGCGCGCGGCGGCGACTACTGGACCTTCGAGGCCGCGGTCCCCGTCGCGACGCTGGGCGTCGACGGCGTCGTCGCGGGCGACGAATGGCGCACGAACTTCCGCCGCAAGGAGCAAGCCAAGAAAAGTTCCGCCGATTGGCAGTACCCAATCGGCTTCGACCCGCGGCGCTTCGGCTATTTGGCGTTCGAATGAGGTTAGCCTTTTTTATTTAAAAGCGGCCCGCCGGGGCCGTTTTCTAATTTAGGGGCGTCAAGTCCGCTTGTGACCTCGACGAGGGCCCTCATTCAGCGAACCGTATATTATGGCCGCGCCTTCGTTTACGTTCGTTCGCGGCGTCCGGCTTAGCGTGACGGCCCGACGGCTCCTAAGCCGCGCGCTTTTTTACCCGATTTACGAGTATAATGAGGGCAGTTCTTTGAACACCCGCACGGCGAGGAATATTATGTAACAGACCCAAAAAAGTACGGCGAGGCCGATCAAGATCAGCACGGCAACGAGGCAGCGTCGGCCGAACCGCCTATTGTCCTCTTCCGCCTTGCTCATAAAGAGGGCGGCCAGTACGAGGCCTCCCGACGGTAGAAAAAACGATAGGATGTAGAATAGAGGTCTCGGCTCGGGCGGCCTATCCAACAACCCGGAAGTTTCCCGTAAGCGGTTTCCTTCACCCATTCTCTCTTTCCTTTTTAAAATGAAATTTACTCGGCTACCAGGAAGCCGACGCCGGCCTTAAGGCCGAGGGCGAGCCAAACCGCCGCGCCGGCGCAGACCAGCGTTATCCCGGCAATACCCAGCGCCATACATATCTTCCCGCGGCGCCGGTCCGCCTTCTCGCCCTTGCAGGTCTCGAGCGCGCCGTAGACGACGCCGAAGAGCGGAAAGAGCAACGACGCCAAGAACGTCAAAACGACGGCCCACTTCGGCCTTCTCGCCAACGCCTCCTCCGGTTCTACTTGTCCCGGCCGCGGCCCCTTTTCTTCTCCGCGCGCGGCAACTTCGCGGCGACGAAGGTTATTACGTCGTCCCGGTTGGCGCGGCCGAAGCGAAGGTTCACGCCCCGAAAGGAGTCCAAGCGCGACGGGTAGCTGAACGT
>WVWN01000081.1:0-10425 GCA_011773985.1 Candidatus Zixiibacteriota bacterium | reverse complement strand
GGCCGCCGCCGGTTCCATCCCAGCACCGATACGGTGACGCCTTCGTCGTCCAGTTCGTAGCGTCGGGGTAGGAGGTGGCCGTGCAACGACGCGAGAAGAACGAAGGCGCCGATTACCGCGAGGAGGGGGCTTTGCCACAGGAAGTATATCGCCGCGGCGGTCGCGCCCACCGCGCCGAGCGCGAGCACCGAGCGGCCCGGATACTCGAGCAACGGCACGGACCTCCAGCTCAAAGGCCGGGGCGATGTCTTTGCGGGCACCATCTATTTCAACGTAGCCCGCTCGATGGCGGCGAGAGGTATGCGCGTCTTTTCCCGAACGCCCTTGACGTGCAGGCACGCCTCGCCTCGGCACACCGTTATCTTGCTCGGCCTTACCTCGAGCGGTTCATTTTCGCCGGCGAGCCATAATCTCAAAGGCCGTCCCGTCTCGACCGCGAATTCGATCACGGCCGCCGCCGAGCCCTCCCGCCAAGAACCGTCCTTTGTCCGGACCTCCTTATTTTTCGGTCATCCGGCGTCGAACAGCGCGCGGGGCGAGACGTCCCCCTCCGCTTCGCTCCTCAGAGAACGCGGAAGGTACCCGGCGGATGTGAGGGCCTCGCGGACGGCGCGGTAATCCGCGCGCGCGATCTCGACGGCGTGGAATTCCCGCCGCCCCTTGACGAGCGGCGCGACGCCCGGTAGGTTGGCGACCTCGTCCGCTTTTTCCGCTTCGTCGGTGACGACGACCAGGCCGTCGTAGAACGAAAAGGTTCCGTATTGCTGTGCCCAGTCGTTGAGCGAGAACTCCACGTTTTGCGGTACGGGCGCCGAGGCGTGCTCTTTTAAAAAGGTCAATATTTCTTCGACCGCCACGCCGGCGTCGAGCGCCCGGTAGAAGCTCGACTTGGAGATAAGGTACGAAGGAAAGCGGCCGCCGCCGGTTTGGTCCGCGAAGGCCTCGAGCTTGAGCCTTGTTTCCGTCGGCGCGTCGTACGCCACCTTTAGCTCGAAGTTACCCCCCAACAGGAATTCGGGCTCGGCGACTTTTGCCCGGGGGGCCTCGCGCCCCTCGAACGCCGCGGACCGCGCGACCAGGAGCGCGCCGCCGTCGTCGAACCCCGCGGTAGCGAAGCCACTTACGAATAAAGAGAAGAGGGCTTTTCGAATCGCGGCCTCTTCGAACCCTGTGGAAAAATTTATTACGTTTTCGACGACGCCCTCGAGCGGCCGCCACCGCCGCGTGCGCGATAAGGAACAGATGTATACGGCCAAGAGTGCACCGCCCGTTTCGTCCTCCTCGACGGCGCCCCGGACGAGTTCGGCGTTATAATCGTCTGCCACGCCGCGCAGGTCGGCCGTAAGCCAGTTGGTGGCGTGCAGCACGTCCCCCTCTCGTTTCAACGCGCCTCGGCGCTCGGCGTCGTTTACCAGGAATTCCAGCCGGTTGAAGCCAAACCGTTCGACGACGGTACTTAGGGGAGCTTCCTCCTCGGCGACCTCGAGGAGCGGGCTTAGCTTGGCGAGCGCCCGCTTGGGCGTTGCGCCGCTCTGCGTCAGCGTGATCGGGTTTTTGATAGTGTGACACCAGACCGCGACGGCGTCCCGGAACGCCGATAGGGGCTCGAGGTTTACGGGGGAACGCGGCGGCCGGGCCCCCGGGCCGGCTAATTTTTTAACGGCTTCGTCGTGGACGTGGGGAAGTATTTCCGCGGGGGGACGATAAAGGCCGCTCGAAGCGTCCGGCAGGAGAAGCGCCCGCGTGACCGCCGCGCGGGGCGGCGACGTCGTACCGAAGCGAAAGACGAGCCGCGCCCCGAGGGAGGGTGCTAACTTTTCGCAGGCCGCGGCGACGAAAAGCGCCTTCGCGCTCGCGGCCTCGAGTTCGCGGATAAGACGGCGGACCGTACTCCGGTCCGTTAGGCGTGCGGGGACGCCCCCCAACAGCCTCGCCTTCGAGGTTAACTCTTCTTGGAGTCCTACGTGCTCGCCTATAGCCGCGAGGTCTTCGAGGGGAAGGGAGGCCAGGCCGCGCTGAAGGGATACCGGCTTAGGGTAAGAGTTTAACATTTAAAAATACTAACACGCCCGTTACCGCGGGTCAAGAGCAACGGCGTGGAATAGGCCTCGGCGCGGCGTCCGATTATCATTTAGGTTGACATAGGGCCGGCGTACGGTTATAGATATACGGGCACCTCGCCGGACGAGGACTTCGGCCTTCGCCCTCAAGTTATGTTATCGAAGCTCGAGAAAGAATATATCGATACGCGAGGTTACTGGACCCTTTTCAAGCCGCTCGCGCTCTTCTACCGACACCAGCTCGAGCGGGCGCTGACGCGCGCGCTGCGCCGCGAGGGTGTGGCGCTGGAGGGTAAACGGCTCCTCGAGGACGGCTGCGAGCGCGGCAACTTGCTCAGGCAGCTCCTCGAGCTGGGCGCGTCGCCCGGGCGGTGCGTCGGCCTCGACCGCGACGACGCGGCTTTGCGCGACGGCCGAGACAAGACCGCGGCGGCCTTGCGGTTCGTCTGCGGCGACGCCGCGGCGCTGCCGTTCCGTTCGGGAGCCTTCGACGTCGTCGTCCAGTCGCTCTTGTTCTCGTCTTTACCGCCGGGCGAGGCGCGCGAACGCGCGGCGGCCGAGATGGAACGGGTTCTGGCCGGCGGCGGCGTCCTCGTATGGTACGACTTCGTCGAGCGCGCGAAAGAGGGCCTCCCGCAAGGGCTCGAGCTGGGCGAGGTCCGCGAGCTTTTTCCCGGCTGGCGCCTCGCCGCCTACAAGTTCGGCCTGCGCTTCCGGTGGGCCCACTTCCTCGTCAATAAGTGCCTTTGGCTCGCGCAGACGCTGGCCTCTCTCGGCGTCGCCCGTTCCCATTACGTAATAATAATACGCCGCCCCTGAGGGACGGCGCGGTGCGGAGGGCGAGGGAATCGAACCCCCAAGGGCGCGAGCCCGGCGGATTTCAAATCCGCTGCCATACCGTTAGGCGAGCCCTCCGGGACCTTTAATGATAACGGAAACGCGCGCCGGCGTCAAGGCGTTTCAAATCCCGGCCTAGTTAAATATTTACTTCCCTCCGGATTGATATTAAAATCCCGCCCGAAGGTTTTCCCCATATGAAATACTTCCTCGAGGTAGTTAACCTCACCAAGAGGTTCGGCGGCGTAACGGCCGTCGACGATTTATCGTTCGCCGTCGCCCCCGGCGACGTCTTCGGCTTCCTGGGCCGCAACGGCGCCGGCAAGACGACCACCATCAAGGTCGCGCTCGACCTCGTGAAGCCGACGGGAGGCGAGGTCCGCCTCTTCGGCGACGATTGGCGCGAGCCGGAGCTGCGGCGCCGCGTGGGGTACCTGCCCGAGTTCCCGGTCCGGTACCCGAACCTGACGCCGCGGCGGTATCTGAGGTTCGCGGGGAGGCTTTTTGGCTTAGCTCGAGCCCAGGCGGCGCGGCGGGCCGACGAACTTATCGCCCAGGTTGAGCTGGACGACGCCGCGGACCGCCGGCTTGGCGGCTTCTCCAAGGGGATGCTGCAACGCACGGGCCTGGCGCAGGCGCTCGTCAACGAGCCGGACCTCCTCTTCCTGGACGAGCCCACCGCGGGCCTCGACCCGCTGGGCCACCACCTCGTCAAGGAACTCGTCCGCGACTACGCGGCACGGGGCAAGGCCGTCGTCGTGAGCTCCCACATCCTGGCCGAGATCGAGGCGCAGTGTTCGCGCGTGGCCATCATCGACGAGGGCCGGTTGGTGGCCGAAGGCGAGCTCGCCGAGCTGCTCAAGCCGACTAACGTCGTCGAGGTCGAGCTGGACGGGCCCGCGGCCGCGGCGCGCGAAGCTTTCGGGAAGATCTCGAGCGCCGTCGACGTAATCGGCAAACGCTTCGTCCTCACGCTGCTGCCTGGCAAGGAGGCGTCGGACGTTTCGAGGGCCGCGGCCGCGGCGGCCTGCGTCGTCACCGCTTTGACGACGCGGCGCCGGAGCCTGGAGGATCTGTTCGTTTCCGTCGTGAGAAGCTCAGGGGAGGATGCGCCGGCGTGACCTTCTGGCTCGTAGCCGGGGAGTTTTTTAAGCGGTCGTTCTCGCCGCGGATGCTCGTCGCGCTCGGCGTCGTCGGGTTCTTGTTCCTTGTAGTGGCGGGGTGTCTCTTCGGCGCGCGGCTCTATAGCGGCGGCCGCGTCTACGGCGCCGAGGAGCAAGCGGCGCTCGCCCTGGGGGCCTCGTACCATATCGCGGTCGCCTGGGGGATATTGTTCGCGGTAATGCTGGCGATGGGGGCCGCGTCGCGGCCGCTTGAGGACGGCCGCGCGGCGTTCCTGTTGTCTAAGCCGGTCCGCCGCTCGCACGTTTTGCTGGGGCAACTCCTGGGCGTATTCCTTGCCGCGCTCGCCGCGGCGGCGGCGCTTGCGTTGTTGGCCTCGGCGCTGTCGCTCGTGCGGGCACACGTCCTCCCGTGGACGCTTTGGCTCGGCCTGGCCGTCGCGTCGCTATCGCTCGCCCTCGTCGTCGCGCTCGTCGCCTTTTTCAGTCTTTTTCTGCCGCGCGTCGTCGCCGGCATGTTGGGGATAATTTTTTACGTGGCGAGCTTCCCGGCCGCGTTTAGTACGGTGCGCGACTTCATGACCGGCGGCCACGGCGCCGCGGCCCTTGAATTCCCCTGGTACGTGCGGTGGGGCGCCGAGGTCTACTTCGCCGGGGTGCCGCCCGTAGCGGGGGTCCAGCTGCGCGCCGGCGAGCTGTTGAAGCTGCAGCGCTGGGACGTCGACGGCTGGTTGACGGTCGCCACCGCCGCGGCGTACGTCGTCCTCCTCTTCGTCGCGACGTGGGCCCTCTATAACCGGCGGGACGTTTAACCCTTGAACGTTAAAAAATTAAAAGGGCGGCGTTAATTGCCGCCCCGTTTTCGTGCCGATTTTTTTTATTTAAAAACGGCTAATTTCGCCGCCGCCTCGGCCTCGGGCGTCGAGACGCGGTAGACGTAAATCCCGGGAGACAGCGCTTCCGTAAATAGCTCCCACGCGCCCGGGCCCGCGGCGCATTCGCGCGCCTCGCTTGAAATCTTCCGGCCGCTGAGGTCGTAGAGCTCGAGCGTCACCGGGCTCGGGGCCGCCAGCTCGAACGTTACGGTCGTGGCATCCCTCGCCGGGTTGGGTTCGGCGCCTACGAGGCGCAGCGCTTTGCTCGCCGCACGCGCGACGACTTCCACCGGCCCGGCCACCTCGCCGCGGCCTTTCGCATCCACCGCCTCGAGCCAGTAGCGGTACCGTCCGCCGGCCTTGACGTCCTTATCGACGTAGCAGTGCGGCGAGCGGCCGCATATCAGCGCGCCGTTTAATTTAACGCGGCGTTCGTCCAACGGCTCGTTCGCCTTCTGGCGATATAAGTTGAAGCCGGCGTAATTTCCGGCCGCCGTCGCCCAGCGCAGCACGACGGCGCCGTCGGCGGGCGTGGCACGGAAGTACGATAGCTCTACGCCGACCTCGCCGGTCCCCTCGGTCAGCGTCACGTATTTATTCGAGCCCAGGTTGTACCACGCCTCGACGCGCCCGGAAGGCCACCAGGCCGTCACGCGCGAGGCGTTGGTCGCGGTCCCCAGGCCGAACTCGAGCTCGAAGCTGTCGCTGTCGCCCATGCCGTGGCCGCCGTCCACCTGGGCGTACTCGCGGCTCGAACCGAAGTCGCACCGTACCCGCGTGCCCACCGCCTTCTTGTTGGAATTCGTGCCGACGAGGCGCGCCACAAGCCAGCGGTTCGTCACGCCGTCGCACCTGAGCAGCTTGTTGCCGAAGTGGGTCGCGAGGTAGACGTCTATGTCGCCGTCGCCGTCGTAGTCGCCGAAAGCCGTCCCGAAGGGGTCCATCGGCTGAGCGATGTTTATCTGCGCCGCGATGTCCGTAAAGGTCTCGTTGCCGTTGTTGCGGTAGAGGCGGTTGGGATTGACGTGGTTGGAGGAGAAGAGGTCGACTAAGCCGTCGTAGTCAACGTCGAGGAAGGTGGCGGTCCGACCGTCGCCCACGTCGGCCACGCCGGCGCTGTAGGTGATGTCCTTGAACTTCCCGTTGCCCAGGTTTTTGTATAACTTGTTGGATGGGCTGCTGATGTTGACGCTGTAGAGGTCGAATAAGCCGTCGGCGTTGAAGTCACCGGCGCAGACGCCGGAGGTCCGGCTCGCGTCCGCGACCCCCGCCGAGGCCGCGACCTCCTCGAAGGTCCCGTTCTTCTTGTTGCGGTAGAGGCGGTTGGCGCCGGACACGCCAATATAGCAATCCTGCCAGCGGTCGTTGTCGTAATCGAACCAACAGCACGAGCGGCCGCCAGCGGATATGTTCGCCGCCGCGGCCCGTTCCTCGAACGTGCCGTTACCTTTGTTCCGAAACAGGTAGTTAGTACTGCCGCACTGGAAGAAGTCGAGGTGGCCGTCGTTGTCGTAGTCGACCCAGGCACAGCGCCAGCCGTACGTCCCGAAGATGCCGGCCTGTGAGCTTACGTCGTCGAACTGCATGCCGCCCTTGTTGCGGAAAAGGCGCGTCGGCTTGTAGCCGAAGGATATGGTCGCGACGTCGGGCCGGCCGTCGTTGTCGTAGTCGCCGAGGGCGAAGTTGCGCGCCTCGCCCGTTATGCCGGAGCTGCTCGAGACGTCCGTGAACCTCGAGCCGTCGTTGCGGAAGAGGAAGATCCGCATCCCGGAACTCGAGTTGGACACGATGAGGTCGAGGTCGCCGTCGCCGTCGAAGTCGGCCCAACCGGCGCCGCTGCCGAGGCCGGGGACGGAGACGCCCATCTGGACCGTGACGTCCGTGTACATCTGCGCCGCGAAGGCCGCGGCCGACGCGAGTAACGCCGAAATTATTAATCCCTTTACCATAACCGAACCTCCCCGTACGCAGGACGTTTTCGTCGCCGTAGCCCGCGATACCTGCCTATGAAGTTCAATACGCCATAATATAAGACGTTCCGCGAATAAAATCAAGCCGCGGCTATCGGCGCCGCCAAGCGCAACATAGTTGCGTTTGACTATTTCTTTTTAAGCAGTTACTATTTTTTCGACGAATTGCAGGCGCTTAATTGGAAGCGGAGGCGGTTTTCGTGCGGTTATTGAATTTTATTGTTTGGGTCGTTGCGACAGCGGCCTCGGCCGACGTCGGCTCCGTCATAAGCTCTTTCCCGTGGAACGCGACGCCCGCGCCGGGCGGCATCTACCGCGACGCCTCGTACGTCTACGCCGTCGTGCGCAACGTCTCGGGCCCGGAGTTCTTGCGTCGTTATACTACGGCCGGTTCGGCGTTGGGGTCGGTGCCGCTGGCGATGACGTATCCCCGCGAGGGCGACCTCAGCCACCTCGGCGCGGCGTACCTTTGCGTAATCGACGACGATACGGACCGCCTCCATGTGGTTAATAAAACGTCGGGGGCGACCGCGTCGTCCTTCGCCGTCACGGGCCCGGGCGATAAAAGCCCCCGCGAAGTCGCATGGGACGGGACCTATTATTACGTGGGCGGCGGCGTCCAGGACCCGGGCCATTACAACCTCTACACGGCCGCGGGTTCCCTCGCGCGCTCGTGGCGGCCCGCGGGTTGGCCGTCGGGTCTGACGGTCCCTAATGCGCTGGCATACTCCTCCGCAGCCGCCGGCAAGGAAGGGCATTACCTCCTCGCCAGCTCGGCGATGTACAGCCAGCCCAACGTCGTCATCGACATGCCGAGCGGCTCGCTGGTCGCGAGCTGGGTTATGCCGGTTTACAACGGCGCCGCGGGCGCGGTGTGCGGCGTCTCCTCCCGCCCCGGGACGTACCGCGCCGCGTATTGGGCGAATTGGAACTCGCGCAACACCTGGTACGCGTTCGAGTTCGACATCGGCGCCGCCGTCAACCCCGCCGTCCTCCCGGTGAGCCTGGGTAAAATTAAGGCGATTTACCGATAATTAGCCTTAACATCTGCAAGCCCCGCGGCCGCGGGGCCTTTTATTTCTTTTACCCTTGACAACCGCGGCCCGGCGTCTTAGATTTACTTCCTGCGCCGGCCCGACGCCGGCAACATCTTTAAATTACCCAAAGCCATCGAACGAAGTCGCACCGGGAAGGAGCCGACTTATGGCAGCTAAGCCCGTAATGATCAACCTGACCGCGGACGAACTCCCCACGCGGTGGTACAACATCCTGCCGGACCTGCCTGAGCCGCTGCCGCCGCCCCAGGACCCCCCCGAGGGCCCCAGCCGCCTCGAGCAGCTCCCCAACCTCCTCATCGGCGAGTGCCTAAAGCAGGAGTTCGCCGAGGACCGCTGGATAGACATCCCGCCCGGCCTGCAGGAGTTGTACCTGAAGGCGGGGAGGCCGCGGCCGCTCTTTCGGGCCACCGAGCTCGAGAAAAGGCTCGAGACGCCGGCGCGCATCTACTACAAGGCCGAGTTCTTCAGCCCCACCGGCAGCCATAAGGTAAACACCGCCCTCGCCCAGGCCTACTACGCCCGCGAGCAGGGCTTCGAGCGGATGACGACCGAAACCGGCGCGGGCCAGTGGGGGACGGCGCTCGCCTACGGCTGCGCCCTCGTCGGCCTCAAGTGCACCGTCTTCTGGGTGCGCGCGGTCCACGACTGGAAGACCGACCGCCGCCGCTTTATGAAAATGTACGGCGCCGACGTCCACGCCTCGCCCAGCCCCCTCACCAAGGTCGGCAAGGAATTATATAGTAAGAATAAAAAACACCCCGGCTCGCTCGGCATCGCGATATCGGAGGGGCTCGAGGACGCCGGCGGCGACCCGAACGCCACGTACAGCCTGGGGTCCGTCCTCAACCACGTCCTGCTGCACCAGACCGTAATAGGCCTCGAGGCCCAGAAGCAGTTCGAGAAGTTCGGCGACTACCCGGACGTCGTGACCTCGTGCCTGGGCGGCGGCTCCAACTTCGGCGGCTTCGCGCTGCCCTTCTACGGCGACGCGTTGACCAAGGGCAAGAAGGTACAGTTCGTCGCGGCCCAGAGCGAAGTGGCCCCCAACCTCCAGGGCGAATACCGCTTCGACTTCGCCGACTACGCCGAGATAACGCCCTTGCTCAAGATGTACACGCTGGGCCACCGCGTCGAGATGGCCCCCATCAAGGGCGACGGCCTCCGCTACCACGGCTCCTCGCCCATCATCAGCCTCCTCCGCCACCACGAGAAGCTGGACACGGTCGCCTATCCCGCCGACGAGAAGCACGTCTTCGAACGCGCCGGCGAGTTCGTGCGCGCGGAGGGCTTCATCCCGGCGCCCGAGTCGGCCTACGGCATCGCCTACGCCATCGACGAGGCGCTGCGCTGCAAGGAAAGCGGCGAGGCCAAGTGCATCGCCGTCAACGTCTCGGGGCACGGCTTCCTCGACATCCCCGGCTTCGCCGAGGTGTTGGGGATTAAGTAGCGCCGGCGAAAGCGAACGAAGAAGCCGCCTCGCGAGGGGCGGCTTTCCTTCTACGAAAAGGCCCGTTCGGGGCGCGAGTTGATTTGGGGGGACGCTTTTCGTATAATTAACCAGGCCATCCCGGGCGAATTAACGGCGGCGCTGAATCACTACGCGGACGTCCCGGCGTCGGTGCAAAAGTACGCTATATAGAAGACATCGGGTTAGCGAATGGTAAAAAAAGGTACGATATTCTCGGGAATACAGTCCTCCGGGAGTTTGCATATCGGCAACTACCTCGGCGCGATAAGCCAGTTCGTGCCGCTCCAATACGAATACGAGGCTATCTACGGCATCGTCGACCAGCACGCCATGACCGAGCGCTACGACCCGGAGCAGTTGCCCGGGCGCATAATCGACGCCGCGGTGGATTACCTCGCGTGCGGCCTCGACCCCGAGGTCGCGACGCTGATGCTGCAGTCGGCCGTGCCGGAACACGCGGAGCTGGCGTGGGTGCTGGCCACCGTCACGCCCCTGGCCTGGATACAAAGGGTGCCTACTTTCAAGGAGAAAGCGCGTCAGCAGCCGGATAACGTCAACATGGGCCTTTTCAATTACCCTATTCTCATGGCCGCGGACATATTGCTTTACAAGTCGGTGGCGGTGCCGGTGGGCGAGGACCAACGGGCACACCTGGAGCTTACGCGCGAAATCGCCCGCGCCTTCAACAACCGGTTCGGCGATTTCTTCCCGGAACCGCGAGAGATCATATTGGACGACGAACGTTCGAAGGTCAAGGGGTTGGACGGCGTAAACAAGATGAGTAAAGGCCTCGATAATTGCATCAACCTCGCGGACGAACCGGACGCCATCCGGGAAAAGGTCAACCAGCGGGGCGTGACGGACCCGGCCCGCGTCAAGCGTACCGACCCGGGCAATCCCGACGTCTGCAACATGTTTACCTGGCACGGATTTTTCTCGAGCGAGGAGGAGCAGGCCTACTGCGCCGAGCGGTGCCGTACCGCCGGTTTTGGGTGCCTGGATTGTAAGAAGGTCCTTATCGACAACATCCTAAACG
>WVWN01000087.1:5751-8283 GCA_011773985.1 Candidatus Zixiibacteriota bacterium | reverse complement strand
CCGCGAAATATAAAGCCAGTACCCCTAAGCCCGCCCGCTTCATTTCTATAAAATATAACATAACCCCGGGCCTTGCGCCATCCGCGCGCGCCGACGAAAAGCCTTTACATTTCGGCATAATCTGATAATATTCCGTAAGAGACGGCGGCGTCGAAGGCTGAACGCTTCCGTTCCCAGGCGGCTTTTAACGGTGACAACCCTTAGCACGCCGAAACTCGGGCCTAAGTCGCCGGCGCGAGACGAAAAAAATATGGCCACCCGGTGGAAAACCTTCAGAAGGGAGCCGGGCGACGAAGGCCTGCTTCGTTCGCTCGGCCACGGTACCTCCGCACTTTTATGGGGGACCGATTTGCGGCGGACGCTGACGGCCGTTATCTTCGTATTATCCTTCGTCTCGTTTCACTTTATTTTATTGAAAGGTTCGCCGTACGGGCTACTCCAACTCGCGGGAATACTCGCCGTGTTTTTTACAATAATGCTAAAACCGCACGTGGGCGTCATCTCTTTGAAAATATACAGGACCTTTGCCCGAGGCCTACGCATCGAAGATATATTCCGCACCGTAGGGGTTACGGTTACGAAGAGTATCGGCCTTTTTACGCTGATCGCGTTCGTCGCTTTGGTAGCCACCAAAAAAATAAAGCCGGTCTTCGGTCATAAAACGCAATTAGCCTTTATATTCGGCCTCTTGGGCGCCTCGATAATATCGGCATTCGCGGCCTTACAACTGAAAAACGTGTGGGTACATACGTTCCAGATGTCCGAAAACATTATATTGTACATAATATTCGTCAATTTGTTCGCGGAAGCGAAATGGCTCTTCCGCTACACTTGGTTCAGCATCCTCTCGCAGCTCGCGACTTGCATCGCCGGCTTAGCCTCCGTCGCGCTGGGGACCGTCATCCGGGCCGCGGGTGCCATAGGTAACGCGAACGGCCTGGCCATGGTGGCGAACGGGGGGGCGGCGTTGCTTCTCGTCCTCTCGTTGTTCGAGAAGGACGCAAAGAAGAAATTCCTCTTTTTAAGCGGCCTGACAATATGCATGGTGACGATTGTATTCACCGGCTCCCGCGGCGGCCTCGTTACGATTATTGTCACCTTTATCTATCAACTAATAAAAAGGCGGAAGAAGTTGATTCCCTACCTCGCCGCGGCAATCGTATTGGTGATAACATTCGCATTAGTTCCCGAGAAATACACGGCGAGGCAGCAACAATGGTTCGGCGCCTTGTTATCGGCGGAGACGAGGGAAATTTTTTCGGGCTCGCGGGCCTTCGTGTACCGGTCGGCCTGGGACATATTCGAGAAGTCGCCCATAATAGGCGTCGGCCCCAGGATGTTCGGAACCATTTACCAGGCGGAATACGCGGTTAAAATCAAAGGCCCCGCGGCGCGCGTCAAGGCCACGCACAGCGGTTTCCTACAAATCCTGGTGGGAATGGGCCTCGTGGGGTTCTTTTTCTTCCTCGGAATAATAATTACGACCTTCTGGCTGTTCCGGGCCAACGGGCGAATTTGCCGCCGGGCCAAACTCACGCAGTATCTACTTCTAAACGAACTGTACGAAGCCTGGTTCTTGGCGATTATCGTCTCCGGCACCTTCGAGGCCATAATAGGAGGTCAATTTTTCTTCGTAGCCCTCGCCGCCGCGGCCGTCATAAACAGGGCGGCGACGCTACTGTCGGCCGGCGCGCCAACAAGCGTCGCCGGTTCGCCCGGTCCGTCCGAAACCGCGCCGGGCGCCGCGCCCCTTGCCTGAAGATAACGGGCCTCGAGCCGTTACCGGACGCCGGGCCCTCCCCCCAAAACTCCTATCGGAGTCGTTATGGACGAGCAGGAAGAAAAAAAATTCGTAAAAGAAATATGCCGCCGCGACGTCGACTTCTCGCAGTGGTACGTCGACGTCGTCCGCAAGGCGGAGCTCGCCGACTACGCGCCCGTTCGGGGGTGTATGGTCATCAGGCCGTACGGCTTCGCCATCTGGGAGCTGCTGCAGGAAGCGCTCGACGAAAGGATCAAAGCCGCCGGCCACGAAAACGCGTATTTCCCGCTCCTCATCCCGGAATCGTTGCTTGCGAAGGAGGCCGAACACACGGAAGGCTTTACGCCCCAGGTCGCCTGGGTAACGCAGGGAGGCGACGAAAAGCTCGAGGAACGCCTCGCGCTAAGGCCCACCTCGGAAGCGATAATATGCCAGATGTACGCCAAATGGATACGCTCCTGGCGCGACCTGCCCGTCCTCGTCAACCAGTGGGCGAACATCATAAGGTGGGAGAAGGTCACGCGGCTCTTCCTACGGACGACGGAGTTTCTGTGGCAGGAAGGCCACACCGCCCACCGCACGGAAGAGGAAGCGGAAGCGGAAGCCCTGGAAATACTCTCGTTATACGAGGCCTTCATCCGCGACGTTTTAGCCATCCCCGTATATAAGGGCATCAAGACCGACCGAGAACGCTTCCCGGGCGCTCTCCAAACGTACACGGTGGAAGCGCTGATGCCGGACGGCCGGGCGCTCCAGGCCGGGACTACCCA
>WVWN01000087.1:0-5709 GCA_011773985.1 Candidatus Zixiibacteriota bacterium | reverse complement strand
AGCAGCCGCCTTATCGGCGCGTTGATTATGGTCCACGGGGACGACGCCGGCCTCAAACTGCCGCCCCGCGTCGCGCCCGCGCAAACCGTGGTAATCCCCATCACGTTCGAGGACACGAAAGAGGATATATTGTCGAAGGCCGGCAAGCTGGCCGAAGAACTCGATGCGGCGGGCCTCCGCGTGAAGCTGGACGACCGCGACGAATACACGCCCGGGTGGAAATTCAACGAGTGGGAGCTGCGCGGCGTGCCCCTCCGCCTCGAGCTCGGGCCGCAAGACGTCGAAAAGGGCGTCGTCACCGCGGTGCGGCGCGACACGCGCGAAAAAGCGCAGATTCGCCGGAGCGAAATCGCCGCGTGGGCGAACGCGACGCTCGACAAAATTCAAGGGGATATGTTGGCCGCCGCCGCCGCCCTCCTCGCGGAGAATACGAAGACGGTGGACAATTGCGACGACTTCTACCTCCTCCTCGAGGGGCGACCCGGCTTCGTCCGGGCGCCGTGGTGCGGCGGAACTTCTTGCGAGGACCATATCGCCGCCGAGACGGGCGCCACCATCCGCTTCCTCCCGCTCGAGGCGGAAGACGCGAGCGACCACAGCTGCGCCGGCTGCGCGGGCAAAGCGAAGATGTGGGCGTACTTCGCGAAAGCGTATTGACGTGAACGCCCCGGGGAAAATATTGATTTTCATATGCGACGGCGTGGCCGACAGGCCCGTGGCGGAGCTCGGCGGCAAAACGCCGCTCGAGGCCGCGCGGACGCCCAACTTCGACCGCGTCGCCCGCGCCGGCGAGAACGGCCTGCTGGACCCCATCGCGCCCGGCATACGCGCCGGCTCCGATACGTCGCACCTCGCCCTCCTCGGCTACGACCCGTACGAGTATTACACCGGCCGCGGCCCGTTCGAAGCCCTCGGCGTGGGCATGGACGTGCGCCCGGGCGACGTGGCCTTCCGCTGCAACTTCGCGACGGTGGAGGACCGCGACGGCCGCCTGGTCGTCGTGGACCGGCGCGCGGGGCGCATCACGGAAGGGACCGCGGCGCTGGTCGCGCCCCTAAACGGCCTCGAGTTCGACGGCGTCAAATGTTTTATTAAAGAGTCTACGGCGCATCGGGCCGCACTCGTCTTCCGCGGCGACGGCTTGGGCGCCGAGGTCTCGGACGTCGACCCGCACGCGGAGGGAGCCGCCGTAGCCCGCGCAACCGGCGCGAACGCCGAGAGTCAAAAGACGGCCGCGATCGTAAACGAATTCGTCGAATTATCCCACGAAAAACTTGAGGGCCACGCCGTCAACCGCGAGCGCGAAAAGCGAGGGTTGCCGCCAGCCAACATAATCCTGCCCCGCGGCGCGGGCCTCGCGCCCCACATACCGCCCTTGACGCGCCTCCATAACTTGACCGCCGCGGCCGTCGTCGAGGTGGGCCTTATCCGCGGCATCGCCCGGTACTGCGGCCTGGACCTCATCCCGTTGCCGGACGCCGTCAACGGCGGNNGAAATACGACCTCGTCCTGGCCAACGTGAAGGGGGCCGACGTCGCCGGCCACGACGGCGACGCCGCGGCGAAGGTCGCCTTCGTCGAGAGGGTCGACGCCGCGATGGAACCTCTCCTCGGCGCCTTTCCGAGCGGCGGCCACCTCGCCCTGCTCGCCGACCACGCGACGCCCGTCGCGGTCCGCGACCACAGCGGCGACGCGGTCCCCGTAGCCTTTTGGGGCCCGGGGGTTCGCCCCGACGCCGTAGAGACGTTCGGCGAACGGCCCGCGGCCACCGGGGGCGCCGGCCGCCTGCGCGGCCGCGACGTTCTACCCATATTGCTCAACCTGGCGGGGCGGGCGGAGAAGTTCGGCGCGTAACGGGCGTACCCATAAAAAAAGCTTGACAACCTCCCGCTTTTATGTTAAATATTTAAATGTATGGATATTTGTATTCCATTTAAAGCCCTCGGCGACCCGGTGCGGGTCTCGATTCTAAAAGCGCTTTGCTGCGGCGCGCTGAGCGTGGGCGAGATCGTCGAACGGTCCCGCCTTAGCCAACCCGCCATTTCGCATCACCTCCGGATCCTACGCGAGGCGGGCCTGGTAACCGCCGAGAAGCGCGGCACCACGGTGTACTACGCCATAAACAAAGATAAATTCGCCGCGGTGTGCTGCTGCGTCCGCGACGAGTTCGAGGTAGAGTAAAATTTTTTAGTTTTTATTATTGAAATAATTAAATATTCAAATATAGCAAGTTAAGAAAGGAGGCGAAATCATGGAAAAAAATATCCTCGACATCAACATCGAGGAGAAGGACGGCGAATACGTCATCCGCCTTAAGGGCGAAAAGGCCGCCTCGTTAGTCGAGAGCCTACGCTGTATAATCGGCTGTTGCGTCCCCTCGGGCGGCGAAAAGAAAGCCGCCGCCAGCTGCTGCTAGCGACGGCCCGCGCCGGGGCCTTACGCCCCTTAGCTGTCCTTACTCGCGCCCTCGGCTCTTTCGGAAGCCGAGGGCGCCTTCTTTTTCTCGCGGCCGCGCCCCAGAAGAGCCAAGATTATTCCGTCAAGTACCGCGTAGATGACGTCGTCAATAGGCCCGGGCGTGAGGTCCACCGGGCTGATCAACAGGATTAAAAATAGGAAAAATAATATCCAAAGCAACGTCTTCTTCATCTTCGGACGCCCTTCCCGGCGGCCGCGTCCGCCTCGCGCCCGAACGTCCCCCAAAGCTCGCGGGCATATTTCAACGTCGTCGGCGTAGGCGGCTTGCCGCCGCCCAACATCCGCGCCAACTCCTCGAGCCGGCGCTGGCCATCTACCACGGACGCGCTTATTATCGCCCGGTCGCCCTCGACGACCTTATCCACGAAAAATTGCGTATGCGCGCGCGCGGCGATCTGCGCGAGGTGCGTAACGCATACAACTTGCCGCGCCGCGGCGACCTCGCGGAGCCGTTTCCCCACCGCGTGGCCGACCCTGCCGCCGATGCCTATGTCCACCTCGTCGAATACGACGGTCCCCGTCCCGGCGCGACAGGCGGAAGCGGACCTCACGGCCAACATGACCCGCGACAGCTCGCCGCCCGAGGCTATGCGCGCGAGCGGCTTGAGCTCCTCCCCCGGGTTGGCCGCCAGCTCGAACACCGCCTCTTCCGCGCCTGCGGGCCCCAAAGGCGGGTCGCCCTCGCGCGGCAACGCGGCGCGGGAGGGTTCCGTAAAGGTGACGCGGAAAGTCGCGCCCTCCATCCCCAGCGCGGGGAGGTCCTCGTTTACCTGCTCAGCCAGCTTTTGGGCCGCGTCGCGCCGTCGCGCCGAAAGCTCGCGGGCCAGCGTCGACGCTTCGGCCGCGGCGGCCCCCTCCTCCGCCGCCGCCCCGGCGAGGCGGTCGTCGGCCTGCTCGAGCTCTCCTTTTTTCTCCCTTAACTCGACGAGGTGCGTTATTAAACCCGGAACGTCCTTGCCGTATTTTCGCTTAAGCCGCTCGATGAGCGCCAACCGGCTCTCGATAGACTCCAAATCGATTGGCTCGCCGGACTCGGCGGCTCGCAACGTCGCGAGTTCGCGGTTGATCTCGTCGAGCACCGCGGACACGCCGCCGAGGCGCCCGACCGCGCCGGCCGCGGACGGCACGACCTCGGCCAAATCGGCGAGTACTTTCTCGAGCGCGTTAATTCGCGCGGGAATGGCGTCGTCGCCCTCGCTTAGAAGGGCGAGCGCGGCCTCGACGTCCTCGCTTATCCGGACCGCGTGACGCACCCGGCCCCGCTTCCCGCGCAACTCCTCCTCTTCCCCCTCCGCCAAGGCGGCGCCCTCCAGCTCTTGAACCATATAGGAGAGGCCGTCCAAAAGGACGCCGCGCTCGGCGCGGGACTCCTCGAGTCGTTTGCACTCGGCGCGGAGGGCTTGCCAACGCCCGAACGCGTCTTCGTACCGCGCGCGGAGGGGGCCCGAGTCGCCGTAGTCGTCCAGCAGCTCGGTCTGGCCCCGGCCCTTGAGCGCCGGCAGCTCGGCGAATTGGCCGTGCAATTCCACGAGGGACGCGGCCAGGCCGGCCAACCCCGCGACCGTTACCGGCCTGTTGTTCGCGTAACATCGGCTGCGGCCGTCGACCCCTATCTCGCGGCGCAAGATTAACTCGCCGCCCTCGCCGTCGATGCCCTCCTCCTCGAGGAGGGCGGCGGTCCGCGGGTTGGCCTCGAAAACCGCCTCGAGGCGCGCGCGCGCCGCGCCGCGCCGCACGAGCAGGCTGTCGCCCCGGCCCCCGAGCAACAGCTCGAGCGCCGACACGATTATGCTCTTGCCCGCGCCCGTCTCCCCCGTGAGCACGGTGAAGCCGGGGCCGAAGTCCAACGCCACCCGGTCGATGAGCACGAAATCCTCGATGTAAAGTTGCTTCAACATCCGGCGCGTCCCGCGCTATTTTATCGAATTGGCCGCCGCGCGTCAAGCGCGGGAAAACGAAGGCCGCGGCCCGAGCCGCGGCCCCGTCGACGATTCAAGCCGTTACCTTAACTTCATCTTGCCGGTTCCGTCGCACACCGCGCAGCGGACGCGGCCGTAGCCGTCGCAAATTACGCATTTCAGCCGCCCGGACCCGCCGCACATCTCGCAATATATCTTGCCGTCGACGCAGTAATCGCAAGTGAAACTGCCCGCGCCTTTGCACGTCGGGCACTTCACGCGGTTGCCGCCGTCGTAGATGTACCCCTTACCGAAACACTCGGCGCACCGAATGCGGCCGGTCCCGTTGCAAAACGTACACGTAACCCTACCCGTGCCGTCGCAGTAGTTGCACCGGACGGTTCCGTTACCGACGCAGTAGGCGCACTTGACCTCGCCCGAGCCGTCGCAGTATACGCAAGTTATCGAATCCGGGACGACGACTTCCGCGGCCCCGGCCGTCACCCATACGACGCCCAACGCGAGCGCGACGGGCAAAACCCAATTTAATATTCTCTTTATCATAGCAACCGTTCAACTGACTTCGGGGCGGGCAGGTTTAATCGGCGCCCAGGCCGAGCGCTTCCTTGACCATCGCCGGGATGGCGGAGGGCGCATCGGCGACGCCCACGCCCGCCGCCGTCAAGGCCTCGCGCTTGCCTTCCGCGGTGCCCGCGCCGCCCGAGATGATGGCGCCCGCGTGGCCCATCCGCTTGCCGGGCGGCGCCGTCCGCCCCGCGATAAACGAAACCACGGGTTTGGACATCTTCGCCTTGAAATATTCTGCGGCGCGCTCCTCGTCGTCGCCGCCGATTTCGCCGATTAGGACCACCGCCCGCGTTTCCGCGTCGGCCTCGAACATCTCCATACAATCTATAAAACCCGTCCCAATTACCGGGTCGCCGCCGACGCCGANNGCCGGCATGATGCCCACCTTGGCCTTGCCCGGGCTTATGAGGCCCGGCGAGTTGGGGCCGACGAAGCGCGCGCCCTCCTCCCCCGCGTAATGATATATCCTGTTCATATCGGCGACGGCGATGCCCTCGGTGATGATGACGACGAGCTTCAGGCCCGCGTCTATGGCCTCGTACACCGCGTCCGCGGCGAACGCGACCGGCACGAATAGTATCGACGTGTTGGCGCCCGACGCGTCTACCGCCTCGGCCACCGTGTCGAAGACGGGGACGTCGTCGACGCTCGAGCCGCCCTTGCCGGGGGTGACGCCGGCGACAACCTTGGTCCCGTACTCCCTCATCCGCGCGGCGTGGAAGGAGCCGTCGCGACCGGTGATGCC
>WVWN01000067.1 GCA_011773985.1 Candidatus Zixiibacteriota bacterium | reverse complement strand
CGTGGCTCACGGTCTTCGCGGCGGCATCGGCGTTCGGCTACACGGTCCAGCTCGACGCCGCCGACGTCGAGGTAAGGCCGGCGAAGGACCCGGCGTTTCTGGGGTACGACGTCGTCACGTTGAAAGACGGCGGCGTCTTGCCGGCCGAACCTGGTGAGCCCGGCTTGCCGGCCGTTTTGGTGACGGTGGCTTTGCCGCGGGGAACGGAGATCGAGTCGGTGGAGGTATCCTACGGCGACCCCGTCGTATTGCCGGGGTCGTACCGCGTGTTGCCGACGCAGAAGCCGACGCCGGTGAGTTCCGGGAATGCGGGCGTTACGCCGCCCAACGCCGACGTTTATTCGTCGTCGGAACCGTTCCCGGGAAAGTTGGTGTACAGTTTCGAGAGCGGCAATATGGGCGGATACGGCGTGGGGAGCGTCGTCCTGGCGCCGGTGCAGTACGTTCCCGCGACGGGGAAGTTGATGGTGTACGACGTCATCGATTTCGACCTGAAGCTAAGGCGCGCCGACGGCGAGAACGTTTATCCCGAGGTCCGTTTAAATTGGATCGACCGCGACATCCGGCGGAGCCTGGCGGCGTCAGTTATCAACCCCTGGGAGATATCGACGCCGGGCCGCGTGAACCTCCTGGACGAGGCCGACGGCTTAGCCGATGTCTTTCCGTACTTGATAATAACCAATGCCGCGATGGAGAGTAAAGCCAAGGGGTTGGCCGATTGGAAGACCAAGAAAGGCCTTAACGCCGCGGTCGTCACCACGGCTAATATAGAGAGTAACTACGCCGGCCGCGATTCGGCCGAGAAGGTTCGGAATTGCATCAAGGACTACTTTACGAGCAAGGGCACCCAATACGTTTGCCTAATCGGTACGCACGCGGTCATCCCCGTGCGCAAGGTCTACGACCGCCGATATAGCACCCAGGAGGGGAATTACCTCGTCCCGACGGACAACTACTACGGCTGCCTGGACGGCGACTTCAACGCGGACGGCGACGATAAATGGGGCGAGTATCCCGACGATAACGTGGACTGGGTGTACGACGTCTACGTAGGCCGGATACAGGTATCCACCGAGAGCGACCTGGCCGAGGTTATCGACAAGACGCTTTGCTACGAAGGCGCCGAGGCATCGTCCGAGACCAACCCGTACAACTATCAGAACCTCGTCATCCTCGGGGGCGCGTTCCTCGACGAGTTCACTAACGAGAAATACCTTATGGAATACGTCCGGGACAACTACTTGACGTCTTCCCACTGGGCGTTTACGGAGCTTTGGGACAACACGTACCCGGGCGGCGCCGTATTCAACAGCGCCAGCTTCATCTCCCATATGAACCAAGGCAAAGGCGTCATAGCTCACGCCGCGCACTCGAACACCACGGTTTTGGGAACCAACTCCGGTCCCGTCACCAGCTCCAACCTCCTTAACCTGACCAACCACCCGAAGTTCTCCGGCGTCCTCTATTCGCTCGGTTGCTACCCCAGCAACACGGACTACGATTACAACTGCGGCGCGTATTTCTTGAAGTCGCCCGAAGGCGGCGGCGTCGGCTTTGCCGGCAATACGCGTTACGGCTGGTATATGCGGGGTAGCCCGGCGAACGGGTTGTCCGCCGATTTCCTCAAGTCGTATTTCGAGCAGTTCGGCAAAAACGACGTTTACGTGACGGGCAAGACCATGGCCTTCCACAAGCACCCGCTTCAGGGTACGGTCAGCAACTCCACTTACCGATATATCTATTTCGAGCTTATGCATAACGGCGACCCGGACGTCTGGATGTGGAGTGGTAACGTCGGGACGTTGAACGTCGCCTACGGCAAAGAGATACCGACCGGGCCGCAGTCTTACAAGGTCCACGTGGGCGAAGCGAGCGACGGCGACGTGGAGGGCGCGCTCGTGTGCGTGTGGAAGGGCGACGAGGTATACGCGTCCGGGACGACGGACGCGAGCGGCGACGTGTCCTTCGACGTCGAGCCTACGACGACGGGGACGATGTATCTGACGGTGTCGGCGCACAACTACAAGACGTTCGAGGCTGACGTTGCGGTGGTGGGCAGCGGCATCGCTTTGACGTCGTTCACGGGTCGGCGGACGGAGGCGGGGATAGCGCTGAGCTGGAAGGTGAGGGGCGCGAAGGAGTTGGCCTACTTCAACCTCTATCGTCGCGCGATGGCGGCGGCGGCGGCGCCCGCCGGGGGCGGGAGCGGAGGCGGCGTGGGCGTGTTGCCGGCGTCGTCGGCCAAGGGCGACGTAGCCGCGGCCTACGGGAACGACGGCGGCTGGGCGAAGGTGAACGCGGAGCCGATCGTGGGACGTTCGCCGTACCGTTACCTGGACGCGGGGGTGGCGGCGGGCGTCTTCGAGTACAAGTTGGAGGCGGTGCTGAGGAAGGGCCCGGCGGAGCTGGGTACGACAAGGGTAGGGGGGAGCGTGCCGACGGCGTTCGCGTTCGAGGTAGCGCCCAACCCGGCGAGGAGGACGGCGAGGCTCAGCATCAGCCTTCCCGCGGCGGCGGGGGTGAAGGTGAGCCTGTACGACCTGGCGGGGCGCAAGGTGGCGACGGTGGTGGACCGGGCGCTGAAGGCGGGCGAGAACGCGTGCCTGCTGGACGTGAGCGGGACGGCGGCGGGGGTATACATCCTCCGCCTCGAGGCCGGCGACCGGGTGGTCGCGAAGCGCGTCGCGGTGGTACACTAGTCAGTCACGGCGAACGTGAGGGGCGGGCGTACGCCCGC
>WVWN01000071.1 GCA_011773985.1 Candidatus Zixiibacteriota bacterium | reverse complement strand
AATGGACCAAGGAATCTACTATGTCCGCGGGGAACCTATTTTTTTCGCGTGTGGTTTGGCCGCGATGGCTAATTTAATTGCGTTCTGGTGCGGCGGCGGCTACTTCGAGAATCCGCCCGGCGTACCGCCCGAGCCCGGTATAGAACTTCAATTTTCGCCGGAGCTTTATCCTTGCAGTTGGCCGTATAGGAATTTTTATAAGGATGACAACTTCGCGGCTAGTATGGCGGCCCGCGTTTGCATTATGCACGGCATAATGCCCAGCCACGTTTACGTACGTCGAATCGCGGGTTCGTTAAACGAGGGGTTTCCGAGCTTTATTAGGAGAGACATAAAGTATTACCATCATTTTCCTCCACTTACCGACCCCGACGCTGTAGATTATCACCGCGCACAGGATTACCATGATTACTATGAAGAGGAGCACTGGCCTACGTTCCCTACGCCGGCAGGGTATTGGAACCCCTGTGATAGCGATAACTGGGACTATATAAAATCGACGATCGCCTTACCTCAAGTGATCGTAGTAGGCGAGACGGAATATAAATTTAGGGGGTGGCCTATATGGCTTAGCACCCTTTGGGGTTGGGCAAGCCAGGGCAAATGGTCGTTCGCCCACGCGTATACTATCTACGGGTATTACGATACCGGCCATACGGTAAAATGTAAAACTAGTTGGAAACTAAAGCCTGAACAAGACCTGTCTTTTGATAACCCGTGGCACCCTTACAAGGATGCCGACGTTATGGCGGGGGAATTCGTATTCGTTAAGAATTCATCGTATTCTATAGACGCCGCGGTAGAGTATTGCGTGGTATACGAAGAAAATAACAAAAAAATTTTTGATTGGTCGTTGGCGTCCAACGCAAAAACGTGGGCAAAAAAAATGAACGTAGTCGCCGTGACCGGCCAAGGATATAAGGTCGTCGTGAACGAAAAGCCGGTGAAGGTTAATTTTAACGAAACAGCTTACTCCCTTGAATACAATGTAAGTTCTTTACCTAAAGGTGCGCGTTATAATCTCGAGGTCGTATTACGGAACGGCGATAAGCTCGAATATCCTTTCAAGGAGGGAAAACAGTGAAGAAGCAACGGGCGGTAACGTCGACGATTTATCGGTTTTCAGTAGTGCTTATACTAACGGCGGTATTTATACCGGCTCCGGCTTTCGGCTACGGCCGCGGGTTCTTGATTATCTACCAGGTTGGCCATTCTTTGGGACATCTCAATCAGCTAGTAGCCCTCCGCGAGTCTCAGGGGTTTACGGTGTATACGGAGAATACTACCAATATTTATAACGAGTACGCCAACATATCAAAGCAGGAGGCGATAAGGTCGTATATTAAACAAAAATACGACGATACCGGGTCGTTATTTTTTGTACTTTTATGCAGCACCTCTATGCTTGAAGAATATACTCATTACGAAATACCCCTCCCGTTTCATATGGGACGCGCACAATCCGACGATTGGTACGGTTGCGTGGCGGGCGACGACGATATTCCAGACTTAGTTGTAGGGCGGGTAGAATGTGACCCAATTTGGCCCATTAAGTACGTTTTTGATAAATATGTAGAAAAGCTATTAGCATACGAGGAGCACGCCGGTGAGCCGTGGCTAGAAAACGTACTCTTTGCGTTGGAAGATTGTCACTTAGCTAGCGGGCCCCTACCGTGGGAAGAATACAAACAACAAATGTACGATTACGCTAACGAGTTAAAGGCTAAGATCGGCGGTAATTACAATCACACCGAGATAAGAGAGTCGGACTACCTTAACGCAACATATATTCCCTATAGAAATGCCCTCGCACAAGGGGTTTTGGCGTCCATATATTGGGGCGTACCGAGCGAAAATAGGTTGGGCGGCCCCCCCATAGAGCCCCCCGGCGAGTCGTACGGTTTTATTTCCCACACTTATGACCCAACGCCGCCAGACGACATTATCTACCTTAATAACCCGGATAAATACCCGTTTTTCATAAACCTTTCTTGCGCTACGGACGGTATTGGTTCGGCATTAGTTGCTACTAATGCTTACAAAGGAGGTATAGCATCTATCGCCCCCCGTACTGCCGTCGAGGCTACCGTCCAATACGACTTCGGTAGATTATTAATCGACGAGATATTTTCCTCCAACCACTACGTATTAGGGGAGGCCGTATACAATGCGAAGTACCAGTTTTTAAAAAAATACCACCGAAAATACCCGTTCAAGTATTACCAGCTTTACGGCGACCCCACTATATCGCTAAAGGTCCCCCACGCGAAGGTCCCTAGCCTTATTTCAGGGTGGCCCGTTACGTTGGGTTGTTCTACTTCGGCCTGCTGTATAGCCGACACCAATCCTCCCCTGTGCGAGAGCCTCCCTTTCGAGAACCCGCCTTATTACATTCCAGAATACAGCCCCGCCGACGTTACCGTTACTTACCCTAATTTTACCGAGGTTTTCGAACACGACGGCGATTATTACGGGCGTCGTGCACTACTTAAATCCCCTACCGCTAGTACAACCGCGGATATTAATGGTGGCGGAAAACTCGATATCATAACGATAGCCGGCGACAAATTATTTGTTACGGCCGGCGGCGGCGAAGACATACCCCCTTTCCCGATTTCTTGTAGTACGACCGAGCACCGGGCTTCCGTAGGGGATATAAACGGCGACGGCTATCTTGATATAGTTTTCGCGTCCACCGATAAAGTGTACGTCGTAGACCGCAATGGTTCTGAAATATTCCACGCCCACCTACCGATCGGCTACGTTCCTATCGGCTCGCCCGCCATAGGTGACCTCGATAATGACGGTAGCTTAGAGATAGTCGTCGGAACGCAGTCTATGTCCGATGATTCATATATTTGCGTTTACGACAAAGACGGCAATATGAAACCCGGTTGGCCTTACCCCTTGGGCTCCGAAACGATTAGACCGCCCGTCTTGGCCGACCTTACCGACGACGGCACCGTAGAAGTTGTCGTCGCTTCCAATAGCGCCGCTTCGCCTTCGCGAGCTTATTATAGGGTTATAGCGTACTCCGGCACGTCGATTACCTTTAAATATTTTGATAACTTCTATTTTGAATTCACGCCGGCGGTCGGTAATTTCGTGCCCTGGGGGAATGAATGGACAGGCAAAGAAACCGTTGTAGTGGGTTTGAACACGTCGGATTATGAGTATAAAATACTCGCCCTCGACGCCGACGATGGCACGACGATCAGGACAATATCGATGGGTAACAAGGTACCCACTTCTGCGCCAACGGTAGGTGACGTTAATAACAAAGAGACTAACGAGGTAGTTATAGGTTGCGAAGACTGTATGATGGCTTATGACCTAAATTGCGGCCTTGTTCCGTTTCAGGGTCATTGGAATTGCGCCCTTAAGGGCGACGTAACGACACCCGCGGTGACGGGCCTCAACGGCGACTGCTTTTACGACATTGTATGCAGCGATAGCGAGGCGGTTTACGCGTTCACGACCAATACGCCATACTTAGCCCTTGAGAATTTCGACTGGGTTCGCGACGGCCACGACAACTTGAATATGGGCCTGTGGGATATCGCCGCTCCCACCGGCTTGGTCGCGGCAGACGTTAATAACGACCAGGGCGGTGAAATTATACTCGCCTGGACCGCTTCCGTTGACGCCGGCGTACGCTCGAGCCGCGTCAACGAGTATAAGATATACCGCACCATGGGCGAGGTCGTTCCGCCGGGAGGCGATAACTTACCCGGCGATAGGGCTTTGCGCGCTAAACTCGCGGAGGCTAATCGGGCCGCGGCTTTGGCCGGCAACACGTTCATTTCGCCGGCCGCGTTAAGTGACAAAACGCAAGGAGCCCCACGTTTAACCGGCGGCGGCGCCGACGAAGAATTTTTCGAATATCTTACGTCCGTTTATCCCCCGGATTATTCTTATATAGACGAAGGTTTAGAAAACGGCAAGCTCTACAAATATTACCTGGTCGCTACCGACGGCACCCACGACTCCCAGCGCTCCATAATCGTGGAAGCCGTCCCCCACGACAACATCCCGCCCGCGCCACCCACGAACTTCGACCTCGAGGTCGTCTGGGAGGACCCGAGCGTCCGCCTCATGTGGACGCGCTCCATCGACGACCCGATGTACGAACCGGGGGAACCGGGTGATAGCGCCCGCGAAAAAGCTCCCGTTTTGGCTTTCGGCGCACCTTGGGGAACCGCGTCGGCCCCTGCGCCATACGCGACCGGCGTCTTTCGGCCGGGTATTGATGCCGCGAGTGCCGCGTCCTCCGACGCCGGCGCCGGCGGTGCCTTCGCCGCGTACGCTCCTCGCGGCCGCGGTGGGGCGTTACCGCTTTCCGAAAAAGAGGGCGACGCGCTTAAGGCCAAAGTCGCCGAGGGGCGGCTTAGCGCCCGGAATTATTACTTAACGACGCGTCCCGGCCTACTCACCGGCAAAGACTCGGGCTTCGACGCCGGCGCCAACGACGTGGAAAAGTACAGAATTACCAAATCCGTTCAGGGGCAACCTATGCAGGCTATTTACTACTACCCTGTCACCCCCGGCAACGACGTTGAATACCTCGATACCGATGTCTCGTACGGTAACATCTACTACTACACTATATGCGCTATGGACAGCGAGAACCTTTCCGAAGAGGTAGGGCCGCTCACCGCTAACCTAAATGAAGCGCCCCCCGACGGCGGTCCGCTCGCCTTAATGCCGCCCGGGGTATTTCCCGGCGGCGCGTACGCGCCTGATGGCGATGACACCTTTGCGGCGACCGGGGCCGTCGACTCGGGCTGGGGCGTGAGCCGCACCAAGGCCGCGAAGGTAGTCACCTGCAAACCCAACCCGGTGACCGGCACCGCGACGTTCACGATAACGCTGCCGACGTCGACGCGGGTCCGCCTCGACGTCTACGACCTGAGCGGCCGCAGGGTCGATACGGTCCTCGATAAGCGCCTCGAGGCCGGCAGCGAGTCGGTCGTATGGCAGCCGCGCGTGGCCAACGGCGTTTACATCTATAAACTCGAGACGCCGTCCGAGCAGTACGCCGGCAAGGTCGTCGTCGCGCGGTAAGGGCCGGGTCCGAATCCCGCTCCCGGCTCAAAAGCCCCCTCGGCGAGGGGGCTTCGTATACGTCGGGGCAAG
>WVWN01000053.1:196464-198148 GCA_011773985.1 Candidatus Zixiibacteriota bacterium | reverse complement strand
GGCCATAAGGATTAAAGAGTTGGGGCTTATTTGACCGAGAGGAGAAGAGGACATGAAAAGGCGACTGGTAATGGCGTGTGCGTTGCTGGCCGCGCCGGCGTGGGGAACGCCGCCCGGGTCGATCGTGTCGTCGTTCCGTTCGCCGTGCACCGGCAGCGCCTACGGCGTCGACTACCACGGCGGCTACCTGTACCACGCGGACGGCGGCTCCCGGCGCGTCTTCTACGTGACTAACACCGCCGGGTCCGTCGTCGCGACGATCCCGGA
The DNA here is from genome assembly GCA_011773985.1 of Candidatus Zixiibacteriota bacterium. Taxonomy (GTDB): domain Bacteria; phylum RBG-13-66-14; class B26-G2; order WVWN01; family WVWN01; genus WVWN01. Next base: position 197,881 of record WVWN01000053.1, on the reverse strand, counting down.
CCTGACCGCTGCGGTCGGCATCGACCGGACCGACGCCGAGTTCTGGACGTCGAACTACAGCGGGTGGGTCAGCCGCGTCAGTACCAACGGGAGCACGATTCGGAGATTCCGCATACCAGGGCAAGTGCGCGGCTACGGCATCACGTACGGCAACGGCTATCTGTGGTGCGATACCGCGCCGGGGTCGACCCGTCGCGTGTACCAGTTTACGACGTACGGCTCGGTCGCGTCCTCCTTCACGCCGCCGGGAGCGGCGGCCGGCGGCCTCTGCTGGGACGCTCCGCATCTGTGGTACGCGGATAGTCTAAATCCCACGGGCCTTATATACCGGATTACGACTAGCGGGTCCGTCGTGACGTCGATAAACGTCCCCGGCGCTCGGCCGAGGGGCATCACGCGGCAAGGGCCCTACCTGTGGTATACGGACTTCAACAAGAGCTGGGTCTACCAGATAACGATAGGTTTCACCGCGGCGCGGCCGGCGTCGCTTGGCCGCGTCAAGGCCCTGTTTAGATAAAGGTTTTGGGCCGGTATGGAAACGTCAATCGTGCCGCTTCGCCGTCTCGAGCCAGGCCGCGGCCATAAGGATTAAAGAGTTGGGGCTTATTTGACCGAGAGGAGAAGAGGACATGAAAAGGCTAATGGTAATAGCGGGCACTTTGCTCGCCGGCGTCTCGTTGGCTGGCCGCCTCTATATAGTATCGTCGTTTCCTGCCCCTCATGATCACTCGGCCTTGGGCCTAGATTATTATGGCGGTTACCTGTATAACGCCGGCGGGCAAAAAAAAACAATTTATCAAATCACTACGACCGGGTCCCTGGTCCGTCGTATTACCGACCTTACCAAAGGTCAAGGCATCGACAGAACGGCGGCAGAATTTTGGACTACTACTACATACCCTGATCATATTTGTCGCCTCAGTACCACCGGAAGTATTCTTTATTCTTTTAAAGCGCCGGGTTTCGGTTACGGCATTACTTTCGGCGCTGGCTTTTTATGGTATACAAGGACCGCCCGGGATATTTGTAAAATTACGACCCACGGTTCTATCTTGACGTCGTTTGAGGTTCCCGCACGTCTTCCGCTTGGTATTTATTGCGAACCTTCTTACTTATGGATTGTCGACCGGTATAACTCTACGATTTACGAAATTACCTATACGGGCTCGGTCGTAGATTCATTCCCCGCGCCGGCCGGGCGCGAATTGTGGGGCTTGACGCGCCAAGTAGAAACGGAAGAGTACGTTTGGTATACCGCGGGTAGGACGGACGCGTGGATCTACAAAGCCCGTGTTTCGTTCACGCGCGTCGCCCCCGCGTCCCTCGGCCGCGTCAAGGCGCTGTATCGCTGAGGCGTGGCCTCGAGGGCCCCTTTCGCGGCGGGCGGCGGCTAAGCCGTACGCGTCGGCCGCCTTTT
>WVWN01000053.1:196277-196457 GCA_011773985.1 Candidatus Zixiibacteriota bacterium | reverse complement strand
CTTTAACCATAATTATTGATAAATGGCTACCATCTACAAGCGCCGGCGCGTCTGGTACGTAGACTATACGGACCCCAGAACGGCGAGGCGCGTACAGCGTTCCCTCGGCGTGAGGACCAAGGCCGCGGCCGAGGCGGCCCGGGCCCGCGTCGAGCTCGAGCTCGTCGAGGGCCGTACGCC
>WVWN01000053.1:164473-196172 GCA_011773985.1 Candidatus Zixiibacteriota bacterium | reverse complement strand
CGACAAGCGCCGCCACGCGCGCCGTTTTTTGGCGTTCTTTGGCGACGTTTCCGTGAGGAAAATAACGCGGGCCGACGTCGAACGGTACGTCGAGGCGCGCGTCGCTTGGGAAGGTCAAGGCGCTGTTTAAATAAAGCCGCCGAAATCTTGAAATAAAAAACGCCGCCCCGCCGGGCGGCTTATCTCTTCCTCAGTCTCGCCCAAGCACTCCTAAACAGCCTCACCACCTCCCCCTCCCTTAGCGCGAACATCAATATGAAATACAACGCGGCCCCCGCCGCGGCCGAGGCCACCACGACGACGAAAGGCTCGAGGCGCGGGTGGCCGCCGATGCCCCACTCCAGCCGCGAGAGCCACCACACGAACGCCGCCATCGGCGCCGCGGCCACGAGCGCTCGAGCCGCCGTCGCCGCAACCCCCCATTCCAATTTCAAATATTCCACGCGCGATAGAAAAACGTAAACCGCGACGAACCACAACAGCGCCACCGCTCCCCGCGCGAGCGCGATTCCCCAGTAGCTCCAAAGCGCCGCGAAGCCCCGGTCGAAGGCGTACGTCGCGACGACCGCCCCCACCGCGGTCAGCGAGTACCCCAGGTACCGTTTGTAGGAGTACACGGCGCAGCGCACCAGGTTCATCGCGACGAGGAAGAAAAGGCCGGCGGCGTAGGCCGCGACCGCGGGCCTCGCCAGCGCCAAGGACGCCTCGTCGAACTTGCCGCCTACGAAGAGGAAGCGTATGAGCGGCTCGGCCAGGATTATGAGGCCGACGGACGCCGGGATGTTGAAGATCGCGAGCTGGCGCAGGACGCGGTTGAAGCGCTCGTTGATTTCGTCGCGGGCGGCTCGAGCCGCGGCCCGCGAAAAGTAAGTGAACGTCACGCGCGCGAGCGGCCCCGAGAAGAAAGCGATCGTGAAGCTCGTGAGCGTGAAGCCGTATTTGAGTGCCGAGATGGCGCCCGACAGCTCGAGCGTCGCGGCGACCTGGCGGTCGATAAAAGTCTGGACCTGCTCCGCGGCGGCGCCGAAGGCCAGCGGCGCGGCCCACGCGAAGAAGAGCGCCACCGCCGGCGCGCGAAAGTCGAACGTGGGGCGCCAGTAGCGGAGGCCCTTCGTGATGACGCGCGTCGTGAGGATAAGGACTTGCGCCGCCGCCGCGGCCACGGCCCCCAGCGCGATCGCGAACGGCCCGAGCGCCGGCGCGAACGCGAGCACCGACGCGACGACGAAGAGCGGCGGCACCAGGTTCGTCAGCGCCGGGAAGACGAAGGACTCGAGCGCGTTGTGCAGCACGAGGAAGGTCCGCAGCGCGAGCGAGAGCGCCACGGCCGGCGCGTACACCCTAAGGAGCGAGGCGGCGTAGGCCAGCTCCGGCGCGGAGGCGTCCGCGACGAGCCATCCGGCAATAGGACCGGCCAGCAGGAAGATCGCCGCCGCGGCGCCGGCGTGGAACAAGAACGAGACGTTGAAGACGTTCCATATCCGCCGCCACGCGCCGGCCTCGTCGCGCTCCGCCTGCAGCTTGTGGAACAGCGGCAGCAAGAGCGCATCGTACAGTTTATGCGTGAATATTGTGAGGACTTCGGGGAGGACCGCTATCAGGAGGTAGAGGTCGTAGGCGCGCTCGGTGCCGAAGGCGCGGGCGACGACGATGGCCTGCGCCGCCGCGCCCAGCATCGCGCCCACGTTTATGAGGCTCATGCCGGCGACGGCGCGCTTGACCGATACCGTCACCGCGGCCTTAGTCCTTCCGCGCGATGATGCCTAAGATATCGCGGGGGTTTAGGCGAAGGGGGACGTTCGCGAGGCCGAGCGCGCGCGTGAGCTTTTCCGCGAAGTTGAAGTAGTCGCCGTACGCGCGCATCTTGTGCGCGAGGTATCCCAGCGTCCACGTCTTCACCGGTTGGTGGACGTCCACCGGGACGAAGCCGGCTTCGGCTAAGAGCCGCGTCGCCGTCGCGCGGTTGAAATAATAGGTGTGGAAGCGCATGACGTACCACCAGCGCCGCTTCCGCCACCGCGCGAAGACGCTCGAGAAGTCCGGGAACTCGACGTAGAGGTAGCCGCCCGGCTTGAGCAACTCGCGAACGTACGCGAGGTCGCGCCTAGGGTCGGCGACGTGCTCCAGGACGTGGAACATCGTTACGACGTCGAAGTGTTCGCGGGGCAGGTCGTCCTCGGCGAGGAAGACGGGCCGGATGTCGAGGCCCAGCTTCTCGCGGCCGTAGTGCGCCGCGGCCCGCGTCGGCTCGACGCCGTAGCGCTCCCACCGGCTCGGCTCCAAAAGCGACAGAAAGAAGCCGTGGCCGCAGCCCACGTCGAGGATGCGGCCTCCCCGTACGTACCGCTCCAACCGCTCGATGTTCCAGCGGTACGAGGCGTCCTTGGCCGGCTTCTGCTCGAGGTAGACGTCGTCCTCGACCTCGCGGTATATTTCGGCCATAAGCTCGGTGGACTCGCGCGGGTTGGCGTAGACGAGGCCGCAATGCCGGCACTTGACGATGCGGCAGTTGAGGTTGTTCGGGTCCGACTGGCGGTAGAGGTCGACGTCGCCGAGGGTATACTCGTCCACCGTCGCCGCGTAGACTACGTCGTAGTCGTCGGCGCCGCAGAGGTTGCAGTTGACGTACTCGAGCATAGCCGAAACGCGGCCCCCGGGCCGCGCGCTAATCTAACATAACTGGATGGGTTTGTTAAGCCGTTTTATTTTTAAATATAAGGGGTGCGGCCGACATTCTTATCGGCCCATCACCACCCGACGCCCGGAACGTAGGGGCCGACCTTAAGCTCGGCCCGCCGCTTATCATCCCCGCGCCTAAGCCGCCCTTTTCCGCAAGCATCGCTTTCCCTACTTTAATGTTCCGTTTTACTACTTCGATTTCGCGCGCGGCCCCAATTCTTTCGAAGATCGCGACCGCTTCCTCGAAGTATTTTAACGCCTCGGCCGGTTCGCCTTTGTGGAAGTATACGCCGCCGATGTTGCCGAGGTCCCGCGCCTCGCCCAGCGGGTTGCCGAGGGGCTGGTGTATCAAGCGCCTCCCGATGCCTTTTAAGCGCCCCGTCGAGGTTGCCTTTATCTTCGAGCACGAGGCCGACCGCGTTAAAAAAGTTCATCGCACTTACGGTACGTTTAACGGGTACTGCGCAATGAGCGGCCATAAAGCGCGTCCGAAATCCTTTATTGTTATATCTCGAAGGCCCCGCCGGTTAGCGACGGCGCGAATATGAAGGTCGGCCTTTTTACCGCCGGTAAATCGAACACAAATCTCATCCGAAGTTAAGACGATAGATCGCCGGCCGCCGTTCTATGTTCTTGACGTAATAACGGGGATTGTGGTAATTTCAAGCGCGTAAAAAACGTGGCGAAAAAGCCGCGGTTGGTACAGCGGTTTGGGCCGGGCGGTATCATTTCCGCCGTCTCACGGGGAACGTTTGCTTATGGACGTAAACGAACTGAAAGAAGAAGTCGCGAAAATTGAATGGTGGCACCGCATCGACCTGGGATACGGGATAGTTACGCCCGGTCGCGGAAATAACTTCAAAACGCTACCGGCTCTGGAACTTCCCGACGATCTGACCGGAAAAACGGTACTCGACGTAGGCGCATGGGACGGGTTCTTTTCGTTCGAGGCCGAGAAGCGGAACGCGGCCCGGGTACTCGCGACCGACTCGTATAGCTGGTACGGTGAAGGTTGGGGTACTAAAGCCGGATTCGAGCTTGCCCGCGAGGTCCTGGATTCGAAAGTGGAGGATATGGACATAGACGTCCTGGAACTGACCCCGGAAAAAGTCGGTACGTTCGACCTCGTCCTTTTCCTGGGCGTCCTCTATCATATGCGGCACCCTCTGTTGGCGCTCGAGAAAGTATTCAGCGTTACCGGCGAAATGCTTATCTTGGAAACCCAGGTGGATATGTTGGGGTTCCGGCGCCCGGCGATGGCGTTCTACCCCGGCGCCGAATCCCACGGCGACCCGACCAACTGGGTCGGCCCGAACCCGAAGTGCGTCGTAGCGATGCTAGAAGTTGTAGGGTTTAAAGAGATAAAGGTGTTCCCGAAGAAACGTTCTTTCCCCGAAAAAATAGGAAAAGCCGGACAAATTGTATTAAGGCACGTACTGCAGCGCGAGCAAAAAGCCCGATACGTTTTTCACGCTTGGCGCTAACAGCGGCTGCCTACGCCGCGTCGAAGAGTAGCGCCCATCGTCCCGTTTCCGTAAAAGAAGAGGGCGAAGCCAGCCCCCGCAGCGCCGTAACCGCACAACGCGCCGACGGCCTCTTCGGCAACCGCGCCGAACTCTACTCTAAGATAACTGGATGGGTTTGTTAAGCCGTTTTATATTTAAATATAAGGCGTGCCACCGACATTCTTGTCGGTGGGGCCGGCATTCCTGTCGGTGTTTCGGCAACCGCTTTGGCCGCCGCTGCGCGTCGGCCGCCGCGGGCTCCGGACGCCTCCTCGCCTAGCTCGCTCCGCTCGCAAGCTGCGGGGTCGCCCTCCGCAAATTTTTTTAATGTAGGGGCCGACCTTCGGGTCGGCCCGTTACCACCCGACGGCACGGGGGGTATGTCGAGCCGACAAGAACGTCGGCGCTACAAGCGCCTCGCCCGATTCACCAACCGCCCGAACGGCTCGGCCTCGATTGTCACCTCGTCGCCCTCCTGCAGCGCGAACCCGGCCGGCGTCATAACGCCCGTGCCGGTGAGGACCGCGCTAGCCGGCGGCAGCGGGTTGTACCGCGTCAGGAACTCGTGAAAGTAAGCAATCGGGTATCTAAGTTGCGACGTGTTCGCGCGCCCCTCGAAGACGACTTCGCCTCCCCTCTTAATCGTCATCGCGAGCTCAACGTTCGCGGGGTCTATCGCGTCCGCCGTTATGAGGCAGGGCCCGAGCGCACAGCAGGCCGTATATATCTTCGACTGCGGCAGGTATAAAGGGTTCTCGCGCTCGAGGTCCCACGCCGAGACGTCGTTGCCGAGCGTGTACGCGACGACGGCGTTCCCCACGCCGACGACGTACGCAAGCTCCGGCTCCGCCGCGGTGAGCTTGGAGTCGCCCCGGATGCCGATGTCCTCGCCCGGCCCCACGCACCGCGCCGCCGTGGCCTTGAAGAACGTCTCCGGCCGGGGGCCTATGTGCGCCCGGGCGTAGATGTCGCCGGCCTCCCGGGCGGCGAGGCCGCTCGTTCGGCCGGCGTCCTCCCCGCGCTCCGTCGCGCTCGTCTCGTAGGTGACGCCGAAGCCCCAGACCTCCGGCGGCTCGACGGGTATGAGCGGCCCCTCGACGCCTTCCGCCGGCAAAGGCCGCTTCTTCGCGCGGCGCGCGACGTTCACTAACGTCTCCGCGGAGGCGCCCGCGCGCGTGAGGAGCTCGAGCGTGGTTGCGGCGCCGGCTAAGACGAACCGCTCGCCCCGCTCCTCGGCCACGACGGCCCGGGCGCCGCCGACGATATATTGGTAGAGCTTCACCGGCCCTCAGGATAAAAAATTGTGTACGCGGCCGCAACGAAAAAAGCTTTCCGGGTACGAATAATCTGATATAATTAAAAGTATGGCGCCGCGGATAGAGTCGTACGAGTTCGGCCGCGTAAGGGTGGATGGCCGCGAGTACCGCGCCGACGTAATCGTGTTGCCGGAGCGCGTCGTCGCCGACTGGTGGCGCGTGGAAGGCCATTCTCTCGCCCCCGAGGACCTCAAGGAGGTCGTCGGGGCCAAGGTCAAGGTTTTGATAGTCGGCACCGGCGCGTACGGCATAGTGACGGCCCCGGACGCGACCATAACTTATTTGGAAAGCCACGGCGTCAAGGTCGAGGCGTACGATACGGCGAGGGCGGTCGCCCGTTACAACGAGCTCGCCGCCGCGGGGGAGCGCGTCGCCGCCGGTTTGCATTTGACGTGTTAATATTATAGTAGATAAAAGAGGCCGCCCGCCGGGGCGGCTTTTCCCTTTGCCGTTGACAACGGGCCGCGGTTCGCATAATATATAGATAAAGATATAGGAGGAACGATGGCCGAAATCCACTTCGACCCGCGCATGCGCCGCGAGGTCGACCTGGACCTACTCAAGCTCCAAGACCGCATAAATCACGACTTCGACTTCGAGGAAGTCGTGGGGGAGATATTTTCGCTGCTCGAGCGTAGGACTAACCTCCGCGGCTGCCGCCTTTCCGCACTCGGCCGGGACCTCAATAAAAGGCCGCTGGTCGAATCGGCGACGATGCCCAAGAAAGGCAAGACGCGCGGCTGCCCCACGTTGTCCTATCCGTTGCCCCTCACCAACGACGAGATCCGCCATACGTTGGATATATACTCGTTCGAGGCCGCCCAGCTTAACCTCCCGGAGTCGGACCTGTTGGAAAGATGCCTCGACTTACTATATCAATCCGTCAATAAAGATTTCGACGAAAGGGATTACCTGACGGGCCTCTACAACCGCCGCGGCCTCGAGCCCCGCCTCGCGCGATTCTTCGCCGACGCTAAGCGGGACGAGAAGCCGGCCGCGGTGCTTATGCTCGACCTCGACCACTTTAAAAAGGTAAACGACGCTTACGGCCACCCGGTAGGGGACCTGGTTCTGTTCGAGTTCGCGGGCTTGCTCGCGGACGTGGCCGCCGGGTGTTTGGTGGGCCGTTGGGGCGGGGAAGAGTTCGTCGTGGTTCTTCCTAATGCCGACCGGGATCGGGCTTTGGCCGCGGCCGAGGATATACGCGCGAAGACGGAAAAGTTGAAGATATGGGTGGACAAAGGCGCCGGGAAGTTCGTATCGCCCACTTGTTCGATAGGGGTTGCGCTTTTTCCGCGCCACGCGGACGAGGCGGAAACGCTCATCCATTTCGCGGACGTGGCGCTGTACGAGGCGAAGAACGCGGGCCGCAATCGCGCCGAGCTGTATCCTCTCGACGCGCCGGACGTTCGCTTGCGAAAGCTGGGCGCCGCGGTCGAAAAAGGGCCCTTGCCCCTTCGCGACCTCGAGAGCGAGTGCGAAATTATCTCGCTCAAAAGCCGCGACCTCGTCAAGGGTTTTCCGCTGGCCGTCGCGGTGGCGGGGCCGCGCCTCTTTATTCTGGACGGCCAGACGAAGAAAGTATACGTTTACGACGGCGCGGCGAAAGAGTTCGCCGCCGAGCTCGGCGGCGCGGGGGATGAACCTCATCAGCTCGAGGGTCCGGTCGACCTGGCCGTATCCCCCGATGGCCTCGTACTAGTGGTGGACGCGCCGAACCACGTCTTAAAAATGTTCGACGTGGGGCGCGGTTTCGTCGGCTTTATCGGCGGCCGCGACGCCGAGGGCGCTCCCATCTTCGGTTATATCAAGGGTGCCTTAAACGAGCCGGTCGCGGTGTCGGTGGACGGCGAGGGGCGAATATTGGTGGCGGAGCGTATGAATCGCCGCGTCCAGAGGTTCACCGCCGCGGGCGAGTTCGACGGCCTGGAGGTCCCGCTCGACGCTGCGGACGTCGCGCCCTCTTACCAACCGGACCCGCGCGACGTGGCCGCGGACCGGGCGGGGAATATATACGTCTTGGATGCCGGCAACAGCGTGGTGCAAAAATTCGACGCCGCCGGGCATTACGTGAAGGCGCTCGGCGGCCCGGGGCCGGCGGCGGACGCCGGCCGCTTTAAGGGCGTTACGGCGCTTGCCGTGGACCGCGAGGGCGGTCTGGCAGCGAAGCTCAGGGAGGCGGGCGGCGCCTCGGGGGCCGTCGTTACCGTCGAGGCAGGGGACGTCAACCGCCTGCAATTTTTCGGCCCCGACGGGACCTTCCTCGGCCTTCTGGACTTCGCCAAGATAGGCCTTAAATTCGGCAACTTGGTCCGGCCGGGGCGGCTGACAGTCACCGCCCGCGGGAACATCTACCTGGTTGACCAGGGGAACGCGGACATACTCCAGCTCAGCTTCGCGGGCGAAGGCTCCTAAACGTCGAGCGCCAAGCAAACCAGGCGCGACGCGACGTAGAAAAATTTGCGGAACGTAGCGGGCGGCGGGGAGGCGACGCCGTTCAAGACAGCCTCGAGCGAAGATACGGCGGCGAGCGCGGCGCCGACGAGGCGACCGCGCAAAGTGTTAAGCGGGATTGCCCGGCCGTCGCTTTTATTTAGCGCCCGGGCGCGGCCCAATATGTCTTTTTTGCGCACGGGCTCGTCGGCGTAAGGCGAGCCGTCGCCTTTCGTGATATAAAAACCAAGGCGTTTGCGGACGACGCGGTGCAGTACCGCCTGCGGGCCCGCGATCGCCGCGATGACGTCGCCGAAGCGGGGGGCCCGCTTGCCGAGCGGTTCGACGATAAACGCGTCGCCGGGGCGGGCGAGGGGCGCCATCGACGCGCTGGTGACTGCCGCGCGGTATTGGCCTCGGGCAAGTTCGCGCTTCACCATCTCGGCGACCGCCCAAAGGTGGCCTTTCGCCCTCTGCGTAATCGTCGTCTTCAACCCTTAAATTTTAACACAATAATAATTTTAACGAAAGCTAAGGCAGGGCGGAATATGGCGGTAGTAGAGGTTACGGTAGTACCGCTCGGGACGGGCGGGCCTTCGCTCAGCGCGTACGTAAAAGGCGTCCTTAGCGTATTGGAACGCCACCCGGAGGTAAAGGCGCTGGTCGGCCCGAACGGGACCGCGCTCGAGGGCGGCCTCGACGAGCTATGGCCCGTGATCCGCGAGATGCACGAGGCGCCGTTCGCTGTGGGCGTCCAACGCGTCCTGACGCTAGTGAACGTGGACGACCGGCGCGATAAGGCCGTCACGCTCGAGGGGAAAGTCGCCGCTGTCGCGGGATAAGCGGCGAGGACCGTCGGGGCCGCGAGTCTTTACGCGGGCGGTCGCGGCGGCGGACCGCTGGTTGACCCGGCGCGGCAGCCTTTTGGGAGCTTTCCTCGTGGCCTGGGGAGAGGTGGGGCCGGCTAAGGCGTGAAATACGGCGCGGTACTCCTGGTATTTTTACCGGCGGCGGCAGCCTCACTATACTTGGGCGGGCCGGCGATCTTTACGTTCTTCGCGGCCGCGGCCGCGCTGGTATACCTGGCGGCGGCGATGGGTTGGGCGACGGAGGTTTTGGCGACGCGCGCGGGCCCCACCGTCGGCGGCCTGCTCAACGCGACCCTCGGTAACGCCGCAGAGTTCATAATCGCGCTCGTCGGCATACGCGCCGGCCTCGCGGTCGTCGTCAAGGCCTCGCTAACCGGTTCCATACTCGGCAATTCGCTGCTCGTATTGGGGGCCGCTTTTTTGGCGGGGGGTTTACGTTACAAGGCGCAAAAGTTTAACGCCCGGGCGGCGAGCATGGGGGCGACGTTGATGGTGGTGGCGGTGTCGGCCCTCTTGATGCCGTCGCTGCTGCACCTCATCGGGCGCGCGGGAGAGGTCTCGGAGCACCGCCTCAGCCTCGCTATCTCGATAGTCCTGGTCGTCGCGTACGTAGCGAGCATCGTTTTCTCGCTCGTCACCCACCGCCACGTATTCCCGCACCGCGGCGAGGCCGAAGGCCCGCACGGCGGGCCGTTTCGCTGGTCGTTGGTCGTACTCGTGCTGACGACGGCGGGCATCGTCGCGGCCGCGGAGATATTGGTTCGCGTTATCGAACCGGTGGCGCACGCGCTCGGGTGGGGCGAGGTCTTCATCGGCGTCGTCGTCGTCGCGGTGGCGGGCAACGCCGCGGAACATTTCGCGGCGGTCCTCGTAGCCTGGCGCAACCGCATGGACCTCGCGCTCACGATAACGCAAGGCTCGTCGATGCAAATCGCGCTGCTCGTAGCGCCGCTCGTCGTCATAATCAGCTACGTCTGGCCCAAACCCCTCGACCTCATCTTCACGCCCCTCGAGGTTGCCGCGGTGGCGGTCTCCATGCTCATAGTGTCGCTTATCACCGCCGACGGCGAGAGCAATTGGTTCGAGGGCCTATTGCTTTTGGCGCTATACGCCATTCTTGCCGTTACGTTCTTTTTCGCCGGCTAGCGTAGTATGGAGAAAGATATTCGCTTGCGCGACGTAGGGGAAGCGGGTATCCTGGCCCGGATATTCAAGCGGCTCCCGGCCGAGGGGGCGGGCGTGCTCGTCGGCCCGGGCGACGACGCCGCGGCGTTGGTCGGCAGCGGCGACGACGCCGTCGTCTTCGCCTCGGACGCGATGGTGGAGAATGTCCACTTCGACCTCGCGTTCATGACGCCCGCCGACGTCGGCTGGCGCCTTACGTGCGCTAATTTGTCGGACCTAGCGGCGATGGGGGCCGAGCCTTGGGCGGCCGTAATCTCGATTGCCGCGCCCGGCGCGACGCCCGCGTCGACCATAGAAGGGTTTTACGACGGCGCGGCCGAACTTTCCCGGCGAGAAGGCCCGGCGCTCGTCGGCGGCGACGTCGTCGGAAGCCCGGCGTCGATATTTTTGGCGATGGCGATATTGGGTAAGGCCGCGGGGGGTAGGGTCCTGACGCGGCGCGGGGCGTCCCCGGGCGACGTCCTGTTGCTGAGCGGCCAATTGGGTTTGGCCCAGGCGGGCCTCCACGTACTGGCCGGCGAGGGAGAATGCCGGCCTTCGCTCGCGGAGGGGGCGACGGCGCGGTACCGGCGGCCCACGCCCCGGCTCGAGTTGGGGCGGTGGCTCCTCATGGGAGGTTGCGCTACCGCGGCCATCGACACCTCGGACAGCCTATCCGTATCCGCGGCCCACCTCGCCCGGGCGTCGGGGGTGGGCGTAACACTCGAGGCGGCGTTGTTGCCGGTCGCGCCGGCGGCGCGGGAGGTCGCGGCATCCCGGGGCGAGGACGCCGTCGCGTACGCGACGGCTGCAGGCGAAGACTTCGAGTTATTATTTACGTGCCCGACGGCTGAGGCCGCGGCGGTAGCAAAGGCCGCCGCGGAAAAAGGCGCGGCCGTTACGCGAATAGGCTTGATTACGGAAGGCGGGAGGGGCGTTTTGCTCGCGCGCGCAGGCGACGTTGAGCCCCTCGCGCCGGAAGGGTTTACTCACTTCTGAGTCTTTCGGGGCGGCGGTAGGGAAAGTCGGCGGTAGGTTTTTTCGGCGATTTTGAAATAGGCGTCGCTTTGGGGGTCGACGGCGATTGCCTCGTCGATATCCGCTTTAGCCTTCTCGTAATCTTTAAAGAAGAGATAACATTCGGCACGGCCGGCGCGAGCCTTGCCTTTATAAAAAAGACGCCCCCTACCTTTTATTACTTTGTTGAAGTGCCGCTCGGCGGCGCGGTATATTATGGGCTTCTTTCTGAGGTAATAATAACCTACCCAATAGTTGAACGCGTCGGGGGACACAAGGCCCCGGGCCTCGCGCTTGTAGAGAGCCAGCGCGCCTTTGGGTTGTCCGAGCTTGAGAGTCATGTCCCTTATCCCGCGAAAGGCGGCGCCGCGGTTCTTGGCGTCCCGGCCGGCCACGCGGAAAGCGCGGACGTAATCGGCCAGGGCCTTTTCGCGCTGGATTTCGAACCGGAAGTATTCCGCCCTTCCCAGGTAGCCGTACGGGCTTTCCGGGTATCGTTCGACGCACTGGTTGAACTCATCCAAAGCGACCTCGTAGGGCCCGACGTAGCGGTGGGCGAGGCCGAACAGGTAGAGGGCGCGCGGGTTGGAGGGGTCGAGGCGGCGGCCGGCCGCGATTTCGGCGATTGCGGTATACGCCGCGCCCGCGTAGATGAGCTCTTCCGCGCGGTCGAAATGTATTTCCGCCCGGCAGCGCGCGAGCCCTTGTGCCGCTTCCCCGCGGAGCGGCGAACGTTTGAAACCGAGGGTCACTAACTCGTAACGTCCCGCGGCTTTATCGAACTCGTAGTCGAGCTCGTAGCGGCGTGCCTCCTCGAAGTAGACTTCGGCCCGTTCGCTGCACGCGGGCGCCAAAGCGCAAGCCGCCAGGAGTGCCGCGAGCGCAAGGACGCGGTTGGGTTTCGCGGCGCGGAAGTTTAAAGGGGCCGGGCCGTGCTGATCAAGGCCGACTTGCATATCCATTCCTCGGCATCCTACGATTCCCGTTCGGAACCTTGGGATATAGTCGCTACGTGTCTCCGCCGCGGCCTCGGCGCATTCGCCGTCGCCGACCACAACGCCCTCGACGGCTCGTTGGCCGCCGCGGAATTAGTCGCCTCGGACGAGTTCGCCGCCTTTATGGCGCGCCATTACCCGGGCCGGCCGCACCCCAAGGCCGTGGTCGCGCAGGAAGTAAACACGCTGGACGGCGAGGCCATGGGGATGTTCATATCGCGGCCGCTGACGCGGGGCCTTCCTCTCGCCGAGACAATCGCGGAGATACACGAACAAGGGGGCCTGGTCAACATCCCTCACGCCTTCGCCCGCATCGCGCATAGGCGCCCTCGGCTCGAGTTTATGGAGCGTTACGCGGACCAAATAGACATCGTCGAGGTCTACAACGCGCGCAACGTCCTCTCCGGAGACGACAAGCTGGCGCTCGATTTCGCCCGGCGCCACGGGCTCGGCCGGAGCGCCGGCTCGGATGGGCATCTCCGAAACGAGATAGGCCGCGGCTTCGTCATCATGGAGGGTTTCGACGGGCCGGCGTCTTTTTTGGCCTCGCTCAAGGAAGCGGTTGCGGGCGGCCGGAAGACGCCGCCGCTGGTCCCGCTCGTCACGTGGCTCCGCAGCTTACGCGCGGCGTTGGCCGACATGCGCCTGCAATATAAGTTGACGGGTCGCCCCTAACGGTTAACAATATCACATCGGCTCGGCGGCGACAAGGGCGAATGGGTCAAAAAAGGCGGTCAGCGAGCGGTCCGCGGCCTTCCGAGTACATAAAATTCCTCCATGTCGAGAAGCCGTAGTAACGTTGATTATTAAAAAGATTTGCCTTGACAACGGCCTTTCATTATGGTAGTAGTCTCGTCGAGGTTAATACGCCGCCCGGCGGCGAAGACGGAGTGCACAAAGTCTTAATAATGTTCCGGTAATCAAGGAGGAGTTGAGAAATGCGGAAGTTAACGGTTTTATTCTTTTTCGGCATAGCCGCAGCTACGGCCTACGGTATAGGCGTGGGTGCGGGCGGCTTCGGCGGCATCGCGCTGCCGATGGGCGATATGGCTTCTGAGGATGGCAGCGATTTGGGTATGAGCCCGAAGTTCGGCGGCAAGGCGTTAATCGGCGTCATCCCGGCGCTTGACGTAGAGGTCGCGTTCGCCTACCACCTGAGCCACAAGTATAAAGACTGGGAAGACATCCCCGGGGTCGACGAACCGAAGACGACGATAATCCCGATTACGTTCGGCGCGAACTATAAGCTGATGTTCGGCGACATGGGCGTATACTTCGGCGGCGGCGGCGGCTTCTACATGATGAAAATGGGTGTCGCCGGAGAACTCGAAATCCCCCCATTCCCGGACCCCGTTATCATTACCGGGGACGTCGATGTGAACAAACCGGGCATCTACTTCGGCGGCGGCTTCCTATATTCGTTCGGCAAGCTCGCGTTGGACGTAAGCCCCCGCTTCAACTACGTCATGAACAGCGGTGACTTCGAAGGGCCTGGCGAAGCCACGATCGAGGGCGAGACCTATGAGGGTACGATAACGTTGGAAAAGGATTACAAAGACATGTACGTGGACGTACTCTTCGGCGTGGACTACTTCTTCATGTAACGAAGATTCCCCGGCTTCATAACTCGAGCCCCGGCCGCAAGCCGGGGTTTTTTTTATTGATGAACGCGACTTCCCGCCGTATAATTTAGTCGTATCCAAGATAAGCCTCCACCTTTGCGCGGAAGGTACTAATTTATGGTTAAATTAATAGCAACGGGCGCCACGCTCGCGGCGTCGGGGGCCTACGCAATTAGCTTCGGCGCGGGCGTATTCGGCGGGGCCGCGATGCCGACGGGCGATATGGCGGCGGACCTGGTCCTCTATTATCAATATACGCCCTCCGGCGGCAGCGTGGGCTACAAAGGCGGGGATATGAAGGCCAGCCCGAAAATGGGTGCACGGGCGTATCTCGGCGTGCTACCCGGCTTGGAGATCGAAGCGGCCTTCGGCTACCACTTCAACCATCCCCAGAAAGACTGGAACGTCCCGAACTTCGACGAGCCCTCGTACCGGATTATCCCCATAACGGCGGGGGCGAATTACGTCATTCCCGTAGGGCCCGTCGCCCTCTACGCCGGTGGCGGAGGCGGGTATTACCTCGCGAAGGGGAAGCTGGAAGGTAGTTTCAAGGTCCCGCCCTTCGGCGACGTAAAATTATCCGGCGACATGAACGTTAACAAACCCGGCTTCTACGCCGGCGGCGGCCTCCGCTACTACCTTGGGAAATTTTCTCTCGACGTCGGCCCCAGGTTCAACTACGTAATAAACGACGGCACGTACGACGTCGACATGGAGTACAACGTCGGCGGCTTCGGCGGCAGCGTACCGTTCGAGGTCGAAAAAGGGTTCAACGACTCCTTTGTGGACATCCTCGTCGGCGCGAATTACTACTTTATGTAACGAGGTTATTCCGACCACCCCGACCCGGCCCGCGGGCCGGGTTTTTTATTGATGTAAGATCTTAAATTATACTAAAATGTCGGGCACCAACGGGAAAAACGCTTTCAATTCTAACCCGTTAACGTAGGAGGAGCAGGAATATGAAAGGGGTAGCGGCGATTGCGGCGTTGTTCGCGGCGGGGGCCGTATACGGCGCGGTCGTAAGCGTCGGCGGTTTCTACGCGCTCAGCGTACCGGCGGGCGGAGAAGGCTTCGAGGATACGGAGGCGGGAACCAGTATCTTCGGTTTAGGCGGGAAATTCTCCGTCGGCGCCATGTCCGGGGTTAACTTCGATTACGCCTTCGGGTATAACACGAAGTATGGCA
Organism: Candidatus Zixiibacteriota bacterium; assembly: GCA_011773985.1. Classification (GTDB taxonomy): domain Bacteria; phylum RBG-13-66-14; class B26-G2; order WVWN01; family WVWN01; genus WVWN01. Next base: position 181,384 of record WVWN01000053.1, on the reverse strand, counting down.
TTTCTGATGAACGCGGATATGAAGCGCATTATTCGGCCATCCCGATCACGTCCGGCGTATCCTACAAGTTCGACCTGGGCCCTGTTAAGCCTTACGCCGGGATAGGCGGCGCGTACGTCATCATGGGCGCGCACGAAGAGGCGTCGTACTACGGAAGTTACGACGACCGGTTTTGTTTTCCGGGCGCTTACGTCGGCGGCGGCATAATCTAAGCGTTTACCGATGTAATCGCCCTCGACGTCAACCCGCGCTTTATGACCGCCCTCGACCCGGACGACGGCGGCATGGATTTTAATTTTTTCGACGTACTCATCGGCGTGGATTTTTACTTATAAAATCAGAGGCTCAGGTTCTTAAACCCGGCCCGAGGGCCGGGTTTTTTTTGACTTCGGTTTTCGCTTAATCTATAATATGTAAAAGCATCGCGCCCCAACGCCGGTTGGTTCAGCCTTAAGGATATGACGGCAAAGACCGCGATTAGAATCGCGTCGACCGCCGCGGCGGTAACTCTTGCGGCCGCCGTGGCTGCGAACGCGCTCGTCCGGCTGGGCGCCGGGGTTTCCGGCGGCTTCGCGTTCCCGGTCGCCGCGTTCGACCACGACGTCAAGGCGGCCCCCGCCGCGAGCGTCCGCCTCTACGGCAACCTCTTCCACTGGCTCACGCTCGAAGGCGGCGCGGACCTGTCCCTGCCGTTCGGCGCGGAAAGAGAGGACGGCGTCGGCGAGACGCGCATGGTGGCGTATAAAGTCGGCCTTATCTACAAAGTCCACATGGGCGTATTCATGCCGTTCGCCGCCGGCGGCTACGCCGTCTTCGACGAGCGAGTAAGGCGGGAGAGCGGGTGGGAGGACGTCGCCGGGCAGGGTTTCTACGTGGCGCCGGGCCTGGAGTATTACTTCACGGAGCGCTTCGCGGCCTTCGGCATGCTCGGCTACAACCGTACCTTCGACAACGCGCGGGCCTCCGAACGCGACACGCAGTACGTCAAGCTCGACTTCGGCCTTAATTACTATTACTGGTAGATGCGGCTTCGGCCGCTTGACAGGTGCCGCCGTTTATGATACAAAACGGCGCGATTCCTCAGTAGCTCAATTGGCAGAGCATCCGGCTGTTAACCGGAGGGTTGCAGGTTCGAGTCCTGCCTGAGGAGAAAAAAGCGCCCCGCGAGGGGCGCTTCGCGTAATTAACCTTCGCTAAAATCGTCGCCCCCGGCAATGCCGCGGGACGATTACCGCGTTCTTACCGTCGGCGCCGCACCGCGACTAATGGCAAAATATTACTAACGCTTTAACGGAATACGCGAGTGGCCCCAAATCCGAAAAGTATCCTCCTGGGTTCGTCGATACTTCTTCCCGCTTTCACGTTGGCGGCGTTCCAGTTGACGACGCGGCTCCTGGGGCCGCAGCGGGGCTACCTGACCGGCCTCGTCCTGTACTGGGCGTACGCGCTCGCCGTGGCTGCGTGGTTCGCCCGCGGCCGCGAGGGATACCTGCGCGAGCTGTTGAAACCCGGCGCGTTGACCGGGCCGCGGGTTTTATGGTCGGCGTCGTGCTTCATCCCCGTGTACGTGGTCTTCTTCATCGCCTTTCTGCCGAACGTCGCGTCGCTCGGCGCGCGCCTCTCGTTCCTGGTCGTGGCGACGGCGGCGGCGAACGCCTCCGTGGAGGAGTTGTACTGGAGAGGTCTGTACCTCCGGGAGTTCGGCGACAACGCCCTAATCGGGCTATGGATTGCGACCGCGTTGTTCGGCGGTTGGCACGTTTCGCTGTACTTAATCGAGGGTATCACCTTCCGCGGCGGCTTCGGCGCCCTAGTCGGCGGCGCAGCGGCGATGGGCCTACTGTGGAGCTATGTTAGTCGCCGGCTCGGCAACGTCGCGGCGACCACGCTGGCTCACGTGCTGGTCAACGCTTTCACCTTCACGCAGCTTTACGTCGACAACGGCTTCTAGGCGCCGCCTTATTTGACATTCCGCCCGAAGTTCCTCCCCGCACGTTAAGAAAGCGCCCCGCGAGGGGGCGTTTTTCGTAATCCGCCATTCGCCGACCCGTTAAAAATTGCGGACCGCCAAACCCACGGTCATAGTTACGTCGTGTGTGGCGTAGCCTTCGGGCGTTACGTTGTCCCATTCCACCTTCTCCGTTACGGTCATCACCAACCAATCCGCGATGACGAGGCCGAAGCTGGCGTTGGCCGTCAACAGCCGCTCGTGTATATCCTCCAAGCCGACGTCCCAAGTGAGCGACGCGTCGAGTTCGTAAACGTCGTTAACCTTCAACCGATAATCCCCTCCGACGCACGCCGCGGGGAAGCCTACGGAATCTTTGCCGGCGGCTTCCGTAAAGACTTCGTGGACGTAACCTAAAAGGCTCCCGACGGCGAGTTCCTGGGTCTCGCTTCGAGCCAGGTATACGGCCAAGCCGCCGAAATTGGATAGGCGATGTTCGAAGCCCGCGAACGTGTTCCGCCGCCACCGCCCTCTATAACGAGCGTAGAGCCTATCGCCGCCGGTGAAGAAGAACTTGGTGCCGGCGAAAAAGCCCGTGTTTTCCGCGGCCTTCTTGCCGCCGGAGGCGGCAAAGGTATAGTCGCCGCTGCCGTCAAATACGAATTTTCGATAAGTGTACTCCGCATCCCCGGCGGTGGCAAGGCCGTGGGTCTTCGTATTCCCGCCGGTCCCGTGGTACGACAACGCCGCCTTGGCCCGCAAGGGCTTCTCGTCGCCGAGCGCGCCGGCGGCGAAGCTGAAGGTCGCTACGAAAACCGGAACTAGAGCTTTATTCGCCCAGTTTATATTTTTCATCGAGCCTCCGCGTCCGTTCTTTGCGAGATGTTAACGTAGTCCGCTTTCAATTTCGGGCGTGAACAACCTTGGTTTTCACTTAGCGAATAATCTCGAAAGCGCCCCGAACACCCAGTAAAACCATCTCCGTTCCTATGACGGCCAGGATTAACCCCATCAACCGGCTGATGACGTTTACGACGCCCTCGCCGAGAAAAGAGATAACCCTCTCACCGTAGATAAAAAACCAGTAAGTCACGAGGCACAAAAGGCCGAAGATGGCGATCGCGGACGCGACGCGAAGCAACGGACCCGTCGCCGCGAAGTTCATCGCCGTCGCGACCGTGCCCGGGCCGGCCAAAATAGGCACCGCCAAAGGCGAGATGGCCACGCGCAGCGCCGAATCGCGCGCTGTTTTGCCGTTCGCGGAGGCCGGCGATTGAACTTTGGAGAGGCGGCCTTGCAGCAGCTCGAGGCCGACCATGAAGATGAGGATGCCGCCCGTTATCCGAAACGCCGGCAACGTCAATCCGAAAAGCTCGAATATGAGTTTGCCCGCCAGGCTGAAAACCGCGGTAACGACGAATGCGGTTATGACGGACCTCCTCGCGATTACCTTTTTTTGGTCCTCGTCGAAGTCTGCCACGAGGCCGACGAATATCGGCGCGTTGGCGACGGGGTTCATAATGGCGAAGAAGCCGAAGAACACTTTCGCGATAAATACGGGTAAGCTATCCAACGTCGTATCCTCCCAGTCTTATGGCGCGGCGCGGCGGCTCGAGCTCCCGTCCGCCGGCGCACGGGCGTCGCCTTTATGGCCGCCCGGGCCGTCGTTAGCCGGCGCGACGTAAAATTCTACCACAAATGCTGGTTAAAATCCGCCATATATACGTCCCTTCGCCCGTTTACGAAACTCGATGGTGCCGTCCCTCAGCAACTCGAGCGGGGGAGGGCCGAGCCGTTGGTAGGGGCGTTGCGGCGTCGAGCGCTGGCGAGGGAGAAAAAGCGCCCCGCGGGGGGCGCTTTTTTATTGCCGTAACGATTACTTTTTAACGAACTACGACCAGGCGCTTGGCCGCGGCGAAGTCGCCCGCGGTCAAACGGTAAACGTAGACGCCCGGCGGGAGCGCGAGAGACGTCGGGTAGCGGTGCTCGGCCGCGGCCAGTTGCCCGTCCACCACCGTCGCGACCTTACGGCCGGCGAGGTCGTAGACGGCCAGCGTCGCCCGGCAAGGCCGCGGCAGCGCGAAGCTGAATACCACGGCCCCTCGCGCGGGGTTGGGCGCCGCGGCGTGGAGCGCGAAGGCGTTCGGCAGCGTCTTGCCCGCTTTGACCGTTACCGGGCCGAACAGCGTCGTGTGCCCCGAGAGCTCGAGCGCCTCGAGCCAATACTTGTACGTGACCCCCTCGGCGGCCGACGCGTCGCGGTACGCGTAAGGGCTTTTGCCGGTTATGGGGCGGGCGTTGAGGCGGCCGCGGTCGCCCGCGTCGGGTGACGGGGCCTCGCCCGCTTCCTGCCGATAGAGGTTGTATTTTACGCGATGCCGTTCGTCCGCGGCCCACGCGAGCTCGACGCCTCCCGGGACGGCGCGCGCCGTGAACGATTTTATCCGCACCTCGGAGGACGGGTTGTCGACGGTGAAGGCCATCGACTTTAGGACGTTGTTCCCGCCGAAGTCCTTGGCCCAAACGTAAAGCGTATACGGGCCGTTGGGCAATTTCTCGCTGTCGAGGGAGTAGGCCTCGTCGCCTTCCTCCACTATGCCGTCGCCGTCGGTGTTGGTAATGATGAAGTAGAACTCCCGGGAATTATAGTCGCCCTGCGTCATCCACTGGCCGCTCCGTTTGTATACGACGGTGGTTACGGTCGCGGGCGGCGGAACCTCTCCCGTAAAGACGACGAACTTCTTGGGGGGAATCGTGCCGCCTTCGCCGATGACGCACCATTCTATCTCGTAGGGCACTAATTCCCAGTGCGTGTCCACTATTTTATCGCTGACGTGGGCGATGACGTCGACTTGGCCTTTGACTTTACCGGGGTCGACGCGTACGTCGCCGTTGTTTTCGCAGAAGGAAAACCACTGGCCGGGCTCCGCCTCCTCGAATACGGGCGGCTGTTCGTCGGTCGAGGGTTTCACGAACTCGATCGGGTTGTCTATGGCGTCGTACCACTTCTTGATGCCCGGGTAGTAACCGCGCGTGAAGTGGACGTGGTGGAAGTCGGCGACGGGCCAGTTGGCTAAGTTGCCGAGGCGGTCGCTCTCCTTGACCGGGTCGCCCTCGACGAAGGGTATGGTGCTGTAAGTGAGGTGCCAGTATAGCCACCCTTTGTCCTGGCCTTTGGTGTAGTTGACGATTATCCCGGTGTAAAGTGGCTCCTGGACGCGAATGAGGCTTACGTAACCGTCGTCGACGGAGTAACAGGGGTCGGCCGCCTCGCCCAGGACGTCAAGCCCGTCATGGTAGTACGAGCCGCCCCCGTAATTCTGAAACTCGTAGCAGTTGTTGCCGCACCGTTGCGGCACGTCGCCCGGGCCTAACGGCCAACGCTCCGCGCTCGCCGTCCCGAAACAGGCCAGCGCGCCCAGGGAAAGTATTATTATTGTACTCTTCATTCCATCATCCCCTATTTCGTGAGCGTCGCTTGCCAACCCTGACCCATCGCCAGTACGCGGGGCGGGACGCCCGCGAGTACGGCGACCGTCGGCGACGAGCCGCTCGGCTGAGCAACGTCGTGCTCTTCTTGCGTGATAATTTTTAGCGAGGCGTCCAGCCACGCCACGGCCTCGCGCCCTTGCAGCGACCGCGTCCCGACCGCGAACGACGAGAAGTCGGCCGCAGCCGCGAGGTCCGTAACGCCGAAGTCCGCCGGTGCTTTCCACCGCCGGGCGACGCGGCCGTCGGCCAGCGTCACCAGCGCCACCTCGTGATGCGCCCCCACGACGGCTTGCGTGCCGTCTTCGCTGATTTCCGCGAGCCGCGGATAGTAGAGGTTATGGGGCGCCTGCCAGACGCGGCCGCCGTCCCGGTAAAGCGCCATCCATTCCCGGTCGACGAGTAGGACCCGGCCGTCGCGGCCGGCCGCGGCGGCGCGCGCGTACGGAAGCTCGTACTCCTCGACGCCGGCCGCGAGGTCGTAGACCTTCGTCGTGCCGTCCAATACGCTAAGCACGAGCCGTTCTTCGGCCGGGAAGAATACGGCCTCGAGCGGCGGCCCGACGTCCACGCCGCCGGTGCGGGCCCCCGCGGCGGAATAGAAATCTAGGCGCGCGGGCGCCGTCGGCCCCTCGCCGCGCACCGTTACGAGCGCTGCGGCGCCGGAGTCCGCCACGTAGGCCGACGTCGCGCCGACGTCCGCCGCCGTCCAAAGCAGGCGCCCGCGGTGGTCATACACACGGACCGTGCTCGCGGGCGGCATCGTACCTTCTCTTATAGACACCACCGCGAAGGCCGAGCCGCCGGGCGACGCGTACGCGAACTCCCGTGGGCCCAGGCCGCGGACGGTCCCGGCCTCGCTCGAGACCTCGTTGTCCCAGACGGCCAGGTACTGGCCTTGCGGGCCGGCGCTCAGCGCCGCCCACGCGGCCCCCGCCGCGAGCATAGCCGTCAAGCCGGCTAGAAATTTAGTCGCCATTTTGTACCCCTTGCGGAATAGTTACCCGTGTAGTGGGTTCCTTTTCTCGAGCCGCCGTTGCCGCTGCGGGAGCATTCCTCGCGTCTCCCCCCGCTCGGCAAAGGCTACTTTATTTATACATTATTTAAGACCAAAATGTCAAGCAATACCGATTCCGGCGGCGGCCCGTTCCCGCCGTCTTTTCACCTCGGGAGTCCGGTTGCGCCGGCCTTCGGCTTTGGAATAAATTGCCGGCGCCGGCCTTTTTTATTTTAAGATAGCGGAAACGGAAACCGCGGAGAAGTTGTGGAAGGAGCGATTCTCTACGTCGGCGAAGCTTTCGCCCTATTGACCGCGATTGCGTGGGCGTTCGCCGTCGTCCTGTTTAAAAAGAGCGGCGAGACGGTCCACCCGGTAGGCCTTAACCTGTTCAAGGACGTCTTCGCCCTCCTACTATTCCTGCCCACGATGTGGCTTTTCGGCGAGACGCTCTGGCGCGACGTGCCGGCCGCGGAGTACGCGCTGCTTCTGGCGAGCGGCGCGCTCGGCATCGGCCTGGGCGACACCTTCTTCTTTATGAGTTTAAACCGGCTCGGCGCCGGCCTTACGGCCATCGTGGACTGCCTCTATAGCCCGTTTATAATCGGCCTTTCTCTTCTATTTCTCGCGGAGAGGCTCAGCTTGCTCCAGGGGGTCGGCGCGGCGTTCGTCGTCGCCGCGGTGCTCGTGGCCTCGCTCGAGTGGGGAAAGGGTTTGATAAGCCGGCGCGACCTGGGATGGGGAATTTTTTACGGCATACTGGGCCTGGCGACTATGGCCGTGGGCATCGTGATGATCAAGCCTCTTCTGGAGCGCTCGCCCCTCTTGTGGGCGACGGAGATTCGGGTGATAGGCGGCGTCGCGGCGCTGGCCGTTATCCTCCTGTTCCACAAGCAGCGGCGAGTCATTTTGTCGTCCGTGGCCTCGAGCCGCGGGAGGCGTTATATGGTTGGGGGCTCGTTCGTGGGCGCGTACCTCGCGATGGTCCTCTGGCTAGCGGGGATGAAGTACGCGCTGGCCTCCGTCGCCTCGGCGCTAAACCAGACGGCCAACGTCTTCATCTTCATCTTCGCGGCGCTGCTTTTGCGCGAGGCCATCACGCGCCGGCGTACGCTGGGCATCGTACTGGGCTTTCTGGGTGCTATTCTGGTTTCGTTTGGATAATAGGCGGAAAGGAGATATTATAGGCGTCTGGCGTAACCTTTTCGCGGTGGCATTAACGGCGGTCGTAGGGCGGCTCCGCCGGGCCGGCGTCCCGCGGCAAGGAGACGTGAACGTCCCCGATTGGCGCCAAGGGTGTTATTGGGGGATTACGGTTATGGGCCCCGCGGGTTTCACCGTCGAGGTCTATACGGTCCCGAAGGAGAAGGCGGCGTCGACGACGTCGCCCGACAAGTAACCGCCTCTAAACAACCAAATAAAACCGGGAGGTTGAGCGATGGCTGAGAAAATTAACATGGGTAAGTTCTTTTTATGTTTGAAGGTCCGCGACGTGAAACGCTCCCTCGCGTTCTACCGGAAGTTGGGTTTGACGCAAGTGGGGGGCACGGTGGAGGAGGGGTGGGCGATGTTGGGGTACCACAACCTCTGCCTGGGCCTTTACCAGGGGCATATAGAACAAAACCTCCTCAACTTCCGCGGCGGCGACGTCTTCGCGATCGCCGAGGAGCTTAAAGCCCGGGGCTTTAAATTGAAAAAGGAAGCCGAACGCGAGGCCGACGGCAGCGACGGCGCCTGGCTCGAGGACCCCGACGGCAACCTCATATACTTCAATACCCACCCCGATGAACGGGAAGAGGCCAGCTGCGCTTAGAGGAGGGTTTGCGCGGGAAGCCGGCGTAAAGATAACGAAGATTAAAGACGACGAACGGCCCGCCCTCGCGCGAGCGCCTGATGAACTGGTTCTCGGGAAGGGCCGTCTTTAATACGGCGGATTTTTAAATACGCCGCTCCCGCCCTGCGCCGATTTTACGGCAAATTATATAAGATGGTTAAATTTAAAGGCGTGTTTTTTATTGACAAGAGCGGCCAAGTATTTTAGTTTATGCTTAGTTTAATAGGAATTTATCCCCGGCTCGAAGGGGTTTGAGGAGGACAGTTGGCTACCACGGGGATGGGAAAAGCCAGATCGCCACGCGGCCGCGCGCGCGTCGAAAAAGACCGCCGGGTTGGACCACGGGTCCGCCCGGCTTTTTAAATTTTAAATAATCCAATTCTCGCCCGAACCGGTACCGAGGAGGTTAGAATGCAGAAGTCAATCGCCATAACCTTAGTTACTCTGTTATCTTTCTCTACGGTCGCGGTGGTCCGAGGTGAGGTATTTGAAATAAAAGAAAAGGACAAAAAGGAGGAGGTTCGAGCCTTAGATAGCCGCGATTCGGTATGTGAAAGTAGCCACTTAATAATATGCATTCCGGAAGGCTGGTTCGTAGAATACGACGTCATAGATAAGAAAGGCGCGAAAAAGAAGTCAGGCGTATTGAACGCGTACGTTACGCTCGGCCCGGAAGGTATAATAGAACCAGCTCAGAGCACCGAAGAGTTGCCAGAGGTAGAAACTGCGGAAGTAGCGGTGGGCGAGCGAGGCGTAAAAGAATATACGCGGCCGGTGTCGGAAGACGCCAAATTCGGTTTCGGTAAAGAAGGGGACGAAATATGGTTTAACGCGTATGAGGGAGCCCCCGGCGAAGAACCCGAAAATACCGAATTCCATAAGCTTGGAATAGTGAAGAAGGGGTGGAAATTATATACGCCCGATAGCTTTAACCTGACGCCCCTTTTCATCTTCGAAATCGGAAAGAAGAAGGACCCGGCCGGGGGAGAAACGACCGACTTCGCCCCCGGCGCCGGCCTTACTTACTTATTATTTAGGAAAGACCCTAAGCATAAGAACTGGTCGAACGTCGGCATAGGGGGGAACGCCTCCTTCTCTAAGACCCGGTTGCTGCGTGAAGGCGAAAAATCGCTCGAAACCACCGGCGTCGCTACCTTGGGAGTCGTCGGCGCGTACAAACTTCCCGTAGAGACGCCCGTAATCCTCCAGCTGGTGGTCGGAACCAACGTTACCGGCAGCGACCGGTACTTGCTAATAGGCGGCGGCATAGCAACTCCCACGGCCCTAAAATAATGGGCGCCTTAGTTATCTAAGCCCCGTTGACGGCCACGAGGGCGACGTCTTAAGTCTGGCTAATAAGGAAAAGGCCCCGTTTTCGCGGGGTCTTCGTTTAACTACCCCAAAACCCCTTGCCTTCCCACCTGACGGGTGTTATATTCCCGCAAATCGGTTCACGGCGCGTTCGTTCGAATTTAGGAGGGCACGTATTGAAGATAGAAGGGATAACGGATCTGGCGTCCCTCGCGGCGTTCGCACGCGAGAACGACATCGCCAACTTGGATTTAAAATTTGTGGACCTCGCGGGCCGGTGGCGCCACGTTACGGTCCCCGCGGCGCGGCTCGGGAGTAAATTGTTCGAATACGGCGTCGGCTTCGACGGCTCGCAAAGCCCGGGTTACAAGACGATCGAGGCGGGTGACCTTGTCCTCAAGGCCGACGCGACGACGGCGATGTTCGAGCCGTTCTGGGAGAAGCCGACGATATCGCTCATATGCAACATCCACGAGGCGGACACGGGTGAGCGTTTCGCGCGCGACCCGCGCGCGCTGGCCCAGCGCGCCGAGGCGTACCTCGCTGGCCTCGGCGTCGCCGAGGGTTACTGGTTATCGCCCGAGTACGAGTTCCACCTCCTGCGAAACGTCTATTACGCCTCCGAGGCGGGGCGATGTTTATACTTCGCCAACGCCCCAGAAGAGGAGGAGGGCTCGCATATCTCCGCGGCGGTCGCGACGCCGGGCTACAACGTCCCGCGCGAGGGTGGCTACCACTCCATCCCGCCGTTGGACGAATATTACGACCTGAGGGCCGAGATGGCCGCGGCCATCGAAGCCTCCGGCCTCCCGGTCCGCTACCACCACCACGAGGTGGGCGCGACGGGCCAGTGCGAGATCGAGGTCGGCTTTCTCACGTTGGTGGCGGCCGCGGACATGAACCTGTGGGTGAAGTTCCTCATTCGCAACCTCGCGCGGTGGCGCGACATGTACGCGACGTTCATGCCGAAGCCGATATACGGCGAGGCCGGCAACGGCATGCACGTCCACCAGTTCCTGGGCTCGGCGGAACGGTCCGCCTTCTATGACGCCGGCGGTTACGGCGGCTTGGGCGACCTCGGGCGCCACTTCATGGGCGGCATCTTGAAGCACGGCCGGTCGCTGGCGGCGTTCACCAACGCGGCGACTAACTCCTATAAACGCCTCGTCCCGGGGTTCGAGGCGCCCGTGCGCCTTTTTTATTCCATCGGCAACCGCTCCGGGACGATAAGGATACCGAAGTACGCGGCGCGGGCCGAGGAAGCGCGCTTCGAGTACCGGCCGCCGGACGCAACGTGCAACCCCTACCTCGCCTTCTCGGCCATGCTCATGGCGGGCCTCGACGGCGTTTTGCGCGAAATAAACCCGGGCGAACCCATCGAGGAAGACCTCTCGAAGATGCCGAAGGCCAAGCAGAAGCGCATCCGTTCGCTGCCCAAGTCACTCGTCGCGGCCCTCGACGACCTCCGCGGCGACCACGATTACTTGCTCGCGGGCGGCGTCTTCACCGAGGACATCATAGACGCGTATATCGAAACCAAGATGGAATACGACGTGCGCGCCCTCGACCAGCGGCCCCACCCCCACGAGTACATCTTGTACTTCGACATGTAGCGGCCGCCCACGCCGGCGGCTCGTTCGTCGTTATGATTATTCGAAGACGGGCCGTCGGCGCGCGCGAAGTAGGGATGCTTTTATGCTGAAGAACGTTGCCGCGATAATTTTTTTGGCGTTAATCTGCGGCTCCGGCTGTTGGTACGGGACCTTTATGAGCCCGCGCGCCATCGGGACGGGCAAGATTCGCGTCCGCATCATCGGCGATTTCCCGGCGTACGTGAGCGTCCACGACCGCGATAAGGACCGAGCCAAGGTGCCGGGCCCCGGCGGCAAAGAAGTGACGCCCGGCTTCGGCGACGCCGTCGTCAAGGGGATGGTCACGTACGGCGCCGGGCGCCGCTTCGACGTCGGCGTCCAGGCCCATATGTATTCCGTCGGCATCCACGCCAAGTGGTGGGCGCACGTCGTCCCCGAGGAGCGGCGCAAGGGTATGGACTTCGCGCCCATCCTCTTTCTCGATTATATCTTCGCGACGCAGCGCATCGCGCCCAAGCTCTCGCTCGTCGGCGGTTGGCCCCTAAGCCGCGTCGCCGAAGCGTACATAGGCTACGAGGGTTTCTACGGCCCGCAGATGAACCTGATAGACGACGTATACGCGGGCCGCATCAAGTTCGACGACATCGAAAAGCAGGAGCTTTACCAGGACAACCTCTTCGTAGGCGTCGACTTCGACTTGGAGTACGTCGGCTTCACCGCGGAGATCGGCTACCCCCTCAACCGCAACGACCGCGACAAGTCGACGGCGATTTGGTTCGGCCTTGGCCTTTACTCCGAGGAGGTGTTGAAGAGGCTCTTTTAAACGAAGGCGGACGACCCGGGCGCCCCGCGCGGCGCCCTTTTAATTTATGAAACTCAAAGGCCACCACGTAGTCTTACTGCTCATTATGGTCGGCATGCTCGCCGGCGGCGCGTGCGGCTGGGCCTTCGGCGAGAGGATGCTCGCCGTCAAGTTCCTGGGCGACATCTTCCTAAACGCGCTCAAGATGATGATCGTGCCGCTCATCGTGGCGTCGATGATTTCGGGCGTCGCGTCGCTGGGGGACGTACGGCGGCTGGGGCGGACCGGCCTCGTGACCATCGGCTACTACGTCGTGACGACGGGGGTGGCCGTCGCCATCGGCATGTGCCTCGCGAACGCCATACGCCCGGGCGCGGGCGTGACGCCGGTAGCGCAGGAGCTGCCGTCGATGGTGGGCGAGCGGGTCTACACCGTCGTCGACGTCATCGTCAACATGATTCCGGAGAACGTCTTCGCCGCGGCCGCGGAGACGAACGTCCTCCCGCTCATCGTCGTCTCGCTCGTCTTCGGCGGCATCTTGACGACGCTGGGCGAGAAGGGCCGGCCGGTCATAAAGTTTTTCGAGGGCGTCAACGCCGCGGTCCTGAAGCTCGTATATTTGGTGATGATGTTCGCGCCGGTGGGGGTATTCGCGCTGGTGGCGACGAAGCTGGGCGCCGCGGGTGGGGGCGAGGCCTTCTGGAGCGAGCTGTACAAGCTGGGCAAGTACGCCGTGACGGTCCTCACCGGCCTCGCCCTCCACGCCTTCGTCGTGCTGCCGCTGCTCTTGTTCCTCCTCGGCCGCCGCAACCCGTTTACGTACGCGTTCAACCTGCTCACGGCCTTCGCGACCGCTTTCTCGACCGCCTCCTCCGCGGCCACGCTGCCGGTGACGATGCGCGCCGTCGAGAAGCGCAACCGCGTATCGAACGAGGCGGCGTCGTTCGTGCTGCCGCTGGGCGCGACGATCAACATGGACGGGACCGCGCTCTACGAGGCGGTGGCGGCGCTCTTCATCGCGCAGGTATACGGCATCGAACTAACCGCGGCGCAGCAGCTCGTCATCTTCTTCACGGCGACGCTGGCGGCGGTGGGGGCCGCGGCCATACCGGAGGCGGGGCTGGTGACGATGGTTATGGTCCTGACGTCCGTCGGCCTGCCGGTGGAGGGCATCGGCGCCATCCTGGCCATCGACTGGTTCCTGGACCGCTGCCGCACGACGGTGAACGTGTGGGGCGACAGCGTGGGGGCCGCGTCGGTGGACCGCCTCGAGATAAGCCGCCGCGCCACGCGGGACGAGGTGGAGGAGTATTAGAGGGATTCTATACTCGGGGAATAAGAAACCCGCCTCGGGGAGGCGGGTGTTTTTTATTTAAAAATCATTCATCGTACTCGGCCCACGCCTCGCGGGGGTCGACGGAGACTTGGAGGCGACGCTCGGGCACGCCCGTGGTGTAAGTTATCGCCGTGATATCTTCCCGTTTAACCGCGTACGGCAGGCGCGCCGCTAAATAATAACTAACACTCTCGTAGCCGCCTAAACCACCTACCAATTCGGGTATTAACTCGAACTCGTCGTCGTGGGTAGTTAACGTCAATACGGGGTCCTCGAACCCTAACCGCGACCAAGATAGGAACTCGCTGTTCTCGAAAATAATTTTTCGTACTTCCCCCGCAACCGGCACGTAAAAATCGAAAGTTACGGTGTCGAAGAAGTACCAATGAAAAATGCGACGGTAGACGTCTACGCCCGGGGTATCGGCGGGCAACCAGGCCCCGCCCCCTCCGTAGTCGACGAGGTACCAACCGTTGTAAGCCGCGTTCAGATAGAGTATCGTTCCAGCCGGAACGGTAGGCCGCAACGCGAAACTATTAAACTCCGCGATTTCGTACTTCTCCTCGGTTATTGGGGGCGCAAACGCCGACGGGCGCTCGCGTAAAGGCGAATACGGTGCCGTAAACTCGGCGATAAACTCACCGAACGGCTGCCAAGACTGACCCCACCCCACTTTATCCCCTACGCGTGCTTTGTACCAAGTGCCGTATACCTCCCCCGCATAAACGCTCTCCTTTATTATTTCCCGGACGCAGACGGCGTCGATAACTTCTACCTCCGCATCGGCGTCCGCTTCTATTATCACTTCGGAATCCTCGTTCGGTTCGGCGCGCAGCAGCCTCGGCTTGGGGCGCAACGCGTCTTCAGTCGGGGCCCATCGGGCGAGCTCGGGTTCGTCCGGGTAAGGTAATAGACGGACCTCCCTTTTTTCGGAGCAGGCCGGCCACTCGGGGCGGACCCATTTGGCGCAATACCCGATGCTACGGTTATCGGTTAGGGCGAAGTATAAGACGCGAACCCGACCGCCGGCATCTACGGCTGGGACGGCCGGTTGTTCAGGCAAGTAAAGCCCCGTCATCTTTAGCGTCGCTACCGGTGACACTCGCCAACCGTCTTCCGAACGGCGGGCTACTTTAACGCGATAAAAGGAAGGGCGCTCGAATTTTGGGCCGTCCTCGTAATATGCGACGTACGGTATATCCCCTTTGTCTAGTGCGAGGCTGGCGCCGGGCCCGGACCACCCCACGGCGTCCACCGTCTCTATGGCCCACCCGGCGGTTTCTCGCCGGGCGTATTTGAGGTCGCCCCGCCTATTGTCACAGTACGCGACGCAAGGCCGACCCTCGTCGTCCAAGGCGAGCGAAGTCGAGGTAAATTGCCACCCGGCCTCTACCACCTCAACCCGCCATCCCGTTTCCCCCCGATACGCGTACTTTAGCTCGGCCTCGTAACCGGCGTTAAAACAAAAAGAGACGTGGGGCGTACCGGTCCGGTCTAAAGCCAGGGAAGCCGTTGCCTCAATGTAGCCCGGTGAAGTCAACGACGCGATTTCTTCGAAATACCAACGGCCGGCCTGGCCGCTCCCGTAAAATAGCGAATCATGTTCGATACCACTTTCCACTTCCATTTCCCCGAAAGTGAAAAGTACGTGCGGCCTATTACCGCTAGCTACGGCCAACGATGCGTCGTAGGCGAAGCCATCCCCGGCCGCGAGTTGCCCCCCTTGAACCACCCAATCGGCGCCATCCCAAAAAGCATATTTATAAGAGGTACCTTCGTCGCCGTCTATAAGTATGAAGGTGTGAGGGTGCCCCCCGTCGTCGACGGTTACGGTCGCACCCGGGGGTAAGTTTATACCCGGCGTAATTTCGTGCCACTCGGCCGCGTCTAAAGGCCGGAAGCGAAACCTCTCTTCGGTAGCGCCGTAAAAAAACGGCTCCCGCTTACTGTCGTACGCAACGCCGTCCGCGCCGCGAGGGAAGCGCTCTACGACCCAGCCCTCGTATATGGTTTCCTCTGCTTCGATTGGCCCCGCCTCCGCCGTATTCCCCAAACCGCCGTACACCGCTGCATAGGCCACGCCCGCCGTCCCCGAAAACAAAACGCCCGCGGCTATCGCTGTTATTAAAATGCGCCTCATAATCCCACCTCTCACAACGCTTAATTATACGATTATTACTCTGCGCCGTTTCGCCACGCCTCCCGCGGGTCGAAGGTCGCTTCCACCCGATGCGGCTCGGTCCCGATAGTAAAAGTAACCGCCTCGACGTCTTCGAATGGACCGGCTCCGGCTTTTTATAAATGTTATCCCTACCGGGGCCGCAACCGCCACGGAGAGAATAATCGCCGTGGCTAAACGGCGTGTAGCTTTACCTCCGCCGGCCGGAATTCCCCGACGCCATATTTATACTAGGCCTTTGGGCGGCCGTCAAGCGAATATATGAGAACGCCGCCTCGAGGAGGCGGGTTTTACGTACCGTAATTGTTTTTGAAAGGTTATGCCTTAAATAAAAACTTGCTTCGGCGCCGCCAAAGGCGTATGATAGGGGAAACTTTCACCGACGCGAGGAGACGAAGATGCTCGTTGAATTCGCTCTATATAAAGTGATCCCCGGCAAGGAGGCGCAGGCGCTCGCCATCCTGGAAGACCAGGCCGCCCTCAAGCGCCGCCAGGACGGCTGCCGCGACGCCCGCGTCCTCTCCGCCTCGCGCTCCGTCGCTTCCCCCTCCACGGACCCGGAGCTCATCCTTACGCTGGCCGAGTTCGACGGCGCCTCGAGCTACGCCGCGTACCGCGAGCTCGTAGCCGAGGAGGAGAAGAAAGCCGGCAAGGCCGCCCTCGCCGGCCTGACCGCGGCCCCGCCTATGGTCGGCGTCTTCGAGTAAGCGCGCGTCAATAATTCGTTATGAATATCTCCGAGCCGCGAGCCCGCCGACGCCCGCGCGTCCGCACTTTGCTCGCGCAATAAGGCGGTCGGATTTCTTCGAAATTTAAACCCTCGTACAACGCGCGCACCTCCGCGCAATCGTTGTAGCTCACGAGCCAGCGCCCCTTTAGACCGCTTAGTATATCCCGCAGGCGCTCGTGGTCCGCGGGCGTGAAGTCGCCGCCGTAATAGCGCTCGGTCCCGACGTACGGCGGGTCGAGGTAGAAGACGGTTTCGGGCGAGTCGTAACGCCTTAGGCAATCCGCGTAATCCAGGTTCTCCACCGTCACCTTGTTTAGGCGGCGCGCCCAGCTTTTAAAGTCGGCAAGCATGGAATATTTGCCCGGGTATTTTTTGCTCGAGCTGAAGCCGCAGCCGAGCTGACCCGAGAACGCGTTCTTGACGAGGTAGTAATAGGCCGCGGCCGAGGCGACCGGGTCCGCGGCCTTGGCCGCTTCGCGTAACTCTTCGTATAGCGCCCGGGAGCGGGGAAGGAGCTCGAGCACTTCGGCCAGCTCGTCCGGCGCGTCGCGGACGACGCGATATAAGTTTACCAACCGCCCGTTAACGTCGTTCAAAACCTCCACGTACGAAGGCTCGCGCGCGAAGAGCACCCACCCGGCGCCGCCGAAGACCTCGCCGTAGCAACGCGAGGCCGGCAGCCGCGCCGCCACG
>WVWN01000053.1:162512-164461 GCA_011773985.1 Candidatus Zixiibacteriota bacterium | reverse complement strand
GTAGAGGACCGTCTCGTTGTGGCTGCGCCGGGCGTTGACCGTCTCGGTGGCGTAATTGTGCCGGGAGGCGAGGCGCTCGACGAAGCGCGCCTGGAACTCCTCGAAGCGTTCCGCGAGCCCCGCGGGAGGCCGGCGGACCTCGTCCCCCCCGGTTAAGTAATAGCGAAATAAGTTCATCGGCGCGCGCCGCCTCGCGGCGAGCAGGCCGCCGTCGGTCATCAGGAGCAGGAACGGCGCGGCCACCTTGCCCGCTATCGCCGCGAAGAACTTAATGACCGTTTCGCCGGGCGAGCCGAAGGCGTCGAAGTCGACCGCGGAGAAGTCGGGGTGGTTCGGCAGGTCGTCGGCGATGAAGTCGGCGTTGACCTTGTTGTAGAAACGGACGTTGGCGAACCGGCCGAGTCGTTTTAAGAGGCGGCGAAAATGCCCCGGGTCCTTCTCGACGACGACGACCTCCCGGTACGCCTCGGCGTAGACGCGCGACGTGAGGTGGCCGACGCCGGCGTAGAGCTCGATTATCTTATCGCGGCGGCGGTCGCGGGAGAGCGCCTCGCGCCTGAACGCGAACTTCTCGGGGTTAACGCGGTCGACGTCGCCCTCGAGCCAAAGGCCTTCTTGATATTCGGCGTCGTTTAACATAGACTAGCCTCCCTGGTCCGATTTCTTCGGAGGATGGTAGTGGAAATTATCGAACGGCCGCGGCGTTCCAAGTTCATCCGCTACTTCGACAAGACGCCGCCGGGGATAATTTGCCCCCACTTTTACATCCTGGCTCACGGCAACGGCTGCGTCTACCGGTGCGCCTACTGCTATCTGCAGCTCACGTTCCGGGGCAAGGTCCGCCAAACCGTATTCACCAACGCCGACGTTATGGTCCGCGAGGTGGAACAATTCCTCGCGCGAAACGAACCGGCCGTGCTGAACGCCGGCGAGCTTTCGGACGCGCTGGCCGTCGACGACCGGACCGGCTTGACGAAGGAGCTCGTCCCGCGCTTCGCGGCGCAGGACCGTCACCTCCTGCTCCTCCTGTCCAAATCCGATAAAGTGGGCAACCTCCTGGGCCTCGGGCACAACCGCCGGACCGTCGTCTCTTTTTCCGTCAACGCCGCGGACGTAGCGGAACGTTATGAAATAGGTTCGCCCTCGCCCGTCGAACGCGTCGCCGCGGCCCGCCGCACCGCCGACGCCGGCTACCGCGTACGCTTCCGCGTCGACCCGATAATCCCGGTCCCCGGGTGGGAGAAGTCGTACCGCGAGTTAATCGAGCACATCCTGGCGGTGGTACCCCCGGAGCGCTTCACCTTCGGGTCTCTCAGGTATTTTCCCAACGTGAAGGCGTACGCGCGCAAGCTGGGCCGCGACACCTCGGCCTTCGACTACGCGACGGAGCGGACGCCCGCGGACGGCCGCCGGCGGGTCCCGACGTCGCGCCGCGTAAATATTTATAAATATTTAACGGCGCTCGTTCCCGGGGGAATAGAGGTCGGCCTCTGCAAGGAGACGGCGAGCTGCCACCGCGCGCTGGGGATACAAGAGGTCGTCTGTAACTGCACCTTTTAACCCTACGGGAAGTATACGACCACGTCGCCGGGCGCGCGATTGTCGACGGCGAACTCGAAGCCGAGCGAGCCGAATCCGCCCCCGTCCGGACCCGACGCCAGCGGCCCGGTACGCCGGCAACGTTCCGCCGCCAGGACCAGTCCCCGTTCGTAAAGGCCGCTGGCCCCGTCGCACGGCGTCAGGTCGGCGAGCAACTTGAACTCGCCCGGCGAACTGAACGGGTTGAGGACGAGCGTCTTGCCGTTATCTTTATCCGAATAGAAGTAGTCCACGTAGACGTAGTAGCCGGCCTGGGCGGCGTTGAAGGTCAGCGTCGCGCCGGCGATGCCGTATTCGCCCGGGCCGGGGGGCCCGGCAGCGCGAACGAGCCGGCTGTTATCGTCGGCTAT
>WVWN01000053.1:79084-162477 GCA_011773985.1 Candidatus Zixiibacteriota bacterium | reverse complement strand
CGGCGCCCGCGGAAAGCGTATCCCCCGTAAACGCGGCCAGAAGTTCCGCCGTCAGCTCGAGCCAGGCGATTTTACCCGTGATGGGCGCGTCGTACGGCACGACGTAACCGGCGGAAGCGGCCGGCGCCGGGCTCGGGAAGTTCAGGCCGAGGTTGATTTCGACGTCGCCGTAGTCCGGGAAGTCGACGTCCCTTCCGACATCTACGATCAATCCTTTTCCGGTTAACTTCATAATCGACCCCTACGCCCGGGCGCGCGTCAACGGCGCGCGGCGAGCCGCACGCGCCACTCGGTCCGGGCCGCCCGAAGGGGCTTGCGCCGGAACGCCCGGCCCTTCTCGGCAGTCATATAGTTCGTTTGTAAGTACTCCGTCGCGAGCCACGCGGGATAAACGCGGAACGACGGTTCGGCGGCGGCGAATAAGACCGCCTCCAGCTTTTGCGCGAGCGCGGTCACCGCCTCCTCCGCGGCGCCGTCCGCCCGCTCGACGTACGTCCACACGCGGAGCGTTACGACGACGCGGCCATAATCCGCGGCTGCCGTTTCGACCGCCGACGACGCGGCCTCGAGGCAGAACGTCCCGCCGTCGCCGAAGGCGGGGATGTGGCCCGGGTCGAAGAGGTATACCGCGGCGCCGTCAAACTCCCGCTTTATGAGCGCCACGACCTCTTCTTTGGTCTTTTTGACGTAGTCCGTGACGTCGTACCGCAAGGGTGCCGTCCTCCTACTTGACCGCGTTCCGGATTAAAATGCGGACTACGGCCTCCGCCGGTATCTCGACGACCGTGCCCGCCAAAACCGAGTTCGCGCTCGAGAGCGCGACGGCGTTGTCGTCGACGACGTACGCGGCCGCGCCGAGGTCTTCCAGCTTCGGCGAGCTCATCGCGAAGCGGAACGAACCGTCCTTCCAGACGCGCGCCGAGACGTTGCCGTCGTCGCCCGCGGCGTTGTCGCCCCGCTCGTACGCGACGCCGACGAAGGTCAGGCCCGGCTCGTCAGCCGCGGGGACGGCGTACCCCGCCCGGTTAAGGCAGACCATCGCGCCTTTATAAATCACCGTTCGCGCGGCGACCCTGTACGCGACGAGGATGCCGTCCTTTCGTTCGGCGTCGTAATTCGCGGTTAAAGCCGTCATCTCGCTACCTCCCGCGTCTTTGCATAGCCCTTTACCGTTATTTATTTTTTCGGGAAAGGCGTCCGCCGCTCGCTTGCAAGGGGGCGTCGCCCCCAAAATTTCGCGGAGCAGCGCCGCGGCGCTCGTAAAGCGCCCGTCGAGCCACACGAGTACGTCGTCGCCGGCGGCGAGGAGAGCCTTTACGTACGGCGCGCAGGCCCGCGGAATCTTTCCCTTTTTCACGAGGTCTGCCGCCTCCGCGGCCGCAACCGCCTCGGCCCGGCGCAAGCGCTCCGTCCTTAGTGCGCAAAGCTCCCGCCCGAGCTCGAGGTTCTTTCGGCCAAGCGCGGTTAGCTTGGTTTCGAGCTCGAGCGCTTTTTCGCGGCGCGCCCGGCGGGGGAGGGCTCCGCGGAGACTTTCGCTGGTATTTCGCGCCATTACCGTCCAATAAAAAAGCCCGGTCGAAGACCGGGCCCGATTTTCTCGGCGTCTGTTTTTATACGACCATCAGGGGGTGAACCGTATCGACGCCACCAATTGTTCGAAATCCTTCTCGACCAAAGGCCACTCGCGCTCGAGGCTCTCTGCGGAAAAGAAGCACACGATGGTTCCGTTCGCGATTGCGTACACTACGGTATGATGGTAACCGAGCTCGTCGAAACTCGAGAACTCGAGCCGGGCCGCGCGGCCGAAGTGGAAATTTTTGCCGCCCAACGAGATCCGGTCGTAATTCGGCTTCGTAACTTTGAAATTGTTCTTTTCGTTCTTCTCCAACTTGTCTTTCAAAAAACCGTAATCCACCTTGAAGCCGTAAATATCGTAATCGGTGTAACTCACAGTTATCCGCGCGTTCAAGTCTTTATTTTCGAGGCTGGCGGCTACCGGCGCGGTAAAATCCGTGTTTACGCGCCAACCGCGCGCCGGCACTTCGAAGGCCACCTTCGCGTCGCGGCAGATAACCTCATCTTCCCCGAACGCCGGGCCCGCGGCGCACAACGCCGTAAAGCAAAAGACGCCCGTCAATATTTTCATAATTTTTTCTCCTGTTTTTATACCGCTTCCCCCTACTATACTTCAGGCCGTCGAGTCAGTCAACCGATTTGCGGCCTGGCGTCAAAATATCTCCGCCTCCGCCTTCGTCGCATATTAACATAAAGCCGGGCTATGTCAAGCATTTCGCCCGATATAATACGCGGACTGGGCCTAAAAGTGCGGACGATTATGGTTTTTTTTCATCCGGCGGAAAAGGGCAAAGGGCCCCGCGTCGGGCCCTTCGTAAAGGACTACAAAGATAAGGCCGTTACCGGACCGTTTCCTTCAAACCTTTCCCGGCCTTGAATTTGACCGACTTTTTTTCCGGGATGTATATCGTTTCGCCCGTCTTCGGGTTGCGGCCCATCCGGCCCTTGTTCGTACGAACATCGAACGTGCCGAAAGAAACGATCGATACTCGTTCGCCCATCTGGAGACTTTCTTGAATGGAATCGAAGACGAGCGATACGACGCTGTCCGCGCGGCTCTTGGGAAGACCCGCCTTTTGCGCTACTATCTGCGCAATATCCGATTTGGTTAACGGCATTTCACGGACCTCCTTTCGTAAATATTCTACCCGAAGGTAACACACTGCACTCGCCGTGTCAATCGAAAAAATCATACCACATATGGATTTTTTTATTACCCGTTTTTCCGGGCCGCTCATTTTTCCCGCGTTAAATCCGCTAACCTCTCTTCCGCCATCTCGCGCCACGCGGGAAGGGCGTCGGGGGCGTCCCTTACCTTGCGCCACTCGTGAGCGGCGCGGGCCGGGTCGAGGTCTTCGAGCGTCAACGCAAGGTTAAGGCGCGCCAGCGTGTTCCCCGGCTCGTTGACGAGGGCCCGCGCCAGCGCGGCCGCGGCGCTCTCGTAGTCGCCGGCGCTACGCAAGGCCGACCCCAAGTATACGAACGGCTCCGCCTTTTCCGGTTCCAGCGTCGCCGCCACTTTCAATTCGGCCGCGGCCTCCTCGTACTTCTCGGCCCGCGCCAGCGTTACGCCCAGGTTGAACCGGAAGCCGTAAACCTTCGGCTCGAGCTCCACGGCCTTACGGTACGCCTCCGCGGCCTCGTCGTACCGGCTCAGTCGATTCAGGTTGTTGCCGAGGCCCATATACGCCTCGGCGAGTTGGGGCGCGAGCTCGATCACGGCCCGATATTCGTCCGCGGCGCCCTCGTAGTTGGCCGCGAGCTCGTGTATCTCGGCCATCTTGGTGTGTTCGGCTATTTCTTGTTTACGGCGGTGCTCCTCGCCGCCGATGAGCCAATAACAACCGCCCGCGGCCAGGACGGCGGTGCACGCGGACAATTTTAAGGCTGTATTGGCCAAGTTCACGGCGCAGCGTCCTCGGGCCCCTCTTCAAGCAGCCGCTCGAGGCGGGCCCGCGCCTGGGCCAGGCGGCGCCTCTCGCCGGGTGCCCCCTCCGCCAAATCTATGTACCGGCGCCACTGCTCCGGCGCTCGTTTCGGTTCGGAGAGTTCCCGCGCCACGGCCAGGTTATAATTAAAATCTAGATTCGACGGTTCCGCCGCCACCGCTTGCCCAAAAGCTTCCGCGGCCCACGAAGCCAAGTCCGCCTCCAGGTAAAGTTCGCCGATTTGATTGTGGACTTCGGCGGCGTTCTCGAGCCTCTCCGCGGCCTCGAAGAAATCCGCGAGCGCCGCGCCGGGGCGCCCCGTCGCGCGTTCTATCCGCCCCAAGGCCGCATAAACCCGGCCCGCCTCGCTCCCCTTGAGCTCCGCGGCCTTCCTCAAAAGCGGCGCCGCCTTCTCGTAGCGGCGCCACTCCTCGTACGCCAGGCCCATACCTTCCGCTACGTCGCCCTCGTCGTAACCGAGCTCGTACGCGCGCTTGAAAAATCCCACCGCCAGGTCGTACTTCCTCAGCTCGAGGTATGCGCGCGCCGATTGATAAAAAAATCGGCCGTCCAAAGGGGCCAGCAGCCCGCCCTCGTTAAAGGCCGAAGCGGCCGCGGCGTAGTCGCCGTCATAATAATGGGACAATCCGAGGCCGAAGTAGGCGTCGGCGTCGCCCGGCGCCACCTCCAGCAGGCGCCGCCAAAAGAAGGTCGCACGCCCGAAATCCCCGCGGCGGTGGTACAATACCGCGAGGTTGTGGAGCGCGGCGACGCTCCGAGGGGCCCCCGTCAACGCTTTCAGGTAAGCCTCCTCGGCGTCGCCGGAACGTCCTGCGGCGGCGTACGTTACGCCGAGGTTGAACCAGGCCGCGGCGTCGTCGGGGTAAAATTCCAGATAACGGCGGTACCGCGCCTCGGCTTCGTCGAAACGCTGTTCGTCGTAATAAAGCAACCCCAGGAAGAAGTAAGTCTCGGGGTACGCCGGCCCGGCCGCGGCCTCGTAATGTTCCACGGCGTTACTTCTCGAGCCGCGCGATTGGTAGATCCTCCCCAGATAATAGTGGGCCGTACCGTCGTCCGGGTGCGCCATCAACGCCTCGAAGAAAGCCAACTCCGCGGTCACGTAGTCGCCCGCCCAGAACGCCGCCTCCCCCTCGAGCATCCTCGCCTCGGCGGCGCTGGCCGCGCGCGGCGGTGCGGCGGAGGCCCAAACCGCGGCGACACAGAAAATAATTACGCCCGAGCCCAGTTGTTTAATCGCGGTAACCCTCCCTTCTTAGCGATACGTACCGCCGCTGCGCGTCTTTTAATTTTTCCGTCGTTATGCCGGGGTTCGTTTTATACGTCTCCAATATTTCCCCATATAGCGCCGCAGCTTTACCTTTGTCGAAATTTTCGTACGCGCGGCCTAAATCGTACTTAATGTTTATCGAGTACGGCGCTAACGCCAGCGCCTTTTCGTAGTATTGGGCCGCGGCCGCGTAATCGCCCGCGGCCGCCTCGTTGGCGGCCGCGCGCCTCAGGATGTCCAGGTTTTCCGGGCTCCACTCCAGCGCGGCCTTATACTCCTCCCGGGCCCGTTCGTAATCTCCCCCCTCGTTTAAGTCCACCGCCCGGGTGAAATGGGGCCCGGCGCGGAGGCGGCCGCGATGGTCGCGCGCCTGGGCCAGCCATTCTTTCTGCGACGGCTCGTCCTTCGCTACCTCGAGGTACTTTTCCCACGCGGCCAAAGCCTTTCCGTCGTCGACGTACTCGTACGCCAACGCGAGGTTGAAGTACGCACTCCAGAGCGTCGGGTCGTTATTTATGGCCGTTTTATAGAATGCGATCGCCTGCTCGTAATCTTTACCTTTAAACGCCTCGTCGCCCCAGGTCAAGCGTTGCCGGGCAATCTCTTCGGGCGATTTGCGCTTCGCAACGACGACCACGACGGCTACGAGAACAGCGAGTAATATCGTCCAGTACATCCACCGACCTTTTCCGAATGCGATCTCGATACCCATCTAAGCCGCCTCCGGGGCGCTATGGCGACGGATCACGTCGGGTAGCTCGCCGAGGTTCGCAATAATGTGGGCCGGCCGCGCCGCGGCGAAATGCTTGGACGGCGGCTTTCGGTTCGCCCACCCCTGCAATACGCGGACCGATATCATGCCCGCGAGGTTGGCGCCGATGACGTCCTTGGCCTGGTCGCCCACGTACATTACGGCTCCGGCCGGCGCCTTTGCCGCGGCGAGCGCGTCCTCGAACATCGCCAGGCTCGGCTTACCCTTGAATACCGGGTAATCCTCGGAGACGAAAACGGGCCCGATTAGTTGCGCCAGGCCGGCGTGCTCGAGCTTGGCACGTTGTTCTTCAACGCGGCCGTCCGATATGATGCCCCGTCCGACCCCCTTCTTCACTAGCCATTCCAGAACCGGCTTGGCCTCCGGGAAAGGCTCGATTTCCCGTGTGCGTCGTAAAAAGATCGCCGTTCCCCGCGCGGCCAACTCTCGCCTTAGGCCCGAATCCACGCCGGCCTCGTATAACCACGCGTTGAAGTACTCGTCCGGCATCGTCGAACCGAAGGTGCCAATCAACTCCTCTTCGATCGCCTCGGAAGCGGGTTCGCAACCCGCGTCGACGACGGCCGGCTTAATCTCGGCCAGCGCCGCGGCGTACGCGTCTATCACCGCGTTCGTCGTGTCTATCAGCGTGTCGTCCAAGTCGAAATATACGAAACTTATTGCCAAGCTGCCACCTCGACGTAAATCTTATACCACATTTGGCGGCTACGTCAAAACTTTTTCGCCCGACGCAATTCGGCGAGGACCGCGTCGCCGCGGGCCGTACGGCCCCCCGGCCTCATCACCCGCTCGAGCCCCTCCGCGACCCAACGCAGCGCCTCGTCCCCGGGCCGCGCGCCGCCCGCGAGCCAGGCGAGCTCCGCCCTGCTCCTCGCATCCTCGGTGTCCTTTAACGCGGCGTAAAATTTCGGGTAAAGTTCCTCTTCCAGCGCCCCGGCGACCTCCGCCCACGGCTTCGCGGCCCGTATGTAGAGCGCGCTCTTGTCCTCGGTCCCGGAATTCCGGCAGAATACGGCCAAGACCTGGCGGCCGCCGTCGTAACCGGTCCGGTACAATAAATCCGGCTCCTCCGGAAAGGCAAGCTTTTTCGTCGCCAAAGACGGCGCGTATTTCTTAAAGACGCCTTTGAGCTCTTTTTCCATAAAATTGTATACCCCGGCGCCTTTGAGCAAATTCTTCTTGTCCGTAAAGAAGACGTAATTATTTCCCTTGTGACCCTGCTCGAACGGCGCCCTCAGCCGAGCGTACAGTTCGTCGGGGGTAAGTTCTTTCCTTAGCGTCGCGACCGCGGCCAGCGTGTTCAACGCCGACTTCAGGCCGTTGCCAGCGGCGAACGGTACGACCGAACCGTCAGCCCGCGCCAGTTCGCCGAAGGTGATGGCGTGGCCCGTCTCCTCGCAGCCGACGCCGTAGCGTATTTCCCGCGCGTGCGGGAGCTCGCCGGCCCCGGCAAACCGGGGCTCGAGCTGAGCCGAAAATGAGGCGCCGTCCCCGGGGTCTCCTTCCACGCCAGCCGCCAGGCGCCACGCCTCGGTCAATATCCATTTGTCGCCGACCGGTTTCTGGAAGGGTTTGAACCCGAGCGACGACGCGGCCCCGGCCACGGCCAGGTCGCTCTCGACGGTGTTTATGAAAGCGCGTCCGTCAGCGCCCCCCAGGCGCCGCGCGAGCTCCGTAGCCTGCAATATCGCCACCTCGTCGCCGCCCAACACGATTAACTCGGCGCCGATAGGATCGTAAAGGGCCAGGAAGAAGCGGTCGCCGTCGGCGTCGAAGATGACTGCGGCCAAGAGCGATTCGCCCGTCGTCAGAGCCGCGTCGTCCGCGGCCTCGAGTCTTTCCAGCGCCGCCAGCGCCGGATATTCGCCGAGCCGGCCCCCGCTCGAGACGTCGGCGAACGATATCGACGCGACGCCCTCCAGGTCCGCGACGCCCGAGCGCCAGTTGACGCGGCCGTCGCCCTCGTCCGCGTTTACCTCGACGACGTCGGCGCCGTAAGCCCGCAGGACCGCCGCCGCGTAGCCGGAGTACGACCCCCGCGCCGGGTCCACGACGAGGACGAAATCCGCCAGCGGCTTTTCGCCGGCCCTGAGCCAGGAGTTGCACTCGGCGAGGTGAAAGCCCGCGAAGACTTCCGGCCATTCGCGCGCGGCGTTGACTTTTTCGCCGCTCGTTTCGGCGCCGGCGACTTCCTCCCAGTCCAGCGCAGCGACCGCCGCGGTCAAACGCCGGTCGTCCGCCGGCAATAATTTTAGACCCGCGGGCGCGAGGAATATTTTAACGCCGTTCTGAGCCGCGGGATTGTGGGAGGCGGTGACCATCAGGCCCGCGGCGGCGCCGCGATACGCCATGTACGTCGGCACCGCCGGCGTCGGCGTTATGCCCATCACGGCGGCCGTGGCGCCCCCCTTCCTCAACCCGCGAACTACCGCCCCCGTAAACGCGCCCGACGGGTCGCGCGGGTCCCAGCCGACGACTATTTCCCGCGACGACGGCCACTCCTCGAGCCACGAGCGCGCGAAGGCGTACGCGTACCCCTCGAGGAAAGCGTCCGTGATGACGCCGCGCTCGACGAACGCGTCCCACGGCGAAAGGCCCGCGAGCGACGGGTCGTCCTGCCGGCGAACGTCGCGCCTTATGCCGTCGGTTCCCTGGAGGCGGTCCATAGCGGATAACCTTCGGCTGCGGCTCAGCCGCGGCCTTTACTCTAGCCACGAGTATAAAATTTTAAACTCGCCGCCGCGCGACGACCTCTTGCCGCTGGCGCAACTTCACCACCGAGTCGGCGGGGACGAAACCGCGAACGTTGCAGTTGGCGTAGATTATGGTGCGCGGGCCGACGACGGTCCCCGGGTTCGTTACGGAGTTACATCCTACCTCGACGTCGTCGCCGAGGACGGCGCCGAACTTGTCAAGGCCCGTATCTATGACGCGGCCGCCGACGGCCAACTTTATCTTTTTATTCGCCGCGACCTTCCAGTTGGAGAGCTTGACGCCCGCGCCGAGGTTGGCGCGGAGGCCCAGGACGCTGTCGCCGACGTAGTTGAAGTGCGGCGCGTGCGAGCCCTCCAACATCAGCGCGTTCTTGACCTCGCTCGAGTTGCCGACTACGCAGCGGTCCGCGACGACGGCGTTGCCGCGGATGTACGCGCCGGCCCTAATCTCGCAGTCGACGCCGATGACCGTTGGGCCCTTTATGACGGCGCCCGGCTCCACCACCGTGCCCGGGCCTATGTCGACGTCGTCACCCAAGACATAAGCCCCCGACATTACCTCGCCGTCGCGGACGCCCCGCAAAAGTGCGCGCGCCAGGGCCTCGAGCTCTTTGAGGATATCCCAAGGCCACTCGAGCCGGGCGAGGAAGTCGCCGTAGGCCGTGGCGTCGAGGTCGAAAAGCGCCGCCGTTTTTATCTCTTCGCTCATCCCCTCTCGCCTTTGGCCTTTTAACTCTGCGTGGCCTTCAGGACTTCGATCAACGCCGCCGTCAACTTGGCCGGGTCGTGGCGCAGGACGGTCTTCGTCTCCACGTCGCCCGCGCCGGCCTCTTGCCGGATGGATTGCTCCTCGACCTCGGCGATGACGTCCGCGGTGTGAATGATGCTCCCCTCGACGACCAACAGCTCGCGGCCGCCGCCGAAGGAGACCGCGGACACCTTGTCCGATTCCTCTGGGTCGAACAATATCTGCGTAGCGCCTTCCTGCTCGTACGTCGCGAGGACTGCGGGCGAGACCTCGCGGTCGTTGACGAGCACGTAGTCGACGGGGAAGCCGCCGTACTTCTTTATTTCGCGGATGTGGTCCGAGAGAGAGTAACCGTCGGTCTTCCCCGGCTGCGTCATAACGTTGGCGATGTATATGGTCCGGCAGTTGGCCAGTTTGATGCTCTCCGATATGCCCTTCACGAGCAGGTTGGGGATGATGGACGTGTACAGGCCGCCTGGCCCCAAAATCACGACGTCCGCGTCCTGTATGGCCTCGACCGCGCCCGGCATGGGCTCGCAGGCAACTTCCTCGGGAGGGCCGTCGCCGTTCTCGCGGCGCGCGAGGTAGACGCGGCTTATGCGGCCGCCGTTGCGGTTCAACTCGTCCTCGCCCACCAACACGCGGCCGCCCTCGATTTCGGCGCAAAGCCGCACGCGCTCGAGCGTCGCAGGCAATATGGTTCCCTCAGCGCGGAGGACGCGGCTCGCGTCCTTGATGGCGTTCAGGTAGTCGCCGTCGTTCATCTGGATGAGGGCGGTGAGGAAGAGGTTGCCGAACGATTGGCCGCCGAAGGCGCCGCCGCCCACGAACTTGTGCAGGAAGAGCTTCGACAGCAGCACCTCCTCGTCCGCCAGCGCCGCGAGGCAGGCGCGGATGTCGCCCGGCGGCAGGATGCCGAACTCGTCTATCAATTTGCCGGTGGCGCCGGCGTCGTCGGAGACGGTAACTATCGCCGTGAAGCTCGAGAGGTCGAGCGGGGCCTCCTCGTCCTCGTCGTGCCGCCGCACGTACCCTTTGATGCCCCGCAGCAGCGTGGCCAAACCCGTGCCGCCGCCGACGGCCACGAGTCGGAGTTTACTGAGAGATAACGCCATCTATCTTCACCTCTTCGGGCGGCGCTTACTCGACGGTCACGCTCTTGGCGAGGTTGCGCGGTTGGTCCACGTCTCGCTCGAGCGCCGTCGCCGCCTCGTACGCGATGAGTTGCGCCGGGACCGCGGCCAGCACCGGCGTGAACAGTTCCGGCACGGCCGGTAGCGTAATCACGTCCTCCACGAGGTCCTCCAGGCCGTACCCGCCTTCGCGGACGACGGCGAACGTGCGGGCGCCCCGGGCGCGCACCTCGTGGATGTTCGATATCATTTTATCCCAAACGCTCTCTTGGGTCATAAACGAGACGACCGGCGTGCCCTCGGATATGAGGGCGATGGTCCCGTGTTTGAGCTCTCCCGCCGGGTACGCCTCGGCGTGGACGTACGATATCTCCTTGAGCTTGAGCGCGGCCTCGCGCGCGAGCGGCTCGTCGACGTTGCGGCCCAGGAAATAGCAGTCGGGCCCGGCCGCGATGAGCCGGCCCCACGTCTTCGCGGTAGGCGCCGTAACCTCCAACGTACGCTCGAGGTTCGCGGGCAGCTCCAACAAGTGTTTAAGTAATTCATCCCGGCCGTACGGCCAATCGACCTTGCGCTGGTCCGCGAGATAGCAAGCCAGAAGGATGAGCGCGGTGAGCTGGGCCGTGAAGGCCTTGGTGGAGGCGACGGCGATCTCCGGGCCGGCGCGCGTATAGAGCACGGCGTCGGCCTCGCGCGCAAGCGTACTGCCCCGCACGTTGACGACGGCCAGCGTCTTGGCGCCGCGGGCGTGGGCTTCCTCCATGGAGGCTATGGTGTCCGCGGTCTCGCCGGATTGGCTTATCAATATCACGAGCGACTTGGCGCTGAGGATGGGGTTGCGGTAGCGGAATTCGGAGGCGATGTCGGCCGTTACCGGGACGCGCAGGACGCGCTCGAGCAAGTACTTGCCGAAGAGGGCGGCGTGGTACGCGGTCCCGCAGGCGACGACGTGGAAAGAATCGAGGCGCCGGATTTGCTCGGGCGTGAGGTCCATCTCGCGCAAGACGAGGTCGCCGTCCTTGATACGGCCCTGCAGCGTTCTCTCGACCGCGCGCGGCTGCTCGTAAATCTCTTTGAGCATGTAGTGGGGGTACTCGTTCTTGGACACGTCCTCCGCCCGCCAATCTACAATAGTGAGCTGGCGTTCGCCCGGCTTCTTGGCGCGCTCGGGCAGAAACGTATCGACGTCGATGCGGTTGGCTTCAACCGATACTACGTCGCCGTTTTCGAGGACGTACACCTTATTGGTGTCCTGGAGGACCGCGGTGATGTCTGAGGCTAAGACGTTCTCGCCGCCCCCCACGCCCACGATGAGCGGCGCGTGGTACCGGACGGCGACGAGGCGGCCTTCGTCTGCGGCCAGGAAAGCCAGCGCGAAGGACCCCTGGAGGCGGGCCGCGGTCTTCTTCACCGCGGCCATCAGGTCGCCGTCGTAATACTCCTCCAATAAATGGACGACGACCTCCGTATCGGTCTGCGAGCGAAACTCGTGGCCCCGCTCCAAAAGCTCCCGCTTGAGCCCCGGGAAGTTTTCGATTATGCCGTTCTGCACGACGAACAGCCGGCCGGTGCAGTCGGCGTGGGGATGGGCGTTGACCTGCGTGGGCGGGCCGTGCGTGGCCCAGCGCGTGTGGCCGATGCCGATGGTGCCGGGCGGCTCGTTGCCGGCGAGGGCGGCCCGCAAGTTCTCAATCTTACCGGGGAGCTTCTGTACGACGACTACGCCGTCGTTCGCGACCGCGATGCCGGCGGAATCGTACCCGCGGTACGAGAGGTCGTCGAGGCGGTCGACCAGCATCGGCGCCGCCGTCCTCCGGCCCACGTATCCCACTATGCCACACATATGGTCCTCGCTCTCTGCTTAGCGCGCCGCGACGCCCCTAGCTCGCTACCTCGAAAAAGGGCTTGAGTTTGGCGTCGGCGGCCGTTTGCTCGTCGATGAATTGCCGGGCGGCGCGCGCGTCGCCGGCCTCGAGCGCCCCCTTCACCGCCGCGGCTATCTCGGCGAGCGACTCGTCGTTGTGGTTGCGAGCCGCCGCCAGCGCCTCCGCGAAATAGGAGAGCTGCTCGCCGCCCTCGGACAGTAAACCCAGCTCCACCAGAACTTTCGCGCGGTGATATTGGCTGCCCATCTGCTGGAATATGGCGACGCTATTTTTGAGGTTGATGATGGCGTCGTGAACCAGGCCCTGTTGGGCCGCGGCGACGCCCAGGTCGGCCCATACCTGCGCCACGCGATACTGGTCGCCGAGGTCCTCGAAGATGGCCAGCGCCCGCTTATGGCGCCTTGTAGCCTCCGCCAGCAGGTCCGCGGCCTCCGCCGCCGCCCCCTCGTCGTGCCGCCAACGGCTCTCCGTAAAAAGGCATAGGCCGTAGCGGTTTTCGGCGACTGCAGTCTCGGCCGCGTCGTCGCTCACCGTTATGGCTTCCTGGCACGTCGCCTTCGCGCGCTCGAGCGACCTCCGCGCCGCGGCCTCCTCGCCCGGGCGCATCAACTCCTCGGCCTCGAGGCGTAGCGCGATGGCGTAGTTCGACAGCGTGCTGGCAAGCCACCGCCTCGCCTCCCGGCCGGCGTCGGTTCGGCCCTTGAGCTCGTTTAACACCGTCGCGGCCTGCCGGTATTCCTGTTTGGCGCGCGGGAACTTGCGTTTGAGCCTGAAGGCCGTGCCCAGGCTGGCATGCGCCACGCCCTGGCCTATGGCCTCGCCCGCGGCGACGAAGCGCTCGCAGGCGGAGGTATAGTAAACTATGGCCTCGTCCCACTGGCCGCGGTGGCGGCACACGTGGCCCAGGTCCAAATATAAATAACCCAGGTCCGCGGGCCGGCCCTCCGTCAAACCCTCCGCGAGCGCCGCGGCGGACCCGTAGTAATCGGCCGCTTCGGCCAAGCGCCCCTGCAACCTCGTGAGGTGGCCCAGGAAGCGGCGGGCCTTCATCTGCAGCAGCGCGCCGTTCTTAAGCGTCCCTTCGGTCGCGTGGGGCGACAGCTCCTCGTCCAGGCGGCGCAGCGCGTCCTCCGCCAGGCCCAAACGGTTTTCCGCGTAGTCCGCGGCCGCCTTGAAATAGTCTACCCAAAGCGCCAGCGCGCGGACGTCCCCCGCGAGCGACGAGACCAACTCCCAGTCGGCATCCGCCAGCTTCAGGCCCCGGGTCTGGACGTATTCCTCCACCTCGGCCGGCGTGAACGGCTTCAACTCGAGGGCGAGAACGTTTTCTAACCCTTCCCGTACCGCCGGCGGCCGCGGCGGCCTGACCGTCATAACTACCAATACCTTCCGCCCCAAAACGCCGGCCTCGTTGAGCCGTTCGATGAACTGCCAAACCCAATAACCGACGGTGGCGCCCACGTCGTGAAAATCGTCCAAGAAGATGACCGCTTTGGCGGCGTCCTTCGCCAGCGACGCGCGCCAACCGGCCAGGAACTCCTCCGTCAGCAGCCGCTCCGCCTCACGGTATATATACTTCTCGGCGTACGTCAGCTCTCCCTCGCCGCCGGCCCCGGCCTCGGCCACGCCCGCCGTAACCTGCAAGCTGAAGGGGTCCTTAAACCGTCCCCGTAGCCGCCTTTCTATCGATTCACACTGCTCGTATATCTCGTCGAAGGCGCGGTACCCGCCCTTGCGCGACGCGAACGTGTCGCGGAGGTCCTTCAAGAAGCCGCGGTACGACGTTAGCCGCCTACAGTCGAAATAAATATATGGCACTCGCTCGTCGCGGCACGCCGGGATAAAACGCTCGTTGAGGAGGGCCGTCTTTCCCAGCCCGGGCCGGCCGGCGATGACCATCAAACCTTCGCGCCCGCTCAGACAACTCTCGAAAGCGGCGACCTCATTTTCCCGGCCGGCAAATGCTGCCGCCCCCTTCGTTTCCGAGGGCGGGAAGTACATCGCCAACAAATCCGCGACCTCGACGCCCAGGGCGCGCGCCAAACCCTCTATCGTGCGTGCGGAGGGGAACTTATAGTCGCGCTCGAGCTGCGATATGTACGAGTCGTCGACGCTCGCCAGCTCCGCAAGCTCTTTCTGCGTAAAGCCGCGGCCTATGCGCTTCTCGCGGAGGACCTTGCCGAAAGTTATATTTCTTCCTTCCATCGCGCGTCGTTGCGTAATCGAGGTAAATATAAAGGTTTAATTAATAGTTGATTATATTGCCCTATTGTGATAGGATTTAAGTTAAATTATTATTATCAAAAATCTCCGATTCCTTACTTGGAGGGAAGATATCTTACTAATAGTAAGATAGCGTATAATTTACTATAAGTCAAGGCCTAATCGCCAACTCATAAAAATTTCTTGAAGCTAAAAGATATACTGGCGGAGCTCCCCCATCGGGGGGTAAAAGGCGACGCCGACCCGGAAATTTCCGCCGTTACGTACGATTCGCGGCAAGTCAAGCCCGGCAGCATGTTCGTGGCCATAAGGGGGCTTCGGCTCGACGGCCACGATTACCTCGCGGACGCGTTGGCTCGCGGGGCCGCCGCCGTGGTCGTCGAGGAGGTTTCGCCGCGGGCCGGGCCGGTGCCCCAAATCGTGGTCGACGACGCGCGGCGCGCGCTCGCTGCCGCGGCCGCAGCCTTCTACCGCCACCCGGCCGAAGAGCTGGCCGTAGTGGGCGTGACGGGCACGAACGGCAAGACGACCGTATCCTTCCTCCTCGAGAGTATATTTCGCGCCGCGGGGGCGAAGACCGCGCTCGCGTGTACGGTGAAGAACGTCGTCGCCGGCCTCGAGCGCCGCGCTCGCCTTACGACGGGAGAGGCGCCGGAGGTACAGGCGTTCTTGCGCGAGGCCGCGGACGCCGGCGCCGACGTCGCCGTCGTCGAGGCCTCCTCCCACGGCCTGGCGCTGTCCCGCGTCGCGGGGATACCTTTGGCCGCGGCCGTCTTCACGAACCTCAGCCACGACCACCTCGACTTGCACGGCGATATGGATTCATATTTCCGCGCCAAGGCGTCGTTATTCGAACAACTGCGAGAGGGCGCGCCCGCCGTAATCAACGCGGACGACCCCTACGGCCGCAGGCTCGCCGCGTCGTTTGCGGGGCGTAAGGTCACGTACGGCGCGAGCGAAGGCGCGAGCGACTATCTCGTTTACGACGCGTCGTCCGGGTGGGGCGGCCTCTCCTTCAAGGTCGCGTGCCCCGACGGTTCGCGCGTGGAGCTCGTTTCGCCCTTGAGGGGGTCGTTCGACGTCCCGAATTGCGCGGCCGCTTTCGCGGCGGGGCGCGAGTTGGGCGTACCCGTCGAGGCCGCGCGAGAGGGGATAGCAGAGACG
This sequence comes from Candidatus Zixiibacteriota bacterium, assembly GCA_011773985.1. Classification (GTDB taxonomy): domain Bacteria; phylum RBG-13-66-14; class B26-G2; order WVWN01; family WVWN01; genus WVWN01. The sequence continues at coordinate 147,043 of WVWN01000053.1, read as the reverse complement.
GACGAGCCCCCCGGCCGCTTGGAGTTAATTGAGGTAAACGACGAGCTGACGGTGGTCATAGACTACGCCCACTCCCCGGACAGCATGGACCGGGCCATGGTTGAGATACGCCGCCTTCCCGCGGACCGCTTCGTCGTCGTGTTCGGATGTTCGGGCAACCGCGACGTCGAAAAGAGGCCGAAGATGGGGGCCTTGGCCTGGCGCTACGGCGACTACGTCGTGATCACGAACGAGGACCCGTACTACGAGGACGAGGAGGCGATCGCGCGCGACGTAGCGGCGGGCCTGATCGCGGAGGGGGCTTCCGAGCCGGAAGATTTCCGGATAATCCTGGACCGGGGGGAGGCCGTCCGATTCGCACTATCGTCCGCGGCTCCCGGGGAGCGGACCGTCGTTGCGGTGATGGGGAAGGGCCACGAGGACAAGCTACGCGTCAAGGGCCGCGAGTTCCCCTACAACGACCGCGAGACGACAGACAGATTGATCGCGGAACTTGGCCTCCGTTCCGGCGGGGCGCGCGCGGCCCGGGCCGAGGGCCGGCCGGGAGCTTAGGCATTATGGAACCCGACAAGCCCGACCACCGCGAGATCATAATCGCGACCGACGTCCACAAGTCGTTCGGCGACAACCGCGTCCTCGACGGCGTAAGCCTTACGGTTCACGAGGCCGAAACCCTCGTCATCATAGGCCGTTCCGGCTGCGGTAAGTCCGTCTTCTTGAAACACATAATAGGTTTAATGAAACCGGACGCCGGGACGATCATGGTTGACGGCCACGATATAACCAAGATGAAAGGCGGGGAGTTGAGCGTGATACGCCGCAAGTTCGGCATGGTATTCCAGGGGGCGGCGTTGTTCGACTCCCTTTCCGTGGGCGAGAACGTCGGATTCTTCCTCTACGAATACTCGGATATGTCCCCGGGCGAGATTGCCGAGGTCGTCGAAGATAAGCTCCGGCTCGTGGGCCTGGAGGACATATCGGAAATGAATCCCGCGGAACTCTCCGGCGGTATGAAGAAGAGGGTAGGCCTCGCGCGCGCGCTGGCGCACGGACCGAAAATAGTCCTGTACGACGAGCCCACGACCGGCCTCGACCCCATAATGGCGGACGTCATCAACGACTTGATCATCAAACTCGACGAGCACTTGGACGTAACGAGTATCGCGGTCACCCACGACATGGCGAGCGCGTATAAAATCGCCGACCGCATCGCGATGTTGTACGGCGGGAAAATTATCGCCTTCGGGACGCCGGACGAAATTAAGAATTCCGATAATAAGTACGTCCAACAATTCATCAACGGGAAAGCGGAAGGCCCCATAGATGTCATAGGCGGTGATTAAATGGAAAAGATATCCAACGAGGTAAAGGTGGGCATTTTGGTCTTCGCGGCGCTGGTCCTGTTGTCCATCCTCGTCTTCGGCGTGGGCGAAGTTCGCCTCTTCGAGCGCGGACATCGTTATAAAGTTATATTCGATTCCTCCGCCGGCCTTAACGAGGGGGCGCAGGTTCGTATGGGCGGCGTCAAGGTCGGCTCGGTTACCAAAGTCGACTTCATCGATTACAAGGGGAAGCGGCGCGTAGTCGTGACGATACTTATACGTAAAAACCTCCCCCTCCACGCCAAGGACCGCTTCAAGATAACCATGACCGGCCTGCTGGGCGACAACTACGTGGAGGTCGACCCCGGGCCGTCCCTGGCCGAAGTCATCAAACCGGGCGCCACGATCGAGGGCTCGCACGTCGTGGGTATGGACGAGATGTTCAAGATGGTCCAGGACGGCTTGGGCTCCATAAACGAGATGCTCGACAAGCCTACGATCGAGTCATTCAAACAAACCGTAAGTAACGTCGAGGAGATGTCCGGGGACCTGACCTATATCCTGGGCGAGAGCCGGGAGGATATAACCGTTACGCTGGGCAACCTCCGGTCCATGAGCTACACCCTCGACGTCATGATCTCGCGCAACGAGGATAACTTCGACGCCACGATGGACAACTTGTCGGGTATGTCGGGGGATTTGCGTTATACGGCGACGTCTTTGCGGGGCATAGCCGAAGGCCTCGAGGCAGGCGAAGGGTCGGCGGGCAAACTCCTCAAGGACGACCGACTGTACAACGATTTGATAGAAACCACGGCCGAGGCGAAGGACCTTATCAGAGACGTACGCGAACGCCCCGGCCGCTATATCCACTTATCCATATTTTAATAAAAAGCGTTAAGCTTACATCGAGGGAAGCACCTTTATGATATCTGAATTCGACGTCGAACTGGGCGGAAGAACGCTCCATTTCGAAACCGGGAAGGTAGCGAAGCTCGCGAACGGAGCGTGCACCGTCACGTACGGCGGCTGCGTCGTCCTGGTAACCTACTGCCAGTCCGAGGAGCCGCGTCCCGGCATAGATTATTTGCCGCTGATGGTCGAGTACCGCGAAAAGACGTACGCCGCGGGCAAGATCCCCGGCGGATTCTTTAAACGCGAAGGGCGGCCTTACGACAAGGAGACCGTGACCGCCCGCCTTATCGACCGGCCCATCCGGCCGTTGTTCGACGACCGCATACGCCACGACCTCCAGATTATCGCGACCGTGCTCTCCGCGGACCAGGAGCACGACACGGACGTCCTCGCCCTCAACGGCGCTTCACTCGCCGTCGCGCTGTCACCCATGCCGTGGTACGGGCCCGTGGGCGCCGCGCGCGTCGGCCTCGTCGACGGCCGCTACGTCGTCAATCCCACCATAGCCGAGACGGAAGACGGCCGGCTCAATCTCATCGTCGTAAGCACTTCCGAAAAAATCGTAATGCTCGCGGGCTCGGCGAAGGAAGTGGGCGAGGAAGAGTTCCTGGGGGCCGTGGACGTGGGCTTCGCCGAGGCTCGGAAGCTGGCCGACGTGATCCGCGACTTTACGGCGGACGTCCCCAAAATCGTGGTCCCGGAGCCGGAACGCGACGTTGCGCTCGAAAAGAGGGCGAAAAAATTTCTGGCGAGGCACGTTAAACCGTTGATCGATACTCAGGAGAAAACGGCGCGTCACCTCGCTCGCAGGTCCCTTTTGGAGCGGGCTTACGCCGAATTCGGGGCCGGGGGCGAAGACGAGGTTGAAAAGCAAAACCTAATCGAGACCTTCCTCGCCGAACTCGAGGAAGCCGAAATCAGGCGCATGGCGTTGGAAGAAGGTGCGCGCCAGGACGGGAGGGCGTTCGACGAACTGCGCCCCATAAGCATCGAAGTCTCCGTTTTGCCGCGCGCCCACGGGTCGGCGATATTTACGCGCGGCCAGACGCAGGCGTTGGTCGCGACTACGTTGGGGACGGTGTCGGACGAACAACGGATCGACGACCTGCTGGGCGAGAGGACCAAGGCTTTCATGCTCCATTACAATTTCCCGCCGTTCTCGGTGGGGGAAGTCAAGCCTATTAGGGGCGCGGGGCGCCGCGAGATAGGACACGGCCAGCTCGCGGAGAGCGCACTCCGCCCGGTATTGCCGTCCGAGGACGAATTCCCCTATACGATACGCGTCGTCTCGGACATCCTGGAATCCAACGGCTCCTCTTCCATGGCTTCGGTTTGCGGCGCTAGCCTGTCGTTAATGGACGCCGGCGTGCCCGTAAAGAAAGCCGTGGCCGGCATATCCGTAGGCCTCATAGCCGGCGAAGGTCGTAACGTCCTCCTCACCGACATCCAGGGGCTGGAAGACCACTACGGCGATATGGACTTCAAGGCCGCAGGCACGAGCGAAGGCCTAACCGCCGTCCAGATGGACCTGAAGGTCCGCGGCCTATCGCTCGACGCGGTCCGTAACGCCCTCTACCAGGCGCGCGACGCCCGTTTCGCCATCCTCGAGCAGATGGACCGCGTCCTGGCCAAACCCCGTCGCGAGCTTTCCCCTTACGCGCCGCGGATACTGATCACCTACATCGACATAGACAAGATAGGGACGGTCATAGGGCCGGGGGGCAAGATGGTCCGGCGTATTATCGCCGACACGGGCGTCGAGATAGACATCGAGGACGACGGCAAAGTGACCATCGCGTCGCCCGACGAGGAGGCGGCGCGCAAGGCGTTGGAGATGGTTAAAAGCCTCGCCACCGAGCCCGAGATAGGTACCGTCTTCAAGGGCAAGGTGACACGCCTGATGAAGTTCGGCGCGTTCGTCGAGATACTCCCTGGCGTCGAGGGCATGGTTCATATCTCCGAGCTGGACGTTAAACGCGTGAACCGCGTCGAGGATGTCGTGCGCATCGGCGACGAGGTCGAGGTTAAAGTAATCGAGATCGACGAGATGGGCCGAATCAACCTGAGCCGTAGGGCCTTGTTGCCCGGGGGAGACCGCCCGCGGGAAGCGCGTCCCCCCCGGGAAGGCCGGCCGGCGCGGAGAAGGGATGATCGCCGACCCTCGAACGACCGCCGTAATAAAAAGGGCCGCCGCTAACGGGATACGCGTAATCTGCGAACACATCCCGACGGTCCGCTCCGTCGCGGCGGGCGTATGGTGTTGTAACGGCTCCGTGGCCGAGCCTCCCGCCCTCAACGGCATCTCCCACCTCATCGAGCACATGTTCTTTAAGGGTACGGAACGGCGGACCGCCGCCCAGATAGCCGCGGAAATAGACGGCGTCGGCGGTGCCCTCGACGCCTTCACAGAGAAAGAAAACATTTCCTTCTTCGCCCACGTCCTGTACGAACATCTACCGCTCGCGCTCGACGTGCTCTCCGACATCCTGTTGAAAGCGACCTTTCCGGCCGAAGAATTCGTCAAGGAAAAAAGCGTCGTCGCCGAAGAAATACGCCTTTACGAAGACTCCCCCGACGAAAAGATCCACGATTTAGTTATGGGCGTACTAAGCCCGGGCGAGGCCATCGGCATGCCCGTCCTGGGCTCCTTCGAAACGTTGGAGGCTATAGGGCGCGACGACGCGTTGCGATATCGAGGCGAGATTTTCACGGCCGACCGGATCGTCGTCGCCGCCGCGGGTTACGTCGACCCGGAAGAGTTTATCGCTATGGCCGAGGAGTACTTCGCGGCCGTGCCCGGCCCGGTCGGCGCCACTTCCCCAAAGGCCGCCGCGCGGCCTACGCCCCGGGCGGCCTACGTTAAGGATACCGAGCAGACTCACCTCTGCGTAGCCGTGCCGGCGATCCCCTACGGCCACCCCGACCGTTACGTCCTGGCCGCGCTCACTACGGTCCTGGGCGGCAACGCCTCGAGCCGGCTGTTCCAAAAAGTACGCGAGGACCGCGGCCTCGCGTACGCCGTGTACGCCTACGGGCGGGGTTTCCACGACTCCGGCGCGCTCGTCGCCTACGCTGGAACCAAACCCGCCAACGCCCTCGAAGCCCGCGACATCGTATTGGAGCAGTTCGCCGACTTGGCGGCCCATAAGATAGGGGCGGGCGAATTAAGACGAACCCGAGATTTCTTGAAGGGGACGTTGATGTTGTCGCTGGAATCCACCGCCGCGCGGATGGGCCGCAACGCCCGACACGAGATTTACATGGGAAGGCACGTCCCGCTCGAGGAAACGCTCGCCGGCGTGGACGCCGTAACCACGGATGACATCCTCCGGGTCGCCGCCGAAATTTTTTCGAACAAACCCGCCGTCGTGGCTATCGGGCCGAATGCGGAAGCCGTCGTAAGCGCCTAACGTGACGTCGACCAGACCCCCCCGCCACGGCCCCCGCCGTGGCCGTTTTGCAGCGAACAAGCTGTCGGCCCGGGGCGTTCTGGCCGCTTTTTGCGTCGCGGCGGCCTTGACGGCGGCCGGCATTTCGTCCGCCTCGGCCGAAACCGTCGAGAGCGACGAGGTTCGCATAAAAGAAATCCGTACGTACGGTAATACTAAAACCTCGCGCGGCGTCATGCTCCATTACTGCGAATTCAAGGCCGGCGACGTACTTAGTCAGGGGGCGCTGGACCGCAAAATGTTCCGGACGAAGGTGAACCTCGGCAATACCCATTTCTTCTCGCGCGTAAACGTTTTCGACTTGCCCCGGAGTAACGCCGGCGAAGCCGTAATCATGCTCGACGTCGCCGAGGGTACGGACTGGCACCTCTCGGCCTCGACCTGGCAGGCTCGCTTGAGTAAAGAGAATATAGGCGGCGCCGCCGTAACCTTGGGCGTCGAGTTCGGCCTCGACCGGCAGCGTTTATTTTACGAACAGCCTTGGGTCTTCGACTTGCCGTTCGCCGTCGGCGGGTCCGGCTTTTTCGAAAACGGCCACAAGACCGAGATCGAAAGCGACCGCGGTTACGGAGGCGAATGGTTCTACCACGAGGCGGTAGGAGGTGACGCCTCGCTCGCCTATATCATAACGCTTCGCTCCCAGGTCGGTATGGCGGTCCTCGGCGAGCATATAAATTATTACGACGGCCACTTCAAGAAGGACCCGGCCGGCCGCTTCGGCGTCGTGCCCGAAGCCGACCTCGTCGCGGCCAGGCCTTTCGCGGAATGGGACCGGCGCGACAGCGACCTTTACCCTACAAGGGGCACCTTTTTCAGAATTCAAAGCGAGCTATCGTCTCCCGCGGTAAGCGACTACGATTACGCGGGTTTCGAGGGAGACGTGCGGGGTTACGTTTCGCCGTGGCGGTTGTTCGTGCTGGCCGGGCGCGTCCGCGGCGGGTCGACGTCCGACGCCACGCCGTACATCCGCCGCATCTCCATCCGCGGCGCCGACGGCCTGCGGTACGCCGCGTCGAACCGTGTCGTGGGGACCGGCGCCTTCTTGGTTACGGCCGAAATCCGGCGGCGCCTGTTCCGGTCCCCCATATTCGACGGCTGGTTCGAGGGCGTCGCGTTCGTCGACGCCGGCCGGACCTGGGACCCTGGGGAGCCGGTCAGGTTTGAAAACTTCAATTACGCCTTCGGCCCGGGCATCCGCGTTCATATGCGTAGGCCCGTATATTTCGATTGGCGAGCGGAGCTCAACGTCAACGACGAGCTCGCTTTTTACGCGACCGCGCGGCGAGCTTTCTAAATGCGACCCGCGATCGTAATAGCGTTGGTAATTCCCTCGCTTGCGGCCGCGGCAGCCGAGCCTCCCTCGACGTACGCTGAGGTCGCGGCACTCGTAAGCGCCGCGGAGCGTGGGGAGACGGCGCCGGCGGAAGCGTTCGCGCTTGTATCGGCCGCGCCCGACGCGCCGCTCGCGGGCGCGGCGCTCGGCCGCCTACACGTCCTCAAGAGCGGCGAGAAGCCTTTTATATTGTTGAAATTCCTCGAGATGCATCGGGGCTTCGTCGCGTTGAATAAGTACGTAAAGAAGCATCGCGAAGACCCGCTCCCCCGCGTCTGGCGAGCCGCCTCCGCGGTCGAGACCGACTACGTGTTATGGAGCGTTTCGAATACGCGCGAAGACCTCGAGGCCGCGTGGCGCTTCTGCGAGCGCGATCGCTCCTTGCCCGACCAAACGGCCCGTTGTAAACTACTCCTCGGGAAGGTAGCCAAGGACACGGGGGACCTGGACGAAGCTATGCGACTTTGGGGCGAGGCGTACGCCGCCGACCCGACCGGGCCCACGGGCAAGGAGGTCGCGAAACTTCTCGAGCTCTTCACGGGATAATCCCTTATGGCTCGCATCGTCGTAGCCAAGCACCGACTGCCGTACCCGGCCGTAACGGGCACCGACGTCGTAACTTTTAACTTGTTGCGGGCGCTGGCGCAACGCCACGATGTAACTTTCGTTTCCCTTATCGTGTCCGAGAAACAACGCGACTACGCGCGGGCCTTCGAGCGCGTCGGCGTCCGCCTCGTCCCGGTTATGATGCCCAATAAGAAGAGCCTGTTCGCTCGCGCGGCGTACAAGTTTTTCTACGGCGCCGCCTCTTGGCTTAGCGCGTCGCCCCTCGAGCTCTGGTATTTTAACCCTCCCGCGTTCCGCCGCGCCGTAGCCGAAGCCTGCGCCGGCGCGGACCTTTTACAGTGCGAGTATTGGTTCCTCTACCCTACGGCCGCGGCGGCCCGCTCCGTGAAGAAGGTGCTCCTTAAGCACGACGCCGAGTTCAACGCCAACCGGCGGCTGCTCGCGATTAGCGGGAACCCGCTCGTAAAATTCCGCCGTTGGCTTAGGTTCCTCCACCGGCGCGGCTACGAGCTAGCCGCCTGCCGCAAATTCGACCACCTCCTTTGCTTGAGCCGCGTGGACGCCGAACTCCTCGCGCCGTACGCGCGCCGGCCGCCGCGCGTCGTCTTCCCCATCGTCGACCTCCCTCCCGAAGATCAAATGTGCCGAGGTTTCGACAGCGCGACGCTGATATATTTCGGCGGCACGGGGAGGCCCGGCAACAGGCAGGGCTTGGAAGTTCTCCTCAAAGATATTTACCCTCGCGTTAAAAGCGCCGTCGCGAACGCGAAGCTCGTCATCCGGGGCGAGGCGCCGCCGCGCGGTTTGCTGCGCCTCGGCCGGCGGGACCCGTCGGCGGCCTTCAAACCTACTGCGGAAGAACTCGGCCCGGAGCTCGCCCGGGCATCCGTGGCGGTGGTGCCGTTGTGGGCAGGTTCCGGCATAAAGATTAAAATACTCACCGCCCTCGCGCACGGCCTGCCGGTCGTGACGACGCCGGTGGGCGCGGAAGGGATACCGGCCCGGGACGGCGTGGAGATAGTCGTAGCCGAAACGGCCGAGGGTTTTGCCGACGCGGTGGCCCGCCTTCTCACCGATGGCGAGCGCTGGCGCGAGCTGTCCCGGGGGGGCCGGCGCTTCGCCGAGCGCGAGCTTTCCCCCGCGGCTCGAGACAACGAGGTAGCCCAACTCTATGACGAGCTCGCGCGAAATTAAGGTCGGGGTCGTGGCTTCGACCCTCGCCGTCGGCGGCGCGGAACGTCAGCTCGCGACGTTGGCGCGCGGGTTAAGAGGGCGTTGTTACGAATTTAATTTTTTCTTGCTGCGCGGTGTGGGTACCGTGGGAGCCGAACTCGCGCGCGACGGCTTCAACGTCGAGGGAAATATTATGTCGCGGCCGGCGCGGTGGTTCGGCGTCGTTTCGGAGTTAAGTAAACACGACCTTTTGGCCGCGCTCGACCACAATAACGTTTTGACGTTTTTGGCGGCCTTGGGGCGGCGACTGCCGCCGTACGTCGTCCTCTACCACCTCCAGGACGAGCCTCCCCGCCGTTGGCTGAGGGCGCTCCGGCGCGCTTGCGCCGTGGTCGCGGTCGCCCAATCGCAAGTATCCCTCCTGCGTTCGTTGGACGAGGGTTCGCTCGAGGTTATCGCCAACGGCGTTCCGCTCCCGCCGGCCGTCACGCCGGGCGGGCGTCGCCAGGCCCGTGAGGGCCTTCGCCTACCCGCGGACGCGGTCGTCGCCGCGGCCGCCTCGCGCCTCTCCCCGGAGAAGGGCGTCGACCTCCTGTTGGAGGCCACGGCTCTTATAGAAGAAGATGCCCGGCCGTTGTTGGTAGTCGCGGGCGACGGCCCGGAGCGGCGCCGCTTGGAGAAGTTCGCGCGCGCATGCCTCGGGGGCTGTATTTTCCTGGGCGAGCTGGCCGACGTCTCGCGCCTCTACCGGGCCGCGGACCTTTTCGTGTTGCCCTCCTATCGTGAATCGGCGCCGCTGGCTCTACTCGAGGCGATGGCTCACGGCTTGCCGGCCGTCGCCGCTTCCGTAGGCGACGTGCCCGTTATGCTGTCGGGGGGAGGGGGCGTCACCTTTACACCGGGCTCCGCGGCGGAGCTGGCGGCGGGGATAGAAACTTTAACCACCGAGGCGGCGGCGAGGGCGGCGATGGGCGCGTCGGCGCGCGCCGCGGTCGCCCGGCGGTACGGCGTCGAGCGGATGCTCGACGAATACGACGCGTTATTTAAGAGAGTCACGGCCGAAGGTAAGCGCAATGCCGGCGACGAGTAAGGGCCCCGTGGACGCGGTGGTGGCGCTGAGTTATCGGTGCAACCTCCGTTGCTTGACGTGCGACCTGGCGGACCGCGCGGGCGAAGAGGAGCTGACGCCGGCGACGTTGCGAAGGCTCCCCCCCTCGTTAAGGTTCGTAAATATTACCGGCGGCGAGCCGTTGCTCTTGGGCGACCTGGTGCCCTGTACGCGGGCCGTCTACGAGGCGACCGGCGCGCAGATAACTATTTCCACCAACGGCGCTTTGCCGGCCCGGGCGGAGGAAGTCGCGCGAGAGTTGTTGGGTAAAGTGCCCGGCCTCCACGTCGCCGTCTCGCTGGACGGCCTCGAGGCGGCCCACGACCACATACGCCAGGCGCCCGGGTCCTTTCGGAAGGCTTTGGAGACCGTCGAGCGATTGGCCCCCTTGTTGGGGCGCGATGTCCACCTGGCTTTCACCATATCGGCCGCGAACGCCGACCAGTTCGACGGCGTCGCCAAGCTCGCGGCCGAATACGACTTGCCGCTGAGCCTCGCGCTGACCCATACGTCCGAGCACTACTTCCGGCCCCGCGACGGCGCCGTCCCGGAAGACGAGGCGGCGCTGCGCGCGGTCGACGACGCGACGCGGTTTTACCTCCGCCTTCTCTCGCCGCGAGCCGCGGCGCGCGCGTACTTCGCCGCGGGCCTGCGGCACTTCGTAACCACCCGCGAACGCCCCATACCTTGCCGCGCGGGCGACCGTTTCTTCTACCTCGACCCGGCCGCGGATGTTTACCTGTGTAACATGCGCGCCGAGAAAATCGGCAACCTCGCCCGGGAAAATTTCGACGAGATCTGGGCGGCCGGCACGCGGGCTACGCTCCTGGCTACTACCGGCCGGGCTTGCCCGGTGCAGTGTTGGATGGTTTGCACCGCTCGCACGTCTATTTTGGACCACCCGGGCCGCGTGGCGTTCTGGGCTTTGGGCGCTTACGCCCGTAGATTTCTCGGCCTGCCGCCGAGCAAGACGAAGAAGCCGCGGCCGTAACCTCCGGCCTCGTCGGCTTCGTCGAACTTGGGCCGCTTATCTCTTGTTAAAAAATAATCCGTTCTTAACGGCCCGGCGTAAGGCCGGGCTTTTTTTTGTATTGTCGCGGCCGCTAAGTTTTTATGTTAAAATTTCGCTCCGTGGCGTCAACTTTCGAGGAGCGCGCCGGGAAAACGCTCGTTCTCGGCGTCGGCAACGTCATCCGCGGCGACGACGCCGTTGGCATTTATGTCGCGCGCCGCGTCAAGGAGAAGCTGCCGCCGGAGCTCGCCGCGCGCGTCGACGTAGAGGAAGCTTGCACCGGCGGCTTCGACCTCGTCGACTACTTGCGCGGCTACGACCGGGTGGTAATCGCCGACGCGATCCGGACCGACGGCGGTAAGCCGGGGACCGTTTATAAATTCTCGGCCGGAGCGCTCGAGCCGACCGCCCACCTCGGCCACACCCACGGCGTCAACCTCGCCTCGGCGTTGGCCGTTCTGGAGGAGCTTAAGCTCGGCGCGCCGCGGGAGGTGACCGTCGTCGCGGTCGAGGCGGAGTGGCTGTACGAATTTAAGGAAGGGCTGTCGGCCCGCGTTGCCGCGGCGGTGGGGGAGGCGGCCGCGGCCGTTCTCGAGATTTTAAATAATCCTAAGGTTTGAAACCCACAACGACGATAGCAAGAAAGAAGTTGCGCGTAGCGGGCGTCGTCCAGGGCGTCGGCTTCCGGCCGCGCGTATACAACCTCGCGAGGTGCCTCGGCCTTGCGGGCTTCGTCCTCAACGACGGCGCCGGCGTCGTCGTCGAGCTCGAGGGCGCCCCGGAGACGATAGATGAGTTCATCGATCAACTGAAAGCGGGCCCGCCGCCGCGCGCGCGTATTGACGCGCTCGAGGAGGACGAGCTCGAGCCCCGCGGCGAGGAAGCGTTCGTCATCGCCGAGAGCCTCCCGGGCGAGGCGGAGACGCTGGTTTCGCCGGACCTCGCGACGTGCGGCGATTGCCTCGACGAGCTCCTCGAGCCGGAGGACCGCCGGTTTGGGTATCCTTTCATAAATTGCACCAACTGCGGCCCGCGCTTCACCATTATCCGGGGCGTCCCGTACGACCGGCCGAAGACGACGATGGCTTCGTTCGCGATGTGCCCGGCGTGTCAGGCCGAGTACGACGACCCGGGCAACAGGCGCTTCCACGCTCAACCGAACGCGTGCCCGGCCTGTGGCCCCCGCCTCGCACTTTGGGACGCCGAGGGTAAGCTGCTCGAGGCCGGCGACCCGCTCGCGGAGGTGAAGCAGCACCTCTTCGACGGCCGCGTCGTCGCCGTGAAGGGGCTTGGCGGTTACCACCTCGCGTGCGACGCCACGTCGGCGGAGGCGGTGGAGACGTTGCGCTCCCGCAAGTTCCGGGAGGATAAGCCCTTCGCCGTTATGGCGCGGGACGTGGCCGTCGTGAGGAGGTATTGCGAGGTAGACGCCGCCGAACTCGCGCTTTTAATTTCCGAAAAGAGGCCTATCGTCCTGCTTCCCAAGAAAGAGCCGTGCCACCTGCCGGAGGCGATCGCGCCGCGCAACCGCTACCTCGGCGTTATGTTGCCCTATACGCCGCTTCACCACCTCCTCTTCGACGACGACCTCGAGATTTTGGTTATGACCTCCGGCAACCGCGCCGACGAGCCGATAGCCTACCGCGACGAGCGCGTCGTCGAGCACCTCGGCGGCATCGCCGATTATTACCTGACGCACGACCGCCCCGTCGCCCGGCGCGTCGACGACAGCGTGACGCGCGTCTTCCGCGGCCGCGAGTACCCGCTTAGGCGTTCCCGCGGTTACGTCCCGCTGCCGCTCGAGGTGGGGCGAGCTTACGAGAAAAGCGTCCTCGCGGTCGGCGCCGAATTGAAGAACACGTTTTGTTTGACCAAAGGCGCGCAGGCCTTCGTCTCCCACCACGTCGGCGACCTCGAGAACGTCGCCACGGTAGAGGCTTTCGAGGAGGGCATCGCCCACTTTCGCGAATTGTTCGACGTTGAACCTGCCGTCGTAGCGCGCGACCTTCACCCCGACTACCTCGCCTCCCGGTACGCGCAAACGTCGGGCCTTCCCGAAGTCGTCGTCCAGCACCACCACGCGCACGTAGCCTCGGTACTCGCGGACGCCGGCTACTACGAAGGCCGCGTCATAGGCGTCGTGTTCGACGGCGCGGGCCTGGGAGACGACGGCGCGGTGTGGGGCGGCGAATTTCTGATTGCCGATTTAGAAGGTTACGAACGCGCGGCCCACTTGAGGTACGTCCCGCTGCCGGGGGGCGACCGCGCGGCGCGCGAGCCGTGGCGGATGGCCCTCTCTTGGTTATATACGCTCTACGGCGACGGCGTGCTTAAGAAACGGCTGTCCTTTCTCGATGAAATTCCGCGGGGCCGGCGCGAGATGGTGCTGGAGGCGGCGGCAAAAGGCGTTAACGCGCCGCCGACGAGTTCGATGGGGCGGTTGTTCGACGCGGTGGCGGCGCTGGTGGGCCTGAGGAATTTTATGAATTACGAAGGCCAGACGGCGCTCGAGCTCGAGCAGCTCGCCTCGCTCGAGGAGGAGGGCGCGTATGAGTTTTCGCACGAAGAGGGCACGCCGTTGATAATAGATGCCTCGCCCGTCGTCGAGGCCGCGGCCTCGGACGTGGCCGCGGGCGTGACCGCGGACGTCGTCGCCGCGCGGTTCCATAACGGCATCGCGGCCATAGTGGCGCGCGTCGTCGCGGCGCTGCGGGACAAGTACGCTCTGGAGACGGTGGCGCTAGGCGGCGGTTGTTTTCAAAATATTACCTTATTGAATAAACTAGCGCCAACGCTCGAGGGCGCCGGCTTCAGCGTTTTGTTACACTCGCGGGTGCCGACGAACGACGGTGGCTTGTCGCTCGGCCAGGCCGCGGTCGCGCTCGCGCGTTTGGAGAAGGGCTAAAATATGTGCTTGGGCGTACCGATGAAGATAATCGAGGTAGAGGGAACGACGGCCACGGTCGAGATGGCGCAGGTCCGCCAGGAGTGCGACCTCTCGCTCGCGCCGGAGGCCCGCGTCGGCGACTACGTGATCGTGCACGCCGGCTTCGCCATAGAGGTCCTCGACGAGGAGGAGGCGCAGGAGACGCTCGAGCTTCTCGACGCGATGGGCTTAGATACGGGGCGCGCGCCTTGAAATATTTAGACGAATTCCGCGACCCGGCGCGGGCACGGAAAGTGGCGCAAGCGATAGAGTACGTTACGCCCGCGGGCCGCGAGTTTGCGTTCATGGAGGTCTGCGGTACGCACACGATGGCGATCGCGCGCTACGGCCTGAAGAGGTTGCTGCCGCCGAACGTCGGTTTGGTGTCGGGGCCGGGTTGCCCGGTATGCGTGACGCCCAAGGAGTACGTCGACCACGCCGTCGCGCTCGCCCGTACGCCGGGCGTCACCGTCGCGACCTTCGGCGACATGATGCGCGTTCCCGGCAGCTCGGCGGACCTTTTTCGGCTGCAGGCCGAGGGCGCCAACGTGCGCGTAGTCTATTCGGCGCGGGATGCTCTGGACCTCGCCCGGGCCGAGCCGGCGCGCAAGGTGGTATTCTTGGCCGTCGGTTTCGAGACGACGTCTCCCACCGTCGCGGCCACCGTCAAGGCCGCCGCGGCCGAGGGGGTGGGGAATTTTTTCGTCCTCACGGCCCACAAATTGATACCGCCGGCGATGCGGGCGTTGTGCGAGAAGGAAGACCTCGCCCTCGACGGCTTTCTCTGCCCGGCCCACGTGAGCGCCATCATCGGCTCGAGCGCCTACGACTTCGTCGCCGACGGCTACGAGCTGGCGTGCGCCGTCGCCGGCTTCGAGCCCGTTGATATCTTGCAGGGTATTTATTTATTATTAACGCAATACGCCGACGGCGAGCGGCGCGTCGACAACCAGTATTCGCGGGTCGTCAAAACGGCGGGGAACCGGCGGGCGCAGGAGCTTTTGGCGGAGGTGTTCGAGGTTTGCGACTCGCGGTGGCGGGGTCTGGGCGAGTTGCCGGCGAGCGGCTCGGCGCTGCGCGAAGAGTACGCGGCGTTCGACGCCGCGCGGGCCATTGACGTCGAACCGGAAGAGACGGTGCCCGACTGCGGCTGCATCTGCGGCGACGTTCTGACCGGCGTAAAGGTGCCGGCGGATTGCGCGCTCTTCGGGGGCCGGTGTACGCCCGGGGCGCCGGTCGGGCCGTGCATGGTTTCCTCCGAGGGGAGCTGCGCCGCGGCGTTCAAATATGGATATGAGTGAAGAATTAATACAAATGGGTCACGGTTCCGGCGGCCTCCTTATGCGGCGGTTGGTGGCCGACCTGTTCGCGCGCCGCTTCGACAACCCGGCCTTGCGCGACCTCGACGACGCCGCGACGCTGGAACTTCCCCCCGGGCAGATCGCGTTCACCACGGATGCCTACGTCGTCAAGCCGCTCTTCTTCCCCGGCGGCGACGTCGGCAAGCTCGCGGTGTGCGGGACCGTGAACGACCTTGCCGTTATGGGCGCGGTACCCCGCTACTTGGCCGCGAGCTTCACGTTAGAGGAGGGTTTGCCGTTGGCGACGCTCGAGCGCGTCGTAACGTCGATGGCGGCTGCAGCGCGAGAGGCGAACGTCGCCGTCGCCTGCGGCGACACGAAGGTCGTCGCGCGGGGCGAGGCCGACGGCATGTTCATAACGACCGCGGGCGTCGGCGTGTACGAGGGCGTTGGGCCGGCGCGGGCGCCGCTCGAGGCGGGCGACGCCGTCATCTTGAGCGGGACCCTCGGGGACCACGGCGTCGCCGTCATGGTCGCGCGGGAGCAATTCAAGCTCGAGACGCCGCTCGAGAGCGATTGCGCACCTTTGGGCGAACTGTGCGCGGTAATGCGCGAGGCGGCTCCGCGTATAAAGTTTATGCGCGACCCGACGCGCGGCGGCTTGGCCGCGGCGCTCAACGAGGCCGCGGCGGCGAACGGCGTCGGCATCGAGATTTACGAGGAAAACGTACCGTTGAACGAGGACGTCGTCGCCGTGTGCGAGATTTTGGGGCTCGACCCCTACCTCGTAGCCAACGAGGGAAAGGTAGTCGCGGTGGCACCGGCGGAGGAGGCGGAGGCGCTCGTCGCGGCGATGCGGCGCCACCCGCTCGGCGAACGCGCGGCGATTATCGGCGAAGTCGTAGCCGAGCCCAAACGCGTCTTCGTGCGAACCGTCGTCGGCGGGACACGCATTCTGGAGATGCCGCTCGCGGACCAGCTGCCGAGGATATGCTGAGGTGCACGAGCTCCCGGTAGTCAGCAGTCTGGTGACACAACTTCAAGCGGAGGTCGAGCGCTTGGGCGTCGCGGGCAGGGTTACGGTAGTGCACTTGAAGCTCGGCGCGCTGACGACGTTCGTGGCCGAGGCGATGACGTTTTACTTCGACGCCTTGACCAAGGGGACGGCGTTGGAGTCTGCGCGGCTCGAGGTCGAGGAGGTGCCGGTATTGGGAAGGTGCCGCGGCTGCGGCGAAAAGTTGACCTTCGAGGTCCTGCCGTTCGTTTGCGCGGTGTGCGGTTCGCCCGAGCTCGAGATAACGTCGGGCCGGGAGCTGTTGATAGATTCGCTCGAGGTGCGGGACGAGACGGGGTAATTTGAAAATGGAGATAAAGATCGTCAAAAAGGTACTCGAGGCGCACGAGAAGTTGGCGGAGGAGATCGCGCGGCTCCTGGCCCGTAATGGCGTTTATGCGATTAATATCATCGGTTCGCCCGGCTCGGGCAAGACGTTGCTACTGGAGCGGACGTTCGAGGCCGCCGCGGCCGACCTTAAACCGGGTGTTATCGAGGGCGACATCGCGACTACGGCCGACGCGGAAAGGCTCCAGCGCTTCGGCGTCCCGGTGGTCCAGATAAACACCGGCCCCTTCGGCGGCGACTGCCACCTCGCGCCCAACCTCATACGCGCCGCGCTCGAGGAGCTACCGCTCGACGACCTAAAGACCGTTTTCGTCGAGAACGTTGGCAACCTCGTTTGCCCGGCGGAGTTCAACATCGGCGAGAACGAGAAGGTCGTGGTTTTATCGCTCGCCGAGGGCGAGGATAAGCCGCTCAAGTACCCGCTCGCCTTCCGCGAGGCGAACGCGGTCGTCGTAAATAAAACCGATTTACTTCCCCATCTCGACGTGGACTTAGACGTTCTGAGGAGAAACGTCGCGGCCGTAAACGCCGGCCTGGCTGTATTCGAGGCGTCGGCGAAGACGTGTGACGGCGTTGGGTCGTGGGTGGAATATGTCAGAGGCCGGCTCGTCGGCCGCTAACGGCGGGGTGGAATTTAATCCTGCGGAGAAAGGACGATTATGGAACACGTAGCAGGCACAGTGGACCGGGGCGACGTTAGGTTGTACGCGTTGTCGACTTGCGTATGGTGCAAGAAGACGCGGGCGCTGCTCGCGGAGTTGGGCGTCACGTACGATTACGAGTACGTGGATTTGGCGGCGCCCGCGCGCCAGGACGAGGTTGAGGCCGAGATTGCGGCCCTTGCGGGGCGGGCGAGTTACCCGACGTTGATTACTGAAAACGGTTACGTCGTCGGCTTCCGCCCCGATGAAATAAAAAAGTTGTTGAACGTGTAAGGGGGCAAGGTATGGCCCAGTTCGAGTCCAAAGAGGTTGACGCGCAATACGAAAAGCTCGCGCGCGAGGCTGAGGCCGGCGGCTATCACTTAAATCCCGACCGCGAGTTTACGCGCGCGCTGGTGGAAGGGCTCCTCACGAACGTCGAACGCTACGGCTACGCCGCGTGCCCGTGCCGGCGCGCCACGGGGACCCGCGAGGAGGACCTCGACGTCATCTGCCCTTGCGACTACCGCGACGCGGACCTCGCCGACTACGACGCGTGTTACTGCGGCCTCTACGTCTCCGGCGACGTTCTCGCGGGTAAAAAGGAGGCCGGCGCCATCCCGGAGCGCCGGCCGGCCAAGAAGGAGGACCGGCCCCAATATAAACCGAGGGCGGAAAAGGCCGGCGCCGGAATAAAAGTTTGGCGCTGCCGCGTTTGCGGCTACTTGGCCGCACGCGAAGCGCCGCCCGAGGTCTGCCCCGTCTGCAAAGCGAGCAAGGACCGCTTCGAGCCGTTCGCGTTTCCGGGGGCGTGACGTTCGCCGGAATTATTTATAAAGGAGAACCGGCCGTAGGGCCGGTATTTTGGGTCCGCGCCCGCGTGCCGGGGCGCGTTCACGCGGTCACGACGTTGTCGCCGGCGTACCCGAGGCGGCGCGCGACGCCCCGCGCGTCGACGACGAGGCGCGCCTCGCGGAATACGAGGTCGTAGTCCAGCGCCGTATGGTCCGTCGTTAGGACGACGGCGTCGTAACTCTTTAACGCTTGGGCGGTGAGCGGCGTTGACGTCAGGCCGAAGTCGTACTTTCGCGTTTTGGGCAGGGCCGGCGCGTACGGGTCGGTATAGGCTACGTCGGCACCTCGCCGGCGCAGGAGGTCGACGATGACGAGGGCGGGCGATTCGCGGAGGTCGTCGACGTTGGCCTTGTATGCTACCCCCAGTAATAGTACGTTCGCGCCGGAAAGCTCTCGGCCTCGTTCGCGGAGGGCCCCCTCCAGGCGGAAGACTACGTACGCGGGCATCTCGTCGTTCACCTGGCCGGCGAGTTCGACGAAGCGGCTCTCGTGGCCGAATTGGCGGGCACGCCACGCGAGATAATAAGGGTCGATGGGGATGCAGTGGCCGCCGACGCCCGGGCCGGGTATGAATTTTTGGAAGCCGTAAGGCTTCGAGGCCGCGGCCTCGATTACCTCGAACGCGTCCAACCCCATCTTGTGACATATTACTTTGAGTTCGTTCACGAGGGCGATGTTTACGGCGCGATACGTATTTTCGAGGAGCTTAGACATTTCCGCGGCTTCGGCCGAGGAAACTTTTACGACCTCCGCGACTACGGGCTCGTAGAAGGCCGCGGCGAGTTGGGTAGCAGCCTCGTCGATGCCGCCCACGACGGTGGGGATTTCTCTGAGCGGGAAGGCCTTATTGCCGGGGTCGACGCGCTCGGGCGAGAAGGCGAGCCAGAAGTCGCGGCTGGCGGCGAGGCCGCTTGTTTCGAGTATGGGCAGAACTACGCCCCGCGTTGCGCCGGGGTAAACGGTGGATTCGACGATAACGAGTTGACCCGCGCGTAGATTTGTGGATAGCTTCTCGGCGGTATCGACGAGGAACGAGAGGTCCGGCTTTTTGTCGGGCGTGAGCGGCGTCGGGACGCATATGGCTACGACGTCGGCCTCGCGCAGACGTGCTGGGTCCGCGGTCGCCTCGAGGGCACCGCTCGCGGCCGCCGCGGCCAGCCGTTCGTCGGCCACGTCGCCAATGTAAGACCGGCCCGCCTTAAGGCTCGCGACCTTGTCGGCGTCGACGTCGTAACCGATAACGCGGTAGCCGGCGTCGACGTAGGCCACGGCCAGCGGTAAGCCCACGTAGCCCAGCCCCACGACGCCGACACGCGCTGTTCGCCCTGCTATCTTTTCCCGTAGTCCTTCGTAAGTCATTTTTTTCTCCTTGCGGCCCGCCCGTCGAACTAAGGCTGTAACGTAGAGGGTCGAATTTGCACCAATAAGATGAAAGGCGTCATGGGTTATTCGTAGGTTTCTGTCGCAGGAGGTGACGATATTTTAACGGAGGTTTGAAATGCCGACAAAGGTTTCGTCCGCGGTTAGAAGGTTAACCGAGGAGGATGTTCGTAAAAAGAACGCATCGCCCGCCCGCATTTTAAATAAGGAACCAAATAAAGGCAGCTACTACCTCCAAACCCGATTGGGGCGGTTGCTCGAGCGGTTGGCGCCGCGCGCGGCGCTTTCCCCGGAAAGGGCGGCGCACATCTTCGCGCGCGTAATGGATTCGGTCCATAAATGACGAGGGTTCGATTTTTTACGTTCGGAACGGTTGCGGCCGTTCTTTTTTTTAACCCTTCCCCGTTAACGGCCCTCTATGTTAATATACCATATAAATAGGAGGTATTTTCTATGCCGCGTGGATACCTGATTTGGTTAACCGTATTCGTTACTTGCGTATCTCTATGCTCGGCCTGTAAGGTTAAACGCGAAGAAGCCGTGCCGCCCGGCGGCGAGGCCGCGGCACCCGCCGAACCCCCGGAGGGCTTCTCGCTGATATGTGCCTCCGATTTCAAGGTGGCCAATTATAAGGGCCAGGTCCTCATCCTCGACTTTTGGGCGACGTGGTGCGGCCCGTGTAAGAGGGAAATCCCGCACCTCATAAAGCTGCAGGAGAAGTACCGCGACCAGGGCCTTACGATCGTGGGCATTACATTCGACGACAACCCCGACAAAGACGTGCCGCCGTACGCGGCCAAGGTCGGCATGAACTACGTGAACGTCCGCGGGACCGACGAGATGAAGGGCGACTACGCTATCATGGGCCTCCCTACCATAATTATTTACGACCGCGACGGCAACTTGGACACGAAGCGGGACGGCTATATCGGGGAGGAGAAATTGGAAGAAATTATAAAACGGCTTCTTTCGCCGCCGGCGTGATAGCGGGCGTGCCCGCGGGCCGGCAGTGCCCCTAAAACATAGTTCGAACGCGAAGGCGCCGGCCGTCGGTTTGGACGACGGCGGCGCCGTTTTCGCCGGCCGCGAAGGGACGCGCGCCGGCTTTTCGGTATAAAGCGAGCGTCTCCCGCGCCGGGAACTTCGCCGAGCCGGCCTTGGTGGGGAAGAAGGCCACGCGGGGGTTGACCGCGGCGACGAAGGGCGCCGACGCGGCACCTCTCGAGCCGTGGTGCGGGACCTTAACGACATCCGCGGCCAACTCCTTCCCCGTCTCAAGAATAAACTCCTGCGCCGGGCGTTCGACATCACCCGTCAAAAGGGCGGTGAAGTCGCCGCAGGTCAGCCGTAACACCGTGGAAGAGTCGTTGGACGTTAGCTCGGCAGTCCGGCCGCCGGACGGCGGCCAAACCCGCTCGACGCCTACGCCGGCGACCTTTACGTATCGCGGTGCGACGTCGACCCTGCGAACGCCCTCGGCTTCGGCCGCCTCGGCCAGCTCGTCGAGGGCGCGGCTCCGCTTCGGGTCGGCCGGGAACCACAACTCGCCCACGTTGAAGTTTCTGATTAAATAGGCGGCGCCGCCCGCGTGGTCCGCGTCGCCGTGCGTCACGCAGAGGTAGTCGATTTTATCAATACCCTTACCGTGGAGCACGGGCGCCACGACCCTCTCGCCGGCGTCGTAGGTGCCGCCGGCGTAACCCGCGTCGACGACCATCGTCTTCCCATTAGGAAACTCCACCAGCGCGCTGTCCGCTTGCCCCACGTCCAGGAGAGTTATCTGCAGCGGCAGGTCCGGCGCCGCGAGCTTCGGCGCGAGCCAGAGGCCGAGGCACCCCGCAGCCGCCGCGCCGAACGCAAACCGCGGCCGCCACCTTCGCGCCGCGGCCGTTCCGATTATAAGAATTATGAGTAATACGAGAAAAGGCGACGGCCTCGCCACCCAGAATTGCAAGTCCCACCGGGGCCCCAAGGCCGGCGCGTCCGCAAGCGCGGGCCAGAGCCGCGTAAGGGGCTCGAGGCCCGAGGCGAAGTAGTGGCCCGCCGTTATCAACACCTTCGCGCCGAGCCAGGCGGCGCCGCCGAAGAGGCCGCCGAGCGCGGGCCAGACGGCGCCGGTTATGATGGTGATTAGCGCGAGCGCGACGGCGCACCCGGCAAGCGGAACCATCACGAGGTTGGAGACCAGCGCCGTGGGCGTAAACCTATTGAAGAAGTAGAGCTGTAGCGGCAGTACGCCGAGCTGCGCGGCGCAGGTTACCGCGAGCGATTCCCTCACGAGGCCGGGCACGGGCCTGAGGAATTTATTTATCGGGCGGTAGAGGGCCGCGATGGCGAAGACCGCGGCGAACGACAACAGGAACGATACGTCGGCCACGTAGAGCGGGTTATATACCAGTAGGATTAAGGCCGCAGCGGCGAGGATGTTGAATAAGTCGACGTCGCGGTCCAGCAGCGCGGCCGTAAGCGCCAGTATCCCCATCACGCTCGCGCGGACCACGGGCGGGTTGAATCCCGTCATCAGCGCGTACGCCGGCAGGAAAGCCATCACCGTTAGGTTGGCCGCCGCCCTCGGCATCCGCGTCCCGGCGAGGACCAGGAATAATAGAAAGGCGACCAGGCCGACGTGCAGGCCGGATATCGCGAGGAGGTGGACCGCGCCCGCGCCGCGAAAATCCTCCACGATCGCCGGGTCTATCTCCGCGCGCTTGCCCAGCGTCAAGCCTTTCAGAACCGCGGCCTCGTCGCCGCCGACGGCTCTATCCAATATCGACGCGGCCTTATGCCTTGCCGCGAAAGAGGCGGCTAGTATCGGGTTGCCGCGGCCGCGGCCGAGCAGCGTCACGTCTTCCGCGCCGCCGGCCGTGACCAGCGCCGTTATGCCGCGGCGCCGGAGGTACGCGCGATAGTCGAAACCCGCGGGGTTCCGGGCCGGCTTGGGCGCGGCGAGCTTCCCCCGTATAGCGACCTCGTCGCCGTAGCGGAGGGCGACGTTTTCGTAAACGGAGACCCGCGCCCGGCCGGAGACGCGGGTCGTGCCGGCCGCGGTCGCGATATTTTTTACCTTTAAAGCGAATATCGTGCCGTAGGGGCGCTGTTCGGGGTCGTCGGCGACGACGCCGGCGACGACCGCCGCCGTCGGGCGGAAGCGGCGGTCCAGGTGGTAAGAGACGTCGTCGGGGGAGAGGTAATCGGCGCGCGCGACGTACCAGGCGGCGCCGCCAGGCGCGAGCGCGGCCAATACGAGCCACGTCGCGACGCGGCGCTTGTTAAATACGACGGCGGCTAAGGCGAAGGCCGCGGCGCCGACGGCCAACGCCCAGAACGGCGGCGAGTACAGCGCCGCTACGACGAGCCCACCGGCGAAGAACGCGGCGGCCAGGCAAGCGGGACGACGACGGCTCGAGCCGTTCCGTCCCGCCCATTCGCGCGTAGACCGGGGCATTGGCTCAGGCCGCGGCCAGCTCCTCCATCACCGACGTCGGGATGTCGAAGTTGGCGTAGACCGTCTGGACGTCGTCGTGGTCCTCGAGCGCCTCGAGAAGCTTCACGAACTTGGCCGCGTTCTTGCCCTGAAGCGGGATGACGGTCTTGGGGACGAGCGAGACCTCCGCGCTCGCGAACTCGACGCCCGCGGCGCCCAGCGCGTCGGTGACGTCCGCCAGGCGGCCCGGCGGGCAGTAGACCTCGAAGACGTCGTCGCTCTCGCGGATGTCTTCCGCGCCGGCGTCCAGGACCGCCTCCATGATCTGCTCCTCCGTCGCCCGGTCCTTGTCTACGATTATCATTCCCTTCCGGTCGAACATCCAGGTGACGGAGCCCGCCTCGGCCATAGAGCCGCCGTGCCGGTCGAGGATGTGGCGGACCTCGGGTGTGGTCCGGTTCTTGTTGTCGGTCATGACCTCGACGCACATCGCGACGCCGCCCGGGCCGTAGGCCTCGTACGTGACCTCCTCGAGCTGCGCCCCCTCGACCTCGCCCGTCCCGCGCTTGATGGCGCGGGCGATGTTGTCCGCGGGCATGTTGGCGGCCTTGGCCGCCTGGATGGCAACGCGGAGCCGCGTATTCGCGCTCGGGTCGCCGCCCCCCTGGCGCGCGGCGACTATTATCTCCCGCGCCAGCCGCGAGAAGGCCTTGCCGCGCTTCTGGTCCTCCTTGGCCTTCTTGCGCTTTATCGTACTCCATTTGGAATGGCCTGACATAAGCCCCTCCGTATCTCAAAGGCCGCGGCGCCGCGGCCGTTACGTTATCTTCTCCAGGCCGTCCATATAGGGCCGGAGCGCGTCGGGTATCGTTACGGAGCCGTCGGCGTTTTGGAAATTTTCTAAAATCGCCACAACCGTCCGCCCTATAGCGAGGCCGGAGCCGTTGAGCGTGTGGACAAATTCGGGCTTCGCCCCCTTCTTGGGGCGGAAGCGCGTGTTCATGCGGCGCGCCTGGAACGCCTCGTAGTTGGAGCAGCTCGAGATCTCGCGGTACTTCTCCTCGGTCGGTATCCAGACCTCGAGGTCGACGCACTTGGTGGCGCCGAAGCCCAGGTCGCCGGTGCTGAGGACCGCCTCGCGATAGGGAAGCTCGAGCATGTCGAGGACGTGCGCCGCGTCGGCGACGAGGCTCTCCAGCTCGTCGTAGGAATTATCGGGGTGGACGATCTTGACCAGTTCGACTTTGAGGAACTGGTGGACGCGTATCATGCCGCGCGTGTCGCGGCCGGGCGCGCCGGCCTCGCGCCGGAAGCAGGGCGTGAACGCCGCGTACTTTATCGGCAACTCGTCCGCCGTCAGTATCTCGTCGCGGTGGAGGTTGGTGACGGGGACCTCGGCGGTCGGGATGAGCCACATGTCCTCGCCGTCGAGCTTGTACATTTCGGCCGCGAACTTGGGAAGCTGGCCCGTTCCTTCCATCGTCGAGCCGAGGACCATAAAGGGGACTATTACTTCCTCGTAACCCCGCTTAGCCGCCTCGTCCAACATCAAATTTTGCAAGGCCCGTTCCATTCGGGCGCCGGCGCCGACCGTCATCGCGAAGCGCGCGCCCGCGATTTTTACCGCGCGTTCCTGGTCGACGACGCCGAGCATCTCGCCCAGCTCCCAGTGGGGTCGCGGCGGGAAGTCGAACTCGCGCGGCTCCCGGCCTACGCGCCGTATCTCGTTGTACGTCTCGTCCGGCCCGACGGGGACCGAGGGGTCGTGGACGTTGGGTAAATAAAGGAGTAGGTTGTGAAGCTCGGCCTCGATTGCAGACAGTTCGGGTTCGAGTTCGCCGAGCGATTTTTTAACTTCTTCGGCTCGTTCCAGCGCTTCTTCTTTTTCTTTTTTAAGGGTTTTTAATTCTTTTTCGCTAATTTCAAAACGCGCCGGGTGAGCTATTTTTTCGGCTAATTCGCCTATTTTTTTACTCGTCTTATTTTGCTCGGCCCTTTTGGCCTCTACGCTGGCTATAGTTTCCCGGCGCCGCGCCGCGAGGTCCAAGACCTTGTCCAGGTCGAACTCGACGCCGCGCGCCTCGAGCATTTCCCGCACACGCTTTTCGTTTTCCTCGATAAATTTTAAATCCAGCATAACCTTCGGTCGCCGCGTCACGCGGCGCTTGACAAAGGCCGCGCGTTCGGTTAGATTACACGCTAATGGCCGCCGCGGAAAACGCTCCCCACCACCGCTGGAACTTCGCTTGCGCCGCCGTCAACGGCGTAATTTTCCATATATTTTTCGCCGTCTTCAACCCGGCGACGGTGGTCCCGGCGTTCGTGGGCGCGCTAACGGCCAACCCGGTGTGGGTCGCGGTCGCGGGGCAATTGGACGCGATATGCTGGCCGCTGCCGCAACTCTTCGCCGCCTCCCGCGTCCTGCACCTGCGCCGTAAGTTGCCCTTCTACCGCGCTACCGCCGTCGCCCGCGGCGGCGTCGTCGCCGCCCTTGCCGCGCTGCCGTTCGTCCTCGCGCCGGGGCCGGGTCTCCTCGTCGGCTTCCTCGTCGCGTACGGCGCGCTCCACTTCGCGGGCGGCCTCGCGGGCCCCCCCTTCATGGACGTCGTCGGCAAGACGATATCCTCGCGGGGGCGCGGCGTTTTATTTACGGTGCGTCGTTTCGGCGGCGGCGTCCTGGCCGTGCTTACGGGCATTCTGTTCGTCGGCCCGGTCTTACGGGCGCTGCCTTTTCCCACGTCGTACGGCATCCTCTTTGCCGTCGCCGCGGCCTTCAGCGCGCTCGCGCTCCTCGCGATGTCTCTCAGCCGCGAGCCGGAGGGCGAGGCCGTGGCCGAAAGGCATTCCTTCCTCCAGACCGTCGAAGCCGGCTTCGCCCTGCTGCGCTCGGACGCCAACTACCGCCGCTTCGTAACCTCCCGCGTATTTATTTGCTTGAGCCGCTTGGGCGTCCCGTTCTATATCGGCCTCGCGATGTGGAAGCTGGGCCTGGGCGCGCCCGCGGCCGGCCCCTTTCTCGCGGCGCTGATGGCCGGGACCGTCGCCTCCAACTTGCTCTGGGGATACCTCTCGAGCCGGCGCGGCAACCGCTTGCTCGTACGCGGCGGCGCGCTCCTGACTATTTTACCCCCGCTCCTATATTTTTTATCGGCCCGCGCGGAATGGGGCGGCGTATTTTTATTCTACGGCCTGTTCTTCCTCGTCGGCTTCGGCTGGTCCGGCGCCGAGTTCGGCAACATCAACTACGTAATCGACATCGCCCCGGGCGACCTCCGCCCCGTTTACGTCGGCTTCAACAATACCGTCAGCGGCCTCGCGACCCTCGCGGCGATAGGCGGCGGCTTTATATTGAAATACTCGAGCTACGACGTCCTCTACGGTCTCGCCGTGGCCTTAGCCGTCCTCTCCCTTTGGTTCACGCGCCGCTTGCTCGAGCCCCGCGACGCCGGCGTGACGCCGTCCCTCGTCGTGGGCGGGGCCCGCACGAGCTGACTAAGCCGCGCGCCCGAGCGCCAAGCCCACGGACAATAAAATCCCCGTCCCGAAGTGAACGACGATCGTCAGCACATTCGCCGGTATTAGCTGATACGGTTCGCGGTAATGCCGCATCAGCACCGTTGCCGCCTTGGCCGCGAGCGGCAGCGTCAAGAGGCCGAGCAGCGCCCAGGCCGGGAGGCCGCCAAAGGCGACGAAGGCCGCGACGGCCGCGTACGTCAGCGCGATTAATATTACATAACCGTAACGCGCGCGCTCCGGCCCGAATATCACGATCAGCGTTTTCTTATTTACCTGTTTATCGGCCTCGTAGTCCGGGAACTCGTTTACGTAGAGGACCGCGGCTATCAGAAGGCCGACCGGCACCGACGCCATAAGCGCCGTCGGCGACAGGTGCCCCGCCTGGACGTAATGGGTGCCGAGGACCGCGAGCGGCCCGAAGTTTAGACCCACGAAAAGCTCGCCCACGCCGCGGTAGCCGATGGCCACGGGAACCGCCGTGTACAGCGACCCCGAGGCGACACCGACCAGGCCCAACCACAGGACGACGTTGCCGGGGGTCACGCGCCAGAGGTATAAGCCGCAGGCTATTCCTACCGCGAAGCAGGCCAGAGAATATATGAATATCGCCCGCGGCGAAATTACGCCCTCCTGGATGACGCGCGAGCCGCCCGAGAAAGGCGTCGGCGTTACGTTGACCCAGTCGTCGCGCGTCACGTGGTCGAAGTAGTCGTTGGCTAGGTTGGTCCCGCCGTGAATCGCCAACAACCCTACGAGCGTGAGCGCGGCATGCCACCAGTGGACGGCGTAACCCTCGTAGAAGGCGACGGCGACGCCGACGAGCGCGGGCGCGACGGAGGCCGTGAAGAACGGTGCCCTTATCGCCACTATCCATTTTTTCATCTCGAATCCGGTTCCGCGTTTTACCCGCGGCCTACGCGGAAGGATTTTAAATTAAAAAATAAAGCCGGGCAAGCAAAATCCCGGGATTCGCGGCTCGCGGCCCGGCCCAAACGGCTCGCCCGGGCGGCGGTTCTCAACAAGTTATTGACAAAAAAGCCGTGGAGTATTATGATTAGGGGCCATTTTGACGTGGCGCGTTTTTTTATCGGCGGTAGATGAAGGCGGTTTTGCGTAAAATTGGCGGCCCCGGGCCGGCGATAATTTTCCTGGCGGCGTTGGCGTTTCGCCTCGTCTATTTCCTGACGGCGCGCGACGACCCGCTAATGACGTACGTCGACGCCGTCCCCGACGCGTCCTTATACCACAACTGGGCGGTAGATATTACTGGGGGCGTTGGCACGCCGGGGTCGTACTACATAGGGCCGGCGTACGCGTTCTTCCTCGCGGCCGCATACAAATTGTTCGGCGTTCACCTTTACGGCGTAATTTTGGTTCAACTCTTTTTAGGCGCGGCGACGGCGGCGCTGGTTTACGTACTGGCGCGGCGCCTTTTCGGCGACGTCGCCGCTGCGGTCGCGGGCGGCGTCTGGGCGGTCTACCTGCCGGCGATCTTCTTCGATACGCAAATCTTGCCAGGGTCGATGACGCTCTTTTTAGTCACGGGGGCGTTGTTGTTATTGGCCGTGGCGCTCGAGTTCGGGCGCCGTTGGGCCTTGGCCGCGGCGGTAGCGGGCGCGCTCTTCGGCGGCGCGGCGCTCGCGCGTCCCAATTTATTGCTGTTCGTACCGGCGCTGGCGCTATGGCCGCTGTTGCGCCGGGGTACGGCGTGGCGCGCGGTAGCCGTTTTTGCCGTCCCCGTAATCTTGGTCGTGGGCGCGGCGACGGCGCGGAATAAAATCGCGGCCGACGAGTGGGTCGTCATTTCGTCGCAGGGGGGCGTCAACTTTTTCATCGGCAACAATCGCGATGCGCCCGGTTCGTTTATGGCCCCACGCGGAACCGTCGGTCGGCCGGAGGCGTTAAACGAAATCCAGACGCGAGCGCTGGCCGAGGGCGCGGTCGGGCGGCGGCTCACGGCGGCGGAGGCGTCGCGATGGTGGCTTAGGCGCGGCTTGGGGTACCTCGTACGTAATCCGGGCGACGCGGCGCTCCTTTACGGCCGGAAACTCTCGCTCCTGACCAATAACTACGAGGTTACGCTCAACGCGGATTTCGGCTTCCGCCGTAACTTCTCGGTCCTCCACCGCGTCCCTATCCCGTATTACGGCCTTTTGTTCGCCCTCGGGACCGTGGGTTTGGCGCTCGGGTGGCGGGGCGGGCCGCCGGGCCGGCGAGCGCTCGCGATATTTTTTCTCGCGGTGGCGTTATCGGTAATACTCTTCTTCGTGGTTGATTGGTATCGGTTGCCGCTCGCGCCGGCTCTCGCCGTCGCCGCCGGGTACGGCGTCTCGCGCATATGGGATGATTGGCGGCGTCGACGTTGGGGGTCGGCCGGCCTCGCGCTAGCTGCCGCCGCTTCGTTGCTCGTTTTCGCGTGGCTGCCGGGGGTAGGCTGCGACCGTGACGGTATTGCGACGCAATCGTATTTCAATTACGGCACCTATTACCTCGTCCAAGGCGATCTGGAAAAGGCGGCGACACATTTCCGCACCGCGCTCAGCTATAAGGACAACAACGCCTACGCCCTCGGCTACCTGGGCCTGGTTTACGACCGGCAAGGGCGCGACGACCTTGCGAGCTATTATTATTTAAAATCGCTTGATATCGACCCCCTCGACGCGGAGACCAACTACTTCCTCGCCGCGAACCTGGCAAGCCGCGACAAATGCCGCCTCGCAATCCCGCTGCTCGAGACCGCGGTAGACACCTTCCCGGCGTACGTCGACGCTTGGCGGCTACTTGCGGAATGTCACGTCAAAGGGCGAGACTTCGCCGCCGGGGCGGAAGCGTACCGTCGCCTTCTGACGCTGGTGCCCCGCGACGCGCGCGCCCTCGCGCGTTACGCCTCGGTTTTAATGGAGACGGGTGAATTCGAGGAGGGCGTGGCGGCCGCGCGCCGCGCAATCGCGCTCGAGCCGACGGTCGCGGGGGCACACCTCTTGCTGGGAAAATATTACTTCGTGCGCGGCGAGGCGGCGGCGGCCGCGCGTGAGCTGGAAGCCGAACGTAGGGTTTCGCCGCGGTCGCTTCAGGTCCTCTCGTATTTGGTTGGTTGTTATTTAAACTTGGGGGACGGCGCGGCTGCGGACGCGGCTTATCGCGACTACCTCGCGCTCGGCGGCACCCCTATGGGCAAACTCGAGGCGAAAAATTAATCGCAATTTGAAAAGCCTTAAAGATTAAGTTATAATCCGGAGTTCGTATGGCAAAGAACGAAATCGTTTCTCCTAAGAGAACGCGGCCGGCAACCCGGCGCGTTAACGCCGCGATATTGGTGGTAGACGACCACCGCGGCGCCGCGGAAAGCCTCGCGGAGCTTCTGCGCGCGGACGGTTACGAGACGTACGTGGCTTTCGATGTTGACAGCGGCCTTGAAATATTAGAGGGGGAGGTCGTGGACGTCATCGTCGCGGACATGGTGATCCCGGGGATGGACGGCTTGGATTTCCTAATGATGGCGCGTGAGAAGTGGCCCGCGTTGCCGTTCATCATCCTCACCGGCTTCGGAACCATCGAGACCGCGGTCGAGGCCACGCGTCGCGGCGCCTACGAATATCTGACGAAGCCGGTCGACCCGGAGCGCCTTGGCCGCGTCGTCGAGAAAGCCCTCGAAAGGCGGAGGCTTGAGCTCGAGAATATTGACCTCCGGACTCGGCTCTACGAGAAATACTCCTTCGAGCGCATCATAGGTCGCTCGAAGCCGATGCAGGGGATATACGAACTCATTACGCGCATAGCGCGCACAAACGCGACGGTCCTAATTTACGGCGAGAGCGGAACGGGCAAAGAGCTTATCGCGGACTCCGTTCATTATAACAGCCGCCGCCGCGAGAAGCCGTTGGTGAGGCTCAATTGTGCCGCGCTTGCCGAGGGCGTCCTCGAGTCCGAGCTGTTCGGCCACGAACGGGGGGCGTTCACGGGTGCGGTGCGGCGGCATAAGGGCCGATTCGAACAGGCCGACGGCGGGACCCTCTTCCTGGACGAAGTTTCCCAAATCCCGAAGGCTACCCAGGTCAAGTTGCTCCGCGTCCTCGAGGACGGCGTTTTTCAACGGGTGGGCGGTGCGGAAAACATACACGCCGACGTCCGCCTTATCGCCGCGACCAACGTCCAACTCGAGGACGAGGTTCAGCAGGGTGAGTTCCGCGAAGATTTGTATTACCGATTGAAAGTGGTAACCATCGAGGTGCCGCCGCTTCGAGAGAGGGCCGAGGACATCCCGCTTCTAGTTAACGCGTTCATCCGCGAGTTTAACGAGAAGAACCACCTCGAAGTCGAGGGCTTCGACGACGACGTCATCTGGTTCTTCCGCGCTTACGACTGGCCCGGCAACGTCCGAGAACTGAGGAACGTGCTCGAGAGCATGACCGTGATGGCGCAGTCGAACCGCCTTACGCGCGACGACATACCGCCCAACGTGCGCAAGTCGGTGGAGGAGGTCAAGGCCGACGGCGTCCGTGTAGGTATGAAGTTGGCCGACGCCGAACGTTATATGATCGAGGCCACGTTAAAAGAATTGGGCGGCAACCGCACCAAGGCCGCGAAGGTCTTGGGCATAGGGCTACGGACGTTGCAGCGCAAACTTAAGTCTTACGGGATTAATTAAAAATGGCCCCCGCGACCGTAGTCGACGGAAAGACGTTAGCCGCGGCGATAAAAGAGAAGATAAAGGCGGCCGCCGCTGAGGCGGGCGCGTCGCCGACGTTGGCGGTAGTGCTCGCGCGGGGACAGGAAGCCGCCGCAGCCTACACGAGGTCGCTGGCGCGGGCGGGCGAGGGCGTGGGCGTGCGCGTCGTCGTCCACGAGCTCGGGCCGGAACCTCGGGCCGCGGCCCGCGTTATCGCGGAGTTGAACGCCGCGGCGGACGTCAACGGCGTAATACTCCAAAAGCCCTTCGCCGGCAGGGAGGCGGACGCCGAACTCGCCGACAAGATATCCGGAGCCAAAGACGTCGACGGCCAGACGAGCGCGTCGTTGGGCCTTCTGTGGGCCGGGCGGCCGGCGTTCGTCCCCTCGACCGCGGCCGCGGCAATATATATCCTGGAATCGCACGGCGTCGACTTCGTTGGCGCCGAGGCCGTGGTAGTGGGCAGGTCGCTGGTGGTGGGCAAACCCGTAGCCGCGCTGCTCGTCGCGCGTAACGCCACGGTTACGATTTGCCACACGAGGACGAGGGACCTGGCGGCCGCCTGCCGGCGTGCGGACGTACTTGTCGTAGCCGCGGGCTCCGCCGGCCTCGTGAAAGGCGACATGATAAAAGCCGGCGCCGCGGTGATCGATTGCGGGTTCAATTATGCCGAGGACGGCTCGGTTGTGGGGGACGTCGCGTTCGACGAGGCTAAGGCCGTGGCCTCGCTCCTGTCGCCCCCGCGCGGCGGCGTGGGGCCGGTTACGACCGCGCTGCTATTGGTTAACGTAGCCTGGGCGGCGGGGGTGCACGTTCCGTTATGAATGCCGAACGAGAACTCCCGCTGTTCGAGATGCCGCGGGGCCGCGAGGTCTATACCGTAAGCGAACTTACGGAAGATGTCCGGGCCGCGTTGGAGGGGGCCTTCGACGCGGAGCTCGCGGTGATGGGCGAGATATCGAATTTCAAGCACCACGTGTCGCGGCATATGTATTTTTCGCTCAAGGACGAGGCGGCCCTTCTCAGGTGCGTATTCTTCCACCCCGGGAATACGAATCTACGCTTTACCCCCGACGACGGCATGGCGGTAATTGCGCGCGGGCGGTTGGGCGTTTACCCGCCGCAAGGGACGTATCAGCTTTACGTTTCATCTCTCGCGTTGCGGGGCGAGGGCGAGCTAATGGCCGCGCTCGAGCGTCTTAAGAAGAAGCTCGCCGCGGAGGGGCTGTTCGACGAAGAGCGCAAGCGGCCACTACCGCGCTTCCCCGGGCGAGTGGGCGTCGTCACCTCGCCCTCGGGAGCCGCGTTCCGCGATATCAAAAACGTTCTCGCGCGCCGGTGGCCGGGGATCACGGTAATCCTTCGGCCGACAAAAGTGCAGGGCGAAGGGGCCGCCGCGGACATCGCGCAGGCGATTGCGGACTTCGACGAGGTACGGTTAGCCGACGTACTCATCGTGGGTCGCGGCGGCGGTTCGCTCGAGGACTTATGGGCGTTTAACGAAGAGGCCACGGTGCGGGCTATCGCCGCGGCGCGCACGCCGACGGTATCGGCGGTGGGACACGAAGTCGATTGGACGCTCGCCGACTTCGCCGCGGACGTACGCGCTCCGACGCCTTCCGCGGCCGCGGAGCTCGTCGTGCCGGTCAAGGAGGACGTCGCCGCGGAGGTCGCGGAAATGC
The DNA here is from genome assembly GCA_011773985.1 of Candidatus Zixiibacteriota bacterium. Classification (GTDB taxonomy): domain Bacteria; phylum RBG-13-66-14; class B26-G2; order WVWN01; family WVWN01; genus WVWN01. The sequence continues at coordinate 114,368 of WVWN01000053.1, read as the reverse complement.
GGCGGGCGGCGTTCGCGACGGCAGAAGGTTACCTGGCGGTCGGGCGTGAAGAGGTGGTCGCGCTCGAGCGATCGTACGGTTTCCGGGCCGTGCCGCGCCGTGTCGACGAAAGGCGCCAACAGGTGGACGAAAACGCGGGAAGGGCTTCCCGCGCGGCGCGAACCGCGCTCCAGGTTTTCCGTAGCTTCTATGCGGAGGCGGCGCGGGGCTTTCACGCCCTCTCGCCGGAGGCGACCCTCGCCCGCGGTTACAATATCGCGAGTCGAGACGGCCGGGCCGTGAAGCGTGCGGCGCATACGAACGTGGGAGAGGACCTAACGTTGCATTTCGCCGACGGCCGCCGGGCCGTTACGGTAACGAACGACGGGGAGGCCGATAGAGTTGCCCAAGAAAGCTAAGCCGACTTTCGAAGAAGACCTCGCGCGCCTGACGGAGATAGTAAATTTATTGGAGGACGGGCCGGAGACGCTCGACGAAATGTTGGCGCTCTACGAGGAGGGCGTGGGAGTAACGAGACGACTTGAGAAGACGCTGGACGAGGCGGAGACGAGGGTCAAGAGCTTGTCGCGAGACGAACGAGGCGAGCTCAACGTTGACGATTGGGACGACGCGAGTTGATGGCTACGGGTTCCGACGACGTAACGGAGTTAATAAATGAACGGGCGCGTCGGGTGCGCGACTACCTCGCCGCGGATGCCTTTTTGGCGTCGGTGGGGCCGCGGCACCTGCGCGAGGCGACGGCCGCGTACCTCAGCCGGGGCGGTAAAGGACTCAGGCCCGCGGCGGTACTTCTCTGTTGCGGGGCCGCGGGTGGCCAGGAGGATTGGGCCCTGGCCGCGGCGGCCGCGGCCGAGGTTACGCATAATTGGACCCTCGTACACGACGACATCATCGACCGCGACGAGCTGCGGCGCGGCGGCCCCACCGTGCACGCGGACCTTACGGCGCGGGGCCGAGCCGAGCTTGGCCTCGAAGGTGACGAGGCAAGCCACTACGGCCTGGCCTTAGCCGTGTTGGCAGGGGATATGGGCCCGTGCTGGGCGGCGCATCTGCTTTCGCGTCTCCCCGGGAACGGCGTAACCGCGCCCGAGACGGCATGGCGCTTGGCGGCCGAGCTCGCGGGGGCGACGGTCCCGGCCATATTGGCCGGCGAGGCCGAAGACGTCCAGCTGAGCCGGGCGCCGCTGGCGGAAGTTACGGTCGAAGCGGTCGAAACGATGGTGGAAAAAAAGACGGGCGCCCTTTACGAATGGTGCGCCCGCGCGGGTGCGACGGTCGGCGGCGCACCCCCCGAAACCGTTGAGAGGCTCGCCGTTTTCGCGCGTCTTTGCGGGACGGCGTTCCAGCACGTCGACGACACCTTGGCCTATTTCGCGGACGAGGGCAAGACCGGGAAGGCGGCCGCCTCCGACATTCGCGAGGGCAAGCGGACCGCGGTCGTTCTGGGCGCGTACCGTAACGCCTCGGCCGAGGAGAGGGAGTTGTTCTCGGCGACGCTCGGGCGTAGGGACGCGTCGGGCGGCGAGGTTGAGATTTTGAAGGAGAGGTTAACGGCGCTCGGTGGCGTTTCCTTCGCTCGCCAACGGGCGCGCTGGTATCACGAACGGGCCTTGGGGAAACTCGAGGCCGCGGCGGCGGGCAAATACCGCGACATACTCGCCGCTTGGGCCGAGTTTTTACTAGCCAGGACATATTGAGGGGGCGCCCCGGCGTCGGGGCTCCTCTTTGGAAGGGCCGAGAATGACGGAAATCCTACCCCGTATCAATTCGCCCGCGGACGTGAAAGGATTGACGTTGGCCGAGCTCGAGCAGCTCGGGGGCGAGTTGCGGGCGTTCATAATCGAGCACGTCTCTAAAACGGGCGGGCATCTGGCGCCGAGTCTGGGCGTCGTCGAGTTAACTGTCGCGCTTCACTACGTCTTCGACGCGCCGCGCGATAAGATAATCTGGGACGTCGGGCACCAGGCCTACGCCCACAAAATTTTGACCGGCCGCCGGGAGCGCTTCCGCACCCTCCGGCAGCTCGGCGGCATTTCGGGTTTTCCCAAGCGCTCCGAGTGCGAATATGACGCGTACGGCGCGGGCCACGCGTCAACGTCGATCTCCTCGGCGCTGGGGATGGCCGTAGCCCGCGACCGGAAAGGCGAGGACTTTCACGTGGTCGCGGTGGTAGGCGACGGCGCGCTCTCGGGCGGTTGCGCGCTCGAGGGGTTAAACGTAGCTGGCCACCGAGAAGACACCGACCTCATCGTTATCCTGAACGATAACGAGATGTCTATATCGCCTTCCGTGGGTGCGATCGCGGACTACCTCGCGCGCGTAATAACGTTTCCGCCGTACGACAAGTTCCGTTCCGACATGCAGGAGCTTGTGAAGTCGATTCCCGCTTGGGGCAAGCCTCTCTTCGGCGCGGCGCGAAGGCTCGAGGAATCGATAAAGAACCTCTTGACGCCGGGTATGTTGTTCGAGCAGTTGGGTTTCCGCTACGTCGGCCCCGTGAAGGGACACGACATTCCCGCGCTCATCCGTACGCTCGAGGGCGTAAAGAAGCTTAATGGGCCGGTGCTCCTTCACGTCATGACGCAAAAGGGTAAAGGGTACACGCCCGCGGAGAACGACGCCACGACTTACCACGGCCCTCCCCCCTTCGACGTCCCCACCGGTAAACCCCGGAAGGGGTCGGAGGCCAAACCTTATACGCGGGTGTTTGCGGAAACGCTTGTGGAACTCGCCGCGGAAGACGAGAGTATCTTCGCTATCACTGCGGCGATGCCCGACGGGACGGGCTTGAGCCTTTTCCGCGAGCGATTCCCGGATCGCTTCTTCGACGTCGGCATCGCCGAGCAGACGGCGGTCCTCCTCGCGGCCGGTTTGGCCTGCGAGGGGGCGAGGCCGGTATGCGCGATTTATTCAACGTTCTTGCAGCGCGCCTACGACCAACTCAACCACGACATCTGCCTGCAGAGGTTGCCCGTGACGTTCGCGCTCGACCGGGGCGGCGTCGTGGGCGACGACGGCCCCACCCATCACGGCACCTTCGATTTGGCTTATATGCGACATTTACCCAACGTCGTCGTCAGCGCCGCCAAGGACGAGGAAGAACTCAGACAACTTTTATACAGCGCCGTTTACTACGACGTCGGCCCCTGGTCCGTCCGGTACCCGCGGGGCACGGCCGTCGGCGCCGGCTCCAGCGGCGAGTGGCGCAAGATCGAACCGGGCAAGGCGGAATTGCTCCGCGAGGGCGAAGACGTGCTGTTGCTCCCGGTGGGGCGCCTCGTTCATCCGGCGCTCGAGGCGGCCGAACTATTGTCGAAGGAGGGCGTTGACGCCGCGGCAGTCAACGCGCGCTTCGTAAAGCCCTTGGACGAGGACTTGATACTCGAGTGGGGCCGGCGGTGCGGCGCCGTCGTTACCGCGGAGGACGGTTGCCTCGCGGGCGGGTTCGGTTCCGCGGTCGCGGAGATGCTCGCCGACCGCGGCGCCGCAGACGTTAAGTTGAAGCGGCTCGGTTATCCCGACGAGTACGTAGAACACGGAACGCCCCAACAATTGTTGGATAAGTATGATTTGAACGCCGTGGGGATAGCGGCGGCGGCATCGGTCCTGATAGGACGAAAGTAAGGGGGGCGATTGAGGAAGCGTAGGCTCGACGAGATATTGGTGGCGCGCGGCCTGGCCCCGTCGCAAGCGCGGGCGGCCGCTCTTATTATGGCGGGTAAGGTGGCGGTCGACGGCCGGCTCGAGTTTAAGGCCGGCGCGGCCGTGGGCGAAAGCGCCGACGTCGTCGTCGCGGCGCGGCCACGATACGCGTCCCGCGGCGGCGATAAGCTCGCTTTCGCGTTGGACCGTTTCGGCGTCGACGTGGCGGGAGAAGTATGCCTCGACGTGGGGGCCTCGAGCGGCGGCTTTACTTCCTGCCTGCTCGCCCGAGGAGCGGCGCACGTACACGCGCTCGACGTGGGTCGCGGCTTGCTGGCCTGGTCGCTACGGAACGACCCGCGCGTGACCATATGGGAGAAGGTTAACGCCCGCCGCTTCGACGGCGGCGTGCTCGAGCCGGCGCCGTCGGTACTGGTCGTGGACGTCTCTTTCATTAGTATAAGCAAGGTCCTCCGGCCCCTCGTGGCTACGTTGGCCGTGTTGGAAGAGGTAATCGCTTTGGTGAAGCCGCAATTCGAGGCGCGCCGGGACCAGGTGGGCCGGGGCGGCGTCGTGCGCGACGCGGAAGTGCATAAGGACGTCCTGACGAAGGCGGTTAAATTATTCGACGAGATCGGGTTAGCCGCGGTCGCGCTCGCGGCTTCGCCGTTGGAAGGGCCGGCCGGCAACCGCGAATTCTTCCTGCGCGGGGTACGGGGCGCCGAGGGTCGCGACCTCAAGGCCGAGATAGCGGCCGTCGTAACCTCGGAAGAACCTTAACGCAAACCGGTGCAACGCGTTTCTGAAGGCGGTATTTTTATGTTTAGACGTTCGTTAACCGCGGCGGTGGTTTCCCTCCTCGTCTGCGCGGCGGGGGCTTTCGCCGCCGATACCGCGGCGTACATTTACGGCCTGGTGGGCGTATTCGCCGGGAAGTACGACTCGGGCGAGAGTAAAATTTACGAGAAGCTCGTGGGTTATTACGATTATGGCAAGCCGCCCCCGGTCGACCCGTGGCAGGAGGTGGAGCTATCGAGCACCGATTTCGCGGCGTCGCCGTTCGGCTTCGGTTTGAAGGGTGATAGCTGGCAGGCGTCTTTCGAGACGCTGTGGAACCGCCACAAGATCGATTCGATGGCGGAAACGCGCCAGGTTAACAACGCCTCGCTTACCGCGACGGGCGGATACGTTCTCAACCGCGGTTATTTCGAGGATAAGATGCTCAAGCTGTACTTCGGCGGCTTCTGGCGCGGCGGCTGGACCAAGGCCGGGAACATGGAAAACGGCGTCATCGCCAACGGCTTCGGCCCGGACGTAGGCGCGGTAATCGAGTTCGACCTGAACAGGTCGTTCGCGCTCGTTACGTTCGGGTACCAATATAAATCCTACATATTGACCGGGACCAAGGTCGACACTCCGGAAGGCGACGACCCGCCGACGGCGCCGCACTGGAACTACGTATACATCCCGGAAGACGAACTCCCGGGCAGCGGCTCGAGCTTCTACGTCAGCGCCAAGAGTTCGCTCCAATTGCTACGGCGGCTGGGCGCGGAGGTCGAGGTTCGCTACGACCTGGACCTGGGCGACTCGTTCGTGAACGGCCTGACCTTCGCCGCCGGCCCGAGCCTTTGGCTGTAAACGGCACTTCGATCGCTTTCGAGGCGGTGCCCCATGGCTCAGACTGCCGCGTCGGCGGCAGTTTATCTCATACGCCAAAGAATGCTTTAGATGTTTGAACGGTATCGCAGCGCCGACCTGACCTCGGGTTCTTTGATCAAACCGATCCTTTGGCTCGCCGTCCCGACGGTCGCGGGGAACTTACTCCAGAGCGCGTTCAACATCGCCGATATGTACTTCGTGAGCCGGCTGGGAACGGCAGCCATCGCCGCGGTCTCCGTCGCCAACCTGACGATCTGGTTGGTGTGGACGGCGATCGTAGGGGTCGCTATCGGCTCGCAGGCGTTGGTTACGCGGTTCCACGGCGCGCGCGACGAGGCGAGTTTGCGGCGGGCTATGACGACGACGTTGGCGACGGCCGCGGCCGCCGCGTTTCTTATGGCGGTAGGCGGGCCGCTCGCGGGAAGGCCGTTGTTGCGGTTGCTCGGCGCCGAGGCGGACGTCGTCGACCTGGCGTACGGCTACATTACCATATTCTTCTTCGGCGGGTTCGCGTTCGTCTTTATGGTAATGATCAACGCCATGTTGCGCGGCCTGGGGGACTCCGTTACGCCGACCGTTATCGTCGCCGGGGCCGTGACGCTCAACATCCTCCTGGACCCGGTGTTTATTTTCGGGTTGGGGCCGGCGCCGGCGTTGGGGGTGCGGGGTGCGGCGCTGGCGACGGTCCTGGCGTACGCGGTCGGATTGGCGGCGGCCGCGGCCGTGTTTACGCGCCGGCACCTGCCGTGGCGGGCGTTAGTGCCCGCGAATTTAAGCGGCAGGATGGCGGGGCAGATCTTGACGATCGGCGTCCCCGCGAGCGCGCAGATGTTGATCCGGGCGGCGGCGGCGATGGTCCTCGTGGGTTTCGTGGCTCTGGCCGGGACCGCGGCTATCGCGGCCTACGGCGTCGGCGGCCAGTTGACGGGTCTGATTTTGATGCCCGGCTTCGCGCTCGCGATGTCGGCGGCGATATTGGTGGGGCAGAACCTGGGCGCGGGTAAGCAAGAACGGGCCGAGCGGACGGCGATGGCGTCGGTCGGGATTTACGCCGCGGTCGCCGCGCTGATGATAGTGGCGCTCTTGGCGTTCGCGCCGCGGTGGGTGGCGATATTCGACGATACGCCCCGGGTGGTCGAGCTGGGGGCGCTTTACATTTATATCTGCGCGCCCGCCTTTATATTCGTACCGTTGGGTATGGTCCTCTCGCGGTCGATGAGCGGGGCGGGCGTTTCGGTGCCGCCGTTGGTCGTGACGGCGGTGGTGTTGTTGGGGGTAAGGATACCGTTGGCTTACGTATTTACGAAGGTCCTCGGGATGGGGGTGGCGGGCGTATACTGGGCAGTTACGATCCCGACGGTTCTCGAGGGCTCCATTATGTACGCCGTATTCAGGACCGGCATCTGGAAGCATAGAAAACTTTAAGGCTCGCGGCGGCGCGGGGATTGCTGAAATTTAAGGCCCGGCTCGAGCCGGGCCTTCTAAGTCGTGGGCCGTCACCGTTTACCGGAGGGGGCGGCGGAGGACCTCTTTCGCCGCCCGGGCGAAGCGGCAGTATTCTCTCGAGGCCTTTCGGATGTCGCCTTCCTCCAACATCGAGAACGCCGGGCAGCGGGAGCAGTAGCGGTCGAGGTCGCAGTTCGCGCATTCCTCGGCGATAACATCCGAGAGGGCGCGGAAGCGCTCGGCCTCCTCGCCGCCCCATATCTCGGCGAACGGCTTTTCGCGTATATTGCCCAGGTCGAAGGGGAGCGACACGCAAGGCCAAACGGTCCCGTAGGGGTCGATGGAGCAGTTGTTGGCCCCGGCGAGACAGCTCAGCGCGCGCTTGTTGAAACGGACGGGCGGCCCGATTTCCTCGTCGCAGGCGTCGCCATCGCGCGAAAAGGCCACGACCCAGTCCTTTAACGTCCGAAAATAATCCCGCAGTTGTTCGTCCGTCATCCGCAACCGCGCCGGCGCCGTCCCCCCCTTGTTGGTGACGGAGATGCACGGCGAATAGCGGAACGCGCCGCCGAGCGACCGGGACAACTCGTACACTTCTTTCATTTCCGTGTAATTGAAGTTCATCAGGTTCATCTTCAGCACGACGCTCGTGCCGAGTTCCCGCAGGCGCCGCGCCGCGGCGACGGCTTTTTCCCACGTCCCCTTCCGGCCCACGAAGTCGTCGTGGAGCTCGGGCGTCGCGGCGTGGAGCGAAATCTCGACGCCGGAGGGGTGTAGGGAGGCTATCTCCGCGGCCAGCCGCTCGTCGATTAACGAGCCCCCCGTAAAGATGCGGACGGCGAAGTGGCGCTCGCGCGCCGCGGCCATAATGTCGAGGAAGTCGGCCCGGGCCAGCGGTTCGCCGCCCGAGAAGGTCAGGAAAAACGTATTCATCGCGACGAGCCGGTCGAAAAGCGACGCGTATTCGGCGAGGCTCAGCTCCTCGCCGCCCGGCTCGGGGTCCTCCGCGAAACAGTGCTTGCAGCAAAGGGGACAGCGGTACGTGAGGTTGCACATTACGAGGACCGGTATTCGCCGGGCCGCGGTAGCGTAGATGAGGTGCCGGTAGATTTCTTCTTGCGGGCTCACGTTAGAAAAAACGCCGACGGCTCGCGCCCTCGGCTGTCTTCGCGCGGTTATCCTCAGCCGTCGTTTCGGGCGACGATCCCTTTTTCCGCAAGTTCGGCCAGGAGCGACGCCAGGTCCGCCTCTACCTCCGCCGCGGGCGCGTCGTATTCTTCCAACAGGACTTGCAGGATGCCGTCCTCGTCTTTGCCGTCGTCGAGGAGCTCCATAATCCGGACGCCCGCGCCCTTCACATTATGGAGCATGTTGTCGTCGGGCGTCAGGACGAAGTACTCGTCGCCGATCTTACGGTAGGCTATTTCCTTCTTCTTTAAACGATAGGCCATGTCGGCGTTCCGGGTTTTTTTACTTTTACTTTAGCGCTTCCCCACGCATACTACTTTTTCGCGTGACAGCGCGTTTCACGTTATTGGCGTCGCAGTTCCCCCAGTATTATAACGCCTACTGTTCGCTACTCGCCCAAGTTTTAAAGGCCGGCCCCGTTCGCGTTCCCGTTGATATCAGGTCCTCTCTTTCAGCGGGTACACTATCTCGCCACAAAATACGTTTTCCACCTTCCACGGACTTCGACATGTTTCGTAGATTAGTTCGTCTTGGCACCAGCCGGGGGCATAATATTCGACGTCGCAGGCTTGCGCCGCCAACGAGAAGACGCGCTCGCTCGCGACGGTCGGTTTTACGTATTTACGTTTCATGTTTTCCGTCCTTTATCTAAGCAACTTCCTTTAATATTTTGCTGAATCCTAAGCCGGCGGCGTTCTCTTCTAAGGGAACGTCTACGACGAACGCGGCCGCGCGGCCGACTAAGGCCGCGACGCGTTCGAAGGTACAGCCCTTCAGCTTGGCGCCGGCCGGCTCGGGGATAAAGACGCTCGGCCACAGCTCGCGCGCGGCGTCGGCCGGCTCGAGAGGCTCGGCCTTGAACTCCCGGCCCGGGCGGTGGAACGCAAGCGCACGCAAAAGGCCGCCGCCCGCATTAACCCGTTCCACGCCGGTCCCGCGGAAAGGTAGGGCCCATACGCGACCGTCGCCGTCGACGACGTTCATATCGTCCGTGTATACGGTGAAGCGCGTCCGCAACACCCCGGCCAGCGTCGATTTCCCGCTCCCGCTCGGGCCGCACGAGACTATAACGTCGTCGCCGTCCGCAAAGGCCACCGAATGTAACACCACCCCCCCCTTACGATAGCTTTCCCAAAAAAAAATTTGCCTGAGAACCGTTTGAAAAAACAAGCCGCCCCCGGGCGTAAGCGAAAACTCTCCTTTCCCTTCCGCGGCGTCGTACCACCCCTCTCCGCCTTTGTCTTTCCCGCGGAAGATGTTCCCTTTTAATTCAAAGCCGACTCCCCCGCTTCCCGATATATCGGCCGCCGGAAGTACTTCGAGCGTCGGGCCTTCGGCTTCCGCGCCTTGTTCGGCGCCGGCGTGCCCGAGTTGATGTGCGAGCCTTCGGGCCAACGCGGCGTCGCCGGCCTTTACCGTTACGCGCAGCCAGGGCGGCCCGACGACGAACTTCATCGGAAGAGCGCTCTTATCCTTCCGAAGCTCGTGGGCTTGACGGCGTATTCTTCCTGCCCTCCCCAGTCTATCTCGTGCTCGTATATCACGTCCAGGTAACTGGAGGCGAAGAATATGTGCGTTTTGTCGCGCGTGGCGAGGTCGCCCGTGAAGAAGGACTCCGGGCAGGGGGCGTCGATCTTGAATTGCTCGCCGTTGTGGCGGGTGCCGTCCAGGTCGAAGATGTATACCCAGCCGTCGACGTTCCCCAGATTCATCACGACCTGTTTCGAGGTCGGGACGTGCGTAATTATATTCATGCCGCCCGGGTACTTGGCGCCGGCCCAACTCTTCACGACGGTCCCGCTGGAAGGCGAGAACTTGTAGATGTAGAAATCCGTCGAGCTGTTGTTCGCGAAGTAGACGTGGTCGGCGTCGGCGGCGATGCCGTCGTTCCTGGAGACGTCCGGGACGGTGTAGCTCGATACTACGGACCCCGTAGCCGGGATTATTTTGAAGAGCTTGGTCGGACTCCCCGTATTGGTCCACAGATAACCGGAGGAATATGCCAGGCCGAACATAAAACGGCCCGTGGGTTTGGGCGAGGGTACGAACGAGCTCATAACGGAACCGGTGTTGGGGTTCATGCGGTATATCATCTTAGTGAGGGTATCGCCGAGGTAAAGGACGCCGCCGCCATACGTAAGGCCGTAGAGAGTCTCCGTGGGCGAGGGGAACGAGTTTATAATTTTGTCGCGCGCGGGCCAAGCGGCGGGAGCCGCCGCGGCGCCCACGAGCAACGCAATCAACGACGTTCGGCAAATATATCGGCCGATTTTCTCCATAGCGGGTACCTCCGCCCGGTAGTTTTTTCTTTTGAATATATTTTACCTAATATAAAATATAACATAGCCGCGAAATCAAGTCAAACTTTTATGGATATTTAATTAGGGTTATGTTAAAATAATTAACATTCGCGCGTGACTTTTGTTATAGTAATATCCGAATTAGGTCGTCGTTTGTTTCGGGAAGGTTGGGGTTCAAAGAGGTGGAGTCATGAAAAAAGAATACGTCGCGGCGGTCGTGGCGTTGTGTTTTGTGGCGTCGTCTTCGGGCGCGGGCGTTTACAAGTACGCCGGCCAGTGGGGCGAAGAGGGTTCGGGGCAAAGCCAGTTTAATTTCCCCGCGGCTGTGGCCATCGCCGGCAACGGAGACGTTTACGTCGCCGACGCCGGCAATTACCGCGTTCAATATTTTAGCGCCATCGGCCGCTACAGGGGCCAGTGGGAAACGAAGGAGCCCGACCTGGTGTATCCGCCCGGCGGTATAGACGTTGCGCCTTCGGGAGGTTACGGCCGCGGGGCCGTCTATACGAGCGAGTCCGGCGGGGCCCGCGTCACGCACTTCACACTTATCGGCAGATATGTAGGCGGTTGGGGCTCGGAGGGTTCCGGCAACGGCGAATTCGACCACACCGAGGGCGTAGAAGTGGCTTTCGGTTACGTATACGTGGCCGACGCGCACAACCACCGGGTCCAGTATTTCAAGCCGAGCGGCGAATACGTGGGCCAGTGGGGTACGAACGGGACTGGCAACGGCCAGTTTTGGTTTCCCACCGACGTCGCCGCCGGCCCGGGCCGTTGCGTTTACGTAGCGGACCACACCAACCACCGGATCCAGTATTTTACGCCGACGGGGAGTTACCTCGGCAAGTGGGGCTCCGAGGGAACCGGCGACGGCCAATTTAATTGTCCGCGCGCCGTCACCGTAGATTGTCGGGGCCGCGTTTTCGTCGCCGATTTTCTAAATCATCGCGTGCAGTATTTTACCCCGACCGGGAGCTTCCTGGGCAAGTGGGGCTCGAAGGGAACCGGCGACGGCGAATTCGACAAGCCCGGCGGGATCGCCGTGAACGCGGACCGGCGCGTCTACGTGGCCGATACGTGGAACGCCCGCATCCAATACTTCGACGAAGTGCCCGTCTCGATAGAACCTTCCTCGTTGGGCAAGGTTAAGGCGATCTATAAATAAGCGGGGTGGACACGAAACTTAGCCCTCTACATCCGCCGTCTTCGGCGTTTGAGGTGGTGTAGGTTGGGGCGTATAAAAGGGGTCTTCTATCAACGTTTAGGGGCCCCGGTTTTTATTTGGTGATTCTGTGAAAGATTGGCTTAAATAGGGCGGAATTCAAACGAAAAAACTTGAATCAGGAACAAGTTATATATATAATATAATACCAGTGCACGTTCGAAGGAGGCGATTCGCCTTTCGCCGTGCCCGGTATGATTGTTTGCTTCCCCTTTCTTCGGACGGCCTGGTTTTTGCATAACCGGCAAATTATACCAGCGACGCCGAACGTACTTCCCGGCGGGCCGAGGTTCCTCGTAGTTTCGGCAACGCGGCCGGGGAGCGTCTTTTTTTCTGCGCGTTAAGGCCACGGCCGGGGCGCGCGCGTTTGAGGAGTGGTACTCATGAAGTTCTGGCGTACGCCGCTCGACGCCGACAAGATGAAGATTCCCCGCGGCGAGCTCCACATCATCGTGGAGCGTTGTAAGGGGTGCGCATTCTGCGTGGAGTATTGTCCGCGCGGCGTGTTGGAGATGAGCGACGAATTCAACTCCAAAGGGTACCACCCCCCCAAAGCGGTTGAGCCGGAAAATTGCGTGAACTGCGACCTGTGCGAGATGATCTGTCCGGAGTTCGCAATCTATTGCCTAACGGTGGAGGAAGAAGCCGTACCGGCGGAAGGAGGTAAGGGCTCGTGAAAGCGGACCCCGTGGGCGTCAGGACCGGCACTTTCTACCTCGACGGCGACCGCGCCGCGGCCGAGGGGGCCATAGCCGCCGGGTGCCGTTTCTTCGCCGGCTATCCCATTACGCCTTCTACGGAATGCGCCGAACATATTAGTGAACGTTTTCCCGAAGTCGGCGGCATCTTCATCCAGATGGAGGACGAGATCGCGTCGATAACGGCTATAATCGGCGCGGCGTGGGGCGGGGCGCGGAGCATGACCGTTACCTCCGGCCCGGGCGTCAGCCTGATGATGGAGAACATCGGCCTCGCGGCCATGCTCGAGACGCCGTGCGTCGTCGCTAACGTCCAGCGCGGCGGCCCGTCCACGGGCCTGCCCACGATGGTGGGCCAGGCGGACGTAATGCAGGCGCGTTGGGGTTCCCACGGCGACTACGAGATAATCGCCTACTCGCCGCAGTCGCCGCAGGAGGCGTTCGACTTCACCGTCAAGGCGTTCAACATGGCCGAGAAGTATCGGACGCCGGTGATGGTGCTCCTCGACGAGTGCGTGGGCCATATGGTGGAGAAGGTGGTCATCCCGCCGGCCGACGCCATCGAGGTCGAGCCGCGGCGCCTGACGGACGCGGCCAAAGGCGAGTACCTACCCTACGCGTACGGCGACGACCTGGTTCCGGACATGGCGGAGGCGGGCATGGGCTACCGCTTCCACGTTACCGGCCTTACCCACGACGAGCGCGGTTATCCCGAAATGAGCGTGCGGTGCCAGGATTGGCTCGTGCCGCGGCTCGTGGCGAAGATTCGCCAGAGCGCCGACGACATCGTCGAGTTCGACGAGGAGAACGCCGACGGCGCCGACGTCGTGGTCGTCTCCTACGGCATCAGCGCGCGCGTCTCACGGATGGCGATAGACCTCGCGCGCGAGGAAGGAATCGAGGTCGGGTTTTTTAGGTTGCGCACGATATGGCCTTTCCCGGAGAAACGCATAGCTGAACTCGCGAAGAAAATTAAGGCGTTCGTGGTCGTCGAAATAAACCTGGGTCAAATTTTTTACGAAGTCGAACGCTGCGCGCGCGGGCAGTGCGAGACGCTGTTGTCGCCTCACGCTGGCGGCGGCGTCCATGACCCGGAAGATATACTGAAGGTAATCGAGAAGGGGGCCAAAGCAAAATGAGCCCGAAGGGAATACCCGAGGCGGTCATCGCCGCGGTTAGCGGGGAAGAACATCCCATCGCGCCGTTTCTGCGGATGGACCGGATGCCGCATATTTGGTGCAGCACCTGCGGCATCGGGACCACGGTGAAGGCGCTCGCCGCCGCTTTCGAAAAGTTAGGGACGGACCTCGATAAAGTGGCGATAGTTTCGGGGATAGGTTGCACCGGCCGCGTCGCGGGTTACGTTCGCCTCGACAGCTTCCACACGACGCACGGCCGGCCGATTCCGTTTGCCACCGGCCTTAAACTCGCTAACCCCGAGCTCGACGTCATCGTCTTCTCGGGCGACGGCGACCTCGTCGCCATCGGCGGCAACCACTTCATACACGCCGCGCGCCGCAACATGGACATCAAGGTCGTCTGTGTCAATAACTTCATTTACGGCATGACGGGCGGCCAGGTCGCGCCCACGACGCCCCTCACGGCCCTCACCTCCACCACGCCGTACGGCAACGCCGAGCCGCCCTTCAACCTCTGCCACCTCGCCGCGGCCTGCGGCGCCAACTACGTGGCGCGGTGGACCGCCCTCCACGTTCGCCGCTTGACTAAGGCCTTCACCGAAATTTTGGTCAAGCCGGGTTTCTGCTTCGTCGAGATCATAACGCCGTGTTCGACGTTGTACGCGCGGAAGAATCGCCTCGGCACCGGCCTGGATATAATGAAGTATTATCACGATAACACGGTCATCGAGCACGGCGCGGACCCGGCCGAGGCCGACATCGTCTTCGGCGGCCCGATTATCTGCGGTAAGTTCGTCGAACGCGACCGGCCCACGTGGTTGGAGTACCAGGACCAGCACCTTACCGAGAGGTTGGGTGAGAAGTATTTCCGCGCCAAGGCGCTTCAGGAGGCGTGCGAACGATGAGGCGCGAGATCCGCATCACCGGCTTCGGCGGCCAGGGTGTGATACTGTCCGGCGTGATCGTCGGAAAGGCCGCCTCCATCTACGACGAAAAGAACGCCACCATGTCGCAGTCCTACGGCCCGGAGGCCCGCGGCTCCGCTTGCTCGACGCAGATTCTGGTCGACGACAAAGAGATTTTGTACCCGTACATCCGGGAATCGGACGTCCTGGTCGCGATGTCGCAGGAAGGTTATACGAAGTTTTTGGGCGAGCTGAAGGCCGACGGCGTCCTCATCTACGACGAGGACCTGGTGAACCCGGGCGAAATTAAAAAGGGCATAAAGGCGTATCCCATCAAAGCCCAGCGCATCGCCGAAACGGACCTCGGCCGCAAGATAGTAACTAATATCGTGATTTTGGGTTTCATGACGGCGGTGACGAAGGCCGTCCCCAAAGAGGCGATGGTGGAGGCCATAAAGACGTCCGTGCCTAAGGGTACGATTGAACTAAATTTAAAGGCGTTCGAACGCGGTTACGATGCCTTCCGAGAAGGAGCAGGAGAACAAGTCGAAGAGGGAAGCGGAGCCCGAAGCGGAGCCGAGTGAAGCGAAGGGCGTCCTCGTGTTGGGCGGCGGCATCGCCGGCATCCAAGCGGCGCTGGACTTGGCCGACGCCCGCGTGAAGGTCCACCTGGTCGAACGCGGCCCCAGCATCGGCGGCCGTATGAGCCAGCTCGACAAGACCTTCCCCACGATGGACTGCTCGATATGAATACTCGGCCCCAAGATGATGGATGTCGGTAGGCATCCTAACGTCGAGCTTCTTACCCTTTCGGAATTAGTGGGCCTTCGGGGCGAACCGGGGGACTTCGTCGCGACGGTGCGCCGCCGCCCGCGCTACGTCGACCTCGACGCCTGCACCGCGTGCACCGACTGCGTGCAGGTGTGTCCGGTCGAGTATCCGGACGAGTACGAGTTGGGCGCGGTCCAACGCCGCGCCATCTACCGGGCGTACGCCCAGGCCGTCCCGAGCTGCTTCGCCATTACGAAGCGCGGCAAAGCTCCCTGCCGCAACGCCTGCCCCATCGACCAGGCGGCGCAGGGTTACGTCGCCCTCATCGCGGAGGGCGAGTTCAAAGAAGCGCTGGCCCTCATCCGCAAGCAGAACCCGCTGCCGGGGGTCTGCGGCCGCGTCTGCCACCACCCCTGCGAGGAGGCCTGCGTCCGCGGCGAGGTGGACGCGGCGGTCTCTATCCGCGCGCTCAAGCGGTTCGCCGCCGATTGGGAAGTCGCGAACGAACCGGATTACTCGTACGTCGACGAATACGAAATAGAGAGGAAAGACGAGCGCGCCGCCGTAATCGGCGCCGGGCCCGCCGGCCTTACCTGCGCCCACGACCTGGCGCTGGCCGGCTACGAGGTCCATGTCTTCGAGGCGCTGCCCTTCGCGGGCGGCATGCTTCGCGTCGGCATCCCCACGTACCGCCTCCCGCGCGACGTGCTGGCGCGCGACGTGGGCTTCCTCGAAAAGCTGGGCGTCCAATTCCACTACGACGCGGAATTGGGCAAGACCTTCACGCTCGACGACCTGTTCGAGGACGGTTACCGCGCCGCGTTCGTCGGCGTCGGCGCCCACGAGAGCCTGAAGCTCGGCTGCGCGGGCGAGGAGCTGGAAGGCGTTGTCGGCGCGGTCGAGTTCCTGCGGGAGTTTAATCAGGAGGGCAAAGTTTCGGTCGGAAAAAAGGTCGCGGTAATAGGCGGCGGCAACGCCGCCGTCGACGCCGCGCGCACGGCCCGCCGTTTGGGCGCCGACGTTACCATATTCTACCGCCGCACGCGTAACGAGATGCCCGCGGACGAGCTCGAGGTGGAGGAAGCGCTGCGCGAGGGCGTAGGCCTCGAGCTCCTCACGGCGCCCGACGAAATACTGGGAAAGGGAAGCCGCGTCGTCGGCATGCGGGTCCAGCGGATGGAGTTGGGCGAACCGGACGAGAGCGGCCGGCGCCGCCCGGTCGCCATAGAGGGCGACACCTTCGACGTGGAGCTCGACATGGTTATCCCGGCCATCAGCCAGGCGCCGGCCATAGACCACCTCGACGCCGACGAGGCGATTTGCCTTACCAAGTGGCGGACCGTCGAGGTCGACGAGAAGACCGGCATGACCGGCCGGCCGGGCGTCTTCGCCGGCGGCGACGTCGTCACCGGCCCGGGTATGGTGACGGAGGCCATGGCGCAAGGGCGGCGGGCCGCCCGGGGGATAATCGACTATCTGAACGGCGGCGAGTACGCCGTCCCGGAACCGTCGTCGTTGCCGGTTGTCGAATCCGAGGACGTTCCCAAAGACGACGCGGTGCCGACGCCTCGAGCGAAGATGTTCGAGCTTCCGCCCGAGAAACGCGAGGGCAACTTCGACGAGGTGGAGCTGGGTCTGACGGAAGAGCAGGCCGTAGCGGAAGCCAAGCGCTGCCTGAGCTGCGGCATCTGCGCCGAGTGTCTGGAGTGCGTCGCCGCCTGCAAACCGGAGGCGATCCGGCATTTCGATACGGAGAAAACGGAAGAAATCCCCGTCGGCGCCGTCATCGTCGCGACCGGCTTCGACGAGTTCGACCCCCGCGTGATGCGGAACTACGGCTACGGCGTATACGATAACGTAATGACCTCGCTCGAGTTCGAGCGTATGCTCAGCGCCTCGGGCCCCACGCAGGGCCAAATCGTCCGGCCTACGGACCGCAAGCCGCCTAAACGCATCGTCTATATCCAGTGCGTGGGCGCGCGAGGCGAGGGCGGCCAGCACTTCTGTTCGCGTTTCTGCTGCATGAACGCGGTCAAGGACGCGATGCTCGCTAAGATTCACGACCCGAGCGTCGAGTCCATGACGATCCTCTATACGGACCTGCGGGCGTTCGGCAAGGGGTTCGAGCAGTTCGTCGAGCGTTCGCGTGAGGTCGACGAGATCCACTACGTGCGCGGCCGGCCGGCGAAGATCGTCGGCGGTGACGGCGGCACGTTGACCGTGTACGCCGAGGATACGTTGGCGGGTACGCAGATTCAGCTGGAGGCGGACCTCGTCGTTCTCTCGGTGGCGGCGCGCCCCAACGAAACCACGCGCGACCTCGCCGAGGCACTCGGCATAGAGCTTGACCCGTACGGCTTTATACGCAAACGGAACCCCGATTGCTTCTACCTCGAGACCACGCGCGACGGGATTTACCTCTGCGGCTCGGCCGGCGGGCCCCAAGTTATACCCGATTGCGTCGCCCAGGCCTCCGGCGCCGCGGCGCTCGCGGCCAAGCACGTCGCGCTGCAAAGGGTCCCGGACGAAGTGGTAAAGGTCGAACCCGTGGATACCTCGGGCGAGCCCCGCGTCGGCGTCTTTATCTGCCACTGCGGCGCCAACATCGCGGGTCTGCTGGATATTCAGAACTTGGTCGACCACGCCTCCCAACTAGAGGGCGTCGTATGCGCCTCCGACGAGCTCTTCGCGTGTTCCGATAGCAGCCAACGCGTTATCCAGGACGCTATCCTGGAACACAAACTTAACCGCCTCGTCGTGGCCGCGTGCACGCCGCGAACCCACGAGCCCGTGTTTCGCAAGGCTTGCGAGGCCGTGGGCCTGAACGCCTACCTCTTCGAGATGGTCAACATCCGCGACCAGTGCTCGTGGGTGCACGTCGGCGAGCCGGAGGCCGCGCTGGCGCGGGCGCGCGACCAGATAGCGATGGCGGCCGCCCGCGCGCGCCGCCTCGAGCCTCTGCACATGATCGACGTCCCGGTGGAACCGGCGGCGCTCGTGGTGGGCGGCGGCGTCGCGGGCCTACAGGCCGCGCTCGAGATCGCACACCAGGGCTTCAAGACTATTATCGTGGAGAAAACGGATAAATTGGGCGGCCGTCTAAACAAGCCGTCGCTGACGAAGTTGTACCCCACCGGTCGGGATGCGGAGAAGCTCATCGGCGAGAAGATGGCCGGACTCGAGGAAGCGGGCGTCGAGATAATGCTCGACACGGAGGTTACGCGCGCGGACGGTTTCGTGGGCAACTTCGACGTCGAGCTCGCCGATCCCTCCGGGAAGAGGAAGGGCACGGCGACGGAGATGCGCGCGGGCGCGATCGTCCTCGCCGTGGGCGCCGGCCTCTACGACCCCGCGGGCGAGTACGGCTACGGCGAGTACGCGAACGTAATTACGAGTCTGGAGCTCGAGCAGAATTTCGCCGCGAACGCCGGCCGCGCCGTCTTCGATTGGAAGCACCCGGAAAATGTAGCTTTCATCCAGTGCGTAGGCTCGAAGTGCGAGGGCGGCAACCCGGGCTGTTCGCGTTACTGTTGCCCGACGACGATCAAGCAGGCGATGATGCTGCGCGAGCACGGCGCGAACGTAACCGTCTTCTACAAGGACATCCGGACCATAAGCGACGGCGCGGAGGAGATGTACCGCGCCGCGCGCGGTAACGGCGTTCTCTTCGTAAAGATCGCGGAGTACGACAGGGCCGAGGTAATCGGCGATAAGGCCGCCGCCGCGGTCGAGGCGTACGACGTACTGCTCAAGTCGCGCGTCCGGGCGCCGGCGGACCTCGTCGTCCTCTCGACGGGTATGGTGCCGCGCGAACCGGATACGACGATCTTGCAGTCTATTTTCAAGATACCTCGCGGCGAGGACAAGTTCCTCATGGAGCGGCACCCGGAGTTGGGGCCGGTGGAGACGACGACGGACGGCGTCTTCATCGTCGGCTGCCTCCAGGCGCCCAAGGATATCGCGGACTCTTTGTCCCAGGCGTCGGCCGCCGCGGCCAAAGTCGCGCGCCTGCTCGCGCGGGACACCGTTAAGCTCGAGCCGGCGATCGCCGAGGTCAACGAGGAACTTTGCCGCGGTTGCGGCCAGTGCGCAGAAATTTGCCGGTTTAACGCGCCGGGGCTGGTCCAGCTCGAGTCGGGCGTTTACGTTGCGCGGGTTAACAAGGCGGTGTGCAAGGGGTGCGGGACCTGCGCCGTTTGGTGCCCCACGGGCGCGATCATGGCCCGCCACTTCACCGACTTGCAGGTCCACGCCATGTTGGAAACGGCTTTACAGAGAGAAAAGGTAGACGACGCCCAAGCGTAAAAAGCCGACACGCGAATTGAACGGTATGGTAGAAATCAATTTAACGACGTTCGAACGTGGTTAAGATGCCTTTCGATAACGAAAAGGAGAACGAGTCGAAGAGGGAAACGGAGCCCGAAGCGGCGCCGAGTGAAGCGAAGGGCGTCCTCGTGTTGGGCGGCGGCATCGCCGGCATCCAGGCGGCGCTCGATTTGGCCGACGCCCGCGTGAAGGTCCACCTGGTCGAACGCGGCCCCAGCATCGGCGGCCGTATGAGCCAGCTCGACAAGACCTTCCCCACGATGGACTGCTCGATATGAATACTCGGCCCCAAGATGATGGATGTCGGTAGGCATCCTAACGTCGAGCTTCTTACCCTTTCGGAATTAGTGGGCCTTCGGGGCGAACCGGGGGACTTCGTCGCGACGGTGCGCCGCTACCCGCGCTACGTTGACGAGGACGCGTGCGTCGGGTGCGGCGATTGCGAGGCGGTGTGCCCGATGGTCGCGCCCAACGTCTACGAGCACGGCCTGGGGGCGCGCAAAGCCGTGTACCGGCCCTTCCCGCAGGCCGTACCGCCGGCGTATATGATCGACCGCGACGTCTGCCTTAACGAGGAGGCGTTCCTGGCGTGCAGCAAATGCGCCGACGCCTGCCCGCGAGGTGCCGTCGACTTCGACCAACGCGTCCGCGACGTCGACGTCAACGTCGGCGCCGTCATCGTCGCCACCGGCTTCGACGAGTTCGACCCCCGCGTGATGCGGAATTACGGGTACGGCATCTACGAGAACGTGATGACCTCGCTCGAGTTCGAGCGGTTGCTCAGCGCCTCCGGCCCCACGCAAGGCCGCGTCGTCCGACCGACGGACCGCAAGCCGCCCCGGCGAATAGTCTTCGTGCAGTGCGTCGGCGCGCGCGGCGAAGGAGGCCAGCACTTCTGCTCGCGCTTCTGCTGCATGAACGCCGTCAAGGACGCCATGCTCGCCAAGATCCACGACCCCAACGTCGAATCCATGACCATCCTTTACACCGATTTGCGGGCCTTCGGGAAGGGCTTCGACCAGTTCGTGCAGCGTTCCCACGAGGTAGACGAGATTCGTTACGTACGGGGCCGGCCGGCGAAGATAGTGGGCGACGGCGGCGGCGACCTTACGGTGTACGCCGAGGACACGTTGACCGGCGAACAGGTGAAGCTGGACGCCGACCTGGTCGTACTCTCGGTGGCGGCGCGGCCCAACGAGACGGCGCGCGCGCTGGCCGAGACCTTGGGCGTGGAGCTCAACCGGTACGGCTTCTTCCGCAAACGGGACCCGGACTCCTTCTACCTCGAGACGACGCGAGACGGCATTTACCTCTGCGGCTCGGCGGGCGGGCCCCAGGTCATCCCGGATTGCGTCGCCCAGGCGTCGGGGGCCGCGGCGCTCGCGGCCAAACACGTCGCGGCGTGTCGCGTCCCGGACGAGGTCGTGGAGGTGGAAGCCTTGGATACGTCGGGCGACCACCGAGTGGGCGTTTTCGTCTGTCACTGCGGCGCCAACATCGCGGGCCTGCTGGACATCCAGAATCTCGTGGAGTACGCCCGCGGCCTCGACGGCGTTGTGTATGCCGCGGACGAGCTCTTCGCGTGTTCCGATACCAGCCAACGCGCCGTCCAGGACGCCATCCTCGAGCATAAGCTGAACCGCCTCGTCGTGGCCGCCTGCACGCCGCGCACGCACGAGCCGGTATTCCGAAAGGCTTGCGAGGCCGTGGGCCTGAACGCGTACCTCTTCGAGATGGTGAATATCCGCGACCAGTGTTCGTGGGTGCACGTGGGCGCGCCGGGGGCCGCGCTGGCGCGCGCCCGCGACCAGATATCCATGGCGGTCGCCCGCGCCCGCCGCCTCGAGCCGCTGCATATGATCGACGTGCCGGTGGAACGGACGGCGCTGGTGGTGGGCGGGGGCGTGGCCGGCCTGCAGGCCGCGCTCGAGATAGCCCGGCAGCATTTCAAGACGATTCTGGTAGAAAAGACGAATAAACTCGGCGGCCGCTTGAATAAGCCGTCGTTGACCAAGCTATACCCGTCCGGCCGCGACGCCGAAAAATTGATCCGCGAGAAAATAGAGCAGCTGGAGGAAGCCGGCGTCGAGATATTGCTCAACACCGAGGTAGCCCGCGTAGACGGCTTCGTGGGCAACTTCGACGTCGAGCTCGCCGACGCCTCCGGCAAGAAGAAGGGCGCTACCAAAAAGGCTCGCGTGGGCGCCATCGTGCTGGCGACGGGGGCCGACCTATACGAGCCCAAAGGCGAGTACGGATACGGCCGGCATCCGAACGTAATTACGAGTCTGGATTTGGAGCAGAATTTCGCCGCCAACGCCGGCCGGGCGCTCGTGGACGGCAAGCACCCGGAGAACGTAGCTTTCATCCAGTGCGTAGGCTCGAGGTGCGAGGGCGGCAACCCGGGCTGTTCGCGTTACTGTTGCCCGACGACGATCAAACAGGCGATGATGCTGCGCGAGCACGGCGCGAACGTGACCGTCTTCTACAAGGACATCCGAACCATAAGCGACGGCGCGGAGGAGATGTACCGCGCCGCGCGCGGTAACGGCGTTCTCTTCGTAAAGATCGCGGAGGACGATAAGGCCGAGGTAATCGGCGATAAGGCCGCCGCCGCGGTCGAGGCGTACGACGTATTGCTCAAGTCGCGCGTGCGGGCTCGGGCGGACCTCGTCGTCCTCTCGACGGGTATGGTGCCGCGCGAGCCGGATACTACGATTTTACAATCGATCTTCAAGATACCTCGCGGCGAGGACAAGTTCCTCATGGAGCGGCACCCGGAGTTGGGGCCGGTGGAGACGACGACGGACGGCGTCTTCATCGTCGGCTGCCTCCAGGCGCCCAAGGATATCGCGGACTCGTTGTCCCAAGCGTCGGCCGCCGCGGCCAAGGTCGCCCGGCTCCTGGCGCGAGACAGCGTAAAGCTCGAGCCGACGGTGGCCGAGGTCAACGAGGAGCTCTGTCGCGGGTGCGGCCAGTGCGTCGAGATTTGCCAATTCAACGCCCCCGAGCTCGTTCAGCTCGCCCCGGACGTCTACGTCTCACGGATTAACGAGGCGTTGTGCAAGGGGTGCGGGACGTGCGCCGTATGGTGCCCCACGGGCGCCGTCGTAGCCCGTCACTTCACCGATTTACAAATCCACACTATGCTTGAGACGGTCCTCCAGGGTGAAACGGACAAATGACGCCGCCCAAGGGTAAGAGCGCCGCGGCCGAGGCCGAGACGAAGGCGCCGGCGAAAAAAGCGAAAGCCCGTAAGAAGGGCGCGGCAACCGCTTCCGCGAAGGCTACCGCCCAAAAGGCGCCCCCGGCCCGACGGGCGCGGGCCAAGAAGGCGGCATCTGCACAGGGAACGCGGAGGGTTGAAAAGCCGGCGCGCGAGGGGTTCATTCCTCGCATCGTCGTCTTCGCCTGCAACTGGTGCTCGTACGCGGGCGCCGATACCGCGGGCGTGTCGCGCATACAGTATTCGCCCCATTTCAGGATAATCCGCGTGATGTGTTCGGGGCGGGTGCATCCGGCGTTTATCCTCCGGGCGTTCGAGCTCGGCGCCGACGGCGTGCTGGTCTCCGGCTGCCACTTCGGCGACTGCCACTACATCTTCGGCAACGAGCGCGCCGTCGAGCAGTTCGAGAAGACGAAGGCGCTCCTCAAGATCCTCGGCGTCGAGGAGGGGCGGATTCGCCTCGAGTGGATCAGCGCCGCGGAGGGCGTCAAGTTCGCCCGCGTCATCGACGAGTTCGTGGAGCAGGTCCGCGCGCTGGGCCCGTCCAAACTCGCGCCGCCGGAACGCGAGCTGCCGCAAAAAGCCGAGGCGTTCGCCGACGTCGCGGCCTTGGCCAAGTGAGATAAAAAATTATGGAAGCAACCACGCCCGTAGACGCGCGCACGTTGAGGGAAGCGAACGCCTTCCTCTGCCTGGAGTGCGGCAAGTGCACCTCGAGCTGCGTCGTCGCGCGCTACAATCGTTCGTACTCGCCGCGCCGCCTCATCAGCCAGGCGCTCGGCGGGGGACGGCTGCCGACGGCGAACGAGCTTTCGATTTGCCTGACGTGCATGGCCTGCGACGAGCGATGCCCCTCGGGGGTGCATTTCGTAGACCTCATCCGCGAGCTGCGGCGGGCGACGTACGGCGCCGAGTTTGCCGGCAACTGCAGCCACGGCGGCGCGATGCAGTCGCTGATGAAGCTCATGACCGCAGACGAGTTGAACCAGGAACGGCTCGGCTGGGTTACGGAGGACCTGAAGATAACGGACCAGGGGGAGGTCGCTTTCTTCGCGGGTTGCGCGCCGTACTTCGACGCGTTCTTCACCGAGCTCGAGGTGGACACGCTCGCCGGCGTCAAGGGCGCCGTGAAAATGCTCAACGCGCTGGGCCTCGAGCCGGTCCTCGCGCCTGACGAGAGGTGCTGCGGTCACGACCTGTTGTGGGGCGGCGACGTCGCGAACTTCGAGAGGCTCGCCCGCAAGAACGTCGAGCTGCTGAAGGCCAGGGGCGTGAAGGCCGTGATCTTCAACTGCCCGGAGTGTTACTATACGTTCAAGGCCGATTACGCTAAGGTCGTAGGAACGCTGCCCTTCAAGGTCAAGCATATAAGCGAGGTCGTCGCCGAGCGCGCCGGGGAGTTAAACTTCGTCGACGACGAGGGGGAGAAGGTTACGTTCCAGGACCCGTGCCGGCTGGCGCGCTTCGCCGGCGTCGTGGAAGCCCCGCGGCAGGTCCTCGCCGCCGCGGGCGTGGAGTTGGCCGAGATGGCGCGCTCGGGTAAAGGCGCGGTGTGTTGCGCGGGCAACGGCTGGCTCAACTGCGACCGCTTCTCGAAAGAAGTCCAGCTCGAGCGGCTCCGCGAGGCGCGGGCGACGGGCGCGGCGACGCTCGTAACGGCGTGCCCCAAGTGTGAAATTCATTTGCGGTGCGCCATGAACGACCCCAACCTGGGCGACGAGATTAAGATGGAGATGCGCGACCTCACCTCGGCGGTGGCGTCGCGTTTGAACGGCGAAAGTAAAGAAGTCAAAGCCTCAAGTACCGAAGAGAAGTAATCATCCTGACGTAAGGGGGTGACGATTTGCCCAACGAAGAAAAGCAGACGGCCGCGGGCGACGGCCTTCGCGTCGGCGTATTCATCTGCGACTGCGGCCTGAACATCGCCGGCTCGGTGGACACGCAGGCCGTTACGGATTACGCGGCGACGCTTCCCCGCGTCGTATGCGCCGTCCGCAACCGGTATACCTGCGCGGACCCGGGCCAGAACGAAATCAAGGCCGCGATCCGCGAGCACAACCTGAACCGCGTCGTCGTGGCCTCCTGCTCGCCGCTCATGCACGAACCGACGTTCCGCGCCTGCATCGCGAGCGAAGGGTTAAACCCGTACCTTTTGGAGATGGCGAACTTGCGCGAACACTGCTCCTGGGTGCACGGCGGCGACAAGGACGGCGCGACGGCGAAGGCGAAGGACCTCGTCAAGAGCGCCGCGGCCCGGGCGGCGCGGCTGCAAGCGCGCGAGGAAACCAGCATGCCGGTGACGCAGGCCGCGCTCGTCGTAGGCGGCGGCGTGGCCGGCATCCAGGCCTCGCTCGACCTGGCGGGCGCCGGTTACCAGGTCTACCTGGTCGATAAGGAGCCGTCCATCGGCGGCATCATGGCGCGGCTCGACAAGACGTTCCCGACCATGGACTGCGCGATATGAATACTCGGTCCCAAGATGATGGATGTCGGTAGGCATCCCCGGATCGAGTTGATGGCTTACAGCGAAGTGGAAGGGGTCGGCGGGTACGTCGGCAACTTTAAGGTCAAGGTTCGCAAGAAGGCGCGCTACGTCCGCGAGGAGGATTGCAACTCCTGCGCGGAGTGCGCCGAGGTCTGCCCGGTCGTCGTTCCGGACGAATTCCAGATGGGCCTCTCGTCGCGCAAGGCGATTTACCTGCCGTTCCCGCAAGCCGTCCCGGCGTCGTATATCATAGACATGGACGCCTGCCTCGGGACGAACCCCATCGCTTGCGGCAAGTGCGAGGAGGTATGCGAGAAGGTCTGCATCGACTACGACATGAAGGACGAGGTAGTCGAGCTCGACGTGGGCGTTATCGTCGTCGCCACGGGCATGGACGTCTACGACCCCACGGAGCTCGACGAATATTGTTATACGCGCTACGACAACGTCGTCACCTCCATGGAGTTCGAGCGCCTGATATGCGCCAGCGGCGCCACGGAGGGCCACTTCGTACGCCCGTCGGACCACGAGGTGCCCCGGCGCATCGCGTTTATCCAATGCGTAGGTTCGCGCAACAACGCGGGCGACAAAGGCAACCGCTACTGCTCGAACATCTGCTGCATGAACACCGTCAAGGACACGCTGCTGCTGCGCGACCACTACCCGGATTGCGAGTGCACGGTGTTCTATATGGACATACGCGCCTTCGGAAAAGGTTTCGAGGACCTCTACATGCGCTCGCGGGAGGAGGGCGTCAAGTACATCCGCGGCCTGCCCGGCGAAATTCGCCAGGACGCGGAGACCAAAAACCTCTTCCTCACCGCCGAGAATACGTTGACGGGCGAGGTCGTCGAGCGCGAGTTCGACATGGTCATCCTGTCGGTGGGCGTCATACCGCGGCAGGACAACCCCCTAATCAAGAAGCTGCTCTCGTTGTCGACGACGGCCGACGGCTTCTACATGGAGGCGCACCCGAAGCTCAAGCCGGTGGACACGCCGACGCGGGGCGTTTACATCTGCGGCTGCGCGGAATCGCCCAAGGACGTCAAGGACTCGGTGACGCAGGCTTCGGCGGCCGTGGCGCGCGCCATGACGCTCCTCAACGCCGGCGAGGTGACGGCGGAGGCGATCACGGCCTCCATCGACGCGGCGTTCTGTACCGGCTGCGGCCTGTGCGCCAAGGTTTGCCCCTTCAATGCCATCGTCGTGGACAAGGACAGGAAGACCGCCTCGGTCGTCTCGGCGATGTGCATGGGCTGCGGCAACTGCGGCGCGACGTGCAACCAGGGTGCCGTGACCATGGGCCACTTCACGGACGAGCAGTACTACGCCCAGATGGATGCTCTCCTCGAGGAAAACCCCGAGAATAAAATATTCACGTTCGCCTGTAACTGGTGTTCGTACGCCGGGGCGGATAACGCGGGCGTGTCGCGGCTGCAGTACCCGGCGACGCCGCGCCTCGTTCGGACGATGTGCTCTGCCCGCGTGACGGAGGACTTCGTCCTGTACGCGTTTATGAAGGGCGCGCCGGTCGTGCTCGTCTCCGGCTGCCACTTCGCCGACTGCCACTACATCGACGCCAACCGTCAGACGGTCAAGCGCGTCTACCGCCTTTGGGACAAGCTCGAGAAGTTGAGCATCCGGCCCGAGCGCCTTCAGCTCGAGTGGATCAGCGCCGCGGAGGGCCAGAAGTTCGCGCGCGTCATGCGCGAGGTAGAGGAGATGCGCAAGCAAGTGACGGCCGCCGAAATCGAACACACCAGGAAGGCCGTGGCCGAGGAGTGGGAGAAGAAGCTCGCGCGCGAGGCCAAGCGCAAGAAGAAGGCCGAGGCCGATGAGTCAAGAGACGAAGTTCAAGTGTCTTAGGTGCGGCTACGAGTACGTCGAGAAGTACGCCCCTGACGACGACGTCGAGCGGGCATGCCCGAAGTGCCACTCCAACAGCGTACGCCCCGAGAAGGCGAAGAAAGCCGATGCCGCCAAAGAAGAATAAAAAGAAAAGGGAAGAAGGCCCGACGGTCACGATCGACTTCGAATTCAAGAAGTTGGTAGAGAAGGTCGTGGACGGCACGCTCGTCAATTACTGCTACCAGTGCGGCGCTTGCGTCGGCGACTGCCCCAGCGCGCGCTACGTGGAGGGCTTCAACCCGCGCGAGATAATGCTCAAGGTCCTCTACGGCTTCGGCGAGGAGCTCGTCGGGCCGGCCTCGCCCGCGTGGCAGTGCACCAACTGCTACAACTGCTACGAACGGTGCCCGCAGAACGTCAAGCCGGTCGAGATAATAATCGCCGTCAAGAACCTCATGGCGCAACGAGGCATTTACCCGGCTAAGGCGCAGGTGGGCGACCTCGTGAATACGGTCCTGGAGACCGGCCGGACCGCGCCCGTCACGGCCATGACGACGAAGCTCCGCGAGGAGTTAGGCCTGGCGCCGCTCGAGGCGATCGATACGGCCGAGCTTAAAAAAATATTGGAGTAAGTTAATCGGGACGAATATTCGTGGCCAACGAAAACCAAAAGAAGTTCGCTTTCTTCCCCGGGTGCCTTATCCCGGTGCGGTATCCGCAGATGGAGGCCGCCATTCGCAAGACGCTCCCCAAGCTCGGCGTCGACGTAGTCGACCTCGCCGGCTTCACCTGTTGCCCGGATCCTATTTATTTCAAATCGTACGACAAGACGGCCTGGCTCGCCGTCGCCGCGCGCAACCTCGCCGTCGCGGAGGAGGCGGGCCTGAACGTCTTTACTATCTGCTCGGGCTGCACCGCGACGCTCTCCGAGACGTACCAGCAATTGAATACGAACAAGAAGCTGAAGGACGAAATCAACATGCGGCTCGCGCGCGTCGGCAAGGAGTACAAGGGGACGGCGACGATACGGCACGTCGCGACGCTTATCCGCGACGAGGTCGGCATCGAGGCGGTGGCGGCGTCGGTAGTGCGGCCGCTCGAGGGTTTAAAGGTCGCCATCCACTACGGCTGCCACCTGCTCAAGCCTTCGCACGTCATGAGGGTGGACGACCCGGACGACCCCCACATCCTGGACGACCTGGTGGCGGAGCTCGGGGCGACGCCGGTGCGGCACGAGGAGTGGATATTGTGCTGCGGCAAGGCTTGCAAGCACGAGGAGGCGCCGCCGGCTATGATGTACGACCTTTTGAAGTCGGTCGCCGCGGTCGAGGCGGACGTTTTGGGCGTGGTGTGCCCGTCGTGTTTTAACGAGTTCGACCTGGGCCAGGTGCGCCTCGCGCGCCAGTACGACGACGAGACGCTGAAGACGCCGGCGGTGTACTACTTCCAACTTCTGGGGCTGGCGCAGGGCTTGACGCTCGAAGAAGTCGGCCTCCACCGCCACAAGGTCCGGGCGCCGGCGCTCGAGAAATACAGCGCGGCCGCGGTTTGACCGCCGGACCGCCTTACGAAAAAAGCCGCCCGGAGGCGGCTTTATTGTTTTAAACGACGGCTAAGCGACTTTGGCGAGGACCGATTTTATTTCCGCCGCGACCTTGGCCGTCGTGCGCTCGAACGCTTCCTTCACTTGCCGGCCCTTTTCGCCCGGCGCGTCGCCCTCGAATCCCAGGACCTCGCCCACGATGTCGGCGTGCTCGAAGTCGAGATTGTCGTCGAGGCAGACCGCGAGGCGGTAGACGTCGCGTAGATTTTTTAGGAAGCACATCGAGTTGTACAGGGACCTGAGCTCGAGGCCGGCCTGCGGGTATACTCGCCCGATGCC
This sequence comes from Candidatus Zixiibacteriota bacterium, assembly GCA_011773985.1. Classification (GTDB taxonomy): domain Bacteria; phylum RBG-13-66-14; class B26-G2; order WVWN01; family WVWN01; genus WVWN01. The sequence goes on along the minus strand of WVWN01000053.1, from coordinate 85,631 downwards.
CTCCAGTATGTGGGAGGTCAGCGGGTCGCGGATGCCGAACCGGGCCTTGCATATCAAGATCGCCATGACGATATCGCGCAAGCCGCCGACGCACTCCTTGACGTTGTTGGGAAGGAAGACGTCGCCCACGGCCCCCTGGCGCGACGCCATTTCGTTCTTCATATCCGCGATGTACTTGTCGGCGCGGTTAAATACGAAAGGTTTTATAATGCGTTCGTGCGTGTCTTCCTCAAACGTGGAGGTGCCGACGACGAGGCGCGATTCCAAGAGCTGCGACTTCTCGATGAAGTCGGTTTCGTTCTCGCGGCGGAAAAACTTTTCGAGTTGGCTCAGGGGGATGACGTAACTGCCGAAGTGCTCCAGGAAGCGGTAGTGGGGCATCATGCCGCGTTTGCATATCTCGGCGCTCATCGCCGAGATTACGGCGCCCCCCAGCTCTTGTAACTTTTCATCTTCGGAGTCTATCAACACTATCAGGTCGTAGTCGTCGTTGAAGGCCCACTCGCGCGCGTGGCCGCCCGCGGCGTAGATCGCCATAACGTCGAAAGACGTAACCCAGCGGCCGTACTCTTCCGCGAGTTCTTCGCGGCACGCGTCGAAGAGGAAGTTCAAGTAATCGTCCGAGAACTCCGTGTACCGGGCGTTCGTCTCCTCGATGGTCGCGCCGTTCAAAGTCATTAAACCGATTCGCAATAATTCCAGGTCGTAGTAGTCACCCAGTAGCTCCTTCTTCCCGGCGGGGGAGGGGACGATGGCGGCCTCGGCCAATATGCCCTGGGATTTCTCGGCGAGCGCGTCCAGGTCGTCCAGTAAGTAAAGGCAGTCGGGGTATTTCTTCAAGACGGCTTGTAGGTAGCGGCGCAGGTACGCCGAGCCGTAGTACCGCAGCTTACACAGGCCGCGTAGCGACGCCGCGGCCGGCTTGAGCGACGGGATGGCTACCTCGCGCGATACGAGCTCCATAAACCGCTTGGCGGTTTCGTGGTCGACTTCCGAGAGGTAGCGGTTGAGCAGGACCGGTTGCTTCGCGAACAGGTGTGCGGCTTCGCGCGCCGGGTTGTAGAAGGTCTCGAACTCTCGCAGGAAGGCCGCGTTCATGGCGTCGAATAATTCGCGGGCGTCGACCTCGTCGCGGTTTTCCCCCAACAGTACCAAGAGCTTCATAAAGAGTTCCGCGTTCCGCTTGACCAGTCCCACGAGCTCGTTGACGCGGCGTTCACGCGAATCGGGGGGTAAGGAGTTGAAATCCGTTACTAGCGCCCGGAGCAGCTTTTTATCCGAGGCGACGAGGAGTTCGAACACGTCGTCCCAGAAGGCGACCTTGACCAGGAAGCGTATTAGTTTCAGCGTCGCGCTCAAAAGTTGACCCGGCAGCTGCGGAGACGTCGAAACCAAATTTAAGAAGGCCGACGACGTGCGCAGGTTTTCCTCGACCTCTCTCGCGAGGTCGTCGGCCACGGTACGAACTTTGTCCACGGAATCGTAATAATGGACGAGCAAGGTTTCCTCGGGACCCACGGCGCCGCGTTCCCGGTAGCCTATGGCAGCCGCGACTCGTGCCAGGTTCTCGGCCATGACCGGCGTATCCAGTATTATCACTTCATCCTGGACGACGAGGAGTTGGTAGAGGTAACGAAGGATTTCAAAGAATATCAGGCCGGTTTCGAGTACGTCGTTCTTTTCCGCGTTCCACGGCTCGATGTCGGCGAGGCGCTTCAGGTTGTGCCAAACGTTGGGCTCGCGGAGGCCGTGGATGGTACGTTTGATATGGACGAGGCTTTTTATGACCCTGATGGCGTCGTCTTTGGGGACGATCCTGTCGTTTTCGAAGTCGCGCGTGGCGAGCGAGATCGCGTCGCCCAGGGCGCCGCGGACGAAGCCCTCGTGGTAAATTTTATCCGCCCCGCTATCGGCGTAATAGCGCTCGACTATCTCTTTCTGCAACCGGTCGAAGAGGCCCCGGTCGCCGTAGAGCGGTTCGGCGTTTAACAGTTCCGATATGACTATATAGTCTCCCGGGTGCGTGTCGGCATATTCGTGGTATTCGGCCAGCGAGGTCGCGAAGCTCTCGGGCGAAACGTTCTCCGAAAGGTAAAAGTGGAAACGGGTCGCGTATCGGAGCATAACCGAGCTGAGCCGGCCGAGGACCGAGTTGAGGGCATTCCGGTTTTCCTCGTCGGCGACGACGACCGCGATGTCTATGTCATCCTGGTCCGTGAGCGTGCCGACGCCGCAAATCGCGAAGGGCGGTAGCTCCTCCGGCCCGACCAGGGCGTCCAACACCTTCCGCATAAACGTTACGACCAATTGCGAATAGCTGGCGCCGATGTTCGTCAAGAATTCGCGGTATACCTCTTCGCGGCTCGCCCCCGGGACGACGCCCGCGCGCAGCGCCTCGATCGCCTGGATGTTCATTCGCAGGTATTGGAGGCCGTAATAACATCCGAGGTAGCGGATCCGCTCGTGGCCTTCCGGCGCCACGTGGGCGACGATATCCATCTCGCGCTCGAGGTTCCAGGCCGGCTGCCACAAGTGTACCTCGTCGCGCAGGCCGGCCTGCTCGAGCCTGGTAGTCAGCTCGTCGACGACGGCGCCGATCTGCTGGAGGTATTTCGACGTGTAGTTGCTGAACTCGCCCGCGAGTTCGCACAATTTGTCGAAGCGTCGCGGCATGGTCAGAGCATTTCTTTCATTTTATTGAAGCCGAGTTCGAACGCGGCCCGGTGTATCTCCTCGGTTCCGGGCGGGACGCGCGCCAACAGTGCGTCCTCAACCGCGCGCCGGTTGTGCGCCGGCGACAGCGCCGTAACCGAGCCCAGCACGACGATGTTCGCGAGCCGTACGTCGCCGAGCTCGCGCGCGCCGTCGAGGAAAGGTACTTTATATACCCGGAACCGGCCCTCGGGCGAACGCCTTACCGACGTGCCGTCCACGAGCAAATAACCCTGGTCGTTTACGTCGCCCGCGTAACGGTCGACGGCCTCTTGGCTGAGTGCGACGAGCAAATCCACCTCTTGCGCTTTCGGGCGATATATTTCCTGGTCGCTGACGACGAGGTCCGTCCGTACCGCGGCGCCGCGCGCTTCGGGCCCGTAGCTTATGTGTTGGACGACGTTCTTGTCCTCGTAGACGGCGAGCGCCTCGGCAAGGATCTTGGAGGCCAAGTGGAGGTCAATTTCCGCGCCGCCGCTTAACCTTATTTGGTAGTAGAAAGCCATATTTGCTCCCTAGCGAGTAGCCGAAATTTATTCGCGAATGCGAAGGGAATGAACGGTTAATGCCGCCGCGGCCGGAGACGGCGAATCGTTGCCGGCACCCCGGCTTCGGCGTAAAGAGCTCGGCCCGGTTTTTAAAGGAACGTCTTAATTTTAACAAGGTTGCCGGCGCCGGGCAATAGAAAAGCCGCGGCCGGGCCGCGGCCTACGAGTTCCCTTCCGCTAATTTAAGTTCTCTATTATGCGCGTCGCGTATTCGCTGGTCTTCACCTTACGCGCGCCCTCCATCTGGCGGGCGAGGTCGTACGTCACGACTTTTTCCTGTACCGTCCTGGCCATCGCGCCGACGACGGCGTCCGCCGCTTCTTGCCACCCCAGATACTCTAACATCATAACGCCCGAGAGTATTAGGGAAGAAGGGTTCACCTTGTCTTGGCCCGTATATTTGGGAGCGGTGCCGTGGGTCGCTTCGAATAGCGCCACGAAGTCGCCCATGTTCGCGCCGGGGGCCATCCCCAGGCCGCCGACCTGGGCCGCCGCGGCGTCCGACAGGTAGTCGCCGTTGAGGTTGGGCGTCACGACGACGCTGTACTCGTCCGGGCGGAGCAGAATTTGCTGGAACATCGAATCGGCGATGCGGTCCTTGACCAATATCTTTCCTTCGGGCAGTTCCCCGTCGTACTTCTCCCACAACTCGGCCTCCGTGACCGTCGCGTCGCCGAACTCCTCCCGGGCAAGCTCGTAGCCCCAATCCTTGAACGCGCCCTCGGTGAACTTCATGATGTTGCCCTTGTGGACGAAGGTGACGCTGGGCAGCTTCCGGTCTCGCGCGTAGCGGAGGGCTTTGCGCGCGATGTTCTTGGTCCCGGTGACGCTGATGGGTTTGATGCCGACGCCCGAGTCGAGCCGGATGTTGCGGCCCATCTTTTTATTCAAAAAATCCAAAACCTTCGCGGCCTCGGGCGTGCCCTCGCGCCACTCGATGCCGGCGTAGACGTCCTCCGTATTTTCGCGGAATATTATGACGTTTAGTTTTTCGGGGTGTTTGACCGGGCTCGGGACGCCGGGTATCCACCGCACCGGGCGCACGCACGCGTACAGGTTGAGCTTCTGGCGCATCGTCACGTTGAGGCTGCGGTAGCCGCCGCCGATGGGCGTCGTCAGCGGCCCCTTGATCGCGACGACGAATTCTGGGATGGCCTTGAGCGTGTCGTCCGGCATCACGACGCCCTCGCCGTAGACCTGCTGGCCCTTGTCGCCGGCGAATATCTCCATCCAAACTATCTTACGGGCGTCACCGTACTTCTTCTCTACGGCGGCGTCCAGGACGCGTTGCGCCGCAGCCCAGATGTCGGGGCCGATGCCGTCGCCCTCTATAAACGAGATTATCGGTTTATCCGGAATACGCAAACGGTCGCCTGCGATTTCGATTTTCTCCCCCTCTTCGGGTACTTTAATCTTTTCGAACATCGCGTCTCCTACGCTTTAGAGCGTTGATAGTTCAGTTGGCCGCCGGCTTTGACGATCGCTAGTTGCCGTTCGCTCAGGTTGTGGTCGACCTCGAAGGTGTGACCCTTCGTAGTGTTTACAACGGTCAGCGGCTCGCCGGGCCGTAGTTCTTCGTGTAGTTTTTCGAAGCGGAGGCGTTCGCCGGCTTCGAGTTTTTCGTAGTCGGCGGCGTCGCGGAACGTCAGCGGCAGGATGCCGAAGTTGACGAGGTTCGCGGCGTGGATGCGCTCGAAGGATTTCGCGAGAACGGCTTTAACGCCCAGGTGCATCGGGCACAGCGCCGCGTGTTCCCGGCTCGAGCCTTGGCCGTAGCTCTCGCCCGCGACGACGACGTTGTACAATCCTTGCGCCGCGTTCTCCTTGGCCCGTGCGGTGAACGTCGCGTCCACGCCCTCGAAGACGAATTGGGAATAGGCCTCCACGTTGGAGCGGTACTTGAGCCGCGGGCCCGCGGGTATTATATGGTCGGTCGTGATCTTGTCCCCGACCTTCAACGCGACCTCGGCCTCGAGCTCGTCGGGGAGCGGCTCGTTGCGCGGCGGCTCGCCGATGTTGGGGCCGCGTACGACTTCGGCGTCCGGGTTGTGGACGCGGGAGATGAGGGTGTCGTCGACGGTGAACTTTTTCGGGACGGCGACGCGCGGGTAAGGTATGCCGGCGTCGCGGGGGTCGATTAATTCCCCTTTCCACGCCGCGACGGCTGCGGCCTCCGGGCTCGTCAGGTATACGAGCGCCGACGCCGTGCCCGAGCGCCCCTTGAAGTTGCGGTTGTTGGTCCTTACCGATACCGCGTCCGAGGGCGGCGCGTGACCCATGCCGATGCAGAAACCGCAAGCCGTTTCGACGACGCGCGCGCCCGCGGCCACGATCTTGGCGAGGAGGCCGTCGTCGGTTATCATGCGCAATACTTGCTTCGACCCGGGCGCGACGATGAAACTTACGTGGGGGCTTATCGTTTTACGGTCGAGGATTCCCGCCACCGTCGCCAGGTCCTTGTAGGACGAGTTGGTGCACGAGCCGATGCATACCTGGTCCACTTTCAGGCCCGCGATTTCGCGGATGGGGACGACGTTGTCCGGGCTGTGCGGTTGCGCGACCATCGGCTCCACGGCGGAAAGGTCGAGCTCGACGACGCGGTCGTATTCGGCGCCCGCGTCCGCGGCGAGCTCCCGCCAGACGTCGCCGCGCCCCTGCGCCTCCAGGAAGGCCTTGGCGACATGGTCGGAGGGGAAGACGGAGGTCGTCACGCCGAGCTCGGCCCCCATGTTCGTTATGGTCGCGCGCTCCGGCACGGAGAGCGTCTCGACGCCCGGGCCGAAGTATTCCATCACCGTCCCGACGTTCCCTTTCGTCGTAAGCATCTTGAGCAGCGTCAATATAACGTCCTTGGCCGTGACCCAGTCTTTCAACTTGCCCACGAGCTTTACGCCCACGACGCGGGGATACGTCATCCAGAAAGGCCCGCCCGCCATCGCGGCGGCGACGTCGAGGCCGCCCGCGCCGATCGCGACCATCCCCAGGCCGCCGCCGGTGGGCGTGTGGCTGTCCGAGCCCAGGAGCGTCTTGCCCGGCGCGCCGAAGCGCTCGAGGTGCACCTGGTGGCAGATGCCGTTGCCCGCGCGCGAGAAGTGGAGGCCGTATTTCTCGGCGATGCCTTGGAGGTAGCGGTGGTCGTCGGCGTTCTCGAAACCCAGCTGCAGAGTGTTGTGGTCGACGTAGCTGACCGAGAGCTCCGTCTTTATTTCCGGTATGGCCATGGCCTCGAGCTGGAGGTACGCCATCGTGCCGGTCGCGTCCTGCGTGAGCGTCTGGTCTATTTTTAT
>WVWN01000053.1:75347-79072 GCA_011773985.1 Candidatus Zixiibacteriota bacterium | reverse complement strand
GTCCAAGATCTTTTCGGTCAAAGTCTTCGCCATTTTCTTCCGCTTCCCCGGGCGTTGCCTTAGCTGCTGTAAATGAGGTCGAGGACCGCCTTTGACTTTTTATCGTCCGCGTCGAGCTCGAGCGCGCGCTTGAGCGCTTCCGCGGCGCGGTAGTTGTCCCCCAGGTTGAAGTAGGCTTCGCCAAGCTGCGCGTACGCCTGCGCGTTGCGCGGGTTCTTTTCTACGACCTTTTTAAAATCTTCCACCGCCTCTTCCTTGAGGCCGAGGCGGGCGCGCGCGAGGCCGCGTTGGTAATACGCGACGGTTATTTCCGCGTTTCGGGCCAACAGCTCGTCGAAAGCTTTGATGGCCTCGCGCAATTTCCCCATGTGGTAGTACAGGAGGCCGAGCCAATAGTAGGAGAGCGCGGCTTCGGGCTCAAGGGCGAGCGTTTTTTTAAAACAATCTACAGCATCTTCCACGTGCGCCGTGCGATAATAGCAGAGGCCGAGGAAGTAGTGCGCCGGCGCCGAATGCGGGTTGGTCTTCGCGGCCTCCTCCAAAACCGCTATGGCCTCCTTTAATTGCCCTCGATGGTAGTGAGTCCGGCCGAGGTGGACTAAGACGTATTCGTTGCTGGGGTCCGACGCCAACGCCCGCCGATATTTTTCCATCGCGCCGTCCGCGTCGCCGCCGAAGTCGGCCAATACCGCGGCGAAGAAGTGACTTTCCCAACAGTCGGCCGCGGCAAGGCCGCAGTACGGGCAAAAGCGGAACTCCGCCGCGAGCTCGAAGTCGCAATTTTTACATTTCACGTCGTGCCCCCCTTTCTATTTTCTTGCCCCTCGTCCCGGGCGGCTTTGCGCAACCTTAGGTATTCGTCGAACGCGGCGCTGAGCCTGCCCAGCGCGGCCCGTTCTTTCTTGGCCTTTTCTTCGTATAATGTCGCCAACCGGCCCTTCCCCCGGGATATGCCGTCGGCCAGTCGCCTCAGGTCGTCGAAGGCTTGCGCGCCGCGCTCCCGCCACGCCGCCGCCGCGGCTTCCCAGACGACGGCGAACAACGTATCCAGAACGAAGAGCAACTCCTCAAGGCGATAACCCTGTTGAAGTCGTTTTCTGCCTACGTCGGCCAGGTAAGAGCAGAAGGGCTCGGCGTCGCCGGACAAAGCCGATTCTCGATAAGCGTCGAAGTCGGCCTGAACGCGCGGGCGCAGGTCTATCGTTTCCATCTGGCGATAGTGCTCCAACGCCGACTGCCGGAGACGCGCGGTCGCCTCGTTGACGATTCGCTCTTCCGCCTCGAACAGAAATAGCGCCAGCGGCGACGCCCTTACGTCGCGATTAGCCACTCTTTGCCCTCGCCCCAGATGTACGCGTTGTAGCTCTTGAGTTTGCGCTCTATTTTATCTAACCATTCTCGGCAGAACGCCGGCGGGTGGCCGCCGAGTTCCCGCGTCTCGTACGCGAGCCCTTCTTCGACCGCGGCGAGGAAGGTCTCGACGTCTTGCCGCGCGAGCGCGTACGGCGCCGCGGCCCACGCCAAAAGCTCCTGCTCGAGTTCGCGGTTGTAGGCCAGGTGCGGCGAGTCGGGAGAGAGGTCGAGCGGCGGCGGGTTGGTCGCGAGCTGGAACCCCTTGAGCGCCATAACGAGGTCGACGTACGAGTGCTCGTAGAAGAGGCGGCCGAACTCGTATTCGATGACCGGGGCGGGATTGTCGTCGCCCGGGCGGCTGCGGTGGACATTATGGCGCGAGAAGTCGAGGCCCGTAAGATGGTTGTAGATTTCGCGCTGGTGCAACCGTTTTTCACGCAAGGTGCCCTCTTCGTCCAGGTTCAAGTCGCCGCCGAGTATCAGGAGACATATCAGATGTTGGGGCGGCGGGGGCTCGCCGACGGGCCGTCCTTCCTCGAGCTGGAGCGAGAAGTGTAAGCTATGCGGTGCTATTTCCGCGAACGCGACCGTGGCGTTCGCCAAGTCCGAAAGTATGACCGGGTCCGCCGTGGCCGGTTTGGAGAGGTCGCCCAGAATCTTGTAGCGGCCGAGCTCGAGCTCCAGGAAGCCGCGTACGCGGCCGCGGTCCGGCGTCGCGAAGCGGTGGTCGTCGACGTGGCCGCCGAGCTTCCACAGGCGGCCGCCGAGGTCGAAGTCGTCGAAGTAGTAGAACCCGTCGAACGTCGGGTCCTCGTCGGGCGCGGCGCCGATGATATCGCGCCCTAGCGGGCTGAACTCGGCCTCGTATCCCAGCGGTACGCCGCCCCGCGCCCGCCGTTCTTTTATCCGCTCGATGTACGGCTCCAGGCGGTCGCGCGCGTAAAGTTCGTCCGCGATGAATAACGCCGCGACGGCGACGTCGGTATACTCGAGTCGCGGGTCATAGGCGGCGACGCCCAGCGAGTCCACGATCTCGCCGACGGGGCCCAGGTTATCGCCGACGTATTGGAGCGCGGCCAACGCCGAGACGGCGTGTTCGTAATATTTATCCGCTACCTGGACGGCGCCCCGGAAATCGCGCCGAACCCGTTCCTCGAGTTGGTTGAATATTATCGTCTTTACGATAAGGCGAAGGTAATGGGGCGCGTACTTGACCGCGGGCCGTTCCCTTGCTAGCCATTCGAGCGAGGGGAAGCCCGAACCCTCGAGGCGATGTTTTACGGCCGAAGTCTGTAGACCCGGCCGCTCGAAATGTTCCCGGGTTAGGTCGTCAACCGTTTCCCCTAAAAGTTCGCCCCGCACGCGCGCCTCTAAATCTCGGAGCCGGCTTTCGCCCGGAACTTCCGCGGCGAGCGCCCCCTCGATACGCCTTTTAATAAAATCGGCAACGCGGTCCGCTACTTCCATATCCGGGGGTGCCTTCGGGGCGGTGAGTTCGGGCCCGCCGACGTAGACGTATACCTCCTCCGAACCTCCCGCGGTACGTACGATTGCCTTTTCTCGTACGTATAATCTTCCCTCGTTTTCGTATTGGTCGAGCTGGGCGAGGGCCTCGGGGCTAACCCCCGTCACGAGCATGCCTTCGACCTTCGACCCGGCTCGAGGCACGACGTGGGGAAAAGATTTGAACGAGGTTATTTTCCCGTAACCCTCGAGCACCGCCGCCGTAGCGCGCGGACGCTCGCCGGTTACCACGCGGAAGACTTGTTCGTCCTTGAGGGTCCCGTACACGAACAGACGGGCCCCGTTTTCCGTGTTTTCCGTCACGGGTTCCCCCCGGCGGTACGTCGACATATACGACCCCGCGGGCCCGGCCCGCGCTAAGCGAAGAAGTCGGGTATGTGCTTTTTGGCCTGCTCGAGCATCTCCTCGCTGGATATGGCGGTCGTCCGGCGGGCGGCGTATTGCCCCTCCACCCATTTCGCGATGGCCGTGATGCCGGGGTGCTTCTTCTCGATCTGCTTGTCGCCTTCCAGGCCGAGTTGTTGGTTAACCCACAGCGCGATGCCCGCGACGCCCGACTTGTCGGTCACGGATATTCCGAGCGGGCGGCTGAGGATGCAGGCCGTGTCGAAGATGTTGTATATTTCCTCGTTCTTGATGACGCCGTCGGCGTGGATGCCGGCGCGCGTGACGTTGAAGTCCCGGCCCACGAACGGGTAATTGGAGGGCACGGGCCAACCCATATTCTTCTCGAAGTATTCGCCGATCTCTTTGATGGCCGTCATGTCCATACCGTCGGTCGTCCCCTTAAGGCCGGCGTATTCGACGCACAGCGCCTCGAGGGGCGAGTTGCCGGTCCGCTCGCCGAT
>WVWN01000053.1:0-75337 GCA_011773985.1 Candidatus Zixiibacteriota bacterium | reverse complement strand
ACGAGGTGGAAGTCGTTGTGGCCGTGGAACTCGAGCTGGTCGTGGGGTATCCCGAGCTCGGTGCGCAAGTAGTACACCAACTTCGGTACGCTGCGCGGCAGCGCGGCTTCAGGCCAGGGCAAGCCGTAGCCCATCGTGTCGCAGATGCGGATCTTTATCTTCATCCCGGTGTCTTCCGAGAACCGCATGAGCCGTTCCGCGAACGGGACCACCGTGCCCCAGAAGTCGGCCCGCGTCATGTCCTCGAAGTGGCACCGGATGGCCTTGAGGCCCGCCTCGGCCGCGGCGTTTATGACGACCATGAAGTCTTCAAGAACCTGCTTCCGGTCCTTTTTGAATTTCATGAAGATGTGGTAGTCCGAGATGGAGGTCAGAATGCCGGTCTCCTCCAGGCCGACGTTTTTGACGAGCTCGAAGTCGGCCGGGACGGCGCGGATCCACCCCGTAATCTCCGGGTACTCGTACCCGCGTTCCTGGCACTTTTCGAGCGCCTCCCGGTCCTTTTCGCTGTAGAGGAAGAACTCGGACTGGCGTACGACGCCCTTGGGGCCGCTGAGCCGGTGCAGCAGGTCGTAGACGTGTACGACGTCGTCGACGGTGTAAGGCGGCCGGGCTTGCTGGCCGTCGCGGAACGTCGTATCCGTGACCCAGATGTCCTCCGCCGGCGATAGCGGCACCGTCTTGCCGTCGAAGGCGATTTTTGGTATTTCGCAATACGGGAACTGGTCCCGGTAGAGGTTGGGTTCCGCGACGTCGACCAGCGGGTGTTCTTTTTTACCCTTGGGGGGCGCCGCGGCCTCGTGCTGAAGCCACGTCGCTTCCCAGCCGTGTTTTTTCGTTGGCATGCGCGCCTCCGCGTTTGTGTTCTGAGAAAGAACGTGTTTAAATAATTTTAGCTCTTTTCACGCGGGCGCGAACGCCTCTCACCCGGCCAGCCCCAAGGCCGCCAGGTAGTGTTCGGGCGCGACGCCCGGCGTATCCAAGTTGCTTTTGCCATAGAAATCCTCGATGGCGTCGCCTACCGGCCGGGGCTCGTACGGCGCGCCGACGATCGCGGCCTCCAAACCCTCGAGCCCCGCCCGGGGAACCATCGTGAAGTCCCCTGTTATCGAGACGTCGTCGATCACTTCCTCGGCCAACTCGGCGTAGCAACTCAAGAGGCCGCCCGGCGCCTTGTGGACGCCGTCGACGAAGCGCACCCCTTCGCGCACGCGCGTCTCGCGGGCGGCGGGTTTTCGGATTTTACGAAATAGGAACTCGTCGGAGCGGAACCGCGTCTCGAGCTCGCGCATCTTGGCGCGAAGTTCGTCGTCCAGCGGCGCCTCCTCCAAAGGCCCCAGGACCTCGGCGAAGCGGCGTTTGAGCGCCGCCGTCACTTCCTCGCGCGGAACCAGCCGCCCCGTTTCCCGCCGGAGGGTTGTGAGGTTCTCGCCGAGCGACTTATAGAACTTGTCGCGGAACTTCTCGTCCGGCACTTTCAGGATTTTGGGCATCAGCTCGTAGTCGAAGTCCAACAGGATGCCGCCGACGAAGGCCATACAGGGCCCGATGTCGGCGCCGCCCTCGCCGGCGATCTTGCGGCCTTCGCGCGTAACGAGGTCGTTTATGGGGCGGAAGGAGACCTCGACGCCCAGGTCGCCGTACGCGTCGACGGCCGGCTGCGAGAACTTGCGGTAGACGCCGTCCACGGTGGGCGGCACGAGCGGGTTGTCCTTGCGGAGGATAACCTGGTAGAAGACCTGGCTCGAGTCGAGGAGGGTGGCGCCGCCGCCGACCTCGCGCCGCATGACCTCCAGGCCGTGGCGGAGGCAGAAGTCGAGGTCGATTACCTCGCGCGTGTCCTGAAAGTAGCCGACGCACGCTATGGTGGAAGCGGGCGAGACTAGCATCAGCCCCTCGCGCCCCAGGTGCGCCAGCGCGTGGAAGCAGAGCATGGAGTCGAGCTTCGGCTGCAGGCCCAGGTCGTAAACTTTCATCCTATTTAATCGCCTTCCACACGAGGTCCAGGAGGTTTTCTACTCTAAGGCCGTCGCCGCCGCCGATGGCCTGGGCGCCGGTGCGGAGCGTAAGCTCGCACGTCGGGCAGACCGTCACGACGGTGTCGGCGCCCGTAGCCGCGGCCTGCTCCGCCCGAGACACGGCCAACCGGCCGGAGAGGTCGGGCACCGACGTTATGATGCCGCCGCCGCCGCCGCAGCAACGCGTCAAATCTTTGGCGAGCGACATCTCGACCAGGTCGACGCCGAGCGCCTTCATGATGTCGCGCGGCTCTTTCGTTATCTTGGCGCCCCGCGAGAGGTGGCACGGGTCGTGGTACGTGGCCTTAAGCTCGAGCTTGTTGATCGGCGCGTCGGCAAGCCGTTCCGCGATTACTTGGAGCGCGTGCTTCACCGGCCTGCCGTATTCTTCCTTGAGGAACAACGTGCACGTCGGGCAGAACGTGATGAGCTCGACGTCCGGCGTCATCTCGTTGAACTTCTTCTTCTGCTCCTCGAACTCGTCCCAATAACCCAAAATCTTAAGCGGGTTGCCGCAGCACGTCTCCTCGATTATCTTCGTCTTGACGCCCAGCTTGTCGAGGATGCGCGTAAACATCTTGACCATGTTGGGCCGCTGCGCGTACTGGCAGCCGAGGTACAGAAGCGCCTCGCCCTCTCGCGGTTTGACGGCAGGCTCCTCCTCCCCGTAAATGTTGCCGGTCGCTAGTACTTTGTTCACCAGGTCCTCGTGGCCCGGGAGCCGGAGGCCGGCCTTGACCAGGCTCGCCCGCGCCGCCTCGACGATAGGGGCGACCTCGATCTTCGTCTCACAGCGCCGCGTGCAGTCCAGGCACATCGTGCACGTGTAGAGCCTGTTGACGACGTCTTCGTCCGGCTTGAGGTCGTCTTGCAGCAGCGCGTACGACGCCATCAAGTAGCCCTTCGCGCCCGTGCTGTCCCAGCCGAGGTCCGCGAGGGTGGGGCAAACCGATTTGCAGTAGCCGCACTGCGTGCAGGCGTTGAGCTCCATCTCCCACTTCTGCAGCGCCTCCATCCCCGGCCCGTACTTGCGGGCGCCCATTTTGTAGCGGAGGAAGTGGGCGACGTTCGGCTCGGGCCAGTCGAACATCTTCCCGGGGTTGAGGATGTTGTTGGGGTCGAGCGCCCGTTTGATTTTGCGCATCGCCTCCAGCGAGTCGGCGCGCTCCTTTTTGAAGTACGGCGCCTTGGTTATCGAGACGCCGTGTTCGCCGCTCACCGTTCCCCCAAGCGCCAAAACCGCGTCGAAGACCTCCGCGTTCGCCTTCTCGGCCTTCTCCCAGATGTCCGGGTCCGTGGGATTCATGATGAACTTGGTATGAAGGTTGCCGTCGCCGGCGTGGCCGTACGTCGGGATATAGATGCCGGGGTACTTTTCTTGTATCTCGTGGAACGCCTTGACGGCCTTGGGCACCTGCGACGGCGGGACCGCCATGTCGTCGGCGAACATTACCGTGACCTTGTCCGGCTCGAAGCGCGACAGCGACGGGATCATGGCCTTGCGGCCTTTTTGGATTTCGCCTATTCTCGTCGGGTCGTCGGTGTAGTCGAGCCGGATCGCGCCGGCCTTCTGGCAGACCTCGGCCACCGCTTCGATCTCGTCCTTGACCGCGGCCGGGTGGCCGTCTACGGCGATGAGGAGGATGGCCTCCACCTCGGGTAGGCCCAGGTTCGTTGCCTTGTTTACGGCCCGAATGCAGATGGAGTCCATAAGCTCGAGCGAGGCCGGGATGAGCGGCTTGGCGATAAGGTCCGAGACGCACTGGCCCGCCTTCTCGAGGTCATCGAATACCGCCATCGCCATCGCCGTCTTCTTGGGGAGCGGGACGACGCGCAGGTTGATCTCGGTGATGACGCCCAGCGTCCCCTCGGAGGCGCACATAAGGCGGTCGAGCTGGTAGCCGGCGCTGCTCTTGAGCGTCCGCGAGCCGCTGTGGATGATCTCGCCCGTCGGCAGGACAATCTCCAGGCCGAGGACGTAGTCGCGCGTCGCGCCGTACTTGACGGCGTTTACGCCCGAGGCGTTGTTGATGATCATGCCGCCGACGGTCGCGGCGTCGCCCGAGCCCGGCGCCGGCGGGAAGAAGAACTTGTACGGCTTCAGAAATTCATTGAGCTGGGCGTAGACCACGCCCGGTTCGACGACGACGTAGAAGTCCTCGACGTGGACCTCTTTTATCTTGTTCATGCCCTGCATGTCGAGGGTGATGCCGCCGTGGATGGGGACCGGTTGGCCGCAGACGGAGGTCCCGGCGGCGCGCGGCGTCACCGGTATCTTGTACTTGTTCGCGAGCTTCAGAATTTCCGAGACCTGCTGAGCGGACGTGGGCCGGACGACGACGTCCGGCTCGGCGAGGTGCATGCTCGCGTCGCCGGCGTAGGCGCGGAGTTCCACCGGCGAGGTGGTGTAGCCGAGCTTGCCGACGATGGCCTCGACCTTTTTCAGTATTTCAGGCCGGGCCGCTTTTTTACGGACCGGTTTTGCCGCGGGCCGTCGGGTTTTGGGTTTAGGCGCGGCCTTCGCGCGCTTCGTCGGCCGGGTTTTCGTTTTCGCCCGGGGGGCGGGTTTGGCCCGGGCTTTTTTCGCCGCCGGTTTGGCGGCGGCTTTCGGCTTCGCCTTTTTCGTGACCTTCCGGCGAGTCGTAGTTTTTTTCCTCGGCATTTCTACCTCCAAGTCGCGCCCGTCGCCGGGGCGCGGCATTTACGATTTTATCATCGGTATCGACATCGAGCCGTTCATCATAACCAGCACGCGCACGCCCTCGCCCTTCGCGTCGAGAGCGTCGTCGAACGCCTGCTGGAGGTTTTTATAAGGTTTTATGAAAGCCTTCTTGAGCGTCTCGTCGTCGAGGTCGGTGACGCCCCACATCTCGCCGCGGACCGCTACCTCGGCCATCTTGCCGGCCTTGTGCCAGCCCAATTTATAGTCCCGGTCCAACTTCGCGAGCGTCTCCTGCGGCGTCGCGCAGCTCGCCAAGAGCTCGAGGAACGCCTCGTCGCCGGTCCCCATCCGGCATTTCGAGACCAGGATAATTATGCCGCCGTCCCTCAGCGCGAGCTTGCTATTATCCAACGCCTTCTGCGACTGGTAGAGGTCGATGTCCATGGGGTAGGGGGCGATGCTAACCACTACGTCCGCCTCGGCCGAGACCGGCACGCAGTAGACCTCGTTCGCGGCCTCGATGGCGGCGTAGAACGAGTCGTGGATGTGGCCCGCGGTCGCCGCGTAGAGGCGGTGCTCGCCGTCCAGGACCGTCATGATGGAGAAGATCTCCTTGTCCGCGATCGTCTTCAGCGCGTCGATCATGTCCTCGTGGACCGGGTTCCCCTCCAGCGCGAGCGCCTTAGCCTCGGGCCGCAGCGCGTACTTGTGGTTCTGCTCGATCGTCATGCGCGAGGCGATGCCGGGCAGGAAGGCCTTGCGGCCGCCGGTGTAGCCGCCGAAGTAGTGCGGCTCGACGGAGCCGATGATGACGATCTTGTGCGCTTCGACGCCGGCGCGGTTGACGTACATCTCGGTCCCGTTCTTGGACGTGCCGATGTGGACCATGTCCTCGTCGCGTTTGGCGTCGTGGATTATGATTCGGTCTTTGACGTCGTCGTACAGGGCGCCGAAGATCTCGCGCAGCTCCTCCTCGGTGGGCGCGCGGTGCGCGCCGGTCGCGATGATGTAGGAGGCGTTTACGTCCTTGAGGTCGTCTTTGATTAGCTCGAGGACGCGGGCCGTCGGCGTGGGGCGCGTCGCGTCGTTGACGATGAAGAGCACGTCGCGCGCGTCCGCCAGGAAGTCGGCGAACGTTTTCGATTTAATCGGGTTCGCCAGCGCCTCCGCCAGAACCTTCCCCTCGTCTTTGATTTCGACCTCGTTGGGGTATACTACCTCGGCGTCGTCCGGCACCTCGAGCGGGACCGTCTCCTTGCCGTAGGGAACGTCGAGTTTCATAGTGCCACCTCCGCCCCTCGGGGGGCTTTAGCTATTTGCCGCTTTCCTCGGCCTTCTTCATCTCGCCTTCCAACCACGTCGCGACGGCGTCGCCCTGCATGAGGCTCGCCTTCTCGCTCTCCCAGTCGGAAGGTTGGATGACCATGATCCAGCCGGCGCCGTAGGGGTCCTTGTTGATGAGCATACTTTGGCCCTCCAGGTCTTCGTTGACCTCGACGATGGTGCCCGAGACCGGCGCCACCAACTTGCCCACCCACTTCGACGACTGGACCTTGCCGCAGGTCTCGCCCGCCGACACGTCGTCGTCCTCGAAGGGGAGGTCGACGTAGACGACGTCGCCCGCGGCCTTTTGGTAGAAGTCGTTCATGCCGACGCGCACGCGGCCGTCTTCCTCCAGCTTCGCCCACGCGTGGTCGCTGTGGTAATACAGCTCGTCCGGAAGGTCGTAATCCTTGATCTTCATTTGGCGCTCCCGCGTTTTGGTTTTATGTGAAACGAACTTCCCGTTCGGCGATTACGCGGTTAATATTCCGGCGGCAGTTTCGACAGCTCGGCGAACGAGAATACCGGGCCGTCGACGCAGACGTACTTCGGGCCGACGTTGCAGCGGCCGCACATCCCCACGCCGCACTTCATCCTCATCTCGAGGCTGGTGTAGATCTGCTCCGGCCGCCAGCCGAGCTTGTCCATAACGGGCAGCGTAAATTTTATCATAATTGGCGGCCCGCATATAAGGGCAATCGCGTTATCCGGGCTAAGCTTCTCCTCCTCCACTACCGTCGGCACGAAGCCCTCCCGGCCGGCCCAGGTCTCGTCGCCCTTGTCGACCGTGAGGTGGAGCGTAAGCTCGGGCGACTTCTCCCACTCGGCGAGCTCTGGTTTATAAAGCAGCGCCCCGGGCGAACGCGCGCCGTAAACGACCGTGAGCTCGGCGAAATCTTTTCGGTTCGCGAGGATGTATTTAATTAAGGACCGTTGCGTCGTGAAGGCGAAGCCGCCGCCGATGACCGTCGCGTTCTTGCCGCGCAGCTCCTCGAGCGGCCAGGTGTTACCCAGCGGGCCGCGAAGGCCGACCTTCGCGCCGGGCGCCAGGCGGTGCAGCGCGCGCGAAACTGCGCCGCCGGTATTGAAGACCGTGAACATCAGGTGGTCGCCTTCCGTGGGGCTGGAGGCCATGCCGATGGGTGCCTCGCCGTAGCCGTAGAGCGACAGCTCGGCAAACTGCCCGGGCAGGTAGTCCCACCGCCGGCCGTCGTTAAATTTCAAATAGAAGCTCTTGAGGTCCGCGGCCGCGGTCTCGACGACGACGCGCTCGAGCGTCGCCGGTTGCGGCAGAAGCGGCGTCTCGGCAAGCGCGGCGTTTGCCACCTTTTGCTCCATATTTTTTACGGCCCGATGACGAGCGTCACGGCCTCGCGGATGTCGACGTTGGTCGGACAGGCGACGACGCACCGGCCGCACCCCACGCACAAGTTCTCGCCCCAGTTTTCGTGGAAGTAGTAGAACTTGTGCAGGACGCGTTGGCGGTAGCGCTGGCTCGCGCGCTCGCGCGGGTTGTGGCCTGAGGCGTGCAGCGTAAAGAGCGACTGGGTACAGGCGTCCCAGAAGCGTAGGCGCCGGCCGCGGCCGTGCTTGCCCTCGTCGACGACGTCGAAGCAGTGGCACGACGGGCAGACGAACGTACACGCGCCGCAGCTCACGCAGCGCGACGCGACCTCCTCCCACGCCGCGGCGTCGAAGTTCTCGTACAACTTAGGGCGAACCGCTTCCAAATCCCAGAGGGGAGTCATCGCCTCGGCCACCTTCGCGTAGGTTGCCTTCGCTTCGTCGAGTTCCGCGTCGGATACTTTTTCTAATTTCGCCGCCTTTAGGAGTTCCTCGCCCTTGGCCGAGACGCCCTCGAGCAGAAGGTCGTCGCCGGATTTGTAAATAATTACGTCCGCGCCGGCCTCGTCCGCCGGGCCGCCGCCCACGGAGGTGCAGAAGCAAGTCGGCGCCGGCGCGTCGCACGCCCAAACGACGAGCAACGTATTGTCCCGCCGGGCGAGGTATTGCGGGTCGCGGAAGCCGCGGTCGCGGTATACCTTATCGACGAGCGCGAGCGCGCGGGCGTCGCAGGGCCGAACGCCGAAGACAAGCAGTTTCGATTCCGCCGTCGGAACGAGGCGGCCGTCGTCGTCGTCGTACGTGAGGAACGCCTCGAGCTGGGGCAAGACGAAACCCTTGACGCTGGCTGTCGTCAACAAGTAGCCGTCGAGGTCGACCTCGCCCCCCTCGTACGGCACGAACGCCCAGCCCTCCGCGGCCCGGGCCGGCGCGAAGACGTCGTACCCGGCGGCCTTCGCGGCCTCCAGGAACGTCGACAATTCGTTTCGCTTTACTTTACCGGCGACCATTTACATGAAGTCCTCGTTGGGGTCGTCGGGTTTATAGGTCGCGAGGGGCGGCGAGACCTCCGCGTCCTCGCCCGCGACGTAGCCGAATTTCTCCGCGACGTCTTTGACCAGCTTCTCGGATAATACGCGGAGCTGTATGTTCATCGGGCAGGCGCGCTCGCACTCGCCGCATTCGACGCACCGGCCCGCGGTGTGGAAGACGCGTACGAGGTGAAACGCGACTAGGTCTTCCTCGGCCGTCGCCGGGCCGATCCACGCCGGGTTCCGCTGCTCGGCGAAGCACTCCTCGCAGTAGCAGGCCGGGCAGACCTGGCGGCAGGCGTAGCAGCGGATGCAGCGGCCCAGCTCCTCCTCGAGCCAGGCCCAACGTTCGTCGCTTCCGCGGGCCTCGTGCTCGCGGACGCGCGCGTACGGGTCGGCGTCGGCCGGGGGCGCAACTGCCTCGCCGTAGGTTACGTCGGCCAGCGGCGGCTCGAGGCGCGCGCATACGGCGCAACTCGCGTCGACGTAGTCGCCGAGGGGAAGACGTTCCTCGCCGCCATCCGTCGTCGTTATTACGATCGCGTCGCCGTCGACGCGCGCTTCCTCGAGCCGGTACGCGCCGACCTCCTCGAAAACCTTCCGCCGGTCGACCATCGGCGCGCAATGGACGCCGACGACAAAGAGGTCGCCCGGTGCGAACTGGTTCTCTTGTATATAGGTAACGAGGGCCCGGGCGTCGCAGGGCTTCGCGACGACCGCGACCTTCTTCGCCTTCGCCGCGTCGAAGTCGCGGCGCTTTCGCCGGTCCCGGATATAATCGAGGACGTAGCGCGCGAGGCCGGGCGTACAGCACCGGTTCCAGACGAGGCGGTCGGCGTCGGCCGCCTCCTTAATTAGCGCCGGCCTCGCCGTGAGCGGAACCGTCCCGGCGACGAAGCCGACCACGACCTCGGCCTTGCCCGACGCTAAAAGCTCCCGCGCCTTGGCGCGTATTTCGTCTTCGACGGCCATGCGGAATCCGTTTACAGCCTTTTGACTTCCCGCCTTATGTCGTCGAGGGTCGTCTGCGGGTCCTGCGACTCAACTATATCCCAAAGCTTTTTAAGGTCGTCGCACGCGTACTCGTCGCAATAGGCGCAGTTGGGAATTCCCTTTTCGCGGCAGCAGTCCTTCATCCGGCACTGCGTACACCAGGTGTAGAGGCGCTTTTCGGTTTGCGTGCAGCTGTAGCAGATTACGTCCTCCGGCGCCAGCGGGTCCTCCGGCGTCGACCACGCCGCAGCCGCCTTCGCGAGCAATTCCTCGTCGCCCGTTTGCGTTCCAACGTACGCCGGGCACGCGGCGCAGTCTATGCCGCAGAAAGCGATTATTTTCTCTTCGGCCATCACGACCCCTTAAGCATCTGCCGGAGTTCCTCCAGCGTCGTCTTCGCGTCGACGCACATCGCCCACGGCTTCTCGAGCTTGTCGCACGGGAAGTCGTCGCAGTGGGCGCAATTTTCGACGCCACGCTCGAGCGCGCATTGGCGGACGTCGCAATCCAGACAAAACGTGGCCGTTCTCTTATCCTCGTAAATGCAGCCGTCGCACAGGAGGTCGTCCGCCTCGAGCGGGTATTCGTCGGAGGACCATTCCGCCGCCTGCTTCGCGAGCGCCTCCTCGTCGCCCGCGAGCGTAGCCTTGAACGCCGGGCAGTCGGAACATAGGATTCCGCAGAACGCTATAATTTTTTCTTCGGCCATTTGGCGGCCCTCCTTGTGGTTTACGAACGTTCAAACTTTTTCCGGTTCCGCGTATTCCTTAACCATCCGCCGCGCCGGCCCGAGCTCGCGGACGCGGTCTACGACGGTTTTGATTACGTCGGCGTACTTGCCGCCCTCGCTCGCCGATACCCACGAGAAGTTTAGGCGCCCGGGCTCGAGGCCGAAGTACTCTACGAACTCTTTGAGTAACGTGAAGCGACGCCGCGCGGCGTAGTTGCCGGCGATGTAGTGGCAGTCACCCGGGTGGCAACCGGACACCAGCACGCCGTCCCAGCCCTCCATCAGCGCGCGAATTAGATAAAGCGGCTTCACTCGAGCCGAGCACGGCACCTTGATGACGCGTACGTTCGGCGGGTACTGCAGCCGC
The DNA here is from genome assembly GCA_011773985.1 of Candidatus Zixiibacteriota bacterium. Taxonomy (GTDB): domain Bacteria; phylum RBG-13-66-14; class B26-G2; order WVWN01; family WVWN01; genus WVWN01. The sequence continues at coordinate 64,869 of WVWN01000053.1, read as the reverse complement.
GAGACGCCCGCCAGGTCCGCGCCCGCGTAGCTGCACCACGTGCACAGGAACGCGAGGATCTTCGGTTCCCAGTCGTTTCGGGTATCGGCCATGTCTCTCGTCGGCCTGAAGGCCGACGTTAACGCTCCGCCGCTGAAGCTCCGGCGGTTAAAACCGCCGGTATCAAGACTTGGTTTTCTCCGGCGGCTGAAGCCGCCGGTATCGTCTCAGAGCGCCGTGATGGCGTCGAGCAATTGTTCGTTAGTTACGCCGGCGACGTCCACCGCGGCGGACCAGCAGGCCGCGGCACAGGAGCCGCAGCCCTTGCACAGGCCGGCGTTGACCTCGGCCACCATTTTTTCTTTGTTAATTTCAATAGCGTTGTAGGGGCAGACGGCCTCGCACGTCCCACAGCCAACGCAGCGCCGCTCGTTCACGACGGCGACGCGGCCCTCCGCCTTTATCGTAGGCTTGGCGAGAACGGTTGCGGCTCGAGCCGCGGCGGCCTGCGCCTGCGCTACGGACTCCTCGAGGGTCTTGGGCGCGTGCGCTAGGCCGCAGAGGAAGACGCCGTCCGTCGCGAAGTCCACCGGCCGGAGCTTCATGTGCGCCTCGAGGAAGAAGCCGTCCGCCGTCAACGGGACCTTGAGCATTTCGGCGAGCTCTTTGTTGGCGGCGACGTCGGGCCACGTCCCCTGCGCGAGCGCGACCAGGTCGACGTCGAGCTCGACGTCCTCGCCGAGGATGATGTCGTACCACTTGACCTTTACTTTATCACCGTGGGGCGTCACGACGGGTTTGTTCTCGGGTTCGAAGCGGGCGAAGAAGACGCCTTTCTCGCGCGCCTCGCGGTAGTAGTCCTCCGCCTCGCCGTACGTCCTCAGGTCCCTATATAATATGTATATGTTCGCCTCGGCGTTGAGCTCTTTTAATTTAAGGGCGTTCTTGACGGCCTCGGTGCAGCAGATGCGCGAGCAGTAGGGGTGCTCGTCGTCGCGGGAGCCGACGCACTGGACCATGACGACGCTTCCGGCGCCGTGCGGGACTTTGCCCTCCGCGAGCGCCTCCTCCAGCTCGCGCTGCGACACGACGCGGTCGCTCGAGGCGTAGCCGTACTCGTCGTGCTCGGCCATCCGCGCGCCCGTCGCGACGACGACGGCGCCGTGCTCGAGCTGGTGCTCGCCCTCTTCGTCCTCGACGACGGAGACGTAGTTGCCGACGAAGCCGGAGACCGACTTGAGGATGGCACCGGTGAACAATTTAATCTTCTCGTGCCCTTCGACGTTCGCGACCAGCTCAGCGAGGAACGGCGCCACGTCCGCGCCGCCGGGCAGATATTTAATGTGGTGGAGATGGCCGCCGAGATCTTTTTCCTTTTCTACCAAATAAGTTTCGAAACCCTGGTCGGCGAGGGCGAGGGCCGCGGTCATGCCTGCGGCGCCGCCGCCGATCACGAGGGCCGTCTGCGTGACGGGCAATTCGATATCCGTTAGAGGCGAGAGGTCGACGGCGCGCGCGACCGCCATACGCACGAGCTCTTTCGCTTTGGCCGTCGCCTCCTCGGGTTGCTTCATGTGGACCCACGAGCAGTGTTCGCGGATGTTGGCCATCTCGAAGAGGTAGGGGTTGAGGCCGGCGTCGCGGAGCGTCGCGCGGAAGAGCGGCTCGTGGGTGCGGGGGGTGCAGGCGGCGACGACGACGCGCGTCAGGTTGTGCTCGGCGATTTTCTCGGAGATGAGCCTTTGCGTATCCTCGGAACAGGAGAAGAGGTTGCGCTCCGTATAGGCGACGTAGGGCAGCGTCGCGGCGTACTCCACCACCGACGGGACGTCTACGACGCCGCCGATGTTGATGCCGCAGTGGCAAATGAAGACGCCCACGCGCGGCGGCTCGCCGGCGATGTCGCGTTCGGGCGGGAACTCGGCCTCCGCGGTCTCGGTCCAGCGGCCGGGGGCAACGGCGGCGCCCGCCCGGGCCGCGGCGGCGGAAGCCTGCGTTACCGATTCCGGGATGTCCTTGGGGCCGGCCGCGGCCCCCGCGACGAACACCCCCGGCCGCGACGTGTCGGTGGGGCGGAAGGGAGGCGAGGTGACGAAGTCGTATTTGTCGGCCTCCAACTCGAGGCGCGCGAGCAATGCCTTCGTGTCGTCGTCGACGGTCAGGCCGATGGAGAGGACGACCATGTCGAACTCCTCGCGCGCGAAGGCGCCGGCTTCGTTTTCATATTTCAATATCAACTTACCGTTCTCCCGCTCGACGCTGTCGACGCGGCTGCGGACGAAGCGGATGCCGTGCTCGCGCTCGGCGCGCTCGACGTAGCGGTCGAACTCCTTGCCGAAGGACCGCATGTCCATGAAGAAGATCGTGGGCTTGATGCGCGGGTCGTGTTCCTTGGCGATGACCGCCTCTTTCGTCGCGTACATGCAGCACACGGAGGAGCAGTACCCTTTGCCCACCGTCGTGTCGCGCGAGCCGACGCATTGGAGGAAGGCGACGGTTTCGGGGTGGCCGCCGTCTTCCTTCAGGATTTCGCCGCCGGTGAGGCCGTCGGCGCGGTTCATGCGTTCGAAGTCCAGCGTCGTCAAGACGTCGGGCAGGCGGCCGTAGCCGTACTCGCTTTTGAGGCGGGCGTCGAAGGGCGCGAAGCCGGGCGCGACGACGACGGCGCCCACCTCCAGCTCCACGGTCTCTTCCTTCGCGTCCAAGTCGACGGCGTCTTTGGGGCAGACGTCCTCGCAGATGCGGCAGGCGTCCAGGCCTTTCTCGAGCATGTGGAAGTGGATGCAGGTCTCCTCGTCGACCGCGGGGGCGTTGGGGACCGCCTGTTTGATGGGGACGTAGATCGCTTTCGTCGTCGCGAGCGTAAGTTCTTCGTGGAGAACTTCGCGGCCCAGTACGTCGCGGAGCTTCGCCTCGCCCGTAGGGCAGATGGTGTAGCAGGCGCCGCAGGCGATGCAGGCCTCGGCCTCTTTCTTGAATGGCGGCGTGACCACGCGGCCGGCGGCGCGGTCCGCGAAGCCGATGGCGTGGGCCTTGACGCGGTCTTGGCACATCCGCGTACAAAGGCCGCACATAATGCACCGGCCTTCGCCGTAGCCGAAGCGCGGGTTTGCTTTGTCTATGCCGTATTCGTCGGCGAGCGCGTCGAGGACCTCGACGCCCGGCTCGCAGCGCGACATCAGAAGCTCGACGTTGAGCTTGCGGACGCTCCGCACGTCGTCGTCGTCCGTTATGACGACGAGGCCGTCCCATACCGGGTAGTTGCAGGCGGTGACGTAGCGCTCCCACGTCCCCTCCGGGTTTTGCGCCTTGACGGAGCAGATGCGGCAGGAGGCGTGGGGCTCGAGGTAGTCGCAGTGGCAGAGGGTGGGGATGTGGATTTTTAGTTCCTCGGCGGCCTGGAGGACCGTGGTCCCCTCTTCCACGTCGAGCTCGCGGCCGTCTATTTTTATCTTGACCATCTTCTTATCGTACTCGTTCCCGGGCGGCTATTGCCGCAGGACCGCGTCGAAATTGCACGCCTCGTAACACGCGTTGCATTTAATGCATTTCCGGGCGTCCAGGACGTACGGTTGTTTTTTCTCGCCGGTAATGCACCCCTCAGGGCAACGTTCCGCGCACAACGTACAGCCGGTGCATTTCTCGGGGTCGATGGAATAAGTGATGAGCGCTTTGCACACGCCGGCCGGGCACTTCTTCTCGCGGATGTGGGCCTCGTATTCGCCGCGGTAATATTTGATCGTCGAGAGAAGGGGGTTAGGCGCGGATTGGCCGAGGCCGCACAGGGAGCTGCGCTGGACGCCGAGCCCTATTTCCTCAAGTAACTCGATGTCGCCCTCCCGGCCCTCTCCTTCGGTGATGCGCGTCAAGATGTCGTGCATGATGCGGACGCCTTCGCGGCAGGGGGTGCATTTGCCGCACGATTCCTCGCCCAGGAAGTTGAGAAAGTAACGCGCGACGTCCACCATACAGGTGTCGCGGTCCATGACGATCATGCCGCCCGAGCCCATCATGGACCCGGCCTTCGTCAACGCGTCGAAGTCCACCGAAAGGTCCAACTTCTCAGCGGGGAGGCAGCCGCCGGACGGGCCGCCCGTCTGAACGCCTTTAAACTCGCGGTCCTTGGTAATGCCGCCGCCGATGTCGAATATTATCTCGCGCAGCGTAATGCCCATGGGGACTTCAACGAGGCCGGTTCGGTTGATGTTCCCCACGAGAGAGAAGACCTTGGTACCGGCATTGGTAGGCGTCCCGACGGATTTGAACCATTTTCCGCCGCGCATAATGATAGCCGGTACGTTGGCCCAGGTCTCGACGTTGTTGAGGACCGTCGGTTTACCCCATAATCCGACTTCGACGGTGTGGACGTATTTGGACCGCGGGTCGCCGCGCTTCCCCTCGATAGAGGCCATGAGCGCGGTCGATTCGCCGCAGACGAAGGCCCCGCCGCCACGGCTGATTTCGATGTCGAATTTTAGGTCGGAACCCATAATGCCGTCGCCGAGGAGGCCGTAGTCGCGCATTGTGGCGAGGGCCGTTTCCAACATCTCCAACGCGCGGGGATACTCGTGGCGTACGTAGATATACCCGGTGTCGCTCTTCCCCACGGCGTAGGCGCCGATGAGCATACCTTCCAAGACCGAGTAGGGGTCGCCCTCGAGGATGGCCCGGTCCATATAGGCGCCCGGGTCGCCCTCGTCCGCGTTGCAGAGGATGTATTTTACGTCGCCCTCGGCTTTGCGCGCCGTGGCCCATTTGCGGCCCGTAGAGAAACCGCCGCCGCCCCGGCCGCGTAGGCCCGACTCCTTGACTTCGTTAACGACATCCTCCGGCGACATCGTCGTCAGGACCTTATGGAGGGCGTAGAAGCCGCCCCGAGCTACGTATTCCTCGAGGTTGACGGGGTTGATGTTGCCGCAGTTGCGCATGGCGATTTTGAATTGCTTGGCGAAGAACGGGACCTCCCCGCTCGTGGGGATGTCGGCGTAGGTTCCGTTTCCGCCGTTGACGTCGTACTCCCGCATCTCGTCCGTCAGCAAATAAGGCTCGCGCAGCGCTTTATAAAGGACCCACCCTTTCCTGATGTTACCTTCTTTGAGGTCCTTCACGAGTTGGGCGGCCTTCTTGGCCGTAATCTTTTTGTACACCAGGCGCGGTTGACCGGGATTCCAGACGTCAACCAGCGGCTCGGCCTGGCAATAGCCGATGCATCCCGTTTTGTCGACGAGCGCGTCCAGGCCTTCGGCCTCCGCTGCGGCGGCCAGCGTTTCCAAGGCGGCAGCGGCGCCGTTCGCGATCCCGCATGTGGCGTACCCGAAGGTTATTTTCATCTTGTCGGGGTAGATTCGCGTCAAACCGCGCGCTTTGATCGCGTCCAGGTCAGATAGGCTTTTTATCCGCACTCGCGCATCCTCGATATCTGTCTTTATTTCCTCGCTTCTTCGTCTTCGGCGCGTAGGGATTCGACCCTGTCTTTGACTATGCTCTGGTCGAGGTGGCCGTGGTACTCGCCGTCCAAAATGGCGATGGGGCCGATGGCGCAGGCGCCCACGCAGTTCACGACCTCGAGCGTAACCATTTTATCGCCGGTAGTGCCGGGGCGCGGGAGGCCCAGCTCGCGCAGGAAACCGTCCAGGATGTCCGCGGCGCCGCGCACGACGCACGCCGTCCCCTTGCATACTTTTATGTTATGTTTACCCCGTTCCTCGAGCGAGAAGGCCTTGTAGAACGTCGCGAGGCCGTAGAGTTGCTCGAGCGGGATGCCCAACTCGCGCGTCGCGAGCTCCATCGCCTCCGCGGGAACGTAGTTGTACGCCGCCTGCAGGTCCTGTAGGAGCATAATCGGAGAGGTAGGATTAGCTTTGTAATCCTCGATGATTACCGCCGCCTGTTCCCACTTGTTGGCCTGCGTGGCCGTTGCCAAGGTCGACCTCCTTACGCGCCGACGCGTCTTACCACTCGTCCTCCGGGACGGTCTTGGTCCGAACGGTGACGTCGCCGATTTGGATTATTCTGTTCTTCGGGTAGGTTTGCCGCGGGCAAGCGGCCAGGCAGTCGCCGCACGAGTTGCAGGCGTCGAGGTCGACGCGACGCGCCTTCTTGCGCACCGTGGCCTTGAAGCGCCCCGGCTCGCCCTCGATTTTCTCCACTTCGGCGTACGTCAAGATTTCGATGTTCTCGTGGCGGCCCGCCTCGACGAGCTTCGGCGCCAGGATGCACATCGAGCAGTCGTTGGTGGGGAAGGTCTTGTCGAGCTGGGCCATGGCGCCGCCGATGGCCGGGCTTTTCTCGACGAGGTAGACCTTGACGCCGGCGTTGGCGAGGTCGAGCGCGGCCTGCACGCCCGCCACGCCCCCGCCCACCACCATCACCGCGCCGACGACGTAGTTACGCTTCTCTTTTTTAGCCATCTATTGTTACCGGATAATCTTTAGGGCGTCTACGCGGGGGGTTTACTTCTCCTGCGCGAACGCCGCGATTAACTTCTCGCACTTGTTCTTCGCGAGCTTGAGTTGCACGTCTTTAACCGAGAGCCCCAGCGCGAGGCCCAGCACCTGCGGTAAGAACAGCACCGGGACGCCGAGCTCCTCCTCGAGCTGAGCCGCGACCTTGCCCTGGTTGTCGTCGTACATCACGGCGCAGAACGGGCAGACGAGGACGACGGCGTCGGGCGCCGCGGCCTTGACGCGCGTCAGCTTCTCGCCGGCAATCCTGAGCGAAAGCTCCTCGTCGATGCCGAGGAGCGCGCCGCCGCAACACTTCTTATACTCGGCGTAGTCGACGACCTCGGCGCCCGTCGCGCGCAAGAGGTCGCCTATGGAATGCGGCGCCTCCGGGTCCTCGACGTCGTGAAAGGCCCAGGAGGGTTTGAGGTAGTGGCAGCCGTAGTGGACGGCGAAGCGGAAGTCGCCCAGCGGCGCGACCACTTTTTCTTTGATGCCCTCGGGGCCGACCTCGTCGTAGAGCCACCGGGCGAAGTGGCGGACGCGCGGCGGCCTCTCGACCTTGCGGCCCACCTTCGCGAGTTTCTCGTTAACTTTTTTAAGGAGCCCGTCGTCGGCCAGTTCCTCGGCGGCCTCCGCGAGCACCGAGGCGCAGCTCGCGCACAACGCGAGGACCTCCAGGCCGGCCTCCTCGGCGACGGCCAGGTTGCGCGCGGCCAGTAGCAGCGTCCCCTCGCGCGTGGCGGACTTGATGGGGAAGCCGCAGCAAGCGAAATCCTGCTGGGGCTCGAGCTCGGCGCCGAAGAGGCGCGCTACTTCGACGGCCGATTTCTCGTAGTGGCGGCCGCGAAGCGGTATCGTGCAGCCGAGAAAGAGGGCGTATTTATTTTCCATAAAATTAGGTTACTGGTCGCCCAGCAGCTTGCCCACCTCGTCGCAAGTGGTCTTGAGCTCGGGGAGGCCCATCTTGGCGCGCTTCTTGTTGTCGAACTCCTCCAGCTCGTAGAGACGGCCGAATTTTTTTAGGAGCTCGAGCTGCGTCACGTACGCCGGGTGGAGCTTGCCCTCGCGCGCGGCTATGTTCTTTACGGCGGTGATTATCTCGGCGAAGGAAACCCCCTGCGGGCAGCGCTCCTCGCACGAGTAGCAGGTCGAGCAGAGCCAGATGAAGTCGGCGTCGAGGACGCGTTCGCGCAGGCCCAAGAGTATCATCCGGATGATCTTGCGCGGGTTGTAGCGCTCGTCGATGGCGCGGACGGGGCACGCCGCGGTGCAGGTGCCGCAGGCGAAGCAGTATTTTATCTCTTCGCCGCCCGGCTCCGCGGCGACCTCGTATTTGAAGTTGGGGTCGATTTTGGAGATGGTCATCGGCCGCGACTTTCACGGAAGTGACAAAAAAACCCACGCCCCAACGGGGGTATGGGCCTAAGCGAGCGGCTTTACGCTCACGCAAGAACCTATTTTATAGGGTGGGCGCGCGAACTAATGCCCTCGCGTCGGCCTGCGCTCCCGGTGCTCAGTAAAAACCGCTCATATATTTTAAAATACCCCCGCTCGAGTGTCAAGTGAAATCCTACACAGAGTCCGCGTTTTTACACGGCAGCGTTAAATTTATGGCCCGCTCGGACGCCGTCGAGATTGAGGTTGACGCGCGCGGCTGACATATTATAAAGTAATAAGAAAAAATATGCAAGGCGGCCTTCGACACCTTCGGGAGAAACGTTTATGGATATAGGCATTCCCAAAGAGCAGACGTCCGCGGAGACGCGCGTCGTGGTTACGCCGATGGGCGCGTACGCGTTGGCGCGAGAGGGCCATCGCGTCTTCGTCGAGAAGGACGCGGGCGCGGACGCCGGCTTTTCGGATGAGGACTACGAGAAAGTCGGCGCGACGGTGGTCTTTTCGCCGCAGGAGGTTTACGGGCGGGCCGAGGCCGTTGCCAAGGTGCAGCCGCCGACGGCCGGCGAAGTGGAATTGATGCGCGAGGGCACCGCAGTGTTCAGCGCGGTCCAGTTGGGCGCGCGCGTCGACGAGGCCGTCCGGGCGATGATGGAGAAGAGGCTCGTCGCGTTCGGCTACGAGATAATCGAAGACGAGGGGGGCGAGTTCCCGGTGATGAAGATAATATCGGAGCTCGTGGGTCACATGTTGCCGAGCATCGCGGGCCGGTACCTGTCCTACTACGAGGGGGGGCGCGGCGTGGCGCTCGCCAACCTCCCCGGCATCCCGCCGGCCGCGGTGGCCATAGTCGGCGCCGGCAACGTCGGGACGACCGCGGCTAAGTCGTTCGCCGCGCTCGGCGTCCAAACCCACCTCTTCGACCGTTCGGTCGTCAACCTCCGGCGGGCCGAGGCCGTCGTGCCGGCCGTAATTACCCATATGGCCGAACCGCCGAACATCGCCCGCGCGTGCACCTATACCGACGTCTTGGTTACCGCGGCGTACGTGCACGGCGACAGGCCGCCGATGCTCGTTACGGAGGAGATGGTCCGGTCGATGAAGGCGGGCGCCGTCCTGATGGACATTGCCATCGACCAGGGCGGTTGCTGCGAAACGAGCCGGCCTACGACCCACACGGACCCGGTATTTGAGAAATATAGCGTGACCCATTATTGCGTTCCCAACATCGCCTCCGCGGTACCGCGCACTTGCTCGTACGCGTTCAACAACAACCTGAAGCCGTACTTGGCGGCGGTGGCCTCGCTGGGCGTCGTTGAGGCCGCGACGCGGGACGCGGGCCTGCGCAAGGGAATTTATTTCTACGGCGGCGCTTGCACCCACCCCCGCTTGTGCGACCTTTTCAACCTCGAGTACACGCCCGTGGAGGACGTCATCGGGTATTAGCGGGCCGGCCCGTTGGGGGGTAAGGTAGGGCGATGAGCTGGATCAAGGAATACAAAGATAAGCGCACGACCGCGGCGGAGGCGGTCAAGGTAATCGAGTCGGGCGACCACGTCCACGTCCACCCCGGCTGCGCCGAGCCTATTTCGCTCGTCGAGGCGATGACGGCGCGCGCCGGCGAATTGAAAGACGTGAAGGTCTGGCACCTGTTAACCTTCGGGCCCGCGCCCTATATGGCTCCGGAGATGGCGCCGCACTTCCGCCACATGGCCTACTTCACCGGCCCCAACGCCCGCGAGGCGGTGAACGACGGCCGCGCCGAGTATATTCCTATTTATTTATACGAAATAGGAAACCTCATCCTCGAGGGCTATTACCTCGTGGACGTCGTGTTGTGCAACCTCTCCCCGCCGGACGAGCACGGCTTCTGCTCCTTCGGCGTCGGCGTCGACGTCACGAAGCCCGCCGCGGAGAAGGCCCGCTACGTCATCGCCCAGATTAACCCCCAGGTCCCGCGGTCTTTGGGCGACTCGTTCATCCACGTCCGCAAGCTAAGCCACATCGTCGAGGTCGACGAGCCCCTTAAGGAGCTGCCGGGCGCGGGCGAAGTCTCCGAAACGGGGATGAAAATAGGCCGCTACGTCGCGGAGCTTATCGAGGACGGTTCGACGATGCAGATGGGCATCGGCGAGATTCCGGACGCGGTTCTGGCCTTGCTCGAGAACCACAAGGACCTTGGCGTCCACACCGAGATGTTCTCCGACGGCGTCATCGACCTCATCGAGAACGGCATCGTAACCAACGCGCAGAAGACGCTGCACCGCGGCAAAGTCATAACGGGCTTCATCCTGGGGACCCATCGCCTTAACGAATACGTCGACAACAACCCGGTCTTCGAGTTCCACCCCCAGAGCTACGTCAACGACCCGTTCGTCATCGCCCAGAACGAGAGGCAGGTCGCGCTCAACTCCGCTATCGAGGTCGACATCACGGGCCAGGTGTGCGCGGACTCGATCGGGACGCGCATCTACTCCGGCTTCGGCGGCCAGGTGGACTTCATCCGCGGCGCCGCATATTCGAAGGGCGGCAAGCCCATCATCGCGCTGCCCTCCACCGCCCGGGGCGGCGAGGTGTCGCGCATCGTCGACAAGCTGAGGCCGGGGGCCGGCGTCGTTACCAACCGCGCCGACGTGCACTACGTCGTGACGGAGTTCGGCGTCGCCTCGCTGCACGGCAAGTCGCTGCAGGCGCGCGCCAAGGAGTTAATCAAGATAGCCCACCCGGCCTTCCGCGAGGAGCTGGAGCGCGCGGCGAAGGAGAGGAAGTTGCTGTAGGGTTTTATGGCCGGAGGGAAATGAAGAAGACCGTTTTTATATTATGTCTTTTATTGATTTCGAGTTGCGGCGACGAAGAACCTGAGGCCGACGGCGTCATTCCCGTTTTACTGGGCGTAGGCGGCGAGCCGTCGTGGAGTTCGAAAGACGTAATAGCAGTTGGGTTTGGCCCTTATATATATTATTGTGACCCCGACGGGAAAAATAAGGGGGATATTAAACCCGAGCCGAAGATGGAGGTTTACGACCTGGATTGGTCGCCGGACGGCGGGACGATTATTTTCGAGGGTTACGAGTGGGCGGAGGAGAAAACAAGACTTTATAAGGCCGAATTCCCGGGAGGCCGTACTACGTTATTTTTGGACAACACGCCGGCGACCCTGCTTGGTCGCCCGACGGAAAGTACATAGCTTATACTAGGTTCGTGACGCACGCCGAAATTATTTGTATAGTGCCGGCCGCGGGAGGAGAAACGATAGAATTAGTGTCGCCGGGCGACGTATCCGACCCCGACTGGGCCCTGGACAGCGAAAACGTTTTTTATACGAAACGTCTACCCGGAGAAAGATTTGAAATTTGGGCCGTAAATATCAAGGACAAGAAAAGGAACGAGTTCGTCACCGAAGGGATGGACGCCGCTTGGCACCCGTTTGGTAAGCGGCTCGCTATCGTCAGGAAGTTGGGCGAAGGTTTCGATTTATATTTAATGGACCCCGCTACCGGCCGCGCGACCCAGTTCGTGGGTACCCCTCCCGGGGAAAGAGAATGGTGGGCTTTGGACCCTACGTGGAGCCCCAAAGGCGATTGGGTGGCGTTTCACGGGATACGAGAGTATTTCGGTATTTATAAGAAAAACGTTTCCCAATAGGCGTATAAAAAGAAAACGCGCGGGGTGTTCCGCCCGCCGGCCCTCGCGGCCGGTTTTTTATTTCCCCCCTTAGCGCGAACGAAAAATAACCTTGACGGCGCCTCGAGGCGCTGTTAATTATGGGGGCTATTACGCCACGGAGGTTCGGGATGTACCGCGTATATAGAACGTTAAATATAAGCGCCGTATTTGCGGTTACGCTAGCCGGCGTCGCCTCGGCCGACTCCTGGCTCCCGCCGACCGAGCAGGACTACTACGCCGCGAACGAGGAATATTTTTTGCACGTCGTCCCGGGCGAAGGTGTGACGCACGCCCGCGGCACGCTGTACCGGGCTTTCCCCGCGCGCGACGCGCAGGAGCTATGGGCCCGCGAGCTCGCGAACCCGTCGGCGCCCCACGGGGTCCTCGTCGCCGACGCCGGCGATTACGTCGTCACGTTCGACGAATGGGGGAAGGTCGGCTACGGCCCTAACGTCGTCGTGATATACGGCCCGGAGGGCGACCTCGTTAAAAAGTTTGCGTTGGAGGACTTGTTGACCGGAGAGGAGATCGCCGCGGTCCCGTTCACGGCCAGCTCGCGGTGGTGGGGCGGCGAGCATTACCTCGACGAGGAAGCGGGCGTCGTCGTCTTGAAGGTGGTAACGGGCCGCGTGGGCCCGGACGGCGCCGACGAGTTCCGCGATATCCGAATCGAACTCGCCTCGGGCGAGGTAGTCGAGTAGGAGGCTGCCGTGGGCAGGAGGCGTGTTGAAGACCTGGTGGGCGAGGCGTTTTGGCGGGAGAGCGCCGAAAGGCTTCCCTCGGCGGAGGCGGCGGAGGTCCTCCGGGAACTCGTCGCGTACGTCGTCGACGGGTGGGCGCGGCGCCTAGACGGCGTGAAGACGATGGGCGGCGAGGGCGTCATCTTTCTCTCGCGGGGCCGGCCTTTCCTGACGGTCAACGTGGGCCGCAAAAAACTGCGCGTGTACGTGCACCCGGAGGCGGGGGCGCTCTTCGAGCCGAAGGCGACGTTCGCCGTGGAGAAGTTCCGGTTTTGGGAGGGGTCCTACCGCAAGTCGTCGGGTAAGTATAAAGGGCTGAGCTTCTGGATTTCGGAGCGGAAACACCTCCCCGGCGCTCGAGACATAATAGGCCATATTCCTAAGACCTTAGAGGGCAGCGCCTGAATCCTGGTCCGGCCGGCGCGGAGGTGTGTTTATTTTTATTCTCGGCGGACGGGGTCGAAAGCGAGTGAGATATGGCCGCAACTAGCGAGAACGACGCGCCGAGCGCCGACGACGTTTGGGAGCGTGAGGTCGTCGCGCGCCACCGGTGGGGGCGGCACGGCGGCGCGGCGAAGAAGGAGCTCACGCGGTTGCGCAAGCTGCGCGATGCCGCCGGCCCGTTCGGCCGCAGTTACGAAAAGATCGTAGAGCAGATCGTCGCGTTGGAGATTTGCAACTGGAACGTCGAGGAGAGCATCCTCGCGCTCTGCGGGGCCATCGGCGCGCGCGAGCCGGCCGAACTCGCGATAGGCCATCTAGCGTCGGTCGCCGACGAGCGCTGGAAGAAGGTTTGGGCCTACTATTTAGCGCTCCGGAATTGGCTACCGTCGGAGGGCAAAAGCGGGTACCGGGCGCTACTGCGGACGTGCGACCCGGGCGGGGCCATCGAAGGACACATACGAAGCTTATTGGGAGAGAGGGACGAGTTAAAGAAGTTGTACGTCGAGCGTCTCTGCCTTAACCTCGCGTTCTGGCTGGGAGGTTTTTTCCCGGGCGATTCGCCGCAACGGGAAGCCTACCAGGCGGCGGCCGCGGCGCTCGAGACGAAGATAAGGGAGCGCGACCCGGAGGCCAAGGACCTCGGCGTCTTCGACGTGGAGGGCGCCGGCGGCTGGGGGCCGTGTCACCACAAGGCGTTCCGCCGCTACGACATAATCATCTCCAGCGTCGGCGCCGGGAAGTGGCGCGCGGTTATGCCGCGGCGGGGGACCGACGGCTTCGAGCGGGCGGCGCTGCTCGATGAATATCTCGAGCCGATAGGACGTTGGGTCGACGGCGCGGGGGAGGAGGCGCCGGAATCCAACCTCGGCGGGAAAATTCACGACTTACTGGGCGAAAGGGACAACGTTAAAATTTTTCTGGCGTCTTTGCTGGCGTCGCTGTTGCGCGCGCAGCAGCTGTTCGCGAGGAATTTGGCCGAAAGTAGAGCGAAGGAGGCGTGACGGTGGGAAAAATGCTCGACGGTTTGCGGTGGACGCCGCGGTGGGTATCGCACCTCGGCTGCGTCAAGGGTTGCCTTGATTACCTGGGGCTCGAGGTTGCCGACGCGTGGCTCTTCGGCGCGACGGGACACGCGTTCATCCTCAACGTCCACGACGTCGTCTGCCCCAGCGGCCCCACGGCTTGGAACACCGAAATGCTACGTACGCTGGGGAAGAACGTCGGCTACTCGAGCCGCGGCTTGTTCGCTACCAGGAAAGACGCCGATTTCGACGAGAAACGTAAACTGATTTGGGATAACGCGAAGCTCGCGCTCGACAACGGCCTCCCGACGTACGGCTGGGAGTTGGATATCCCCGAGTACTACGTCGTCTACGGCTACGACGACGTCGGCTACTATTACTCCGGCGCGCGGTGCGACGACGGCGCCGGCCCCAAACCTTGGCAGGAACTGGGCGAGACCGACGTCGGCGTTCTAGAGATGTATTCGCTCGTAAAGGGGGAGGCCGCGGACGACCGCAGGGCCGTGAGGGAGGCGCTGGCCTTCGCGCTTGCGTTCGCCGAAAGCCCGAATAAATGGGTGTTCCCTAAATACAAGGCCGGCTTGGCCGGCTTCGACAAATGGATAAAAGCGCTCGAGGACGGGACCGCCCACAGCCTCGGGGCCGCGTATAACGCCGCCGTCTGGCACGAGTGTCGCCGGTTCGCCGTCGAATTTCTGAAAGAGGCGAAGGAGCGCTTGGGCGACGTATCCGCCCTTTTTGACGAAGCTATAAGTAATTACGACGTCGTGGCCGACAACTTGAAGAAGGTCGTCGAGCTTTTCCCGTTCATAGGCCGGCAGCCGGAGCACATCGAGGACAGGGGCCGGCGGGCCGAGGCGGCCGAGGCGCTCCGCGCGGCGCGGGAGGCCGAGGCGGCGGGCCTGGAGTCGTTGGCGAAAATTTACGACGAGTTATAACGCTCAACGTAGGAGGGCCGATGCTAGTTCGCAGAGCTATCGACGTCCGCCAGGACGACGTCGAACAAGAAGGCGCCGCGGGCGTCAAGATACGCTGGTTGATAAAAAAAGACGACGGCGCGCCCAGCTTCGCGATGCGCGAGTTCGAGCTCGAGCCGGGAGGCCACACGCCCTTCCATGCCCACGGTTGGGAGCACGAAGTCTACGTGCTGGCCGGCGAGGGCGTCGCCGGCGGCGAGGAGGGAGAATTTCCGCTCGAGCCGGGAACGGTGGTCTTCGTGCCACCCAAAGAAAAGCATTACTTCAAGAATACCGGCGCGGCGCCCTTCCGGTTCCTCTGCCTCGTGCCGCACGGCGCAGTATAGCTTCGCTGTTTAATATCCGACCCGCGTAAGGAATTAGCGAGTACGGACGTCGGCGAGACGCTGGTTGTCGCAACCCGCGAGGAGTGGCGGCGCTGGTTGGCCGAACGCCACCGCGCCAAGACCGAGATTTGGTTGGTTTTCTATAAAAAGGCCTCCGGCAGGCCGTCGCTTCCGTATGACGGCGCGGTGGAGGAAGCCATCTGCTACGGGTGGATCGACGGCGTCATCAAGCCCGTCGACGGCGAAAAGTTCACGCGTCGCTTCTCGCGGCGGCGGAGGGGGAGCAGGTGGTCCGAACATAACAGGCGACGCGCGCTTAAGATGCTGCAAGCGGGTAAGATGACGCCGGCGGGGAAGGCGCTGTTGCCGCCGGACGTCTTGGACGAGTTTGAGGGCGAGGGTTAACCGCGTGCGTGCGATTTGAGATATGAAAATTTTCGAACCCCATTACGACGTGAGGGTCCCGTTTCTGCTATTTCGGATATGACGACGGAAGAATACGTATCCGACGACGAATACCCGACTTATTTTTCAAAGCTGGAGGGGCTGCGGGCGAGGGTTGCCGCGGCCTTGCCGGTTAGGCCGGGTATGCGCATCCTCGACGTCGCCGCCGGTTACGGGTACTTCGCCGCCGAGGTTGCCAAGCGCGAGAAGGCCGTCGAGGTCGTCGGGATAGACGTGTCGCGGCGCGACGTCGACGCTTTAAGGAGAAATGTTAGAACGCTGGGGCTTGGGGGCCGCGTGGAGGCCGTCACGATGGACGCTACGCAAATGGCGTTCCCGGACGCGACCTTTGATATGGCGGTCAACTTTCTGGGGTTGGAAGACATCCACATGACGAGGGGTGGGGACGGCGTGCGTAAGGCCTTCGCGGAAGTGGCCAGGGTCCTCCGGGCTGGCGGCTTCTTCTGCTTTACGGCGATGCCTCCCGAGGAGAGCGAGACCCGCGCGCAGGAGCTCGAGGTAGCCACGTTCTCTTATCTATGCAACTGCACGTGGCTCGCCGCCCGTGATTACGAAACGATGCTTGAGAAGGAGGGATTCGAGCTCCTCAGGAAGGCACGCTACTACACGGCTAAGAAACTCACCGCGGCGCAGGCCGCGGCGGAGGTCCACTTCGCCTGCGAAAACGTCCCCGAGATATACGGCGTTCGGGCCGCTTCCTTCGACGAAGTCTGGTCGAAGTTCGGAGCCGAAATTGAAAAGCACGGCCTGGGCCATTACTCCAACGTCGCGTTGTTCGTTGCGCGGAAAGTCGGCCGGGAGCAAGTCGGCTGAGGGGTTGACGGGGATGGGCGGTGAGTATCTATAATAAAAGATGAGGAAGGCAACGGATAGTCTGGAGTTCCATAGAGCGAGGTACGGCGGAGAGTACGCGTTCGACGAACTACGTTGGGCGCGCATAAGGCCGTGCGTGAGGATGGTGGGCGCGGAGCGGCGGCGCCTCGGCCGGCCGTTGGCCGTGCTGGACGTGGGTTGCGGCGACGGAACGGCGTCGACGTTGTTTTCCGAGGGCGGCAATAGGGTCTTCGGCGTGGACCTCGTCGCGGAATTCGTGGCGAAGGCGATAGACAAGGGCATCGAGGCCCACGTGGCGGACGTAAGCAAGGACCCCCTCCCCTTCGCCGACGCGACGTTCGACGCCGTGTACGCCGGCGCCCTGATAGAGCACCTGTACGACCCGGAGTTCTTTCTCGGGGAATGCCGTAGGGTGTTAAAAGAGGGTGGCATCGTAATATTGGGTACGCCGAACGTCGCGAGCCTCACCAGCCGGCTGCGGATGCTTTTCGGCCGGAGCCCTAAGTTCTACTCGCCCGCGCTGAGCTGGCGTTTCGGCGGCCACATCCGCCTCTTTACGTTGCCGTGGCTCAAGCGGCTCCTGGCCGACAACCGCTTCGCGGTGGAAGAAGTTACTTCCAACGTCGTGAGCTTCATCCCCGCAGAGTCGACGCGCAGACCTTGGTCCGTCGCTCTAGGCAAACTCCTGCCGACCTTGGGAGAGGTCTTGATAGTAAAGGGCCGGAAGCGCCGCGCTGATAACGGAGGGGCTTAGACGGGGATAAGACCGGCCGCGTTAGACGATGCCGGACACGAGTTCGCGGCGCCGGCCTTCCGCCTCCGGCTCGAATTCCATTCCGCTTCGCTTAACAGGATTTCGCAATACGTAGGTGGTCCGATTAAACGAACGACGGGAGGTAAGATAAAATGAAAGTCGACGTCGAGTATCTGGAGTTTATGTGGCCCATGCGGCATTTCCTGATAACGTGCGGCGATATCGCGGATAGGCCGAACATTATAACCCTCAGCTTCTGCATGCCGGTGTCCAAAAGGCCGCCGCTGCTGGCCTGCGCCATAGGTAGGGGCGCCTATTCCTATAAATTGATAACCGGCACGAGGGAGTTCGTCGTAAACGTGGCGCCGTCGGAGTTGAGAAAAGAGACATATTATTGCGGCTTCTATACAGGTTACGACGTGGATAAATTCAAGGAGACAGGCCTGACGCCGAAGCCGGCGCGCGCGGTGAAGGTCCCTATTATCGATGAGTGCGTCGCCCATATGGAATGCAAAGTCAGACAAGAGATAGAGGCCGGCGATAAGACGCTGATCGTGGGCGAGGTGGTTGAGGCGTACGCGGACGAGGCCGTCGTGAAAGGTGAAAGGAAGGTCGAGTTCGCAAGGTCTAGTTTCCCGCGGAAAAAATATGGCACGAGGTTTGGGGTTACCTGACCGTTTTCTGCTAAGGTCATCTTCGCGCTCCGTTCGACGGAACTTCGCCGGCGACTGGAGGACAATATTAAATTAAAATGGTTCACGCTAACGAGTTGCAACGGTTCGTCGACGAAATGCCCAAGGTAGAGCTGCATCTCCATTTGGAAGGGGCCATACCTCTCGAGACGCTGTTTAATTTTATTCAGAGGGAAGGAACAGAGCCCTCCATCAAGAGCGCCGACGACCTGCGGGAAAGACTCGCCTATACCGACTTCGCCCATTTCATCGACGTGTGGGTTTGGAAGAACTCCTTCATCAAGGACGAGCGGGACTTCGACGAGATAGCGTACCAGGTCCTACGGGACCTCAGCGCGCAGAACGTCAAGTACGTCGAGGCCTTCTATTCCCCCGGCGATTACGTGGGGCGGGGCTTCTCGGTGCAAGGGATCGCCGAGCGTTTGCTCGAGGGCAAGGAACGGGCGCGCCGCGACTTCGGCGTCCGGTGCGAGCTCATCGTCGACGTCATACGGGGAGACGGAGCCGACGTTGCCCTGAGGCGTCTAGACGAAGTTGGGCCGTATCTCGGCAAAGGGGTAATAGGGATCGGCCTGGGCGGCAGCGAGGCCGACTTTCCCGCCGACCCGTACGAGGACGTCTTCCGCGAGGCGAGGGCGCGGGGCTTCAGGCTCACGGCCCATGCCGGCGAGGCCGCGGGCCCGGAATCCATATGGGCCTGCATCGACAAGCTCGGCGTCGAGCGGATAGGCCACGGCGTGCGGGCGCACGAGGACCCGCAGCTGGTATCGCTGCTCAAGGAAAGGCAGATCCCGCTCGAGCTGTGCGTCACCAGCAACTTCAGGACCGGCGTGGTTGAATCCTTTGAAGCTCACCCTATAAAACAATATTTCCATCAGGGGTTAATGGTAACCGTCAATTCCGACGACCCCACGATGTTCGATACGTCCGTCAGCCGGGAATATTTAATATTGGCTCAGAAGCTCGGCTTTACGGCCGACGAGCTGAGGACGTTGAGCCTGAACGGCGTCGAGGCGTCGTTTTTGCCGGACGACGATAAAGTGCTAATGAGGTCGCAGTTTGAAAAAGAATGGGAGCAGTTGTTAAGCGAGTGCTCCGTAAACGCGAATGGCGTCGAAGGAGGAAGGATTGGGGAGGGTCAATGATTACCGGAGGCCTAAGCGTCCTACGAGGTACCAATCGAAATTAAAGAGGGGACGGGAAAGGAGGCGCCGGCGTTTAACGAGAGGGAAGCGGTATGGCTATAATAAGGCCTACGATCATAAAGAGAACGCGGTTGAAAGAGGCCCGCGAACTGCGCGCCCTATCTCGGTCGACGAAGGAGTACTACGAAGCCTTTTCCGACGGTTACGCCGCGTTCTACGACAATTGGCCTCGGGCCGAAGACATGTTTACCGACGCACGTTATAAGGACGGTTACGACAACGTGGCGAAAGTATTGGCCGACGTCGCGAAGCCGGGGGAGAAAGTAGTCGACGTAGGTTGCGGCGTTGGCGTATGGTCGGCGCTTATGGCCGAGGGCGGCGCTCACGTAACGGGTTTGGATTACGCAATAGGGCCGCTAAAAAAATGCGGGGCGCGGCGGGACGAACGCCGCTTGGCCTCGAGGATAAACGTCGTTCTGGCCGACGGGTTTCGCCTCTCTTTTCGGGAACGAACGTTCGACGGCGCTACCCTAAACTGGGTTCTCGCGCACGTGCCGGTTTCGCGCAACGCCGGGTTTCTAAGGGAGGTGGGCCGGGTGGTGAAAAAAAACGGGTGGCTCGTGGTATCGGACAGCCGTTGGCGAGGCCAGGAGGGCGGCAAAGAACAGGTTCAGCTGCGAGATACGGACGAGGGCTGCTACGACATATACAAATATTATTACGACGCCGAGGAACTTCGCGTTCTCGTTAGCGAGGAATACGGTCGCGTCGAGCGGCTCGAGATTACGGATTACGAATTAATATGCGTGGCGACAAGGCGAGAGGTTTGAGGAAGTGGATTTATACGACGTACTGATGCGGCGGCGGTCCGTCCGGAACTTCGAGGATAAACCGGTCCCGGAGGACGTAGTAGATAAACTGATAGACGCCGCCAACAACGCTCCCACCGCTTGCAACGTCCAGCCGCTCTCGATCGTAACGGTTCAGGAGGCCGGGCGGCGGGCGAAGCTCGCCCGAATGGTCAAGCGCCAACCCTGGGTCAAGAATGCGCCGCTGACGATGATATTCTGCCTCGACTTCTGGCGCCTCAAGAGGTGGGCGGAACTCTCGGGCGTAGCGTTCCGCGGCAACGACGCGTTCAGCCATTTCCTCCTCGGCTACGCCGACGTCATGTGCGCGGCGCAGACCGTCGTGATCCTGGCGGAGAGCTTGGGCCTGGGGTCCGTATACGTAGGCAAGGTCCCGTACGTCGCCGACGACGTGCGGGCGTATTTCGAGATGCCGGCGTACGTCTTCCCGTTGATGTTGTTGTGTCTGGGATATCCGAAAACCGTTCCCCGCAACGTCCCCAAGTTCAGTCCGTCGGTGATACGTCATAGGGGGCGGTACCGGCCGCTGAGCGACGACGACGTTCGAAACGCCTTCGACGAGAAATACGGCTCCTTCGACGGGAACGCTCGACGGTACTTCGAGCGCGTTTTGGTCGAGGCGGTGGAGGCTGGCGAGCAGGGGGAGGAGGGTTGGCTCGAGAGGTCCCGCGAGCGGATGACGAAACTGGCCGTTAAGAGCAATGCCGAGTTCGTATTTAAGGTCCGGTACCGGGCCGACCTTATGGTCGAGAATAACGCCGAGGCGATCGGTACCTTTAGAAACGCGGGCTTCGATTGCTTTAAGTGAGAGGATAGGGGGGGCGGCAGGCAAAGGAAAACGGCCGGCGGGAAGACCGCTCCCGCCGTTCGTTCTTTATGAAGGAGAGGCGAGTATGGACCTGTACGACTTACTAATGAAGCGACGGTCCGTCAGGAATTTCGACGCCCGGGAAATTCCGGCCGAAATCGTCGCCAAGCTCGTGGCGGCGGCGAACAACGCCCCCACCGGCGGCAACCTGCAGCCGCTAACGATCGTCGTCGTACGCGAGGTTGAACGCAGGGCGAAGCTCGGCGAGATGGTGGGCGGCCAACCTTGGGTGAAGAACGCGCCGCTGTCTATGATATTCTGCCTCGACTTCTTCCGCCTCAAGAGGTGGGCGGAGGCGTCCGGGACAGCGTTTCGAGGCGAGGAGGCGCTCTCCCATTTTCTGATCGCGTACGCCGACGTAATGTGTGCGGCGCAGACGGTGGTAATCCTCGCCGAGAACTACGGCCTGGGTTCGGTGTATATTGGCACGATCCTATTTGCCGTGGACCAGGCCCGCGAGTACTTCGCGATACCCCGGTTCGTCCTCCCGGTAATGGTGTTATCGCTCGGCTATCCCAAAACCGTCCCCAAAAACATCCCGAAGCTGGCGGCCGAAATCGTCGTCCACCTGGAGAAGTACGAGACGTTGAGCGACGAGGCTATCCTGGACGCTTTCGAGGATAAATACGGCGAGATAGACGAGAACGTCGAGAGGTATTTCGAGCGGGCGTTCGTCGAAGCGGTGGAGGCCGAGCGGCAGGAACGCGAGGAACGTTTGGAGGCTATTAAAGAGGGGATGAAGAGGCTCCAGATAAAAAACAACGCCGAATTCCTGTTCCGGCTTCGGTACCCGGCCGACTTTATGGTGGAGTTAAACGCGAATATGGTCGACTCGTTCAAGAACGCCGGCTTCGAATGCTTCGGTTCATAGTTGCGCGCGTCGAGTTTGTGTGTTATGAGGCTTATAAGCTATCCCGGCCTTTGGCGGGTAGAGGGACGGATGTTTTCGCGTACGGCACGTTCGACCTTGGGTACGACGGCAATACACATTATTTATACGTGCGACGCGAGGCCGACGAGAAGAATTCGCCGGTTGGTAATTGTGGTGAAAAAGGTTTTGCTCCCCTGGCGAAGATATGCCGTCGGTACGCCCCGGCGCGGCGCGGCAAGGGTGGAGTGCTACGTAAGAAACCTATTGGTTTATATTCCGCCGTAGCCGTCGGCAAGGCGTCGCCGCGGCGGAGGCGAATTAGTTAACTATATATGGGGCTTGGCGGGTAACTAACCGGGGGCGGTCGCGTTCTTGGTTGAGCGGCGCCCCGGGAGCGTGTTGTTCGCGGGCGCCGAAACCCCTCGTATACGGCCTTAAACAATTGAAGGAGCACCTTACATGAATTGGTGGTTCGAAGACAAGTTGAGGAAGTGGGCGTTTTATATCGGCCGCCTCGTGGCCCCTGACGTTAAGGACAAGATTATGGCGGGCTACGAGGACCTCTTCCCGGACGCGGGCCTCGACGAGGTTGCCCGATGGATGAAGGCCGCGACGGAGAGGATGACGGAGCTGCTCGACGAGAAGACGCGCGCGAACGTGATGACGTGCTTCGCCTGCGAATTCCCGAGCTGGAGAGTGGTCCAACTCCGCGAACTGTACGAAGAGGCGGGAAGCGTCGACGCGGTGGTGGCGTTGATGAAAGAGGACCCTTCAACTTACGGCCCCACGGAAAGACGGGGGGATACGATTGTAACGACTAAGGTGCCTTTCGACGAGGAGAAGTTTAACGCGGCAACTACCGCCGAAGAGCGCCGGCAGGCGTATTGCCACTGTCACTTCGCTAAAGCGATGGAGGGCGACGTTCCCTCGGCGTTCTGTTATTGCGGCGCCGGGTGGGACCGGATGCTTTGGGAGGGCATCCTCGGGAAGCCGGTGGAAGTCGAGGTAAGGCGGTCCGTAATGCAGGGCGACGACGTTTGCGAGTTCGTCGTGCACCTTCCGGAGCGCTGACGTCGACGCCGAAAGGCCCAAGTAAGGAGTAGCGTTATGTCGAGAGGAGAGGAAAGGCCCGAGCTCACGGCCGACGGCCTCCAAAATATCGCCCGAGCCTATCACGGTAGCCGTATAATCTTAACGGCGTACGAACTCGGAATTTTCACGGCGCTCGCGGACGAACGAAAGACCTCCGCCGAAGTAGCGGAAGCGCTGGGAGCGGACCCCCGCGCCACGGATCGCCTGATGAACGCGCTCGCCGTCCTCGGCTTACTTAATAAAGGGGAAGGACTTTTTGCGAATACGGCGGTCGCGGCACGCTACCTGGTAAAAGGTAAACCCGACTATATGGCCGGCCTTATGCACGGCGTACATTTGTGGGACGCGTGGAGCACGCTGACGGACGCGGTGCGCGCCGGGACCTCCGTCTTCGAGCGGCCGGGCGGCGAGGCGGCCGAGCGCCGCACCGAGGCCTTCATCGCGGCCATGCATTACAATGCCGCCTTCCGCGCCGGGAGGCTGGTCGCCCTGCTGGACCTCGCGGGCGTCTCGCGCGTGCTGGACGTGGGCGGCGGCTCGGGTATTTACGCGATGGCGTTCGTACGTGCCCGCGAGGGCATAACGGCTACCGTTTTCGACTTACCGCAAGTAACGCCCCTCACGCGGCGGTACGTCGAGGTTGAGGGGCTGTCCGGTAAAATAGATATCGTAGCGGGCGACGCCAACGTCGACGAGCTGCCTCGCGGCTACGAGCTCGTCCTCGTGTCGCAGCTTATCCATAGCAACTCTCCCGAAGAAAACGCGGCGCTGATTAACAACTGCGCGGCGTCGTTGAACGCGGGAGGCTGCCTTGTCGTCCAGGACTTCGTCGTCGACGGGGACCGGGCGGGGCCGCCGCGGCCCATTATCTTCGCGCTCAACATGCTCGTTGCCACCGAGGCCGGCGATACCTACACGGAAGCCGAGATACGCGGGTGGATGGAGGCCGCGGGCCTGAGCAATATCGAAAGGGTCGACACCGACTTCGAGACGACGTTGGTGATGGGGACCAAGCCTTAGGCGACGGCGCTATATGGTTATAAGGGAAATCCGGGCGAAGTCGATACTGACGAAGAGCAATATCCCGGGCGTGGATTTCTGCATCAACCCGTACGTCGGCTGCGCGCACGCGTGCCTGTACTGCTACGCCCGCTTCATGAAGCGTTTCACCGGCCACGACGAGCCGTGGGGCGAGTTCGTCGACGTAAAGGTGAACGCCGCGGCGTTGCTCCGCGAGCGGCTAACGACGATGCGGAACCCGCAAGGTTACGTACTCGTGGGCAGCGTGACCGACCCTTACCAACCGCTCGAGCGCAAGTACGAGCTCACCCGGGGGATCATGCGCGAACTCGCGGCCTCGCCCTTCGACGTCACGGTCCTCACGAAGTCGGACCTGGTAACGCGCGACGTCGACGTCCTCGCCGACTTCGAGCGGTGCACGGTGGAGTTTTCCATAACCGGCGTCGACGAGGAGGTAGCGGCGGCGCTGGAACCCGGCGCGGCCTCGCCCGCCCGGCGCCTCGCCGCGCTGCGGGAGTTGCACGAGGCCGGCGTCGCGACGCGCGTCTTTGTCTCGCCGATACTGCCGGGACTTACGAATCTCTACGCCGTTTTCGAAGCCGTACGAGGCTTTACCGGCGGCATAAGCGCGGAAACGTTGAACGTGAGCGCGGCGGATTGGCCGCGGCTGGCCGCGGCGTTCAGGAAGTCCTTCCCGGATCGGTTCCCGGCGTTCCGCGAGAATGCCCGTTCGCCGGATTATTGGGACGGCGTAGAGGCCGAATTTGGAAGGCTATGCGCCGAGTTGGGGGTACCGGCGAGCGGTTTTTACCGCCATTAGACGCGGCGGGGGCGTAACGTGGTAGAAGGAGGATCGCACAGAAGATGGGTCAAAGGGCTACTCGTCGCCGCCGGCTTCCTCTTCGTTGGCCTCGGCGTCGCGGGGATCGTCTTGCCGCTTCTGCCGACGACGCCGTTCCTACTTTTAGCCGCGGCCTGCTTCGCGCGCAGCTCGGAGCGCTTCTACCGCTGGCTATTGGGCAACCGGTGGTTCGGCGCTTACGTAAAGAATTACCGCGAGGGGAGGGGGGTCCCGGCCAAGGTCAAAATCTTTTCGACCGCCCTTTTGTGGGTGGTTATATTATCATCGGCCGCGTTCGCCGTTTCCAACCTAATCGTCAGGGTCGTTTTGATAGCCGTCGCGGTAGGGGTTACGGTCCACATCGTTTTTATTAGACCTAAGAAGCGAGGAGACGGGGACGCCGCTGAGGCGGAATGACGTTTACGGCTTCCCTCCTTCACGGCTTAGCTTTAGCGGCGATAAACGTCGCCGCGGTCCTCGCCGGCTTCGCGCTTTATAAAATTTCGGGCGTAGCGTATCAACTCGCCGTTCAGGTGCCGCTCGCCGTGTTTATATCCGTCGCCGCGTTCGCGAGCCGGCGCCGTACGTAGTGATATGAAGATCACCTGGGGCGAACGTTACCCCGACCCGGCGGCCCTCTGGCGCGAGGTCGAGTGTATGGTGGGCGCGTACGTCGACGCTTTGTTGTGGAAGGTCCCGGAATCGGAGCTCGCCGGCATCTATTTCAAAGGGTCCGCACAGAAGCGGTGGGACTCGCCTCTCGATTACGTCCCGGAGCTGAGCGACGTCGACGTGCACGTCCTTTTAGACGACGACGAGGCCGAGGCTAAGTACCTCGGCACGCTGGAACCAGCGCTCGAGCTCGGGGCCGCGGCCGAGGCCGCTTATTTCGGGAAGGTCCCGCAGCCGGTCCACGTGCCGCGGCCGCAGCTATTAGTCCTGAATTCGGTTATTAGCGAACCCGATTTTATGCCTACGCCCGCCGAGGCGATAACGGTGCTGCGTGGCCGGGACTACCCTCAGGGCGCGCCGCTCGAGCCCGAAGACATAAAAGAGCTCGACGCCAAAAGGTTGTCGGGCGAGGCGGAATACCTGGCCCGGTTCCCGATGCAGGTAATCGACAAGCCGGCGAAGTACCTTTGGGAGGCGCTGCGGGGGATGGTATGGCGCGTCTCGCCGACGGCGCCGCGGGTGTTGTACCTTCTGGGGGCTACGTTCGGGGAGGTGTGGACCGCTAACCGGACGAGGGTAGTCACGCTTTTGGAAGACCTCGGCGAACGCGACTTCGCCGCCCGGTACTCGGAATTTTATTTATCCGGTTGGGATTACTTCTTGTCCGGTTATACGGACTTCGACGCCGCGCGGCGCGCGCTTCTCGCGGGAATCGACGTCCTCCGGCGAGGCGTGGAGATCGGCGAGGCGTGGGGCACTTCGGGTTCCCGCGCGCCGTAGCGCAAGAATCCGTCAATGTACGTCGACGCCCACGCGCATCTGGACCGGTACGGCGACGACCTCGGCAACGCGCTGGCCGAGCTCGAGCGCGACCGCATCCTCACCGTGTCCGTCTCGATGGACCTCGTCTCGTACCGACGGAACGTCGAGATCGCCGCCGCTTGTGAGTTGGTTTTACCGACTTTCGGCGTGCATCCCTGGAACGCCCCGGCGTACGCCGGCCGCCTCGGCGAGTTGCGCGAGCCGATACGACAGAGCCCGATGCTGGGCGAGATCGGCCTGGACCACCACTTCGTCGACGACGCGTCCGTCTATCCGGCCCAACGCGAGGTATTCGAATTTTTCCTGCAGGCCGCGGCCGAGCAGCGGAAAATCGTAAATCTCCATACGTCGGGTGCCGAGGAGGAGGTCCTCGCGCTGCTTAAGAGGTACGACGTCCGGCGGGCCGTCGTCCATTGGTATTCGGGCCCGCTCGACGTCTTCGACGAGTTGGCGGCTTGGGGCGCGTACTTCGCCGTGGGCGTCGAGGTGCTGCACTCCGAACATATACGCGATATAGCTCGGCGCGTTCCGCCCGAGCGGTTGTTAACGGAGACGGATAACCCCGGCGGCCTGAAGTGGTTGACCCGTGTGCCGGGGATGCCGTCGGTGATAAAGGAAGTAGTCGCGGCGGTAGCGTGCGCGAGGGAAGTCGACGTGGACGACGTAGCGGTCCTCGCCCGAGGAAATTTCGCCCGTTTGATCAAAGGCGACCCGCGGCTCGGCGAGACGCGCGAGAAGTTCTTCGGCCAGGCGAGTGAAGGGCCGTAATAAGCTCGAGGAGGTAATGTGGATTACGGCGACAACGGCGAGAAGCGGACGACGTTGATACTTCTCGGCACCGGCACGCCCAACGCCGAGCCGGCGCGAGCCGGGCCGTCGGCGGCAGTGGTCGTGGGCGAGCAGCCGTACGTCGTCGACTTCGGCCCGGGCGTCGTCCGCCGCGCCGTTGCCGCGGGCCTCGACCCTAAACGGCTCACGCGGGCGTTTCTGACGCATCTACATTCGGACCACACGGCCGGCTACCCGGACCTGATATTAACGCCCTGGACGCTCGAGCGCGAGGAGCCGCTGGAAGTGTACGGCCCGCCCGGCTTGGAAGTTATGACGGAACGCCTCCTCGCCGCGTACGGCGCGGACGTAAAGGAGCGCGTAGCGGGGCTCGAGCCGGCCAACGAAACCGGTTGGCGCGTGGCGGCGCACGACGTTGACCCGGGCGTCGTCTACCGGGATGACGACGTCGCGGTGGAGGCTTTCGCCGTCGACCACGGCTCTTGGGCCGTGTACGGCTACAAGTTCCAAACGGCCGACCGCGCTATCGTAATTTCCAGCGACACGGCGCCGACGGAAATTATCGTCGAGAAGAGCCGCGGGTGTGATATCCTCGCGCACGAAGTTTACTCCGTAGCCGGTTTTGAAACGCTGACGCCGGCGTGGCAGAAGTACCACGCCGCGGTCCATACTTCCTCCCGGGAGCTGGCGGAGCTTGCCTCCCGCGCCGAACCGAAATTATTGGTCCTGTACCATCAGCTTTTGTGGGGAGTTTCGTACGACGAGCTGGTGGCCGAGGTTAAGGAGTCGTACGGCGGCGAGGTCGTCTCGGGGCGCGACCTCGACGTCTTCTGAGGGACGGAACGATTCTATGAAGTACGACGCCGTGATATTCGACCTCTTCGGGACGCTGGTCGACATATTCTCGCTCGAGGAGTACCGGGTATTTTTAAACGATTTGTGCGCCGTTCTCGGCGTTGCGCCGGCCGGTTACATAAAATTGTGGGACGAAACGGCCGACGAACGCGCGCTGGGCCGCGTACCGGTAGCGGAGCAGATGGGCACCCTTTGCCGCGAGCTCGGCGTGGCCGTTTCGACGGCGCAGCTCGAGCGGGCCGTCGAGGTGCGCGTCGACTTCGTGAGGGGGGCCCTCGAGCCGCGAGCGGATGCCGTCGAAACGCTTACCCGGCTCAAGGCCGCGGGTCATAAAATAGGCGTAATAAGCGATTGCTCGGAGGAGGTCGTCAGGGCGTGGCCGGATACGCCGCTCGCGCCGCTCGTGGACGAAGCGGTCTTGTCGGCCGCGGTGGGGATGAGGAAGCCGGACCCCCGCGTCTACTACCTCGCGTGCGAGCGGTTGGGCGTCGCGCCCGCGAAGTGCCTTTACGTCGGCGACGGCGGCAGCCGCGAGCTGAGCGGGGCCGCCGCGGTCGGTATGGAGGCCGTTTTGATACGGGCGCCGGAGGACCAAGGCGACGACGCCTTCCGCCGCGACGCCGAGGAGTGGGAAGGCGCGAAAGTTTCGGCGCTGAAAGAGATCTTGACGTTGGTATAATAATTTAATAGTTGCGAAGATGCTATGAAGGTATCCGAAGAACTGCTCCACGAGCTTGCGCGACTGTCCGAGACAGACCGGACGGTCCTGTCGGCGTACTTATCGCTTACGGAAGGGTGGGACGCTGCCGCGGCCTTCGTCGCCAAGGAGGCGGCGCGGCTGGCGCCTTTCCTGGACGCCGGGGAGCGGGATTATTTCGAAGGCTCGTTGTCGTTTTTATCCGATTACGTTGATGGGAAGAAGGCCGAGGGATACGCCGGGCCGGGGCTGGCCTTCTTCGCCGACCTGGGAGCCGACTTCGTTCGGGGCGTCGAGCTGGTTATGCCGCCGGCGCCGCTGCTCGCGGTGGACGACGAGGCGGTTATCGCGCCGCTGGCGTTGCAACTCGACGAGTACCAACCGGTGGGCGTGATTACCGTGGACGCGGCGGCCGCGAAAATTTATATCGCGGCCGGCCGTGTCGCGGAGGAGGAGACCTCGCTGCGCGAAAAGGTCCACCACTTGTCCAAGGTGGGCGGCTGGTCGCAGATGCGGTACCAGCGGCGCCGCGATAAAGAAATAAAACATTTCGCTGGCGAGGTGGCGAGGCGGGCGGAGCACGTTTTCGCGGAGGGCGACGTGAGCCGCGTCCTCCTCGCCGGCCGCGACCGGATGGTGGCCGCGGTGGAGGAGGAGCTGCCGGCGGCGTGGCGGGACAAGGTAATAGGTACGGTCCGCTGGGACTTGGACGCGGGCGACGACGAGCTGCTCGCAAAGATAAGGCCCGTGCTCGAGGAGGCGGAGCGGGAAGAGGGAGCCAAGGTACTCGAGCGGTTCGCCGGCGAGCTAAGGCGGGGCGGCCTGGCGGTCGCGGGCGCCGCGGCCGC
The DNA here is from genome assembly GCA_011773985.1 of Candidatus Zixiibacteriota bacterium. Lineage (GTDB taxonomy): Bacteria > RBG-13-66-14 > B26-G2 > WVWN01 > WVWN01 > WVWN01. Next base: position 35,740 of record WVWN01000053.1, on the reverse strand, counting down.
GGAGCGCGCGCTGCAGATGGGCGCCGTCGATACGTTGCTCGTCGGCAAAGGTTTTTACGAAGTGGCGGCCGGCGCGCCCGAGGTCGTCGAGAAATTGGCTAGCTTGGCCGAGGCGACCGGCGCCCACGTGAGCTTCGTCCCGGAAGCGGGCGGCGCGCTGGCCCAGGGCGGCCACGTCGGCGCGTTGTTGCGTTTCAAAGTCGATTACTGAGGCCGAATTATTCTAGCGCGTGAAGGTGAACGCCGTTTACGTGGTGGAGAATGTTCGAGGTTCGGACCTTCAAAGAAAGTGACGAGGACGCCGTGACGGTGTTGCAGCGGAAAGTCTTTCGCGACGGGCCGCCGTGGAAAAAACGGCGGATTATATCGGCCGGAAGTTTCGGGCGGGCCGACGCCGACCTCGGTACGACGGCGATTACTGCGGTTGGGGTATAAAGACCGGCTTTCCGGGTCGGCCGACATAGGCGCGGGGAATCGTATGAGCACATATATTTTGATGAAGGTCCTCGAGTCCGCGCCGCGCCGGTACGACCGTGGCATTCGGATCCTCACCTGCGGAAAGCTGGACCGGGCTTACGAACGTTTGGCCGCTTATATAAAGAGAGGGCAGTTGGTCCTCGACCTCGGCTGCGGGACCGGCGCCTTGACCCTTATGGCCGCGCGCCGAGGGGCGCACGTGAAAGGAATCGACGTCAACCCCCAGATGTTAGAGGTTGGCCGGGAGCGGTTTCAGAAAGAAGGGCTGACGGAATACGTTGAGTTGGCTGAGATGGGCGTCGCGGAGCTCGAGGCGGAAAGAAGCGCGAGCTACGACGTTGTTACAAGCGGCCTCTGCCTTTCCGAGTTAAGCGCGGACGAGTTGAGCTACACTTTGCGAGAGGTGGTAAGGATATTAAGGCCGGGGGGCCTGTTGCTCGTCGCGGACGAAGCGAGGCCGAGAAATATTTTAAAGCGCGTCCTTAACGGCTTGCTGAGATTCCCGCTGGTCGTAATAACATATGTTATTACGCAGACGACCACGAGGTCGGTAGAGGACCTCCCAGGCAAGTTGCGGGACGCGGGTTTCATCGTTGAGCGGGTGAGGTCGAGTTGGATGGAGAATTTTGTCGAATTAATTGCGAGGAAAAGCGGAAGGAGCGGCGTATAAACCTGCTCGCGTATGCGGCGGTTAACGTCTTCGAGACGTTGTTGCGGGTCGTTCCTTTTCCTTGTAGAACGGGCGTAATAAAAATAGGGGCGCCCGATAAGAGTTCGCCCGTTTTCCTCACCGGTAATTATCATTTGACCGTCGTCCGCGTTAGCCGGGCTTTGCGCGACATCGATTGTTATCTCCTCGTGGCCAACAGTAGAGGGTACAACGTGTGGTGTGGCGCCGCGGGAGGGCATTTTACGGACCACGACGTCATCTCGGTCCTGAAAACCAGCGGCGTGGAAAGCCTCGTAACCCACCGCGACGTGGTCCTTCCTCAGCTCGCCGCGACCGGCGTCGAGGCTGGCGTTATACGGAAAAAAGCCGGGTGGAGAGTGATCTGGGGGCCGGTATATGCGAGGGATATCCCCGTTTTTATCACGAGCGGGTTCGAGAAGACGGCCGCGACGCGTCAGGTGGATTTCGCGCTCGGGCAGCGCGTCGAAATGGCCTGTATGTGGGCCTTCCCTTTCTCGGTTATCGCGGCTTTAGCGACGGCCCTCTTTTGGCTGCGGATAGTCCTGCCCCTGACGGTTCTTATATGGGCCCTGTCGTCATTGGTATTTTTATCATTCCCCCTATATTCGAGTTGGCTCCGGCCCGGGAAAGGCGGAACGGCGTTCAGTAAATATACCGTTGTATTTGATTTCAGCCGCGTCTTAATTATTCTATGGAGCGTCTTTATCTTAGGCCTTATTATTTTTTACCTCTTTGCCGACGGCTTAGGCCGGTGGTCCATTTTCCGCTGGGGCCTCGTCTCATTTATCATCGTTCTCCTGCTGAGTATCGACTTGAAGGGGAGTACGCCTGTCTATAAAAGCGGCTTACACGCGGATATATTCCTCACCGTATTTCTCGATAAGGAAAGGTGTAGGGGCGCCGGTTTCTGCGAGCAGGTGTGCCCTCGGAACTGTTATCGAGTGGCTCGAGCTAAACACACCGCGACGCTCGTCGGTTCCCGGCGGTGCGTGCAATGCGGCGCCTGTATCGTACAATGTCCCTTCGACGCGTTATATTTTACGGGGCCGCGGGGCGAAATATTGTCGCCGGCGACGATAAGGAAATTTAAATTAAACCTTTTGGGCGAACGCGTTGCGGGCGTGGGCCGCAATTCGCCGCGTCGGCGGCGCTAAAAAAGCTATGGTAAGAGGAGCGGACCTATGCTGAAGGGCATACATTTTCTTTTGACGTACGCGTGCAACTTCGAGTGCGACCACTGCTTCCTCTACTGCGGCCCGAAGTCGGAAGGGACGTTTACGCTCGAGCAGATCCGGGCGGTCCTCGACGAAGCGGCCGAATTCGGGTCGGTAGAGTGGATATACTACGAGGGCGGCGAGCCGTTTCTCTATTACCCCTTGATGGTCGAGGGAATCAAATTGGCGCAGGCGCGCGGCTTCAAGGCTGGCGTCGTGACCAACTGCTATTGGGCCACGGCTCGAGAGGACGCCTCGCTCTGGCTCGAGCCGCTTAAAGAGGTCGGCGCCGACGACCTCTCCCTCAGCGACGACGCCTACCACCACGGCGAGGAGGAGGAGACGCCGGCCAAGGTGGCCTCCCGCGCCGCGGCCGAGCTCGACGTTCCCACCGGTTCGATCTGCATCGACGAGCCGACGGTCGAGTTCGGCGTCGAGAAGGGCGAGCCGGTGATAAGAGGGGGCGCGGTGTTGCGGGGTCGCGCCGTCGATAAGCTGGTGGAGGGTTTGCCGACCAGGCCGTGGATGGAGTTCACCGAATGCCCCCACGAGGAGCTACGGAACCCCGGCCGCGTACACGTCGACCCCTTCGGCCACGTCCACCTATGCCAGGGGCTAAGCATGGGCAATATGTGGGAGACGCCGCTGTCGCGATTGGCTAAGGAATACGACGCGGACGCCCACCCGATTTGCGGGCCGCTGTTGCGCGGCGGCCCGGCCGAGCTCGTCCGCGCGTACGACCTCGAGCTTCGAGAGGAGTACGTCGACGAGTGTCATTTGTGCTACCTCGCGCGCCTGGCCTTGATCGATAAATTCCCGGAGTACCTTGCGCCGCGGCAGGTTTACGGCCTGGAGTAGGGGCGCAAGGCCTTGCGCCCTTACCGGGGATTGACGACGACGCTGGGAAAGGAAGGGCGATGGATAAGATAATTTACCGAACGGTCAAATTGCCGTGCGACGCCGCGCGGGCGTTCGAGATGTTCACCTCGAGCGATTTGCTGGAGAAGTGGCTCACGGTCAAGGCGGACGTCGAGCCGCTCGTGGGCGGCAAGTACGAGCTCTTCTGGAATCCGGAGGAGCCCGAGTTCGACAGCACCATTGGCTGCCGGGTCACGGCGCTCGAGGAGGGGAAGCTGTTGGCCTTCGAGTGGAAGGGACCGAAGCAGTACTCCGATTTCATGAACGAGTGCGACCCGCTGACGCACGTTACCGTCGCGTTCGTCCCGGGCGAGGAAGAGGGGGAGTCGTATACGGAGGTCCACCTGGTCCACTCCGGGTGGCGGGGCGCGCCGGAATGGGAGGAGGCGCGCCGGTGGTTCGAGGTCCAATGGGACGTCGCGTTTAGGGAGCTAGAGAAGCAGTTGGCATAAAGCGGGGGAGGCGGCCGCGGGCCGCCGCCTTCGTCGGGCTTCGTTTCTTTCGCCGGGACGGCCTCGGCCTAACCCGGGCTCGGGGAAATGGATTCGGATAATAGGTTAAGGACATTGGAAGATAAAATGAAAATAGAGGCCGCGGCGTTGTCCGCGACGTTAGAGGAGTTTATCGGGAGGTACGCGGAGGAGTTGAAGAGGGAGGGGGCTATCTTGGGCCTGAGCGGGGGGCTTGACTCGGCCGTGGTCGCCGCGCTATGCCAAAGGGCCCTGGGTCCGGCGAAAACGTTGGCCCTCGTCATGCCCGAGAAGGAATCGAAGAAGGAGCACGTACGGGACGCGCTGGAAGTCGCCGACGAGTTGGGGATCGAGGCGAGGGTGGTAGACATTACCCCCTATCTTAAGAAGCTCGGCGTGTACCGATTATCCCCTGTGGACGAGTTCTTTTTGCCGAGGCGCGTGAAAGGTTTTCTAATCAAGAAGGCTCACCATTTTTACGAAAGGAAGGCCGGCGAGCCCCCCTTTTCGGCGGCGCTCTTGGGTTCCGAGGGCAAGCCCTTTAACTCTTACCTAAAAAAGATCAACGCTTACTATCGAAGCAAGCACAGGCTCAGGATGGTGGTTCTCTACTTCCACGCGGAGCTCGAGAACAGGTTGGTCGTGGGAGCCGGGAACAAGAGCGAATACGAGATCGGATTTTTCGTGAAGCACGGCTGCGACGCCGCCGCGGACGTTATGCCGCTCTTAAACTTATATAAGACGCAGGTGAGGGATCTCGCCCGATACCTGGGTATCCCCGCGGCGATCATAGATAAGGCGCCGTCGCCGGACGTCATCCCCGGCGTCACCGACGAGTTGGCGATTGGGGTTGCCTACGGCGAGCTCGACCTCATCCTGTTGGCTTTGGAAGAAGGATGGGGAGACGCGGAGATAACTGGCGCCTTGGGGGTCGGAGAGAGAACCGTGCGGCATGTGCGGCGTATGGTTCAACGGTCGCGGCATATGCGGGAGGTTTACGCGCCTTAAACGCATGAACGAGGGAAACAAGATGAAGGTCGACGGCGAGCCGGCCTTCGGGCGTAAATACGAGCTTTTCTGGGCCGGGGCGGTGCGGAGCTCGGGTACGGGAGCGCGTTCGGCACGCGCGGCACCTTGGGGTGGTGGGAAGGGCGGCGGTGGCTCGAGAAGATAAAGGAGGATAAGTAGGTGGGAGTAGGAGACGTACTTGTCGGCGTGGTCGTTGGCGCGGTCGGGGCGATGGTTACCTGGTATTCAGGCCTTGCCACGAAGATCGTACTTGATTGGCGGAGGGCTGCTCGCGAACTCGGAGCGGCGGCGTTCGTATGTCTTGATCGGTTACGCAAGATACGGAGCGCGGCGCGACGTTCCGAACGCGAACAGGTGGAAGCCGAGATATACCATCTGGGCGGCGACCTCGACCGCTACCGGGATTGCATCGCCGCCGCGCCCGAAAGGCGGGATAAACACCTCCGTATTTACGGCAAAGTAATGCCTATCCTGCTCGAGCATGATTTGACGAGCCTCGATAGCGTTATCGGCGAGTTGGAGGATATCTCCGGCTTAGCGGAGTAAAGTTCCGCCGTAGACTAGGTTTGGCCGGTGTCTTCCGTGCGCCGTGTTCGACCAATTCGCTACGGCGCTTCGTAGATTTGTAACGGGTCGCCCAATGGAGAACCCGGCCTTCAGGCTGGGTTTTTTATGGCTTTCGTAGGGGCGACTGGCCGGTAGGGGCGCACGGCTGTGCGCGCCTACAGCGTACCCCTTCTATTCGTAATCGTAAAACCCCTTTTTGGTCTTGCGGCCCAGGTAGCCGGCGAGGACCATTTTGCGTAGCAGCGGGCAGGGCCGGTACTTGGAGTCCGCGAAGCCGTCGTAGAGGACGTCCATGATGTCGAGGCACACGTCGAGCCCGATGAGGTCCGCCAGCTCGAGCGGCCCCATCGGGTGGTTCATGCCGAGCTTCATCACGGTGTCGATAGCTTCCTTGGTTGCGACGCCCTCGTACAGCGCGTAGCACGCCTCGTTTATCATCGGCAGCAGGACGCGGTTGGAGATGAAGCCCGGGAAGTCGTTGACCTCTACCGGCGTCTTGCCGACGGCCTTGGCCGCCTCCTCCGCCACGTTGTAAGTCTCGTCCGAGGTCGCGATGCCGCGGATGAGCTCGACCAGCTTCATCACCGGTACCGGGTTCATGAAGTGCATGCCGATGACCTTATCGGCGCGTTTCGTGACGCCGGCGATCTCGGTGATGGGTATCGAGCTCGTGTTCGACGCCAGGATGGCCTCGGCCTTGCACTTCTCGTCCAGCTCTTTGAAGATCTTCTTCTTTAGGTCGCGGTCCTCGAAGACCGCCTCCACGACCAGGTCCGCGTCCTTCGCGTCGTCCAGGTCCGTCGACTTCTTGATGCGGCCCAGCGCCGCGTCGGCGTCCTCCTGCGTGATCTTCTCCTTCTTGACCATCCGCTCGAGGTTCTTCTTGATGGTCGCGAGCGCGCGTTCTAGGAAGTCGTCCGACTGCTCGATTAACGTAACGTCGAAGCCCGACTGCGCGAAGACGTGCGCGATGCCGTTGCCCATCGTTCCGCCGCCTACGACGGCGACTTTCTTTATCGCCATGTTGCCTCCCCTGCTTATGGGTTATTATTAAACCGTTACGCTCATCGCGACCGCGCCGCCGCCGCCGAGGCAAGCGGTGGCCAGGCCGCGCTTCAAACCGCGGTCCTTGAGCGCGTAAACTAGCGTCGCCAGGATGCGCGCGCCCGAGGCGCCGATGGGATGCCCCAGCGCCACCGCGCCGCCGTTGACGTTGACGCGGTCCCAATCCCAACCGAGCTCCTTGCCGTCCGCCAAGACCTGCGCGCTGAAGGCTTCGTTGATCTCGATTAGGTCGTAGTCGCCGATAGACTCGCCCGTCTTGGCCATCAACCTTTTGACGGCGTCCACCGGCGCGTAGAAGAGCATCTTGGGCTCGACGTGCGCCGACGCGTAGCCGGCGATGGTTGCGTCGGGCGTGACGCCCAATTCCTTGGCCTTGTCCGCGGTCATGACGGCCGTCGCCGCGCCGCCGTCGTTAAGGCCCGGCGCGTTGCCCGCGGTGACGGTGCCGTCTTTAGTGAACGCCGGCTTGAGCCTCGCGAGCTTCTCCACGGTGGTCTCGCGCGGCCCCTCGTCGGTGTCGAAGACTATTGGCTCGCCCTTGCGCTGCGGGATTTCGACGGGGACGATCTCGGCCTTGAACTTGCCCGCCGCGATCGCGGCCAGCGCCTTGGCCTGGCTCTTCGCGGCCCAATCGTCCTGCTCCTCGCGGCTGATGCCGGAGTTCTGCGCGGTGAAGTCGCCCAGGCAGCCCATGTGCTTACCCTCGAAGGCACACCACAGGCCGTCGTGGATCATGCCGTCGACGAGCTCCATGTTGCCGAACTTCTGGCCGGACCGGCCCTTGAAGAAGTAGAACGGAACGTTGGACATCGACTCGAAGCCGCCGGCGACGACCACCTCCTCGTCGCCCGCCTTGATAGCCTGCGCCGCCATCGAGATCGCCTTCGCGCCGGAGCCGCATACCTTATTAATCGTTACGCAGTTCACGGATGCGGGCAAGCCCGCGGCGATGGCCGCCTGCCGTGCCGGCGCCTGGCCCATACCCGCGGAGACGACGTTACCCATTATCACCTCGTCCACTTGGTCCGGCTTCACCCCCGAACGCTCCAGCGCGCCCTTGATCGCGGCCCCGCCCAGCTGCCACGCCTGGACCGGCGTGAGCGTCCCGAGGAACTTGCCGATCGCGGTCCGACAAATGCCCGCGATTACAATATCGTTAGCCATTCCAACCTCCTTCACGATTTAGAACGGGCGCGCGCTTACCACTTCGGCGCGCGCTTCTCTAAGAACGCTCTCATACCCTCGTTTCCCTCGCCGCTCTCGAAGCACCTGCCGAAGACTTCGGCCTCCAGCTTGCAACCCTCCTCGACGCCGAGGGTTAAACCTTCGTGCACGGCCTTCTTCACCATCGCGAGCGACGTGGGGCCTTTCTTGGCGATGGCCTCGGCCTGCTCCTTGACCTTCGGCATCAGCTCCTCCGGCTCGAAGACGCCGTTGACTAAGCCAAGCTCGAGCGCCCGCGCGCCGTCGACCTGTTCGCCCGTCGTTAACAAATACATCGCCTTGCCCGGGCCGACGAGCTTCGGCAGCCGCTGCGTCCCGCCGAAGCCGGGCGTCACGCCCAGGCTGACCTCCGGCTGGCCCATCTTGGCCTTCGTGGAGGCGAAGCGCAGGTCGCACGCCAGCGCGAGCTCCATCCCGCCGCCCAGCGCGAAGCCATTCACCGCGGCGACGGTTACGAAGTGCGCGCGCTCGAGCGCCAGAAATACGCGCTGGCCGTTCTCGGCGAAAGCCTTGGCCTCCGCGGCGTTCATGTCCGCCATCGCGGCGATGTCCGCGCCGGCGACGAACGCCTTCCCCTCGCCGGTCACGACGACGACTAGGACCCCTTTGTCGGCGTCGAGCTCTGTGATTGTTTTCTCAAGCTCGGCTAAAACTTCTTCGTTGAGCGCGTTTAGCGCGTCGGGCCGGCTGATAGTGAGCGTCGCGACGGCGCCGTCTTTCGTAACGTTGATGAATGCCATATCTTCTCCCTTTTACGCTTAGGGTTAAAGGACCGGCTTGTTTAACCTTCTTGTATTAACTCGATAAGGACGCCGAACGTGCTCGACGGCTTCATGAAGATTACGCGCGAGCCGTACCCGCCCTCGTACGGCGCTTCCGTTATGAATTCGTACCCGTCCGTTTTTAGCGAGGCCGCCGCCGCTTCCACGTCGTCGACCTTGAAGCAGAGGTGATGAATACCGGGGCCCCGTTTTTCAATAAATCTGGATATCGGGTCCTCACCCAGGCCCTCGAGCAGTTCAATTTTTACGCCGCCGGCGTCAAAGAAAACGAGCTTGAGGCCCTGCTCCGCGAGAACTTCCTCGCCCCCGAGCGTAAGGCCGAGCGCCTCCTCGTAAAGTCGCCTCGTCTCAGCTATGCTTTTGACCGCGACGCCGACGTGCTCGAGCTCCGCGCCCTTCACCGTCACGCCGGTCCTTTCGTTTTGTCGTACTCGCCCCACACCTCGCGCAGCGCGTCGGATATCTCGCCCACCGTCGCCCCCGCCTCGACGCACGCGAGCGTGGATTCCATCAGCGGCGCGCCGTCGGCCGCGGCGGCCTCGCGCAAAGCGGCGAGCGCCTCCTCGAGTTTGACGCTGTCGCGCCTTTCGCGGTAGGCGGCGAGCTCTTCCGCGCGGGAGCGCTCGAGCGCCGGGTCCACGCGCAGCGTCTCGAAGGGCGGCGCGCCCTCGGTTACGTATTCGTTCACGCCGACGACGACGCGCTTTTTCTCCTCGACGTCTTTTTGGTACCGGTACGCGCTCGCGGCGATCTCGTCCGCGAAGTAGCCGCTCTCCACCGCCTTCAGCGCACCGCCTAAGGCGTCGATTTCTTTGAGGTATTCTTCGACGCGCGCCTCGAGCTCGCCGGTCAGCGCCTCGACGTAGTACGAGCCGGCGAGGGGGTCGGCTGTGACGGCGACGCCGCTCTCGTGCGCGATTATCTGTTGCGTGCGGAGGGCGATGAGCGCGGACTGCTCGGAGGGAAGCGCCAGCGCCTCGTCGCGCGAGTTGGTGTGTAGCGATTGCGTTCCGCCGAGTACCGCGGCCAGCGCCTGCAGCGCGACGCGCACGACGTTGTTCGCGGGCTGCTGAGCCGTGAGCGTGCAGCCGGCCGTCTGCGTGTGGAAGCGCAGCATCATCGAGCGCGGGTTCTTGGCGCCGAAGCGGTCCGCCATAAGGCGACACCAGACCCGTCGCGCCGCGCGGAACTTCGCCACCTCCTCGAGCAAATCGTTGTGCGCGCCGAAGAAGAAGCTGAGGCGGGGCGCGAAGTCGTCCACGTCCAGGCCCGCGGCTAGCGCGGCCTCGACGTACGCGACGGCGTCCGCGAAGGTGAACGCTACTTCCTGCGCCGCGGTCGCGCCGGCCTCGCGGATGTGGTATCCCGAAATGGAGATGCTGTTCCAGGACGGCATGTTCGCCGCGCAGTAGCGGATGAGGTCCGTCGCGAGGCGGAGCGAAGGCGCCGGCGGGTAGATGTAGTTACCGCGCGCGAAGAATTCCTTGAGGATGTCGTTTTGGACGGTCCCGCGCAACTTCGATGGTTCCGCGCCTCGCCGCTTTGCGAGGACGACGTACATCGCCAATAGTGTCGACGCCGTAGCGTTTATGGTCATTGACGTGGAGACGTCGGCCAGCGGAATGCCGTCGAAGAGGGCCGCCAGGTCGTCGAGGGTGGATATGGCGACGCCGGTCCGACCCACCTCGCCGCGCGCGAGCGCGGCGTCCGAGTCGTACCCGCACTGCGTCGGCAGGTCGAAGGCGACGGAGAGGCCCGTCTGGCCTTGCGAGAGAAGGTAGCGGTACCGTTTGTTGGTCTCCGCGGCGGTAGCGTAACCGGCGTACTGGCGCATCGTCCAAAGGCGGCCGCGGTACATGTCGGCGTATATGCCGCGCGTGAAAGGCGGTGCGCCTGGCTCGCCCAGCTCGCGCGCGTAGTCGACCGGCGCGTCCTCCGGTTTATAAACCGTTTTCACCTTCACCCCGGAGGTGGTCGCGACCTCACGCGCGGGAGCGGTTTCGTCTTTTGCCGTCATTCTATGATTACCATGACGTCGTTTAGGCCGACGCCCTTACCCTTTTCGATTTTAACTTCTTTCACGACGCCGTCGCGGGGCGCGCGCATCAGGTTCTCCATCTTCATGGCCTCGATGACGCAAAGCCCCTGGCCTTCCGTAACGCCGTCGCCCGGCGCCACCATTACGTCCAGGACGACCGCCGGCATAGGCGCCCTCAACTCGACCGCGCCCTGCTCCCCGACGCCCGCGGCGCCCTTCAGCTCGCGGATGCGCCGCTGCCGCTCGTCCTCCACCGACACCGCGAGCGTATGGCCGGCGACGAAGACGACGTAGCCGCCGTCGCCCGAGCGCACCCACAACTCGTACGAGCGGCCGTCGAGTATCAGGGAGTACGTCGCCCCGCGCGCGACCTCGTAGTAGTCCAGCTCGAGCGGCGTCCCGTCCACCGCGACCGCGAGCGAGGCCCCCTCGCCCTCCACCGTCAGCTCGTAGGAGCGGTCGCCGATCGTCGTCCAGTACCTCATTCGCTTCCCACCCCCTCGCGGCGGGCCGCGAGGCGCCAGGGGTCGACGGCCAAGGCGCCGTCGCGGCTCGGGGCGCCGGCGGCCGGCGCAGCCCCTTCGCGGAAATGGGTGAGGAGGGTGCACAAGACCGCGGCCGCCTTTTCCAAATCTTCGACGCGCGCGGCTTCCGGTCGAAAATACTCCTCTACGAACGAGGTGTCGAAGTCGCCTTCCCGGAAGGCGTCCGATGCCATCACCCAGCGGTGGAAAGGTATCGTGGTCGCGACGCCGTCCAACACGAATTCGTTCAGCGCGCGGTGCATCCGCTCGATCGCGAGAGGCCGGCACTCCGCCCAGGCGACGAGCTTGGCGATGAGCGGGTCGTAGTAAATGGGGACCTCGTAGCCCTGGGCGATGCCGCCGTCGAAGCGGACGCCCGGGCCGGACGGCAGGCGGAGCCGGGAAATCGTCCCCGTCGCCGGGTAGAAGTTGTTAGCGGGGTCCTCCGCGGAGATGCGGCACTCGATCGCGGCGCCGCGGTGCTTTATATCCTTTTGGGCAAATCTTAACGGCTCCCCCGCCGCTATGCGCAATTGTTCCTTTACGAGGTCGACGCCGGTTACGAGCTCGGTCACCGGGTGCTCGACCTGGAGGCGGGCGTTTACCTCCAGGAAGTAGAAGTTGCGGTCCGCGTCCAACAAAAATTCTATCGTCCCGGCGTTGGTATAATTCGAGGCGCGGGCCGCGGTGACCGCGGCCTCCGCCATCCGCGCGCGCAACTCGCCGTCGAGCACGGGCGACGGCGATTCCTCGATGAGCTTCTGGTGACGCCGCTGGATGGAACACTCGCGCTCGAAGAGATGTACGACGTTGCCCTGCGCGTCCGCGAGGATCTGGAACTCGACGTGGCGCGGCTTCACTATGCACTTCTCGACGTAAACCGTGTCGTCGCCGAACGCGCTTTCGGCTTCGCCGCGCGCTTGCTTCAGGAGTTCGCCGAAATCTTCGGCGCGCGCGCAGATGCGCATACCTTTGCCGCCGCCCCCGGCCGCGGCCTTTATCATCACCGGCCAGCCGATCTCAGCCGCCGCTTTCGCGATGTCCTCGTCCCCGCGTAGCGCCGGGTCGGAGCCGGGTATCACCGGGATGCCCGCCGCGGCCATAGTCGCCCGGGCGCCCTGCTTGTCGCCCGCGGCGCGCAGCGTCTCCGGCGACGGCCCGACAAATGGGAAATCGGCCTCGCGGCACGCTTCGGCGAAGTCGGCGTTCTCGGCCAGGAAGCCGTAGCCCGGGTGGATGGCCTCGGCGCCGGAGCGCCGGGCGACGTCGATAATTTTACTTATATTTAAATAAGATTCGCTCGCCGGCGGCGGGCCGATGTTGTAGACTTCGTCGGCGTAGCGGACGTGGGGCGCCGGGCGGTCCGCGTCGGAGTAGACGCCCACGCTCGCGACGCCCATCTCGCGGCACGTTCGCATCACGCGGACGGCTATTTCCCCGCGGTTGGCTATTAGGATTTTTTTAAACAAATTACGCCCCTAAACTACAACGGTATATTCCCGTGCTTCTTGGTCGGGGTATGGTAGCGTTTGTTGATTAAGGCCCCGCCGCGGGCCTTTTTGCCGCGATTCGCGGTGGCAACGGACGAGGGGTTTGTCGTTAAGGCGCGACTCCTTTTATGGCAGATAATGTAATCCACGTTCCTAATATACCCAAAACGAGGGATATTAGGAACAAGATGCCGATAAATACTACCCAACCTTTGATGACGTTAACACGGTTGCTTATTTGCCTAATTAAGGCAACGGTTACCGTTTCGAAATCCGCGGTTTCGACGGCCTCATCGTTAATTACGTTATTTTTCTCGTTAACCATATAAAGCCTCCACGGTAAGAAATGAAATAGTATAGACGCCCCGAACTCGCCGAGCCCGGCTACTACCTTTTTACAACGGTATATTCCCGTGCTTCTTGGGCGGGTTCTTGTCGCGTTTGTTCCGGAGCATCTCGAGCGCCTGGACGACGCGAGGCCGCGTCTCCCGCGGCATTATCACCTCGTCGACGTAGCCGAGCTCCGCGGCGATGTAGGGGTTCGCGAATTTTTCGCGGAACTCGGCGACAAGCTTCTCGCGCAGCTTAGCCGGGTCCTTCGCCTCCGCCAGCTCGCGCCGGTGCAATATGTTTACCGCGCCCTCGGGGCCCATTACCGCGATTTCCGCGGTGGGCCACGCGTAGACCGTGTCGCCGCGCATGTGCTTGGTTGACGTAACGGCGTACGCGCCGCCGTACGACTTGCGGACGATGACGTGGACCTTGGGGACCGTGGCCTCGCCGTACGCGTATAAGAGCATCGCGCCGTGCTTGATGACGCCGCCGTACTCCTGCGCCGTCCCCGGCAGGAAGCCCGGCACGTCCGAGAAGGTGAGGAGCGGGATGTTGAAAGCGTCGCAAAAGCGGATGAAGCGCGCCGACTTGCAAGCGGAGTCGATATCCAGGCAGCCGGCGAGCACCAGCGGTTGATGGGCGTTGATGCCGACGGTCCGGCCCGCCATGCGCGCGAAGCCGCATATCATGTTGGGCGCGAAGTCTTTGTGGACCTCGAAGAAGTCGCCGTCGTCGACGACGCGTCGGATGACGTCTTTCATGTCGTACGGCTTGGTCGCCGAGTCGGGGAGCAACGTGTCTAATTCCGGGTCGGCTCGAGCCGGGTCGTCGCCGGTCTCGACGTACGGCACGTCCTCCAGGTTATTCTGCGGCAGGAAGGAGAGGAGGCGGCGAATCTCTTGCAGGCACTCCACTTCGTTTTTCGCGACGACGTGGCAGCAGCCGGACTTGGTGGCGTGGACGTGGGGCCCGCCCAGCTCCTCGAACGTCACGTCCTCGTTCATCACGGTCTTGATGACGTCCGGCCCGGTGAGGAACATGTACGACGTGCCCTCCACCATGAAGGTGAAGTCCATGACCGCGGGGGAGTATACGGCGCCGCCGGCGCACGGGCCCATGATGGCCGCGATCTGCGGCACGACGCCCGAGGCGAGCGTGTTGCGCAGGAAGATGTCGGCGTAGCCGGCCAGCGAGTCGACGCCCTCCTGGATGCGCGCGCCGCCCGAGTCGTTGAGCCCTACGATGGGCGCGCCGACGCGCATGGCGTGGTCGCAAACCTTGCAGATTTTCTCGCCGTGCGCTTTGGAGAGCGTGCCGCCGAAGGAGGTGAAGTCCTGGGCGAAGACGAAAGTGAGGCGGCCGTTGACGTTGCCGTAGCCGGTGACGACGGCGTCGCCCGGTACGAGCCGCTCCTCCATGCCGAAGTCGTGGCAGCGGTGGACGACGGCCGCGTCGAGCTCGCGGAAGGTCCCCTCGTCGAGGAGGATGTCGAGGCGCTCGCGCGCGGTGAGCTTGCCGGCGTCGTGCTGTTTCTTGACGCGTTCCGGGCCGCCGCCCTCGAGCGCCCGGGCGCGCACCTTGGCCAGCCTCTCGTAGAGTTCTTCGTTGGCCATATTCGTCAAAGCGCGTTAATTATCCGAGGCCGCGGCCTCGCGGATATACTTGACGATCTCGTCCGTCGCCGCGCCGGGGGTGAAGAGCCGGCCCACGCCGATCTTTTGCAATTCGGCGATATCGTTGTCGGGGAGGATGCCGCCGCCGGTGACGACGACGTGCTCGGCGCCTTTCTGTCGCAGAAGCTCGAGGACGCGCGGGAACATCGTCATGTGGGCGCCCGACAGAATGGACAGGCCGACGACGTCGACGTCCTCCTGCAGCGCCGCCTCCACGATCGCCTCCGGCGTCTGGTGCAGGCCGGTGTAGATGACCTCCATGCCGGCGTCGCGCAGCGCCCGCGCGACGACCTTGGCGCCGCGGTCGTGGCCGTCGAGCCCCGGCTTCGCGACCAATACGCGGATTCGTTTCTCGGGCATATACTACCTCCGCCGTCCGCAACGGCTCGAGCCGGCCTAAAATACCGGCGTCTCCTTGTACTCGCCGAACTCCTCGCGCAAAACGTCCAGCGTCTCGCCCAGCGTGGCGTATGTCCGGCCGCAGGCCAGAAAGTGGGGCATGAGGTTGGTGCCGTCGCGCGCGGCCTGCCGCAGGCCGTCTAGCGCTTTCTTCCACTCGGCCTCCGAACGCTCCGCGCGGACCTTCGCCAAGCGCTTCCGCTGGTGCTTTTCCACCGCCGGGTCGACCTTAAGGAGGTCGATCTCGATCTTCTCACCTTCGAGTTTGAACTCGTTCACGCCGACCTGTATGCGGTTGCCTTCTTCGATCTTCTTCTGGTACGCGTACGCGGCATCGGCTATTTCCTTCTGGAAGAATCCCTTCTCGATAGCTTTCAGGACGCCGCCCAGCGCCTCGATCTTGTCGAAGTAATCTTCCGCCTCCTGCTCGAGTTTGTTCGTCAGGTGTTCGACGTAGTACGAGCCGGCGAGGGGGTCGATGGTATTCGCGACGCCGGACTCGTAGGCGATGATCTGTTGCGTGCGGAGCGCGATGAGGACCGCTTTCTGGGAGGGCAGCGCGTGCGTTTCATCCATGGAGTTTGTGTGCAACGACTGCGTCCCGCCCAGGACGCCGGCCAGCGCCTCGAGCGCGGTCCGGACGATGTTGTTCTCGGGCTGCTGCGCCGTGAGGCTGCATCCCGCGGTCTGCGTATGAAAACGCATGAGCCACGAGCGCGGGTTCTTGGCCTTATACTTGTTCCTCATCCGCTTGGCCCAGATGCGCCGCGCCGCGCGGTACTTCGCGATCTCCTCGAAGAAGTCGAGGTGGGCGTTGAAGAAATGGGAGAGGCGAGGCGCGAAGGTGTCCACGTCCATCCCGGCGGCGATGCCGGCCTCGACGTACGCGAAGCCGTCCGCGAGCGTGAAGGCGAGTTCCTGCGCCGCGGTCGAGCCGGCCTCGCGGATGTGGTATCCAGATATGGAGATGGTGTTCCACTTGGGAACCTCTTCGGCGCAATAGGCCATAATGTCGGTGATGATGCGCATCGACGGCTCGGGGGGGTAGATCCAACTCTTCTGCGCGATATACTCCTTGAGGATATCGTTCTGGATGGTCCCGCGCAGGAGCTTAGAGTCGACGCCCTGCTTCTCGCCCACGGCGACGTAGTAGGCCAAGAGGAGGGCCGCGGGGGCGTTAATCGTCATAGACGTCGAGACGCGGTCGAGAGGGATGCCGTCGAAGAGGACTTCCATGTCGGCGAGCGACGAGACGGCGACGCCGCACTTGCCCACCTCGCCGTGCGAGTACGGGTGGTCCGAGTCGCGGCCCATAATCGTCGGCAGGTCGAAGGCGATGGAAAGGCCCGTCTGGCCGTGACTCAAGAGGTACTTGTTGCGGGCGTTGGTGTCCTCCGCGGAGCCGAACCCGACGAACTGGCGCATCGTCCAAAGGCGGCCGCGGTACATATTGGTCTGGACGCCGCGCGTGAACGGGTACTCGCCCGGGACGCCGACGTCGGCTTCGTAATCGAGGCCGTCGACGTCGGCGGGGGTGTAGAGCGGCGCGACCGGCAGGCCGCTCACGGTCTCGAACAGGGCGTTCCGTTCCTCGCACGCCGCGGCCTTCTTGTCCCAGGCCGCTTTGGCCTTGGTTACTTTTTCGAGTTCCTTTTTATCGAACATGTCTACCTGACCCCTCTTCCGGGCCTTAGTTATTTTTACCTTAGCAAATGGTTCGCGATCACCAGCCGCTGGACCTCGGAGGTTCCTTCGTATATCTCGGTGATGCGCTGGTCGCGGTAGAGCTGCTCGACGCGCGAGAAGTCGCCGACGAAGCCGTAGCCGGCGTGAATTTGCATGCACTTATTCACGCAGAAGTTCGCGGCCTCGGAGGCGAAGAGCTTGGCCTGCGCGGCCTCGAGCCCCACCGGCTCGCCCGCGGCCTCCTTGAGCGCGGCCTTGTACGTCAGCAGCCGCGCCGCCTCGAGGCGGACCGACATATCCGCGATCATCCACTGGATGGCTTGCAGCTTGGCGATGGGCGCGCCGAACTGCTCGCGCTCTTTGGCGTAGGCCGAGGCGAGGTCGAAGGCCCGCTGGCAGATGCCCACGGACTGCGCCGCGACGCCGACGCGCGCGCCGTCGAGCGTGTTCAGCGCGATGCGGAACCCCTTGCCGAATTCTCCCAGGAGGTTCTCCCTCGGTATCTTGACGTCTTTGAAGTACAACCGCGCCGTCGTCGAGGCGCGTATGCCCATCTTGTATTTTAAAATTTCGGCTGAATAACCCGGGTCTTGGGGACTGTCGAATATTAACGCCGAGACTTTGAACTTATCGGGTTCCTCCGCGTTGTTGGCCCGGCAGATTACGACGACGACGTCCGCGACGTTACCCGAGGAGATGAAGATCTTCTCGCCGTTGAGGACGTAGTGGTCGCCGTCGAGGGTCGCGGTGGCCTGTTGCGCCGCGGCGTCGGAGCCGGCGCCGGGCTCGGTGAGCGCGAAGGCGCCGTGGAGCTCGCCGACGTTCATCTTCGGCAGATACTTCTTCTTCTGCTCGTCGGTGCCGAACTTCCCGATGGGATACGAGGCCAGCACTTGCACCGCCATGACGATACCCAACGCCGCGTCGGCGTACGATATCTCCTCGATGAGCGTGGCGTAGAGCAGCTTGTTTTTACCCTGGCCGCCGTACGCCGGGTCCGACGGGTAGCCTAAGTAGCCAGCTTTCCCCATCGCTTTGAAAATATCTTCCGGGAACTCGGGCGGCCGCCGGTCGAGCTCTTGGCTCACAGCGTCAATGTATTTCTCGGCGAAGGCGCGAGCCTTTTCGCGTACATCTTCTTGCGCCGGGTCCCAGTTCCAGGCCATCTTCACTCCTCCTCGACGTTACATTTCGCGAGAGACTTCTTTAAAGAGCCTCGCCGAAGCTTCGTAGGGCGTAAGGCGCCCCTCCTGTACCTCGGCCGTTAAAAATTCCAGGAGGTTGTCGTAGTCCCGCGCGGCCGCGCATACGCGCCTGAACTCGTAGGCGAGCAGCTCTTCGAGCTGGCGTTGTACCCGCGAACGGCGCCGCGACGTTAATCCGCCCGACTCCTCGAGGTGCGAGCGGTGCGCCGTCACCGCGTCCGTGATATCGTCGATGCCCCGGCCTTCCGTCGCGACCGACATGATAATCGGCGGCCGCCACCCGTCTTCCGGCTTTAGCTCGAGCGTGACGCGGAGCTCGCGCGCCATCGGCTCGGCGCCTTCGCGGTCGGCCTTGTTCACCACCAGCACGTCGGCTATCTCCATCAGGCCGGCCTTCATCGCCTGCACCGCGTCCCCCGATTCCGGGACGACGACCACCACGGTCGTATCCGCGGAGTTGGCGACGTCGAGCTCGCTCTGGCCTACGCCTACGGTCTCGATGAGGACCGTATCGAAGCCGAAGGCGTCCATCGTCAACGCGACCTCGCCCGTGGCCTTGGCCAGGCCACCCGGGCTGCCGCGCGTCGCCATGCTCCGGATAAAGATACGCTCATTGCCGGCCAGCTCGTTCATCCGGATGCGGTCGCCGAGCAGCGCCCCGCCGGTGAAGGGGCTCGTCGGGTCCACCGCGACGACGCCCACGTTTTGGCCCGCCGCGGCGTAGCGCTCCGCCAGGTGCGACACCAGCGTTGACTTACCGGCCCCCGGCGGCCCGGTGATGCCTATGAGGTACGCTTTTCCCGCGCGGCCGTAAATCTGGCGCAGGAAATCGCGGTAGCCGTCGGCCTCGTCCTCGACCGCGGATATCGCACGCGCGAGCGCCAGCCGGTCCCCCGCCAGGAAGCGCTCGAGGAAGTCGGTCGTCGTTACGGCCCCCGCCCGGTTCAATACTCTATCCCTTTCCTGGCGGGGATGCCGATGCGGTAATGGTGTTTTGTCTCTTGCACCTCGCTCACCAGATCCGCCGCCTCGACGAATCCGGCAGGGGGCCTCCGACCTGTCAGGACGAGCTCCATCTCCGGCGGTTTTTTCGCAATAAGGTCCAGGATGTCTTCCGTTTTTATTAAACCGTAGTCGGCGGCGACGTTCACCTCGTCAAGTATGACGAGGTCGTATTCGTTCGCGCCGGCAACTTGCCGCGCTCGGGCCAGCGCCTCCGCGGCGAGGGCGACGTCTTCCGCCGCCGGCTCGTCGCGGTCGACGAAGCTCTCCCGGCCGTACTGCTCGACGTCGAACCCTTCGAGCCTTCGCGCGGCCTCGAGTTCGCCGTAGTTTATCCGCCCCTTCATAAACTGGATGACGAGTACGCGCGCGCCGTGGCCCCAGGCGCGCAACGCGAGGCCAAGGGCGGCGGTGGTCTTACCCTTGCCGTCGCCGGTATAGACTTGGACCGTTCCTCGTGCGCCTAACATCTTAGCGGGAGGTCGCGGCGAAAACTTCCCCTCGTTCCGGCGCCTGGTCTCGATTTGGCGCCGCTCGGACCCGGAATAGGCCAATAACGAAGGACTTTTTTATAACATCCGCCTTTTAGCGTGTCAATAAATCTTTTGAAATGGCCCCGCTTAGCGTTAAAGGTTGCCGCGCATTCTTTTTAACGCATTTGCTGAGGCGCATTTTCGGATAAACGGCGGCGAAATGCCTTGTTTTAAAAGGGCGATTATGATAATCTTAAGTGGGATAAATTACGAAAATATCGGGCGGATGACTTCCTTTCCGCCGTTCGGAGGTTTCGATGAAGCGCACTTTACGGGGATTGCTCCCGTGGTTAATAATAATACTGGCCGTCGCCTCGGTCTATCAGTTCTTCGTGATGAAGGCCGAACGCGTCGCCAAGATACCGTATTGGAAATTTACGGACCTGCTCGAGAAGCGCGTCGTCGCGACGGTTACGCTTCAGGAGAATAAGGTAACCGGCGAGTTGAGCCGCGAGGCCCGCACCGAGGGCGACGCCCAACCCTTCACGAAGTTCAAGACGCAGGCGCCGGTGGTGGATTCGGAGTTCGTCAAAAAGCTCGAGGCCGCGGGCGTCAAAGTCGATACGCAGGAGGCCAAGTCGGCCTGGTTTACGGTCCTCGTCTCCGTAGGCCCCTATATCCTGTTGTTCGTGTTTTTCATCTGGCTCTTCCGCCGGATGCAAAGCCCCAATAACAAGGCGCTCCAGTTCGGCAAGAGCCGTGCGCGCCTCTTCGACGAGAGCAAACAAAGGGTCACGTTCGAGGATGTCGCCGGGGCCGAGGAGGCGAAAGAGGAGCTCCAGGAAATAATCGAGTTCCTGAAGGACCCGCGCAAGTTCCAGCGGCTCGGCGGCAAGATCCCGAAGGGCGTCTTGCTCGTGGGGCCGCCGGGCTCCGGCAAGACGTTGATGGGGCGGGCCGTCGCGGGCGAGGCCGGCGTGCCGTTCTTGTCCATCTCCGGGTCCGACTTCGTCGAGATGTTCGTGGGCGTGGGCGCGGCCCGCGTGCGCGACCTCTTCGACGAGGCCAAGAAGCGCGCGCCGTGCATAGTCTTCATAGACGAGCTGGACGCGGTGGGGCGGCTGCGCGGCGCCGGCCTCGGCGGCGGCCACGACGAGCGCGAGCAGACCCTCAACCAACTCCTGGTCGAGATGGACGGCTTCGAGAGTAACGACGGCGTAATACTGCTCTCCGCAACCAATAGGCCGGATGTCCTCGACCCGGCGCTTCTCCGCCCGGGCCGCTTTGACCGCACCGTCGTCGTCGACCGGCCGGACCTCAAAGGCCGCTTAGGCATCCTGCAGGTGCATACCCGCGAGATCCCGCTCGCCGACGGCGTCAACCTCGAGGCCATAGCGCGCGGGACGCCGTACTTCTCCGGCGCGGACCTGGCGAATCTCGTCAACGAAGCGGCGCTTTTGGCGGCGCGCAAGGACCGCCAGGCGGTAGCGCAGGCTGACTTGGAGGAGGCCCGCGACAAAGTGATGATGGGGCCGGAGCGTAAGAGCCGCGTCATCGGGGAGAAGGACAAGAAGATCGCGGCCTACCACGAGGTGGGCCACGCGCTCGTCGCCAAGCTCACGCCCGGCTCGGACCCGGTGCACAAGGTTACCATCATACCGCGCGGGATGGCGCTGGGCCTGACGCAATCGCTGCCCGAGGAAGAGAAGTACATGTACTCCAAGGAATACTGTGAGATATTGTTGAAGCACATGTTGGGAGGCCGGGCCGCGGAGATGTTGGTCTTCAACGAGGAGACCTCCGGCGCGGGCAACGACATCGAGCGCGCCACCGAGCTCGCGCGCCGTATGGTGTGCGATTGGGGGATGAGCGAGACGCTGGGGCCGGTGGCGTTCGGCAAGCGGGAGGAAGCCATCTTCCTCGGCCGCGAGATAGCCCAACACCGCGACTACTCCGAGGAGACGGCGCAAGCCATAGACGGCGAAATAAGGCGCTTGGTGGACGAAGCCTACGACGCTGCTTTCAAGTTGTTGAAAAAGAACCGGAAAATGCTCGAGGTTATCGCGGGCGAACTTTTGGAACGCGAGACGCTAACGGGCGAGGAGATAGATACTTTGCTCGCGGGCGAGAAGTTGCCGCCGTTTTCGAAGCAGCCGGCCGCGAGGAAGAAAAGGCGGCGGGACGAGGGCCGCGCGAAAAAGGCCGCGAGGAGGACGCGGCGGGTGCGCGACGCCGAGCCGGCCCTCGAGACGGAATGACCGACGATAGCGACGGCCCCCTTTCGGTCCGGAGTTTAAATTTCGACTCGCCGGTGCCGGCGCGGGAGTTGATGGCGGCCATCGGCGTGCACCCGCGGGGCGTCGACATTATGGCGGCAAAGCTCACCGCGCGGGCGATTTACGTTAAAAACGTCAAGGCGGTTGCCGCAAATATTTTAAAACAAGAGGCGTTGTCTGCGGGCGCCGAGGCCGCGGTGCATAGGCACGTTATAAACTGCCGCGTCGCCCGCAGCGACGCCCTTTTGTTCGGCACGGCCGCGGCGCTCGAGGACGTGGCTCGCAAACTCGTCGGCCAGGACTTCGGCCTGGACGCCCTGGGTAAAGAGATATCGCGCGTCTTAGCGACTTGGTACGCTGCGCCTTCGCTCGAGCTGAAGGGCCGGACGTACCGGCTTAACGCGCCGTTGATCGTGGGGATATTGAACGTCACGCCGGACTCGTTTTCGGACGGCGGCGAGTTCGACGCGCCCCGAGCCGCGATAGCGCGCGCGCGGGAGTTGCTCGAGCAGGGGGCCGCGGTCGTCGACGTCGGCGGCGAGTCCACGCGCCCCGGCGCCGCGTACGTCTCGGCCGAGGAGGAGCTAAGTCGTGTAATGCCGGTGGTGGAGGTGTTGGCGCCCGAGCACCCGGTATCGGTGGATACGCGGAAGGCGGCGGTGGCGCGGAAGTGCGCCGAGGCGGGCGCCGCGATGATAAACGACGTCTCCGCGGGCCGCGACGAGCCGGCGGTGGCGGAGGTGTGCGCCGAGTTCGGCCTGCCGTACGTCGTTATGCATATGAAGGGCACGCCCGCAGATATGCAGCAGGACCCGCGCTACGACGACGTCGTCGGCGAGGTGCGCGGCTTTCTGGCCGAGCGCGCGGCGTGGGCGAAGGCGCGGGGCGTGGAACAAATAATAGTCGACCCGGGCATCGGCTTCGGCAAGACGCTCGAGCACAACCTGGCGCTTATCAACAACGTTCCCGCGCTGGCCGATTTGGGTTATCCCGTAATGGTCGGGCACTCGCGCAAATCCTTCATCGGCAAGCTGACGGGCGCGGAGGTGGACGGCCGGCTGGCCGGCTCGCTCGCGGCGGCGCTGGTTGCGGCCCGGCGCGGCGCGCACATCCTCCGCGTGCACGACGTCGCCGCGACGGCGCAGGCGCTGGCCGTCGACGCGGCGGTAACGCGAGCGTAATATGTTCGGCCTGACTTTCAGGGTTCAGGACGCGGTCGACATCGTGGTGATGGCCTTCGTCATCTACCGGTTGATGCGGCTGGTCAAGGGGACGCCGGCGGCGCCCATGGCCGCGGGCGCCGTGATCGTCGCCTTGGTCGCGGTCGCGGCGTCGTTTCTCGGCCTGCACTCTATCAATTGGTTTTTCGAGAACTTGCGCGGCTTGTGGTTCCTGGCGGCGATAATCGTTTTCCAGCCGGAGCTCCGCAAGGCGCTGGGACTCGTGGGGAAGAACCCGCTCGTGCGCGCGGTATTGGGTCGCAAAGAGACTACGATAGACATCGTCGTAAACACGGCGTTCGAGTTCGCCGCGCGGCGCGTCGGCGCGCTCCTCGTATTCGAGCGGACCGTTCCGTTGGGCAGTTACGCCGAGCGGGGCGTCCGCCTGGATTGCGAGATTTCGCGCGAACTCTTTGGGGCAATATTCGACAGCCATTCGCCGCTGCACGACGGCGCGGCGATAATCGAGGGCGACCGCGTCGCCGCGGCCGCGGTGATGTTGCCGCTAACCGAAAACCCGGAGGTGGCGAAGAGCTGGGGCGCACGCCACCGCGCGGCCCTCGGCATCACGGAGGTTACGGACGCCGTCGTCGTCGTCGTATCCGAGGAGATGGGGCGAGTCGCCGTCGCCGCCGACGGCATGTTGAAGCCGGTAACGGGCGTGGAAGACTTGAAGGCGTCGTTGCTGGATTACTTGAAAGGCAGGTTATAGCTTAGGTATGGCGCGCCGCGTCGAAATGGAGCTGCGAGGGCGTCTGCGGCGTCTCTTCGGCAACCTGGGCTTAAAGTTGCTGGCCCTCCTGCTCGCGATATTGTTCTGGTTTTTCATCGCGATGGGCCGCGAGGCCTACCGCGATTTCGACGTGCCGATCGAGCTCGAGGGTTTACCCGGGGGCATAATCGTCAACGGCCCGGAACCGGAAACCGCCTCCGTCCACGTAGCGGGAAAGGGCCGCGATTTGATCGGCCTCCGGTCGTCCGATTTTAGGGCCGTGATAAACGTCGGCGGCAAGGATGCGGGCGCCTACACCTTCGAGCTTACGCCGTCGGACGTAATTTACTCCGGCGGCCTCGACGTGAGCGTCGAGGCGATATTGAGCCGAAAGACCGTAATAGTGAAGCTCGAGCGACTCATCACGAAGGGCGTTCCCGTAAAGGTGGACTTTTCGGGTTCGCCCGCGGCCGGGTATTACCTGGGCCTTCCGGAGATAGAACCGTCCAAGGCCACGCTCCACGGCTCGGTGACGGTGTTGGACAAGGTGCGGGCGGTGTCGGTCGTGGTGGACGCGGAAGGACGCGACGCGCCGTTCGCGGCCGAGGTGCCGATAAGGGCCCCCGCGGGCATCACGCTCGTGGGGGCGGACGAGGCGCGCGTAACGGTTCCCGTGGGACGGGGGGAACGGCGTTCCTTCGCCGGCGTTGAGGTCGCGGTACGCGGCGCGGAGGGCGGGGCCTACGAGGTCACGCCGGCCGAGGTTTCGGTTACGCTGGAGGGCGAGGCCGGGCGTTTAGAGGCGGCGGGGCCCGTCAAGGCGGCGATCTTTCCCCGCGGCCCGGGGCGTTATTTGGTCCAGGTGGATGTACCCGAATACGTCAAGCTTATCGCGGTAACGCCGCGGGAGGTGGAGGCGGCGCCGGTCGCCGCGGCGAGGTGATATGAAAGTTACGAACGAAAAACGGGGCGGTACGTCCGGTACTTTTACGGCTCGCCTTTATATCCCCGACAACAGCCAGGCGGCGGCTTTCTACGGCTCGGGCGACCAGAACCTGAAGCGGGCCGAGGCGATGTTCGGCGTGCAAATCGTCGCGCGCGGCAACGAGCTCGTAATCCGCGGCGACGAGGAGGCCGTGGACCGCGTGGCGGACCTCTTCGAACGGGTGCTCGAGTCGTGCGAGGGGGCGCCCGAGGCCGCCGGTTCCCAGATTAATTATGCGTTGGATGCGCTGCGGGAGGACCCTGAGGCCGAGCTGGAGGAGCTCTTGGCCGAGGCCATACCGGTCCCGTCGCGCCGCCGTTTCATCAGGCCCCGCACCGCCGGCCAGCGCGTCTACGCGCGGAGCATACGCGACCACACGATAATTTTTGCCATCGGCCCCGCAGGCACGGGTAAGACTTATATCGCGATGGCTATGGCCGTAGATATGTTGATGCGGGAGGAGGTCCGCCGCCTCGTGCTGGTTCGGCCCGCGGTGGAGGCCGGCGAGAAGCTCGGTTACCTCCCCGGCGACTTCACGGAAAAAGTAGCCCCTTACCTGCGGCCCCTCTACGACGCGCTCCACGATATGATGGATTTCGACCGGGCGATGCGCCTCGTCGAGCGCGGCATCGTCGAGGTGGTACCGTTGGCGTATATGAGGGGCCGAACCCTCAACGAGTCCTTCGTCGTCCTGGACGAAGCGCAGAATACGACGTACGAGCAGATGAAGATGTTCCTCACCCGCCTCGGCTTCGGCTCGAAGGCGGTGGTGACGGGCGACATTACGCAGATCGACCTCGACGAGAACGTCCGCTCCGGGTTGGTTGAGGTCCAGGATATTTTAAAGGGCATCGACGGGACGGATTTCGTTTACCTGACGCGCCGCGACGTCGTGCGCCATCCCATAATACAGCGCGTGGTGGACGCGTACGACAATTACGAGGCCAAGCACCGCGCCGACCGGCGGGCCTCCGCGGCTCGAGCCGGGAAGCGGCGCCCGAGCGGGCCCGCCAAAACGGGCGAGTGAGGATATAGCGTGGCGTTCGGGAAGAGATTTCGCGTGAGGTTGCGGCGGTTTTTTACGGGGCGCCCGCGGGGCTTCGGCCGAAAAAGAGCCGAAAGGCCTTGGCGTCGCCTCGGCGTCAAACGCGCCGCAATTGGCGTCGGGACGTTCGTAGCGCTCTCGGTCCTCGTGACGCCCAGCCAATTCTTCCGCCGTCCTCAGCTGACGGAGGGGGCGATAGCCAAGGCCGACATCACGGCTCCCTATAAATTCGCCGTGGACAAGGACCGCACGACGCTTCGGCGCGAACAAGCGGAGGCCGCGGCGCGGGTCTTGCCCGTTTTCCGCGAGAACCCGCACATCGCGGGCATAGCCGAAGACGAGCTTAACGAGTTTTTCGTCATCCTCCGTCAACTGGCCGATACGTACGCCGCCAAGCCGAGCGGCGAACGCGACGCGTTCGTGGGCGAGCTGAGCATAGCCCTCAGCCCCGATACGCTCGTATATTTGTTGGAGGCGGACGCGGAGACGCTGGATTTGGTTCGCGGCCGGTCTGCGGAGCTTTTGGCCGCGTTGTTCGCCGACGGCATTTTGGATGCTGCGGAGATGGCAAGGCGAGGGCTGGGTAAAACGGCTACGCTACTCCAACGCGAAGGCGAGGGCGAGAACGTCGTAAGCGCCGACGAACTTTTGAATCCGGCGACGGCCGCGGCCCGCGCGCGGGCCCTCACTTCCGAGGACGCCTCTTTATCCCCGGAAGAGGGCGGGGCCGTATCCGGGGTCGTAGCTTTAAACGCGCGCCCCAATCTACTTTACGACGAGGGCGAGACCGAGCGACGCCGCCGGGAGGCGCGGGAGGCCGTCGATACCGTCGAGCGTTGGGTCGAAGAGAACGAGAGAATCGTCGACCGTAACAACGTAATAACCCCCGCCCAGATTCGAGCCGTAGATGCGCTTTATTCCGGAAGGACGCTAAAGAACCTCGCCGTCTCGCTCGGGGGGCGGTCCTTGCTCGTGGCGATAACTCTCACCGTACTGGGGATATTTTTTTTCCGCTATCGACCTTCTTTATCGGCGGAACTACGTTATTGGTGGATGTTGAGCGTCATCCTGGTCGCCTCGTGTTTCGTCTCGCGCGTACTCGCTTTGGTTTTAGTTAATTATTCGCCGCTGTCGGTATATATATTCGCGGCATGTCTCGGGGCGATGCTCATAACGCTTTTAGTGGACGTGGGTTTCGGTTTCGTTGCCGCGATAACGTTGGCCGTTTTATCGGCGGTAATGGCGGGCTTGGCTTTCCGGCCCGGTTTCATGGCTCTCGCCGCGGCAGCCGTGAGCGTTTTCCTCGTCGCGCACATTCGGCGGAGGTCCGACTTCTACCGCGTGTTTATCGGCATCGCGCTGGCGGCGGCGGCCGCAGCCGTGGGCATCGGCCTCGTCGACATGACCCCCTGGCGGGCCGTTGGCGAGGAAATTTGGTGGGGCGCGGTGCTCTCGGCCGCAAGCGTAGCTATCCTGGCCATACTCTTGCCCTTGTTCGAGATGGCGTTCGATGTCGTAACGGACCTGAAGCTGCTCGAGCTCGCGGACCTCAATCACCCGCTGTTACGCAAGCTGCTGTTGGAAGCGCCGGGAACTTACCACCACAGCGTTGTCGTGGGGAGCCTGGCGGAAGTGGCGGCGGCCGCCGTGGGCGCGAACCCGCTCCTGACGCGCGTAGCAGCCTATTATCACGATATCGGGAAGTTGCGCGCGCCGGCCTATTTCGCGGAGAATACCGGCTCCGAGGGCCGCCGCCACGAACACCTCTCGCCTCAGATGAGCAGCCTCGTCGTCGCCTCCCATACCAAACAGGGCGCGAAGACGGCAGAGGAGGCGGGCCTGCCCCCCCCCATCATCAACGTAATATCCGAGCACCACGGTACGGGCCTGATATCTTTCTTTTACCAGGAGGCCATAAAATCGGACGAACATAAAGTGCTGGCCGAGGACGATTTCCGTTACCCGGGGCCGAAGCCGCACGGCAAGGTTTCCGCCATAGTTATGCTCGCGGATGCCGTGGAATCGGCTTCCCGTTCCCTCGACGAGCCAACGCCCACCAACATCCGCTCGATGGTCGAAAAGATCGTGGCCGCTCGTCTCGCCGACGGCCAGCTCGACGAGTGCGACCTGACCCTTGCCCAGATCCACGTCGTCAAGGAGAGTTTGATAAAAGCCCTTAGCAGTATATTCCATATTCGCCCAACTTATCCCGAAGATGCCGAACAATACGTCGTCCCGTATTTGTCTACACATTCTGCCGAAACTAAGTCCTACTAGCCGTCGTCGGCTCGAGGCGTTGGTCGCGCGTTACCGCGAGGAGCGCGGCGTGCCGGCGGAGGCCGTGGTCGAGGTTACGATAGCGGACGACGCGTTGCTCGCGGAATTGAACAAGAAGTACCGCGGCCGCGAAGGGCCGACGGACGTCCTCGCCTTTGCCATAGGACGGGATGCGCCGGAGCCGGAAGAAATATGGTTGTGGGGCGAAGTCTACGTTTCAGCCGACCGCGCGCGAGAGCAGGCCGCGCGGCGGGGCGTTTCCTTGGATGAAGAGCTCGCCTTCCTCGTCGCTCACGGCCTTCTCCACCTCGCCGGGTATGGCGACGAGACCGACGAGGGCGGGGCGGAGATGGAAAGGGCTGCGGCGCGCCTCGTAGCCGGGCCCGAGTAGGAGGAGAGTGACCGCCGCCGACAAAAAGCCGCGGCCGAAGAAAGGGTCCTTTTTAAGGGAGGGCGGCCTCGCCCGCTCGTTCAACAGTGCTTTGGAGGGCATCGTATACGCGCTGCGCACCCAGCGCAACGTGAAGATCCACTTCGCCGTAACGGCCCTCGTCTTGTTCGCGAGCGTGTGGCTTTCCATCACCAAGGTCGAGCTAATTTTATTGTTGATCACGATCGCGTTGGTCCTGATCACGGAAATGGTTAACTCGTCGCTCGAGGTTATATTGGATTTAGCGGTCGAACGGTACCATCCTTTAGCGCGGATTGCGAAGGACGTAGCTGCGGGCGCGGTGTTGTTCGCCGCTTTGAACGCCGTGCTCGTGGGATACCTTATATTTTTCGACGCCCTCAAAGGCCCTATCGTTACAACCATCGTAAACGTACGGCGCGCGCCCTCGCACGTAGCGCTAACCTCGTTGGGCCTTACGATTCTCTTAGTCATAATCCTAAAGGCCGTAACGGGCAGGGGGACTTTCCTGCGCGGCGGCCTTCCGAGCGGCCACGCCGCGGCCGCCTTCGGTTTATCGGCCGCGGCTTCGTGGCTTACGCGCGACCCGCTCGTAGCCGTAATAACGCTTCTGTTAGCTTTGACGATCGTGATATCGAGGATCCGTTTGGGGATACATTCGATACTCGAAGTAGCGGCGGGCGCCTTTTTGGGCGTAAGCGTTACGGCGTTCTGCTTTTGGATATTCACGTAAAGCCACGGTAGGAAAGTGAGGTCGATGTACGTGGACGAACCTCCATCACTAATAACAGTTATCGGGGTAGTCGTCGCTTACGCGTTATTCGTCATCTCGAGGTCCGCGGTCCTCGTGACCGCGTCCCGCGGCCGCGGCCCGGGGGGCGAGGGCGCGGGCAGGCTGGCGGTGCCGCTGGCCGTACTCAACGCGCTGTTTTTCGTCGAGGTCTTACTTTTGATAGCCGCTTCGTATTTAGCCGCGTCGCTTTTTGCGGCTCGAGCGCCGGTCGTTCCTCTGGTCGTGGTATGGTTGGCTTGCGCCGCCGTCCTCTACCTGGTGCGCGCCGCGGCGCGGGCAATTTTGCCGGACGCCGCAGCGGCGGTCCTCGGTTACTTCGTCGGCCCCGTAGCCAAATTCGTCTACCTCGTTCTGTTCCCGTTGATCTGGTTGGCGAAGGCCGTCGCATTTGGGTTTGCCAGGATAACCCACGCGGGCATAGAGCCGGCGGCCGTGTCGCCCGCGGCCGAGATGGAAGCCGCGGACGTGGCCGACGACACCCGCCTCGCGGAAGAAGAGCGCGAAATGATAAACGGCATCATCAGCATCCGCGAGACCCTCGCGCGCGAGGTTATGGTACCGCGGGTCGAGATGGTCACCGCGGACATCCGCGACGCCATCGAGGATATTAAACGCGTCGTCGTCGAAAAGGGTTTTTCGCGCATACCCGTAGTAGACGAGTCGCCCGATACCGTGGTGGGCATACTTCACGCCAAGGACATTTTCACGCTCGAGGCCACGGGCGAAGATCTGAGGTCCGTTTTGCGTGAGCCCTTCTACGTGCCGGAGTCGAAGAAGGTGAACGAACTTTTGCGGGAGTTCCGAGCCGCAAAGGCGCAATTTGCGATCGTCGTTGACGAGTACGGCGGCACCGCCGGCTTGATTACGCTCGAGGACGTGCTCGAGGAGATCGTCGGCGAAATACACGACGAATACGACGCGGAGGTAAAACTCCTCGAGAAAGTCGGCGACGGCGTTTGGCTGGTCGCGGGGCGCGCGGACATCGGCGAGTTGAACGAGCAGCTCGCCATCGCCATCCCGGAAGAAGACTTCGAGACCGTGGGTGGGTTTGTTTCCTCGTTATCCGGTAGGGTGCCGGGGTCCGGCGAACGGTTCACTTTCGGGAGCCTCGAATTTTACGTGACCGCGGCCGACGCGCGAAAGGTGAACCAAGTCCGCCTTACGTTGAAGCCGGAAGGTAAGGGCGAGGCCAAGGATTAGACTTGACTCCGCGGCGGCGGTAGGTTATTAGTCTACGAACCTTTCTGTGGGAGCCGCGATTATGGCATCAAAGTTTTCAGAAGGGAAACTTATGCTTAAAGCACGGCGCGCGGCGTGGTTTCTGACCTTCGGCGTGACGGTGGCGGCCGCGACGGCCGCCGCCCAGGAGGATTTCGTGCCCGAGGGCGAAACCTACGTCATCCAAACCCCTACGGCGTGGGCGCGTCCCCGCGGCGAATATGCCGGGAGCATCGGCGTCGGGCCGTTCGTAGTGCGGGGCGAGATCGGCATCCTGAACTACCTAACCGCGGGGATATCCTACGGCGGGGTAGACGTCTTCGGCAACGCCGCGCCGACGATGAACCCCCGCCCCGGCTTCCAGGCCAAGTTCCGCATCACGAACGGCGGCCCGATAATGCCCGCGGTGGCCGTCGGCTACGACGACCAGGGCCACGGCAGGTATTACGACTTCGACCCGTACGTCGAGCGCACCGAGCGCAAACAAGTTCACTACGACCGGTATCAGTTCAAAGCCAAAGGTTTTTACGCCGCGTTCTCCCAGGAAATCGAACTCCTTGGGCCGCTGGGCCTGCACGTCGGCGTTTCCTATAACGTCGTCGAGGACGTGGACGCCGACGGCGTGGACGTTTTCGGCGCGCTGGAGAAAGGCCTCGGCCCCCACCTGATGTTGCTCGGGGCGTACGATATGGGCCTTAACGACGACGAGTCGAAATCGCTCGGGATGGGCCGCGGCTACCTCGACGCCGGCGTACGGTGGCGCGTGACCGATAACTTCAACCTCGAGTTCTGGGCGACCAACCTTCTCGAGAATCAGGTCGCCAAGCTCGGCGAAGAGGGCGGTTATTCGCGCGTGCTCTACTTAACGTATATCGGCTCGTTCTAGAGCCCGTCAGCGACCGATGGCCGTAGAGACGAAGAAATTCGCCCTCGAGTTCGAGAAGCCGCTTGTCACGTTGGAGGAGCAGGTTGAGGTCCTCCGCGCTAAGGCGAAGGAGGGCGACGAGGCCGCGGGGGCCGAGCTCGCCGCGCGCGAGCGCGAGCTCGCCGAGCGCCGCGCCGAAATATACGCGAACCTGACAGCGTGGGACCGCGTCCTCCTTGCCCGCCACCCGAACCGCCCCTATACTATGGATTACGTCCGCCGGCTTATCGAAGGCCCCCTCGAGTTCCACGGCGACCGCCTCTTCCGCGACGACCAGGCCATCGTGTGCGGCGTCGGGCGGTTCCGCGGCCGCAAGGTGGTTTGGATGGGGCACGAGAAAGGCCGGAAGACCGCCGATAAAATACGACACAATTTCGGCTCGCCCCATCCGGAGGGATATCGCAAGGCGCTTCGCCTGATGAGGCTCGCGGACAAGTTCGCCTTGCCCGTAATATCTTTTTTGGATACCGCCGGCGCGTACCCGGGCATCGGCGCCGAGGAACGGGGCCAGGCCGAGGCCATCGCGCGCAACGTCCTCGAGATGTTTAACCTCCAGGTGCCGTTCGTGGTGGCGGTCGTAGGCGAGGGCGGCTCCGGGGGCGCCTTCGGCATCGGCGTCGGCAACCGCGTCCTGATGCAGGAGTACGCCTACTACTCGGTAATATCTCCAGAGGGGTGCGCGGCCATCCTCTGGCGCGACCGAGCGTTCGCGCCCCAGGCCGCGGCAGCGCTGAAGATCACGGCGCAAGACCTGACGGACCTCGGCGTCGTCGACGAGATAGTGAAGGAGCCGCCTTACGGTGCCCACCGCGACTACGACCTCGCCGCGGAGCTTCTGGGCGACGCGCTCGAGCGCCACCTGGCCGAATTGGAGAAGATTTCGGGCGACGAGCTTCGGGAAGACCGGCGTAAGAAATTCCTCGCGATGGGCTTCTTCGAGGATGGTTCACGACGTGAGGGTGGATAACCGTGGCGGCCGCGCGTGCGTCGTGACGCCCCTTCGCGTGCGCTACGCCGAGACCGACGCCATGGGCGTCGTATACTACGGCGACTACCTGGCCTACTTCGAGGACGGCCGCGTCGCCTACCTCCGCGCGAAGGGCTTGCCGTATTCGGCGATGGAGGCCGCGGGCGTATATATGCCGGTCGCGGAGGCCTACTGCAAGTACCACGCGCCCGCGCGCTTCGAGGACGAGCTGGCGGTCGAGACGTCCATCGGCGGGGCCGGGCGGGCGAGGGTTCGCTTCGATTACGTCGTGAAGCGGGGCGAAGAGGTCTTGGCGGAGGGTTATACCGTTCACGCGGCGCGGGGCCGCGACGGCCGGCCCGTCCGCATACCGGCCTCGTGGGCCGAGAAACTCAGCTTTCCAAAGGATTGAACGCTGGAAGGAAAGCGTTTTTGCGTTTTATACCCAAAGGTTTTTTTTACGCGCTTAGCCTGGCTCTCGTCTCGGCGGCCGCAGCCGGCGCCGCCGCCGCGGGGGGCTCGAGCGGCGCGTGGCTGGGTTTGGGGGCGGGCGCCCGGGCCGCGGCCATGGCCAACGCGTTCGCCGCCGTCGCCGACGACCCTTCCGCGCTCTTCTTCAACCCCGCGGGCCTCGACCAGGTCCCGGGGGGCCGCGTCGAGTTTACTTACCATTACCCGTACGCCAACGTCAAAGATATAACTTACGCTACGGGCGCGATATCCTACAATATGTCGGGGCGCGGCTTTTCCTTGGGGACCTTCGCCGCGGGCGTAAATTACTTCCGCGCGTCCGGCATTCCCGAGGCCGGCGAGTTGGGTTTAACGGGCCGCACCTTCTCCGATTACGAGACGGCGCTCGTGCTCGGTTGGGGCAAAGGGCTCGGCGCCCAGGTCGTGGCCGGCGAGGAGCCCGCGTACAACCTCGGCGTTGCGTTGAAAGTCATTTCGACGAAGATTTACGAATACCAGGACGGCGGTTTCGGCGTGAACGCCGGCTTTCTGTTCAAGCCGCTGCCGGCCACGCGCGTAGGCCTCGCCCTCGATAACCTCGTTGCCCCGAATATCGAGCTGAAGGCGGTCCGCGACGTATACCCGGCTTCCGCACGGGCGGCCGCGGCGGTGGATTTCGCGCGCGGGTTCGTGGCTACGGTGGAGGGCCGCGTCCGGAAGGACGGCGACGTCGGCGTCGCCGTGGGGGGCGAGGGTACGCTCGCGAAGGTTCTAGCGCTACGCGCCGGGTATCGTTACCCGGAGGGCGTACCGGCCGCGGGCCTAGGCGTCGCCGCCGGGGATTACCGGTTCGATTTCTGTTGGC
This sequence comes from Candidatus Zixiibacteriota bacterium, assembly GCA_011773985.1. Taxonomy (GTDB): domain Bacteria; phylum RBG-13-66-14; class B26-G2; order WVWN01; family WVWN01; genus WVWN01. Next base: position 2,338 of record WVWN01000053.1, on the reverse strand, counting down.
GCCCGCAAGACGATTTGGGGGATTCGTACGTGGCTACCGCGGGCATAGGGTGGTGAGTTTGGTCGTTTTAAATTTTAGGTAACCAGCACGGTAAAAATGCTCGGACGCGCAATAGGGGTGGATTTGATAAAAATTATTTACGAGCCGGCCCGGGGTCGGCTTTATTATTTATTGGAAATGAAGGCTTTTTCGGCCCAAACGTGAATTATTTCCTTGATAAGGCGACAGATATCACTTATAATGTAAACGATACGGTCGACAGGCCTTAATATATATTCCGAGCGAGACGGGGAAAGGCCGTCAGAGGGGGAGCGGTCCTTCCAAGTTGGCGCCGCTCGAGCCGTACGACGAAGGTCTAAGCGATAACTTGTTGACCTTGCTGATGATATACCGCGAAAAAATAAACGAATTGCGCGCGCCTGCCGGACGCCGATGCTATGGCCGCGCCGCGGCGCGCGCGCCGGCCGATTTCGGCTGCCGAGGCTCGAGCCGCCTTCCCGTCGTCGCGCGGGGAGGTAACCATGTTCTCACCCGTCCAAACGTTACTGATATTGTTGGGGGCGATCGTAGTGGCCGGGGCGATATCCTTCTGGCTGGGGTATATCGTCCGGCGCCGTGTCGCCGAATCTAAAATTAAGACCGCGGAGAAGATTGCCGCAAAGATAACGGAGGAAGCGGAGCGCGAAGCAGAGAATATTAAGACGTCGGCGTTACTTAGAGCCAAAGATGAGATATTTAAGTTAAAGGAGGAATCGGAAAGAGAAAACGAACAGCGGCACCGCGACCTGAAGAACCTCGAGAATCGGCTCCGGCAGAAGGAAGAGTCGTTGGAGCGCCGGGCGGATGTCTTCGACAGGAAAGAAAATCAACTTGGCGGCCGCGAAAAAAACCTCGACAGGCGCGAGGCGGCGTTTAAGAATAAGGAAGAGGCGCTTGCCCGGAAGACCGAGGAGCAGAACCGTATGCTCGAGCGGATATCCGGAATGTCGGCGCTCGAGGCCAAAGAAATTTTAATGAGGAACCTCGTCGCCGACGCGTCGCGCGACGCCGCCCGCACAATCAAGGAAATAAAAGACCGGGCCGTGGCGGAAGGGGACCGCTTGGCCCGGGATATTATTAGCCTCGCCATCCAGCGCTGCGCCTCCAACCACGTCGCCGAGAGCACCGTCTCCGTCGTCGAGCTCCCCAACGACGAGATGAAGGGCCGGATAATAGGCCGCGAGGGCCGCAACATCCGCGCCATCGAGGCCGCGACGGGCGTCGACCTCATCGTTGACGACACGCCCGAGGCGGTCATCGTCTCGTCGTTCGACCCCGTCCGGCGCGAGGTCGCCAAGCGCGCGCTCGAGCGCCTTATCGTCGACGGCCGCATACATCCCGGCCGCGTCGAGGAGATCGTCGACAAGATCCGCGGCGAGCTCGGGCAGGAGTTGGCCGACGTGGGCGAGGCGACGATTATCGAGCTGAACATCGACGAGATGGACGCGGAGCTGGTGCGTACGCTCGGGCGGCTCAAGTACCGCACGTCGTACGGCCAGAACGTCCTGCGCCACTCCAAAGAGGTGGCCTACCTCGCTGGCATTATGGCCAACGAGCTTGGCCTACCCGCGGTTCGCGCGCGCCGCGCGGGCCTCTTGCACGACGTCGGCAAGGCCGTGGACCACGAGGTCGAGGGTACCCATCCCCAAATAGGCGCGGACCTCTTGCGTAAGTTCGGCGAGTCGCCGGAAGTCGTGAACGCCTGCGAGGCGCACCACGGCCGGACCGAACCGAAGAGCGTGGAGGCGGTGCTCGTCGCCGCCGCGGACGCCATCAGCGCCGCCCGCCCGGGCGCCCGCCGCGAGTCGCTCGAGTCATACATCAAGCGTATAACCAAGCTCGAGGAGATAGCCGATTCCTTCTCCGGCGTCTCGAAGGCGTACGCCATCCAGGCCGGCCGCGAGGTTCGCATCATCGTCGAGCAGGACCGCGTCTCGGACGCCGAGGCCGAGGAGCTCGCGCGCCGCATAGCCGAGACCATCGAGAAGGAATTGGAGTACCCGGGCAAGATAAAGGTGGTCGTCATTCGCGAGACGCGCGCCGTCGACTACGCCAAGTAACTATCGCCGCCTAAAAATTAAGCCGGCCTTCGGGCCGGCTTTTTTATTTCCGGGTTATAAAGTTAGGGTACGGCGGCGCGCCTCGCTCCAGAAGTCGTCGCCGCAGGTTTCCACGAGGTAAACCTCCAGGCCGGCCTTTTCCGCCAACACGCGTACCGTTTTCTCGTCGAAGAAGTTGACGTGCTCTCCCCATCTCGCCGGGTTGAAGTGTATCCACCCGGGCGTTTGGACGCGACGGC
>WVWN01000074.1:888-1751 GCA_011773985.1 Candidatus Zixiibacteriota bacterium | reverse complement strand
GCGAAGTAGGAAAAGATTCGTTTCGAATACGAATTGGATGACGAGGATAGGTTTTGGCGTATGGTCCGGCTGGAAGCGGACGCCGACGAGGTCGCCGTAGGCGAGGAAGTAGAGGTAAGAATCCTGTCGCGCGTCGAAGCGGCGTCGTGCTTGGCCTTGACGTACGCGGACAAGGGTTCTCTCGCCGCGCGGACGGTCCCGCTCTTCCCGGCGGCCGACGGCTACCGCGGTTCGTTTACGGTATTCGTCGAGCCGCGGCACGTACCGCGAATAAGGACGTACGCCGTCGTGGTCAAGGACGGCGAATCTTACTACACGCAATGGGCTACGACGACCGTGAAGGTGAAGAGCCAGACGGCCGTTATGGAGGTCGAGGCTGCGGCAGCGGCGGACACTTATCGCCCGGGCGAGGAGGCCGCGGTGCGCGTGGAATGCCTTACGGCGGACGGAGCGCCGTTGCCGGCGGATATGTCGCTGGCCGTCGTGGACGAGGCGCTGCTCGCGTTGGCCGCGGACGAAACTAAGAACGTACCGGTATTTTTCGAGTGGGCTCTCGCGCGTCCAGCCGAGTGCGAGATCGCGAATTCGCTGCGGGCCCGGGGCGAACTTGCGAAGGTCGTATATCGGTTCCCATATTACGAGTGGCCTTACGGCGCGGCGGGAGGCGACTTCGTTCCCGTTGACGTAGCGCGTTGGGGCCCTGCGGCGCGCGTCGTCGAGCGGGTTTTTCTCAAGGATATCCACGGCGCGTCTCTCGAGACGTACTTTGACCTGAGCATGCAAGAGGAATTGGCGGGCAAGGAGGAAGCCTGGCTTGACGGGAACCGGGACGTGGCCCGCCGCCTTAGACTGGGGAAGTTCCT
>WVWN01000074.1:176-870 GCA_011773985.1 Candidatus Zixiibacteriota bacterium | reverse complement strand
AGGATTTTGCGGATACCGCCTTTTGGCTCGCGAACCTGCGAACGGATGACTCGGGCGTAGCGACGGCGACGTTTACGTTACCGGATAACGTCACGACGTGGCGCCTTATGGCGCTCGCGATGGACAAGGGGCAGCGCTTCGGTTGGGGGGCGAATACGTTCGAGGTAAAAAAGGACGTAATAGCTCGCCTGAAGGCGCCGCGCTACTTCGTGGCCGGCGACGTGGCGCGGCTCGTGGCGATCGGGCACAACTACCTCGACGAAACGCAAGAGCTGAAGCTCGGCTTGGAGGAGGAGGGTCTGGGCCACGTCCGCGGCGAGCCGTCGGCGGTCGAGACGGTGGCGCCGGGCGACCGCGCCGTAAACTACCATTGGGTACAAGCGGAGCCGGCGGCGGAGGCGGAAGTTACCGTCTCGGCGCTGACGGCGGCCGGAGGCGACGCCGCCGAATACAAGTTCCCCGTCTACCCTCGCGGCAGCAGGGTCCGGCAGGCGTACGCCGGTCGCCTCCGCGACGAGGTTGCGCACGAGTTGACCGTGGCCGAGGGCGCTTTGCCCTCTTCGTTCGCGGGGGAGCTTTATTTGGCGCCGTCGCTCGCGGCGACGTTGAGCCACGGCCTCGGCTTCTTCCGCGACTACCCGTACGATTGCCTCGAGCAGACGCTGAACCGTTTCCGCATCAACGCCGAGCTTGC
>WVWN01000074.1:0-122 GCA_011773985.1 Candidatus Zixiibacteriota bacterium | reverse complement strand
TCGCTGGTGGAGGGCCTGGAGGACGCCGTCGCGGCCGGGGTTCTCAAGCTAAGTAAAGCGCAAACGACACCGAATTGGGGTCAACCTCTTCCCTTAGCGGGGCTGGCGAGACGGGGCGGTGC
>WVWN01000031.1 GCA_011773985.1 Candidatus Zixiibacteriota bacterium | reverse complement strand
AAAAAGTTATTAGATTAAAGAAACTCAATAAACTCAAGAAGAACCCCGTTTTAGCTAGGATACCTATAAATTCGGATTTTCGAAAGCTAGGGACAACGTGCGAAGACGACGAACATGGGGCATTAGATTCTACGGACCCTTACGGTCATTGGAGGGGCTTCGCCGCCGACGTACAGAGTGATTTTTGGGGATCTTGGTGTTATCCTACCATAAGTGAAGNNCGTTTTAGCTAGGATACCTATAAATTCGTGTTATAGGCAGCTAGGGACAACGTGCGAAGATGACGAACATGGGGCGGCAGATTCTACGGACCGTTACGGTCATTGGAGGGGCTTCTCCGTCGACGTACAAAGTGATTTTTGGGGGTCTTGGTGTTATCCTGCTTTAAGTGAAGCGGAAGTCCTTCAAGCGGCTATAGATGCGGAACTGTGCAGACCCGAATATAAGGGCAAAAAACTAAAGAATGAAGAGGGCAAAGGCGAGTGGTGGCATTTCAGACCTGAAAGTTCGTTGTTACCCAAGACGGAAAGTCCCGAAGTCCCCTAAGAGGAAACGTCGTATATGGGGACATAAGGTGCACGGATTTTGTTATAATATACGAGAAGCTAGGGACTACGGTCCGCGAATAATAGGATAGTAATATTGGCGGCGTTTATGTTGAAAAATTACGAGAGAGGTAAATACGTTCTTTTTACCGCGTGCGTCGCTGGTTTGATTTCTTTAACGGCTTGCGGCGCCCGGCCTTCTAAAGGTACGTCGCCGGCCGCTTCTTACGTATACGCAGGTCAGTGGGGAGGCGCGACGAGGTCGGCGTACGGACGGTTCAGTTTCCCGAATGACGTAGCGATAGCCCCTGACGGCACCGTTTACGTATCCGACACGGACAATAACCGCGTACAGTACTTCAACGCGACCGGTAAATTCCTCGGCGCGTGGGGTTCTCTTGGCTCGAGCGAAGGCCAACTAGAATTACCCCACGGCATTGCTGTAGCGCCCAACGGCGACGTTTACGTGGCTGACAACCAAAACCGGCGTATTCAGTATTTCTCGCCGTCCGGCCGTTTTCTCGGCGCTTGGGGTAAGGAAGGGTCGAAGGACGGAGAGTTCTCCCGCCCTTGGGACGTCGCCCTCGGACCCGGCGGTAACGTTTACGTGGTAGATTGGGGCAAAGACAATGTACAATGTTTCACCGCCGAAGGTTCGTTTATAGGTTCATGGGGGGCGCCGGGTTCGGGTGCAGGCGAATTCGACAGACCTGAGGCCGTGGCGGTTACGGCCACGGGTGTCGTTTACGTAGCCGACGCCGGTAACGACCGCGTCCAGTATTTCACCGCTGACGGCGATTTCCTGGGCATGTGGGGTTCCCGGGGTTCGGCGCGAGGACAATTTTTAGACCCTTCCGGCATCGCGGTGATTCCCGGTGGCGATGTCTTGGTAGTCGATACGGATAACAACCGCGTACAACGTTTTACGTCTTCCGGCGCGTACGTCGGCGGATGGGGTAGTGAGTACGCTGGATTGGGTAGCGAGTATCCGGCCGGCGAAGGCCAATTCCGCCACCCGAAGGGGGTAGCCGTAACCCCCGGCGGGTACGTTTACGTCGTTGATATGGGAAACCACCGCGTGGAATATTTCGCGGGCGACGGTTCTTATATAGGGCAATGGGGCGCGGGGGAACCGGTCGCCGGTCGATTTGACGGTCCAAGCGCGGTAGGCGTAGCGCCTAACGGTACTGTTTACGTAGCAGATAATTTAAACGACCGCGTCCAATATTTTACTCCGACTGGTTATTTTTTGGGAAAATGGGGTGCCTACGGTTCCGGCCCTGGAGAATTCGCCCAGCCCGACGACTTGGCCGTCGCCCCCGACGGTACCGTTTACGTTGCCGAAACGGCCAAACAAAGCCTCCAACGTTTTAACGAGAACGGTTCTTTCTTGGGCACATGGGGGACAGAGGGGTCCGGTGACGGCCAATTCGCATATCCGAAAGGCGTCGCGGTGGCCCCCAACGGCAACGTTTACGTAGCCGATTTAGACAACCACCGTATTCAATATTTTTCGCCCGCGGGTTCTTTTTTGGGGAAGTGGGGTTTGGAAGGTTCCGGACCGGCGCAATTTACGAAACCATCGGCGGTCGCCGTAGCCCCCGATGGCACCGTTTACGTTACGGACCGTAATAACCATCGCGTCCAATACTTCGACCCCGTCGGGTCTTTCCTGGGGGCTTGGCCGCGCGCCGGGGCGCCCGAGGGGCAATTTTATTATCCGACTGGAGTAGCTGTCGGCCCGGGCGGTAACGTCTTCGTGGTGTCCGCTAGCAGTAGCGGTGTCCAGTATTTCACCGCGACAGGCTCTTTTTTAGGCGAATTCGGTTCGTACGGCTTCGGGCCCGGAGAGTTTGCTGGCCCCGAGGGCGTAGCCGTGGCCCCAGACGGCACAGTTTACGTGGCCGATACGGGGAATAATCGTATACAATATTTCGAGCCAAACCGAGAAGCCGCTGAATAAAGCCGCGCTTTCGAGTTTCCCTGGAAATGCCGCGCTACAGGTAAATCCCCGTTACATCTTAGTTAATTGTAAAAACGTGGCCTAAGCCACATATCTAACGTATATACCCAACCGTAGGTTTGAATAAAGGGGGTCTATTTAATGGAAGAAGAAGAAGAAGTAAAGATAATCTACGAAATCAAGGCCGAGGGTACCGACGAATCTGCTCAGAAGATCGGCGACGTCCGGGCCGCGGCGGAAGCCTTGCGCGAGCAGGTCGACACCCTCAAAGAGGAGCCGCTCGAGGTCGCGCCGGAGGTCAAGCCGCCCGAGGAAGAAGAGGAAAAGAAAGAAGAGAAAAAGCCTCTCCTCCCGCGGAAGAAGCTCAAGGCCGAGGAGGAGGCCGCGGTCAAGCGGGTCTCGGGTATGCTCTCCTCGGGCCTCGTCCAGGGCCTCAAGTCCGGCGACGTCAAGGGCGCGCTGGAAAATATGGGCGTCGAGCTCGCTACAACGACGGCGACGTCGGCAATTAACATGGCTTTACAATCGGCGCTGAGCTTCATCCCGGGGATAGGGCCGCTTCTTAGTAGTTTTTTCGGCGGCCTGTTCCAGCGGGAAGGGCTCGTCCGCGGCCCCACGCTGGCGCTGGT
>WVWN01000091.1 GCA_011773985.1 Candidatus Zixiibacteriota bacterium | reverse complement strand
CGTAAATATTACCGGTAGATAGATTTTATCTTACCGAGGGATGAGGGCACGATAGAGGTCAATGCGGTGGTGATTTGATAAACGTACCTCGGGCTGTTGTAATCGACGTACCATAGGTAGTTACCGTCCCAGGCGCAGCCGGACGGTCGGCCTCCGTTAGGAACGGGCCGGTAAGACTCTACGACGGAGCCGGTCGTAGTAACACGGTAAACGCCGCTGCCCGAGCTGGGCCAATCCGCCGCCCATATATACCCGTTTGCCCAATCGAGGCCGCCGGCAAAAGTCCCCGGGTGGCTGAAGGACATCACGACTGAACCGGTCGTGGTCAAACGGTAAATCCGGTCAGCGATGGCGGAAGAGTACCACAGGTATCTACCATCGTAAGTAAGGCCATAGCCGTAGGCCGGCCCGGCAAACGACCTCACCACGCTCCCGGTCGTGGTAAGGTAGTAAACCATCGCCGGCGAAAAGGAACACGTCCAGAAGTAAGAACCGGTGAAGTATACGCCCATCGTCATGCGAGGTGCCGTTATCGACCGCACGATCGAACCGGTGGTCGTAGTCTCGTATATATAATTCCTGTAGTTCGATACGTGGTAGAGGTATTGACCGCGGTGGTCCATCCCCTTAGCATAACCCGGGTAAAAAGGTGACCTGAAAGACGATATAATAGAACCCGCGGCGAAGGCCGCCCCCGCGGCGAGGACGACGCTCATCGTTACCAAAATTCCTTTGCGCATGACCTGCCTCCTTTAATCTGGATACCGAGTTAAACTCCGCTACCGTTTAACATAAAAAAAGCCTAACATAAAAAAAGCCTCCTGTCAAAGGTTTTCGCAAAAAATTTTCCCGATAAAATTGGGTATAGGTCTAAGCGGCGTTAGCGTAGCCGATTACTAAAGGGAGACTCGCGGCTCCCTTTTTATTGCTCTTAGGGCGTAAATATTACCGGTAGATAGATTTTATCTTGCCGAGGGAGGAGGGTACGATGGACGTTATCACGGTGTCGATCTGGAATACGTATCGGGGGTTGTAATTACAATACCAGAGGTAGTTCCCGTTCCAGGCGCAGCCCATAGGGTCGTTAGCGCCGGGCGCGGGNNCGTCTGTTCGCTAGCCAGATGTAGCCGTTGGCCCAGTCGAGGCCGCTCGCCGCCGAAGCCGGGCCCCGGAAAGAGGACAGGACCGAACCCGCGGTGGTCAACTTGTAGACCGTATTGGTACGCCACGTCGAGCCCCAGAGATAAGTGCCGTCGAACGTAATCCCCGTCGCGACCGGGCTGAAGAAGGATTTTATTACGCTACCGGTAGTGGTAAGTTGGAATGTATAAGTCGGCGAAAAGGAGCAGGTCCAGAAGTACGTGCCCGTAAACTCGACGCCGACCGTATTCGCCGGGCACGTTATCGTCCGAACTACCGAGCCGGCAGTAGTAGTCTGGTAGATACGGTTATAACTATAGTTCGAGCCATGGTAGAGGTAGCCGGCGTGGTAGGCCAACCCTTTGGGCCAGTTGGAATGGGGCGACGGGAACGACGATATGATGGAGCCGGCGGCGAAAGCCGTCCCCGCTACCAGAACGAGAACTATACCCGCGGAAACCTTTTTACGCATTTCCAGCCTCCTTTTTTTTTTATTACCAATTCAGCGACCTTTCGATACTATCATAGGAATAAGCCCCGGTCAAAAGTTTTCGTCCGGCCCGTACGCGACGCGCCGCCGCGTCAGATCGCTACGCAGCTAAAAAGGGAGCCTCGCGGCTCCCTTTTCGTCGCGGCGTGCGCCGTTTTTATTTAAACAACGCCTTTACCTTGCCGAGGGAGGCGGGCGCGACCGACGGTATCACGGCGTCCATCTGGTACACGTACCTGGGAAGGTTGACTTCGCAATACCATACGTACCTGCCGTCCCAGGCGCAACCCGACGAACGCCCTCCCGTCGGCACGGGCCGGTACGATTCCACGACCGAACCGGCGGTCGTGATGCGGAAGACGCCGCCGCTGCCCGGGCCGCCCCAATCGGCTAGCCACAGGTATCCCCGCGCGTCCCAATCGAGGCCGCCGTTAGAGTTACCGGGGCCGCTAAAAGAGCTGATAATAGACCCGGTCGTCGTCAATTGCCAAACCATGTTCCCGCCGCGGGCGGAAGAATACCAGAGATACGTCCCGTTAGTGGTGATGCCGTAGCCCTCCGCCGGCCCGCGGAACGAGCCTAAAATGCTCCCGTTCGAGCTTAGGCGGCAAACCATACTCGTCGCATAGGTACAAACCCAGAAATAAGTACCGGTGAAATGGACCCCCATGCCGCTGGGAAGGGCGTTTATACTCCTGATGATGGAGCCCTTAGTCGTGGTCTGGTATATCACGCCCCCGGGGGTGTTCATATGGTAGATATAGCCGCCTCGATAACACATCCCTACCGGGGCCGTGCAAGGCGACGGGAACGACGATATTATCGAACCGGCGCCCAACGCCGTCCCGGCGGCCAGAACGAGAACTATACAAGCCGAAACGCCTCTACGCATTTTCGGCCTCCTTTTTTATTTATTAATAATTTAGCGACGCCCGGATATTAACACGAGAATACGCCCCGGTCGAAAGTTTTCGCGGGGCCCGTATTATACGCGTCGTAACGTCAGTTTGCGACTCAAAAATAAAAGGGAGCCTCGCGGCTCCCTTTTTATCACTCGTTGGACGTCGGTATTACCGGTAGATAGATTTTATCTTGCCGAGCGACGCGGGCGCGACGCTCGAGAAGATCGCCTTAGCGCGGAAGCACCAACCAGTCTCCGCCATAGTGTAATGGTGGTACCAGACGTAGTTACCGTCCCAAGTACAACCGGCGGGCCTTTGAGCACCCGGCGTGGGAAAAGAATCTATAACGGAACCGGTCGTAGTCATGTAGTAAAGGCGGCCGCCCGCGGCGGGCCAATCCGCCAACCAGAGGTAGCCGTTGACCCAATCGAGGCCCCCGTTGAAACTACCCGGGCCGCGGAAAGACCTTACGATAGACCCCGCCGTAGTAAGCTGCCAGACGTAATTCCCGCTCCGGGCCGAAGAAAAATACAGGTAACCGCCGCCGGAGGTAATACCGTACCCGGCAGCGGGCCCGGAGAACGACGTCACGACGCTACCGGTCGTCGTCATCAGCACCACCAAAGACGAATACGTGCAAACCCAGATGTGGCCCTTCGGCGCGTTCGATACCTCGACGCCCATAGAACTGGCGAGCGTGCGTATAGTCCTTACGAGTGAACCGGCAGTACTATAAACATGAATCGTATTATCCGTGTAGTTGGAAGTAGTATAAAGATAACCGCCGGCGTACTCCAAACCCTTGCGCCAATATTTCCGGGATAGGAAGGACGATACGACGTTCAGCGTCCCGGCAAACACCGACGACGCGACCAGTAACGCAACTACCGTGAAGAAAACCCTGTTTTTCACTAGTCAGCCCTCCTCGTTGGAACGTCGTTGGATTTATTTT
>WVWN01000002.1 GCA_011773985.1 Candidatus Zixiibacteriota bacterium | reverse complement strand
CGCCGTCGCGCTCATAAGCCTGCTCGGGGGGTAACGTGAACGGTTTTAAATCGAGGAAGTTCGTGCTGGCCGCGGTGGCCGTCGTGCCCGATGTCGTCGACTCGAGCGCCATCGACGGCGCCGAGGCCGTCCGGTTGGACGGGCCGGTGAACCTGCTGGCCGGCGGCTCCCTCGAGCATTACGGCGACCAGCACAACCTCCTCTTCCGCGTCGAGACGTACGGTTCGGGAGGGACCTACAGCATCGAGGAAGCGGAGGGTACGCCGCCCACCAACACCGACGGCTCGAAGCGCGCGCAGAAGGTGGTAGCCACTGGCTCCAACATCGGCATCCTGTTACCCATAAGCCCGCACTTCGAAGGCGCGATACTCGCAGGCAAAAAGGTTTCGGCCACCTTCCGCGTTAAGGCCGACGTAGCGAATTCGCTCGACGTCGGCTTCGAGGTGGACGACGCGGTCGACGTCGACACACCTACGATCGCCGCCGAAGCGTGGGAGACCGTAACCGTTACGAAGACGATAAGCTCGAGCGCGACGGTGGTCAAGGCGTTGATAAGGACCAACACCGACGACGTAACGTTCTACGTCGCCCGGGCGCAGATGAACCTGGGTGACAAGGCGTTCGGCTTCGCCATCGCGCCGTACGAGGACGCCGCCCGCATCCTGATGGACACCACCCAGGACAACCTCTTCTTCAACGGCGGCTTCGAGCGGTGGACGCTTTCCGCAGGCCCGCCCGACGGTTGGTTCGCCGTAGGAAACCCCGCTTTTAGTACTTCGCCTGAAGGCGACACTCCCGAAGGGACCGGCAACNNACCGGCAACAAGTTGTGCAAAGTGGAACTCGACGCGAACGAGGGTATGGGACAGTACCTGGGCCTGGTGACGGACGGTGGCACCGGGGCCTTAATAAACGAAAACATACTGGTGGGCCTTGTGCGGGGCTCGAAGGTGTGCGCGTCGGTGGATATGATGTTCGACCAGACGAGTACTGCGCCGATAAAGCTCGTCTTGGGTGACCACGACGGCACAAATTCCCAAGACACGGAGTTCCAAGTAGAACCGCTATACGGCGAGTTACGGCGCTTCACCGTGTACCGGGATATAAGGACGGGCGCTAAACAGGTATACTTCAAGATCGT
>WVWN01000034.1 GCA_011773985.1 Candidatus Zixiibacteriota bacterium | reverse complement strand
ACCTTATCCACGAACTCCTGCATCGTCTCCTTGGAGACGGCGCCCACCATCTTCTCGGCTATCTGGCCGCCCTTGAATATGAGCAACGTCGGTATCGAGCGGACGCCGTACTTGGACGCGATGCCGGGATTGTTATCGACGTTGACCTTGCCGACCTTCAAAGCTCCCGCGTTCTCGTTCGCGACCTCCTCCACCGCGGGCGCGATCATCTTGCACGGCACGCACCACTCGGCCCAGAAATCTATCAGGACCGGCTTAGCCGATTCCAGGACTTCGGCCTCGAAGTTGCCTTCCGTGAATTCGTGAATGTTCTCCGCCATACGGTTAAACCTCCTAAGCGACGCGGGGGCCGCGGCGTTTATCCCGGCCCCGGATTCAGGTAAGTTATCATAAATCAAACGGGGCGGCCGTGTCAACCTCTTAGTCACCGACGCGGCCGGCGAAGCCGAAACGACGCGGGTTGAGGCCCCACGGCCCTTATGTTAAACTCCAAAGACTTATTAACCCAAGGATATCAATTATTTGCGTCGCCTGACGGTCTTAAAAAACGTCGTCGCGCGCGAGCCGGCGGTCGCCGCGGGCGTCATCCTCGCGGCGTTGTACGTAGCGGTAGTATACGTCAAGTTGTACCACTGGCCCCCGGGCGCGTACTTCACCTCGGACCCGGCCTTCCGCTTCCGCTATATGCGGACGTTCGCCGCGGGGGAGAAGGTCCCTCGGCTGGACCGCGCGGCGCAGTGGCCCGAAGGCGTCGACACCGGCCGGTCTTTTTTCCTGACGCAAGACGCGTTCATCGGCCTGTCCTACCGCGTCCTCCGGCCCGTCATCCGCGGCGCCCACCTACAAAACTTTCTCCGGTGGCACGTCTCGATTTGGAGCAGCCTTTCGCTCTTCCTCGTCTACTTTTGGGCGCGGCGGACCTTCGGTTCGCGGGCGGGGGCTTTGCTCGCGGCGGCCGTGTACGCCTTTTCCTTGCCAATATATTTACGGACTTGCGGCAACTACCTCCGCGAGGATTTCGTCCTCCCGGTCTTATTTTTCGCCTTATACTGCGAGGCGCGAGTGCTGCAAGGAGGCGGTTGGCGGTGGGCGCTTGCGGCCGCGGCCTCTTTCGCGCTCGCGCTCGTGAGCTGGCACGCGTCCTCGTTTCTCTATTTTTTCGCGGTCCTGCCGCTAGCCGCGGCGGCCGTAACGACCGCGGAGGCCAAGAACGTCGCCCGGGCCGCGGGCGCGCTCGTGGCCGCGGCGCTCATCGCCTATCTTCACCCCGCCCTCCGCGAGAAGGCCTTCCTGGCGTCGCCATCCTTCGCGCTCGCCTGTGCCGTCGCCTTGGCCGCGCTCGTTGCGTGGCGACGCCGGCTCAAATGGTGGCAACGGCTAGCCGCGCTCGGGGCCCTCTTCGCCGTCGCCTTCGGCCTGGGGCGGCCCTTCGCCGCGGCGGGCGAATACTCGCACATCTACTTGATGATATTCTACAAAATCCGCTACCTCGGCGTAAAGCCGGCGGACCCGACGGCGTTGCCTCTTGCCGCGCGGGAAATATGGGCCGGCCCGGCGAACTCGCCGTCGCTTACGGCCGCAGCCGTGCTCCTGGGTGCGCCGCTCGCGGTCGCGGCCGCGCCTTTAGTTAGAAATTTCAAAAATTTCGCCCGCGGCTTCGCGGCGCCTGCCGGCTCGTTCGCGGCCCTGACGCTCGCGTTCTTTATCCTATTCGGCCTGCTCTACGCCGGATACAATCGCTTTAGCGTCGTCTTCATATTCTTCGTCGCGGCCTTCGCCGGGGGGTATCGCGGCCTGGCCTCGAGCCGGCGCGCCCTAGCCTGGCTCCTTGTCCCCGCGGTCCTCCTCCCGCTCGAGGCCGTGAAGGCTTTCCGCTACGAGGACCGCCCCTGGCCCTGGACCGCCCTACTCAAAGCCGCGGCCGAGTCCGAGGGCGGCTACGCTACCAACGTCGGCGACGAGGAATGGCGCGTCGTGCGGTGGTTCGGCAACCAACCGGACCGGGCCGAGGCCGCGGTCGTCGCGCCCATAGCCGCCTCGGCGACGCTTTTAACGTATGCGGGCACGCCCATCATCCTCCACCCCATATACGAGGCGCCGGGGATGCGGGCCAAGGTCGACGAGTGCTGGCGGGCCATCTTCCGCGGCGAGGAGGACTTCTACCGCGTCTGCGAAAAATACGACGCATCGTACGTAGCGTATCACGCCGCCTTCATTATGAACCGGGGGCCGGACTCCATCCGCTACGCCCGGGCCATAACCGAGGTAAAGGCCGACTCGTGCGCGTATTTGATGCAATTCGAGCCGGCCAAGCTCAGACACTTCGCGCCGGTCTTCGAGACCATATCCTGGCGCGTCTTTCTCGTCGGCGTCCCGGGCAGCGAAGCGCCGCCGCGCGGGCCGGCGTCGCCGCTGTTTACGGGCCCGGCGGAGGGGCGCGGCCTCTACGACGAAGGGCGAACGGCGCGGGCGTACGCGGTCGTCGACGAGGCCTTGGCCCTCTATAACGAAGGCGTCGAATATTACGACGCCAACGATTTAAACGCCGCCCGCGTCAAGTTCACCCGGGTGCTCGAGGTTTGCCCGCGGTTCGTCGGCGGCTGGGACGCGCTCGCCTGGCTCGAGCTCGAGGCCGGGAACCCGGCGGCCGCGGCGCGCGCCGTCGAACGGGCGTTCGCCCTCGACCCTTACGATGACGCCGCCTCGAACGTCCTGGCGACGCTGCGCGGCGATGGATAATGGCGGAATTCGTCGTCAACATCGACCGGGCGCTTTTCGCGCTCGTCAATCAAACGCTCGCCTGGCCGGCGTTCGACGGCGTCTTCGTCGTCATAACCCATAAGTTCTTTTACCTCGGCGCGGGCGTCCTCGCGGCCATATATCTCCCGGCGCGTTATCGGCGGCCGGGGCTGTACTGCGTCCTGGCCGCGGCTGCGGCGGCGGCGCTCTCGGACGCAAGCGCGGTTCGCCTCCTCAAGCCGCTCTTCGCCCGGGCGAGGCCGCCGTTCGCGCTCGAGACGGTCCGCCTTCTCCTGCCGCACCAGGCGCCGTCGCCCTCGTTCCCCTCCGCGCACGCGGCCAACGCGGTCGCTTTCGCCTTCGTCGTCTTCACCGAGTATAAGCGCGTGGGCGCGGCGCTCTTCGCCGTCGCGCTCGTCGTCTCGTATTCGCGCGTCTACGTCGGCGTCCACTACCCGCTCGACGTCGCCGGCGGCGCGGTATGGGGCATCTTCGTCGGCATCTGCGCCGTCTCGGGCCGGTTCTACCTGGGCGCGTACGCGAGGCGTTGGTGGTACCTGGCGCGGAGGCGAAAAAAAAGCAGGGCACCATGACAAAACCCGTTTTCAACCGGCGTTTTTCGAACTGTTGGAATAATACAGAATTCGCAAATGCGGCGCCGACGACCCAACTACGTTTTCCTTGACTTAATCGCTAATTATTGCCAAAATCGGCTCCGAAGACGTAGTGGCCGGATATAAATATATAATTAAAATCGTTTGTCTCTTTTTATTAACCGCGGCCGCGTCGGCGCAAATTGGGCCGCCGGACGCGAGCTGGGGCGTCGACCGCCTCGCCGCCGCGGTCAAGAGCAAGGATACCGCCTTCGCGGTCGAAGCGGTAAAAGCGCTCGCGGAAATCAAAAATAGCCCCGTCGCCTTCAACGCGCTGGCGGGGGCCGTGGAGAATAAAAGAATCGAGGCGCCGGTCCGCCTCGCCGCCATCCGCGCGCTCGAGCGTTACGGCGAGCCACGCACGGCCCCGAGCCTAATGGCGGTATTGGGAGACGACGACGTCCGCTGGGCCGCCGCGGACGCCTTGCTCCATTTTAAATCCGACGCGGTAACGGCCCAACTAGTAAACACCTTGAGCCGCGACAAAAAGTCGAAGCGTCGCGCCGCCGCGGCCTACGCGCTCGGGCGGTTCCGCGCGGCCGCGGCGTACGAGCCGCTGCTCGCCGCCCTGCGGGACGGCAACGTCGAGGTCCGGATACGGGCGTGCGCCGCCGTAGCCGCCTACGGCGACCGCGCGGGCGTCGAGCCGCTCATCGTCAACCTAAAAACGGATAAAGACTGGCGGGGGCGCCTGGCCGCGGTCCAGGCGCTGGGCCTGGTGCGCGACGACCGGTCCGTGAGGCCGCTGGGCGCCGCCCTTAACGACAAGAAGGCTGCGGTACGGGCCGGCTCGGCGGCGAGCCTCGCCGCCGTCGGCGACGTACGCGCGATGGACCTGCTGCGAGCCCGCCTGAGAAAGGAAAAGGACGCCGCGGCGCGAGAGGCGATAACGCAAGCGCTCGCGGACCTCAAATCCGCGGTCCTATCGGAGGTTAAGCCCTAATAATTCGATTGACAACAGGAGCGCGTAAATGTTAGTATTTCTACGCGATTATCGGAATTATAAACATCTTAAACCACCTAAAGGGAGGCCACGGTGAAGTTTACCTGTGACCGGAAAGAACTCGTCGACGCGCTCGCCATCGCGCAGGGCGCCGTACCGCCCAAAAGCACGCTCGCCATTCTCGGAAATATATTATTCGTCGCCGAGGCCGACGGCCTGGAGCTGACCGGTACCAATATCGACCTCTGGGCGCGGACCAAGGTCGCCGCGGAGGTCGCCGACAAAGGTGCGCTCACGCTTCCCGCGCGCCGCTTCGTCGAAATCGCCCGCCACCTAGACGCCGACGAGGTGGAAGTCGCGGTCGAGGGCACGCAGGCCACGGTGAAAGGGGGCCGCGCCACTTTTAAGCTTATGGGCCTGGACGCCGCGGATTACCCGGTCTTCCCGGAGGTCGCCCCCGAACAAACGTTGACCCTTTCCCAAGACACGCTAAAAACGCTTATCAAAAAAACCCTCTTCGCCGCCGCCGAGGACGTAACGCGCTACGCCCTCAACGGCGTCTGTATCCAGGCAGAGGGAAACGAGGTCCGCTTCGTCGCCACCGACGGCTACCGCCTCGCGCACGCCTCGCTCAAGACGGAGATCGAAATCGGCGGCATCGTGGACGTAATCCTGCCGAGCAAAGCCGCCGCGGAATTGGCCAAGGTGCTCGCGGACGAGGAGCCGGTCGAGATCGCCTTCGGCGAAAACCACATATCGTTCGACTGCGGCCGCTTCCACTTCGTGACCCGCCAGGCCGAGGGCAAGTTCCCGCCCTACCGGGAGGTAATCCCGCAGTCCTTCGAGAAGGAGGTTCGCGTCGGCCGCAACTTTTTCCTCGACGTCGTCGACCGCGTGGCGCTCATGTGCGACGAGAACAACAGGCAGATTATCATTAACGTCAGCAAAGACCAACTCGAGGTCGAGGCGAAAACGGCGGAGGTCGGCGAGGCGCGCGAACCTCTCCCCTGCGTCTACGACGGCGAGGAATTCAAAGTCAGCTACAACCCGGCCTTCCTTCACGAAATCGTCGCGTCCCTCGAGGGCGACGACCTGATATACCAGCTCAACGACCCGGGGAAACAGGGCTCATTCCGCGGCACCGGCGACGAGAACCACTTCTGCATACTCATGCCCATCAAAATTTAGCGGCGGGCCGGTGAGCCGCGTTGTTCGCGAGCCAGCTTTATTTAAAAAATTTTCGCAATTACCGGGAGGCGACCGTTTCGGCGCCGCCCGGTTTTATTTTAGTCGTCGGCGCCAACGGCGCGGGCAAAACCAACCTCCTCGAGGCCCTCCACTTCCTCGCGTTGGGCCGGTCCTTCCGGACCAACCGCGACCGCGACCTCGTACGCCACGACGCCGACGCCCTCACGGTCCGCGCGACGGTGCAAAGCCCCCGCGGCGAGCAGACGCTCGAGCTGGACTACGACGCCGCGGGCAAGCGCGGCGCGATCAACGGCGAGATCGTACCGCGCCTTATCGATTACGTCGGGACCCTCGCCGTCGTCCCGTTCGGCCCGGATGACCTCGCCCTCGTCAAAGACGAACCCGCGGCGCGCCGGCGCTTCCTGGATACCTGGCTCGGGCAACAGAGCCGCGAATACCTCTACGCGTTGCAACGTTATCACGCCGTCCTCCGCTCGCGCAACGCGCTGCTCGCGCGCGCGGCGCCACGTCCCCAACTCGAGCCGTTCGACCACGAACTCGTCACCACGGGCGCTCGCCTCACGCTCCTGAGGGCCAAAGCGGCCGCGGCGCTGGGCCCCGCGGCGGCCTCGGCCTATAGCGAAATCGTACCCCGAGGTGAAAAGCTCGTCGTAGAATACGCTCCCTCCGTACCCTTGGGCGACGGCGCCGAGCGAGGAATCGTCTCCGCATTCGAACGGAAACTACGCGCGGCAAGGGAGGAGGAGGAGCGTCGCCGCCAAACGCTCGTAGGGCCCCACCGCGACGACCTGAGCCTCGAGATAACGGCGCGCGACGCGCGACGCTACGCGAGCGAGGGGCAACAGCGGACCGCGGCGCTCTCCCTCCGCATCGCCCAATTTCGCCTCTTAAGGGAAAAGCACGGCGACCCCCCGCTCCTCCTTCTCGACGACGTCGCCTCGGAGCTCGACGACGAACGTCAACTACGGCTCGAGGGCGTCGTCGCGCGCGCGGAACAAATCTGGCTCACCGCCACGAGGCCCCCGCCGGGGATAAAGCCTGATGCGAAAATTAGTATATCACACGGCCAAATCAACGCGTAACGTAAGGCGGCGTTCAAACGAGTGGCCGCGGGTCGGGCCGACGACTAATCCCAGCGGCCTTACTATAGCGATTTCAGGGAATTACGACGCAGCATCGCGCGCTGGTTGAACCAGGATTTTCCTTGATTTTTAGCCACAATTATTATATAATTTTGCAATGAAAAACGCGTCCTAAAATATTGACGTAATGACGCATTAGGCACACCACCCAAATGGACCTTATGCCTAAGAAAAAGACAAAAAGGGAAGATAAAAAGCCGAAAAAACGGAAGAAAAACCCGGTCGGGAAAAGCGTTAGGAAGCGCGCGGTCGCCGCGCGCACCAAAACGCCCCGGAAAACCGTCGGTCAAAAGAAAGCCGCGGCGGCCCCCAAAGCTAAAAAGAAGGCCGAAACGGCTCCGGCGGTCGAACAAACGAGAAGTCCGGCCCGAGCCGAAGCCGCCGAGGTCCCCGCGCCGACGGACGTCGCGACGTACGACGCGGCGCAGATCAAGATCCTCAAGGGGCTGGAAGCGGTTCGTCGGCGGCCGGCGATGTACGTAGGCTCGACCGACCAGCGTGGCCTCCATCACCTCCTATACGAGGTGGTGGACAACTCCATCGACGAGGCGCTCGCGGGCGAATGTACGACCGTCGACGTCGTCTTACATAAAGACGGCGCGGTCACCGTTACCGACAATGGCCGGGGCATACCCGTGAAGCGCCACCCCCGGCTTCGGAAGTCGGCATTACAGATCGTAATGACGGAACTCCACGCCGGCGGCAAGTTCGACCATAAGGTCTACAAAGTGGCCGGCGGCCTCCACGGCGTCGGCGTGTCGGTCGTGAACGCGCTATCCGCACACTGCGAGGTCGAGGTGCGGCGGGACGGCGGCGTCTGGCGGCAAACGTACGAACGCGGCAAGCCGAAGGCCGCGGTCGAAAAGGTCGGGCGCGCGAAATCCACCGGCACAAAAACGACGTTCAAGCCGGACCCGCAAATATTCGAGACCGTCGAGATGGACTACGACACGGTCGCGCACCACCTCCGCGAGCTCGCATTTCTCAACAAAGGCCTTAAGATTAAAGTGTTCGACGAGCGCGACGGCCACGAGGACGTCTTCCAATATAAAGGAGGTCTTAAGGCATTCGTCGAATACCTCAACCGCGCGCGCACGCCCGTATCGCGACCCGTAATCGAGCTCGAGGGCGAGCGCGACGGCGTCGTCGTCGAGGCCGGGATTCAATACCACGACGGTTATAATGAATCCATACACACGTACGCCAACAACATCAACACTACGGAAGGCGGAACCCACCTGACCGGTTTCCGCGCCGCCCTCACCAACGCGATTAACGAATGCGCCGCCAAAAACAAACTCCTCAAGGACAACGGCCCGAGCATAACGGGCGAGGACGTCCGCGAAGGTTTGACGGCGGTCCTCTCGGTCAAACTGCCGTCGCCGCAGTTCGAAGGCCAGACGAAAACGAAGCTCGGCAACAGCGAAATGAAGGGCATCGTCCAATCGGTCGTATACGAGGGACTGGCCGAGACGTTCGAGAGGCGACCGGCGGTCCTACGGAGCATCGTCAACAAGGCCATCACCGCGGCGCGCGCGCGCGAGGCGGCCCGCAAGGCCAAAGAGCTGACCCGCCGCAAGACGGCTCTCGAGTCCGGCGGCCTGCCCGGCAAACTGGCCGATTGCTCGAGCCGCAACCCGGAAGACTGCGAGCTCTTCCTCGTGGAGGGCCCCTCCGCGGGCGGCTCCGCCAAACAGGGACGCGACCGCGCGTTTCAAGCCATACTGCCCTTGCGCGGCAAGATCCTCAACGTCGAAAAGACGCGCGTCGATAGGATGCTCCAGAACGAAGAGATATGCACCCTCATCACCGCGCTCGGCACGGGCATCGGCGAAGACGAGTTCGACCTGGGCAAGCTGCGGTACCACAAGATCATCCTGATGACCGACGCCGACGTGGACGGCGCGCACATCCGCACGCTCCTGCTCACGTTCTTCTACCGCCACTTCCCCGAGCTCATCGAAAACGGCCACCTCTACATCGCCCAACCTCCCCTCTTCGGCATCCGCGACGGCAAAGAGGAACAGTACGCCTATAACGAAAAAGAGCTCAAGGAAATCCTGAAGCGCTTCCCGAAAGACAAGAAACCGAAGATCCAACGCTACAAGGGCTTGGGGGAGATGAACCCGGATCAACTTTGGAAGACCACCATGGACCGCGAGCGCCGGACACTCGTCCAGGTGGAGATCGCGGACGCGGCCCGCGCCGACAAGATATTCACGACGCTGATGGGCGGCGCCGTCGAGCCCCGGCGGGAGTTCATCGAGCGCCACGCCAAAGACGTCAAGAACCTGGACGTTTAA
The DNA here is from genome assembly GCA_011773985.1 of Candidatus Zixiibacteriota bacterium. Classification (GTDB taxonomy): domain Bacteria; phylum RBG-13-66-14; class B26-G2; order WVWN01; family WVWN01; genus WVWN01. The sequence goes on along the minus strand of WVWN01000034.1, from coordinate 6,387 downwards.
AATTTAGACGCAGAATTCGGCCCGGCCAAGCCGGGTTTATTTATTTATGGACCACCCCTCCTTCGAGACCCCCGTCGCCGACGCCACGTTAGTCGTCTTCGACTTCGAGACCACGGGCCTGGACGCAACGCGGGGCGCGCGCGTCGTCGAGATCGGCGCGTTGAAGCTCGAGCGCGGCGACGTCGTCGACCACTTCCTGACGCTGGTGGACCCGGGGGTACCGATCCCGGCCGACGCCACCGCGGTCCACGGCCTGACCGACGCCGACGTCGCGGGGCAGCCCGAGCTCGCGGAAACCTTTCCGGGGTTCGTCGCCTTCGCGGGCGACGCGGCGCTCGTCGCCCACAACCTCCCGTTCGACCTGTCGTTCGCGGCGGCGGCGACGAAGGAACTCGGCCTCGCCCCCCTAAAAAACGCCACCGTCGACCTCCTGCCCCTGGCAAGACGTTATTACCCAAGCCTCGAGAGTTACAAACTCGAGAGCCTCGCCCGGGCGCTAAACGTAACTAACCCCGCCCCCCACCGGGCGATGGGGGACGTCGCGGTGGAAAGCCAACTCCTGCTAACCTTCCTCGCGTTGGGCCGCGAAAGAGGAGAAACGGAGACGGTACGAGACCTGGTTTTGCTTTCGCGGGGCATTCCCGCGACGCCGGACGTGAGCGCCGAGGCGATAGTGGAGCTGGAATGGGCCGCGGCCGCGCAGGAGGCCGTGGCGATAATCTACCGCGGGAGCAAAGGCGAGAGCTCAAGGTCGATAACTCCCTTGAGTTTGAAAATGCGCGGCGGCCGCTGCTACGTCGCCGCCCATTGCCACGCGAGCGGGGCCAAGCGCGAGTTCCGCCTCGAGCGACTGCGCCTCGCGCCTGCCGACGGCTAGCCCTCGCCGTTACGCCTTGACCTGTCGACGGCGGCGTGGTATCCTGCATTAATAGTGGGCGAAAAGGATAATAAATACCGCCTTCGCTACCTCGACGACGCCGTGCTCCGCGAGACATCCGCGCCCGTGACGGCGCTCGGCGAAGCGGAAGCCAAACTGTTAAAGGCCATGGCCGAAATAACGGTTGCCCACCGCGGCGTGGGGCTGGCGGCGCCGCAAGTGGGCGTTCTCCAACGAATCATATTAGTGTCCCCCTCGATCCTGCCCGAAGGCGCCGATACGGTGTTCATCAACCCCGTGGTGATATGGCGGTCGGACGACGAAGAGGTCGAGGAGGAGGGCTGCCTGAGCCTCTTGTCCATCGCGTCGCCGCTGGCGCGTCCGGCGCGGGTTGCCGTAAAGTACACGGACGTGCAGGGCCGGGGACAGGTGCTCGAGGCGGAGGGGCTCGGCGCCCGGGCGCTCAGCCACGAAGTCGAACATCTCGACGGCATCCTTTACATCGACCACCTCTCCCGTTTGAAAAGAAAAGCGATACGCGACCGTTTTCGTAAGCTGTATCGGGAGCTCGGCTTAGAAAACCGCTGAGCCTCCGCGTTCGCAAAAAAGGTTCGGCATGCGTTTAAGGTTTCTCAAAATCGTTCCCCGCGAAGAACAGTTCTTCGACATGTTCACCGAACTCGCCGGCCTGGCCGTCGAAGCCGCGACGGAACTGACGAAGCTGGTCAAGGACATCCGGCACGCTCCTCGCCTCGCGCGCAAGATAAAGGACATCGAGCACCGCGGCGACGACCTCACCCACGAAATCATCGATAAACTCAACCGGTCCTTCGTAACGCCCATCGAGAGGGGCGACGTACACGCCCTCGCCTGCGCTCTCGACGAAGTAATCGACTATATCGAGGTCGCAGGCCACAAGATAAACCTCTACCAACTGGACGGCGTACGGCACGAGGCGGTAATCGTCGCCGAGCTTATCCTGGCCAGCACTAAAAACGTAGAGAACGCCGTACGCAGCCTTCGACGGTTCCCGGACGTAAAGCCCCACCTCCTGGAGATAAACCGCCTCGAGGAGGAGGCGGACCACATCTGCCGCAACGCCCTCGCCAACCTCCTGAACAGCGAGAAGGACGCCGTCGCCATTATAAAATGGAAAGAAATATTAGAGGTCCTCGAGGGCGCTACGGACCGTTGCGAAGACGTCGCCAACATCGTCGACGGCGTGATCGTAAAGAACGCCTAAGCGCACCTACCCGCAAGGCTGCCTAAGTTCGATGCCCGAAACGTTCCTTCTACTCGGCGTAGTAATCGTCCTCGCCTCGGCTTACAACTTCATCAACGGCGTTAACGACTGCGCCAACGCTATCGCCACCACGGTCTCGACGCGCGCGCTCAAACCTTACCAGGCGGTCTTGATGGCCGCCGTTTTTAACACCCTCGGCGCCTTCCTCACCACGGCCGTCGCCCGAACCATCGGTAAGGGCATCGTCGACCCGGCGGATATAAATTTGTGGATCCTCATCTTCGCCCTCGTGGGCGCTACCATATGGTCCGGGGGGTGTTCTCGTCTCGGCATACCGATAAGCATAACGCACGCGATGGTCGGCGGGTTGATGGGGGCCGCCGCGGCCGCTTTCGGCTTCGGCACCTGGCAATGGGCTGGCATCCGCAAAATCCTAATCGCGATGGTACTCTCGCCCATCGCCGGCTTTATCGTAGCGTATTTTTTCATGGTGGCGGTATTGTGGCTGTCGCGGCGGGTCGCGCCCCGCAAAGCCAACAAGTTCTTTCGCGTCTCACAAATACTTTCCGCGGCCGGGATGGCTTTCAGCCACGGCGCCAACGATACGCAAAACGGGATGGGCGTCATTACCGCCGGCCTGGTCATCGCCGGCCTCCAGAGCGACTTCCACGTACCGCTATGGGTCATCCTCAGCTCCGCCCTCTTTATGGGCCTCGGGACTCAGATAGGCGGGTGGCGCATTATCAGGACGATGGGCTCGCGGATGGTTCGCCTCCACCCCTCGCACGGCTTCAGCGCCGAAACGTCCTCGGCGGTGGTTATCTTCGTCAACTCCTGGCTCGGCGCTCCGATAAGCACGACGCAAGTCATCGCCACGGCCATTATGGGCGTGGGGGCGACGGTCAACATCAACGCCGTCCGTTGGGCGCTGGCGCGGCGCATCGTCGTTACGTGGTTTCTAACCATCCCCGGCGCCGCCGCCATAAGCGCCGGGTTTTATTACGCCTTCCACTATTTATTCGGCGTAGCCTAAGCTGAGGGGAGAAGTAAATGGGAACTCGGATATTCGCAATTTCTATAGCAGCCTGCGTGGCTTTTTTCGCCGGCTGCGGCCCGTGCGCGAAAAAAGAGAAGGTCCCGCCGCCGACGCCGATAGAAGAGGTGCTGACCGAGGTCGTGAGCCAATGGGAAGTCGGCCGGTGGTGCGAATACCGCCTCGTCAGCCGCGGCGGTAAAGAATCCGACATCCTCGTCGCGCTCACGGGCAAAGAGCGCCCCTCGGGCCGAGACCACTTCTGGTTGGAGGTCGTCGTCGAGCGGGAAGGCCGCAAGGTGATATCCAAAGCGCTCGTGCCGCAGCTCGAGAGCGTCTCCTTCCTCGAAAGCGGCAAGGACCTTACGAAAGAGTCTGAGCGCCTTATCGTCAAAGCGGGCGACGCGCGGGCGGTGGAGCTCCCGCTCAAAGAACTTCGACTATTGCAGAAGGCGCTGGAGGTCGCAGGCCAAGGGCCGGACCTTAACGAGGTCTTCGGCGGCGGCGCGGGCATAAGCGCCCAGGGAGCCGGAAACGTCACGTACGAGACGCTGGCCGGTAAAAAGTTGACGTGCGAAAAAGTGGTCCTCACGAAAGCGGGCCGGGACGTGGGCTACGCGTACGTCGCCGAGGAAGTGCCCGTCTTCGGCATAGCTTTCTCCGAACACGGAAAGGGGAAGCTCGAGCTCGTGGACTACGGCGATTCCGGGGTCACCACCGCCATCACGGAAGAACCCCGGAAACTGGACTTCGTCGAAATCGCCAAGGGCCTGAAAGATATTAAAATTAAATAAGGAAGCTCATGGCGAACGCTGAACGCACCTCGGCGGGAAAGGCCGAAGCCCCTTTCGGCGGCGGCAAGGCCGTCTTCGTCGTCGGCGAGGCCGGTTCCAACTGGCGCGCGGGCGAGCTGGGGGGCGACGACGAGCGCGCCCATAAGCTCATCGACGTAGCCGCCGACGTCGGCTGCGACGCGGTCAAGTTCCAGGTCTTCCGGGCCAAGACGATATACGCCCCCGACGCCGGCGCGAGTGACTACCTCTCGGCCGCCGGCATCAAAGACGACATTATAAAAATAATCGGCGCCCTGGAGATGCCTTACGAAATGCTCGAAGGCCTCGCGGCCCACGCCCGCGAACGGGGGCTCGAGTTCATGGCCACGGCTTTTTCCGTCCGCGATGCCCGCGCCGTCGACCCGTTCGTCAACGTCCACAAAGTGGCGTCGTACGAGCTGAACCACCGCCGCCTCCTCGAGTTCCTGGCCGCTACGGGAAAACCGCTGATAATGTCCACGGGCGCCGGCACGCACGCCGACATCCGGCGCGCGCTCGACCTCGTCCGAACCAAGACCGACGCCCCGGTCGCGCTGCTGCAGTGCACCGCGGCCTATCCCGCACCGCCGGAGGCGATGAACCTCTTGACGATACCCGCGCTCGCCGAAACGTTCGGCGTCGCCGCCGGCCTCTCGGACCATTCCCGCGACCCGGTGGCCGCGCCCGCGGCCGCCGTCGCGTTGGGCGCCAAAGTCGTCGAAAAACATTTCACCCTCGAGCGCTCGCTGCCCGGGCCGGACCACGCGTACGCCGTGGAGCCGGAGGAACTCGCCGCCACGGTCCGCGTCGTCCGCCTGGTAGAAAAGATGCGGGGGAGCGGCGAGAAGGAGGTCCAGGCCGCGGAGGAGGAAATCTTCCATTACGCGCTGCGCGGCATCCAGGCCACGCGGGACGTCGCCGCGGGCGAAGTACTTAAGGAAGGGGAAAACGTCGACATCCTGCGCCCCGGTAAAAACCGCAAGGGGTTGAACCCGTTTGAAATCGATAAGGTTAACGGCCGCCGCGCGACGCGGGACATCCCCGCGGGCGACGGCATCCAGGAAGGCGACTTCGAGTAATACGATATAAGGGCGACGTTAAAGGGCCGCTATGGGCGAGAGGCATTTTTGGGAAGACCACCACGCGCGCCGCCGGATGATATACCCCGCCGAGGAGGTGGTGCGCCTCCTGGCGTACGCCTTCCCGGATGAGAAAAGCCGCCGCGGCCGCCGCGCGCTCGACGTCGGCGCCGGCTCCGGCCGCCACACGGTCCTCCTTGGCCGGTGGGGTTTTCGCGCGTACGCCGTCGACTACGCACTTCGAGCCGTTTTAAACGTGCGAACCTTCCTCGCGGAAGAAGGGCTCGAGGGGCGAGTCGCGTGCGGCGCGATGGACCGGCTGCCGTTCCGCGATAGCGTCTTCGACGTCGTGCTGCCCTGGGAGTCGATATTCTACGGCGACGAGGCCGCCGTCGCGCGAGCGGTAGCGGAGGTGCGGCGGGTCCTCGCGCCCGGGGGGCTGTGTTTCGCCAACCTTCGCTCCCCCGGCGATTCGCACGTCGCGGAGTCGGAGGCCTTGGGTCCCAACGTTTACCTCAACCGCGGCGAGTGGGACGGCCTTACCTTCACCGTTTACGACGAAGAGGCGGCGCGCAGGCTCTTCGCCGAGGGCTTCGAGCTCGTCTGGTTCGACCGTTACGTCGTAACGCGCCGCAACGAGACGGCTCGAGACGCAGGATGGATGCTCCTCGTCCGCAAAAAGTAATCGCGTTCCACCAGCCGGTCTACCTCCCCTTCGCCGGCTTCTTCCAGAAGATGGCGCGCGCCGACGAGTTCGCCTTCATGGACTTCGTCCAGCTTAGCAAACAGAGCTGGCAAGTCCGCAACCGCATCAAGACGCAGGAAGGGGCCCTTTGGCTAACGGTGCCGGTTTACGTAAAGGGGAGACACGTGCAACTGATCCGCGACGCGCGCATAGCGGAAGGCACCTGGCGCCGCAAACATTGGGAGGCCATCCGCCAAAACTACGGCAAGGCGCCTTACTTCCGCGACTACGCCGACTTCTTCGCCGACGTCTACGGCCGCTCGTGGGAATGGCTCGCGGACTTGAACCTGCACTTAATCGACGGGATGCGCCGCCTCCTGGGCGTAACGACGCCGGTGGTTGACGTCAAAGAGATGTCCTTCGAGGGAACCAAGTCGGACCTCGTCGTAGATATGTGTAAAAAACTGGGCGCCACGGCGTACCTCTCCTCGGACGGCGAGGCCGCATATATTGATAAGGAAAAATTCGACGCCGCGGGCCTAAAGCAAAGTTACCTCCGCTGGGAGCCGACGCCGTACCCGCAGCTATTCGGCGACTTCATACCCAATCTCTCGGCCATAGACCTACTCTTAAACTGCGGCCCGAAGAGCCTGGACGT
>WVWN01000003.1:59696-94752 GCA_011773985.1 Candidatus Zixiibacteriota bacterium | reverse complement strand
ATAAGCCCCAACTCTTTAATCCTTATGGCCGCGGCCTGGCTCGAGACGGCGAAGCGGCACGACAGTAACTTCACCGCCCACGGGTTCGGCTCGCCGAATTTTTTCATCTCGTTCCAGATCGTGCTGACGGCGAACGACGGCATCAGCAGCTCGGCGGCGAACACGTTGGCGCGCCGCTCGTTCCTGTCGCCGGTGAGGTAATGGTAGAGCTCGTGCGCCGCGGTATAGCGTTGGCGCCCGCCAGTCTTACGGAGGACAAAAAAGAGCCCTGAAGCGAGAATTCGTACAAGTAATTTTCGCGGGGCGCCGTATAGGAAATCACAAAAACCGAATTGCGTCCGCTGTGTATGCCGCAAGGGCCCGGCGACGTAGCGCCGGTCAATGGAAAAGACCTTATGACGTAAGGCGGGGCCGAAGACGCGGCCGAGACGAAAATCAACGCGACCGCCGCCAAAAAAACGACGCTCGCCCATCTCGTAGTTATCCCGTTCATAACGACTCCCTTACCTTTTCCACCCTAAGTTTCCCCGAGCATTTATTTAATCAGGTCACCCTTATTTTATACCCATACCACCTCCCTTGTCAACTATTTCAACAGGGCCCGGCCTCCGATTTCCGAGCGGGTCATTCCCCCGCCTCGCTCTCCATTATCTCCTCGCGCGCCCGCTCCGCCTCCTCCACCTCCTTCTCCAACCTTTCCCTGAACGCCTCCCGCGCCGCGAATGCTTCCTCCAGGAATCGTACCATCTTCGGGTAAGCGTCGAGGCGGTTGGCGCGTTTTCTCAGGCCGTGGCCTTCGTCCTCGTAGCGGAGGTATACGACCTTGTCGTCGCCCAGGACCATACGCGCCGCCTCCACGATCTGTTCCGCCTCGCTCACCGGGACGCGCGGGTCGTTGGCGCCGTGGATAACCATAAGCGGCGAACGTATGTCCTGAATGTGGTTGATGGGCGATATGGCCTCCAACAGCTCGCGGTCGCGTTCGAGCGAGCCGTACTCGTCCTCGCGCAACGATACCCGCCACGGCCCGGTGTTCCGCAGGAACGTGACGAAGTTGGCGATGCCGACGATGTCTATCCCCGCGGCCCAATGGTACGGTTTCTGGGTAAGTTCGGACAGTACTATGAAGCCGCCGTAGCTCGAGCCATAGACCGCGACCTTGAGGCGGTCGCACCAAGGCTGCTCCGCCAGGTACCGCCACCCCTCGAAAACGTCGACGACCGCGTCGAGCCGGTGCTCCAAGTTGTCGGCGTCGGCGTACGCCTTGCCGTAGCCCATCGAGCCGCGGAAGTTCGGTACGAAGACGGCGTAGCCCGCGTCGAGGAAATACTGGTAAACGGCATCGAAGTACGGCCGCTGCTGGACCTGCGGCCCGCCGTGGGCGTGGACGACGACGGGTATGCGACCGCCGCCCTCCGCCCCGCGGGGCACGTATTGGTACGCCGGGATCATGGTCCCGTCGAAGGAAGGGTAGAAGATAAGCTCGGGCGCGGCGAACGACTCGGCCGGGATGCCGGCGAGCACGGCCTTCGTCACCGGCGTCGCCTCTGCCTCGCCGATGCGCCAAACGTATACGTCCGTCGGCGTCGTCGGCGACGAGAAGGTAAACAGGACTTTCGTTTCGTCGGGCGAGAAGCGTATGCCCCACATAACGCCCGCGGCGGGGAGCTTCGGCGGGGCCACGTCCTTATCCTTTTTCAGGTCGCGAAGGTGGAGTACCGAGTAGCCGTCCTCGTTCGTCGTCCAGAGTAGGTAGCGGCCGCTCCAAGATGTCTCGAGCTGCGTGACGTCCCAGGGCGGCGTCTCGAGCCATTCGCGGCGGCCGCTCGCCAGATCGTAGTAGCCGAGCGAGAGGAAGTCGCGGCCTTCGTCGTGCGTATAATAGAACCCCGAGCCGTCGGCGGCCCAGGCGACGGCGCCTATCTCCAGCTCGCCCTCGTGGGGGGTCAGGTGGCGCGTCTCGCCGGTCGTAAGGTCTATTAAGTAAAGGTCGGCATCCTGCGAGCCGCGGGCCCGGTAGGTTATGAGGCTCGAGCCGTCGGGGGAGAAGGCCAACGCCCGGTTGTAGCCGTCGTGCTGCATCACAAGACGGCGCTCGGCGGTTTCCAGGTCGTAAACGTATATGTCGAAGTAGCGCTCGTCGCGCTCGTTGGCGGCTACCGCCAGGCGGCGGCCGTCGCGACTCCAATCGCCGTAGTCGTAAATTACTTCGGGATTATCGGTGAGCGGGGCGAGGCTCGAGCCGTCGGCGTTCATTACGCACAATTGGTAGCGTTCGTTGCCGCCGACGTCCGTCGCCGCGAGGACGTTCCCGGTTACGCGGTGCGGGACCGCGAAAAAGACGCCCTCGTCGAAGAACGTAATCTGCTCGGGCCAGCCGCCTTCCGCGGCCATGCGCCAGGCCTGCGTGACGCCGGTGGCCTTGTTGCGGAAGATAATTTCCTCGCCGCCCGGCAGCCAGTAACCTTGGAAGTTGCCGCGGATGTTTAAATATTGCTCGATGGTGTAGCCGTAGGCCGCGGCGCAACCGGCCCACAGCGCGATGATCGTCGCGACGTATTTCCGTGCCATGTCGGTACCTCGCCATTGTTTTAGCATAACGCGCGGCTGGCGGCAAGGTCGCTTTACGAGCCCCCGCCGTTGACGGCCTATGGCCAGCGTGCTACGATAGGCCGCGCTCGAGCCTATGTCCAAATTATCCCTACTGGTTATACTCGTTTTCATCGGCGCCGCGGCGGGTCTGCTCGCGGTCCTTCCCCCGGACGCTTTCTTCTCTTCCGACGAGGGCGTAAAATTCATCCAGCTCCGCTCGCTGGCCGAGAACGGCTTCCGCTCTGCGCGCATCCGATGGCCCGGCGACGAACTCGGCCTCGAGCGCCGCTACGCCGTCGTCGAGCGTTTCTTCGAGCTGCGCGGCGGCGAGCTTTACTCGCCACACCCGCTGTTGTTCGCGCTGGCCTCGGCGCCCGGTTGGCTCGCCTTCGGCTTTCGCGGCTTGTACGTTTTGCCGTTGTTGGCCGGCGTCGCGACGGTGCTCTTGACGATAATTCTCGGCCGCGCGTTCGGCGCGCGCCGGCCCTGGCTCGCGGGCGCCGTCGTCGCGTTCGCCAGCCCCATATTTTTCTACAGCCTTTGTTACTGGGAGCACACGCCGGCGGTGGCGCTATGGCTGGGGGGCTTTGTCCTGCTCTTGAGGAAGTCGACGGCGCGGCTTGCTTTCGCCGGCGCGCTCTGGGGCTTGGGGGCGGCGCTGAGGCCCGAGTTCTACTGGCTCGCCGCGTGGACCGTCGCCGCGCTGTTTATATTTCACAAAGGGGAGCGGCTGAGGACGGCGGCCTGGCCCGCGGCGGCCTTCTTATCTACCGCGGCGGCCTTCGAGTTATTAACCCGAATGGCGTGGGGCCAGCCGGCGTTCATGCGCGTCGGCGCCAACCTCGGCTACGGCGTACCTCGCGGCCCGGCGGCGTTCATCTACGCGCTCGGGCACTCGCTCGTGGCGTTCGTGCCTTGGTACCTGGCCGTGGGTACCGCCGCCGTGATCGGTTTTATTTTACTCGGTATCAAGTGGCGCGGCGGCACGTACGCCGCCGCGGCGTGCGCCGTAGCGCTGACGTTGCTGTCCTGGCGGTTCTTTCGCGGCTACGCGACGCCGCTCGCGGCTACCTTCCCTGCCGCTTTCGGCCTCGTCTTCCTCGCGCTTCCCGAGGTAAGACGCTCGTTCCGCGGCACCGCCGCGCTCGAGAAATCGTTCTACGTCGCCGCGGCCGCGTTCGCGGCTACGTTGTTCGTCGTGATACCGGATACGAGCGGTTACGCTTGGGGCCCGCGGTTCCTGCTGTTCGTCGTGCCCGCGGCGGCTGTCGCGTTGGCCAAGGCAGCTGAAGGAGGTGGGGGCCGCGGGTGGTCCCTCGGCGCGGCCTTTGTCATTTCGTTCGTAGCCTTGTCCGTCGCGACGCAACTATTCGGCCTCGCCCGCCTCGCCGGTACGAAGGCCGCCCGCCACGACCTAACCGCCGACCTCGCCTCCCTCGTCCCGGCGCCGGTTCTAACCAATAAATGGTACTTACCGGCGTACGCCGCGCCCCTTTACTTTCGGCAACCCTTCGTGCTAGTTACCGAAGAGCGACGGCTCCCGGCGGTAGGGGAGAAGCTGGCGGCGCGGGGGGTCGGGCGCGCGTATTTCCTGAGCGAGCTGCCCCCGGATGCCGCCGAGCGCGACGACTATATCCTGGGACTGACGACGACGTTGGCCCGTGATTTCGACTTAACGGACTTACGGCCCGCCCGCCGCTCGAGCCCGCGGCGCTACGGCGCACCGCCGTTTTACATCTGGTTTTTACGAATAATGGCCCCAAAGGGGTAAGGAAAACTCTACCTATTCTTTCCGGCCAAGCCGAAAGGCCGCCGATTCGCCCGCCGTTTAATACTCCGGACGTCGCTTTTTCGCTAATTATTTTCGATAAATTAATGTTGCAAGCGCGGCATTTTTATGTTAGGGTGGCGTCCCCGTTGGGCTCGAAAAGGAGGCGGGTCCTCCATGGTGAATAAAATCGTTATAGTCGGCGTGGCGTTGGCGCTGTCCGCCGCAGACGTGGCGGCCCGGGTAGACGTGCGCGAGGGGAATATCATTAACGATACGACCTGGAAACGCAAAGACGGCATCCATTACGTCCACGGCGACATAACCATATGGAACGGCGCCACGCTAACGATTGAAGCGGGCGTCGAAGTTCGTTTTTACGAAGTTACGGGGACCGGCGGCTACGAAGACGGCGCCGAGATCGTCGTTAAAAGCGGGGCGCTCGTCGCGGGAGGCGAAGGCGGAATGCCCGTCAAATTTACCTCCGCGAACAAAGTCAGGAAGATGGGCGACTGGGGCGCGCTCGTCGTCGTCGGCAGCAATCAGCTGATTTTAAAGAACGCGGTCGTCGAGTACGCCACGAACGGCGTACGGCTCCATAGTACGAACGCGATCGGTGCATCCCGGTCCTCCTTCGAGGGCACCATAATTCGCCACTGTCTACATAACGGCGTACTTGCCTATAACTCCTACGCCAACCTTTATCACCTGAGCGTCGAGAACAACGGCTACGCCGGCATTAAGACCCTCTACGGCTGTTATATAACGGTCAACTGCAGCGACATTTGGGGCAACGGGTCGTACGATTTTTACAACGGCTCGAGCAAAAACGTCGACGCGACGAATTGCTGGTGGGGAACGACGACGCCCACGGCCATAGAAAAAAAGATATATGACCGTAAAGATGACCCTACCAAAGGCGAAGTGGACTACACGCCGTACCTGACGGCGCCTTGGCCCGAGGGCGGTCGCGTCCCCAACTACTCGCTGGGCTTCGTAAAATCGTTCTTTAAGTAACCGTATACGAGCGACGCAAGGTAAAGCCGCCCCGAGGGGCGGCCTTTTTTCTGGCCTTGGGAGGGCTTCCTATATATCGAGGTAAACGGTCTTGAGTTGCGTAAAGAACTCCAGCACCTCGCGGCCCTGCTCCCGCGAACCGGATGACGACTCCTTGTAGCCGCCGAAGGGGACGTGGCACGCGGCCCCTACCGTTGGCGAGTTTACGTGCACGACGCCGGCCTCGATTTGCCGTACGTACCGCATCGCCCGGGCGAGGCTCTTGGTGACCAGCGTCGCCGAAAGGCCGTACGCGGTATCGTTGGCTAGTTCTATGGCCTCGTCGAAGTCGTCGTACGCGGTGACCGCCAGCACCGGCCCGAATACCTCCTCCCGCCAAATAGTCATCTGCGGCGTAACCCCGACGAAGACGGTCGGCTCGACGAAGAAGCCGTGCGCCAAGTCGCCCTCCTCAAGGCGGCGGCCGCCGTAGGCCACCGTGGCCCCTTCCTTCTTCCCGACCTCGATATAGCCGAGTACGCGCGCAAGCGCGTCGGCGTCCACGAGGGGGCCCATATCCACGTCGTCGCGCAGGCCGCTGCCGACGACGACCTTTTTGGCCGCGGCGACGAGCTTCGCGACGAATTCCTCCAGCCGGCCGCGCGGGACGATGGCCCGGCTCGTCGCCGTGCACTTCTGGCCGGTCGCGCCGAAGGCGCCGGCGGCGGCGTACGCGACCGCGCGCTCGAGGTCGCCGTCGTCCGCCAGGATGAGCGGGTTCTTGCCGCCCAGCTCGAGCTGGACCTTTACGAGGCGTTGGTGGGCCTTCGCCGCGAGAGCTTTGCCCACCTCGCTCGAGCCGGTGAACGATATGGCGCGGACGTCCTCGCTCTCGCAGAAGACGTCGCCCAGCGCGGCCCCCGGGCCGTAGACCAGGTTCGCGACGCCCGCCGGCAACCCCGCCTCCGCCAAACATTCGAACATGCGTACGGCGGTCAGCGGCGTATTGGTCGCCGGTTTGAGAACAACCGCGTTACCGGCCACGAGCGCGGGCGCGAGCTTCCACGCCGGAATGGCGACGGGGAAGTTCCACGGCGTGATGAGCGCGACGACGCCCAACGGCTCGCGGAGCGTATAGAGGAACGTGTCGCGGCCGTCGGCCGGAAAGGTCCGGCCGCCCAGCCGCCGCCCTTCGCCAGCGAAGAACTCGAATATTTGCGCCGCCCGCAACGTCTCGCCTCGCGCCTCGCGCAGCGTCTTGCCCTCCTCCCGGGTGAAGTCGCGGCCTATGTCGTCGGCACGTTCGCGGAGCAAGGCCGCGGCGCGCGCCAGGTACTCGCCTCGAGCCGGCGCCGGCGTGTCGCGCCACCCGGGGAACGCGGCCTTCGCGGCCTCGACCGCGGCGAAGGCGTCGGCCCGTCTCGAGCGGGAGTGGATGCTGACGAGCTCGCGTACGTCCGCGGGGTTGGCGTTCTCGTGGAGCTCGCCCCCCGCCGCGGGCACCCAGGCGCCGTTAACGTAATTGTGATAAGTATCCGCCATAGCGACTACCCCTTCGGCTTCGTTCATATATGCGCCGCCTTTAAATAAACCAATTCGCCGCCGGTGTCAAGCGGAAACGCCGCGACGAAAAAGGCAACCCCGCGGGTTGCCTTTCCTCCGAAATAATTTGACCTCTAGCCGCCGGTCGTTATGCGGTTGGCGGTCTCGAGCTTTATGAAGCCCTCCTTCATCAAGAGCTGGGTCTCCTCGCGGGCCTTCTTGATGGTGTCCGCCGCTTTTTTGAATAGTTCATCCCTCGAGCCTTTGATGCGCGCGACGCCCTGCTCGATGGCCTTCAGGCCCACGGCGACCGCCTCCCGCGGATAGACCTCCCACTCGTCCATCGTCGGGATGAGGTATTCCTCGTGGATGCCCTTGTCGTTCGCGGTGTCGGCTAGCTCCTGGGCCGCGGCGATGCACATCTCGTCGGTGATGGTTCGCGCCTGGACGTCCAGCGTCCCGCGGAAGATGCCCGGGAAGCCGAGCGAGTTGTTAACCTGGTTGGGAAAGTCGGAGCGGCCCGTCGCGACGATGCGCGCGCCCGCCTCCTTGGCCTTCCACGGCCAGATCTCCGGGATAGGGTTAGCGCACACGAAGACGACCGGGTCGCGGGCCATGCTCGCGATCCACTCGCCCTTGACGGTATCCGGGCCGGGCTTCGACAGCGCGATCATAACGTCCGCGCCTTTGCACGCCTCCGGCGGCCCGCCTTTGACGTTCTTCTCGTTGGTCACCTGGCAGAAGTGCCACTTCTCCTTGAAGATGCCGTCTTTGAGATCGTCGCGGCCTTTGTGCAAGGTGTCCTTCGAATCGCACATGACGATGTGTTTGGGGTCGATGCCGAAGTTGATGAGGACGCGGGCGATGGCGATGTTGGAGGCGCCGGCGCCGATCATCGTGATCTTGACGTCCTCCTTCTTCTTGCCGACGATGCGCAGGCTGTTAATTATTCCCGCGGTCGTGACCGCGGCGGTCCCCTGTTGGTCGTCGTGCCACACCGGGATGCGGGCCTTCTCGCGCAACGTATCAAGGACGTGAAAGCACTTCGGTTGGGAGATGTCCTCGAGGTTGACGCCGCCGAAGCACGGTTGGAGCTTTAGGACGATATCGATTATCTCGTCTGCGTCCTTCGTGTCGACGCAGATGGGAAACGCGTCCACGCCGCCGAGGTACTTGAACAACAGCGCCTTGCCCTCCATCACCGGAATCGCGGCCTCCGGGCCGATGTCGCCCAACCCCAAGACGCGCGTCCCGTCCGAAACGACGGCGACGAAGTTGGCCTTGTTGGTATGGACGAACACCTTCTCCGGGTGCTCGGCGATGTCTTTGCAGGGTTCGGCCACGCCCGGCGTGTACCATATAGCGAAGTCGTCGAACGACGCCACGCGGCATTTGGGCGTAACCTCCACCTTGCCAACGTAGAACGGGTGGAGCTTCATCGCGTCTTGCCCGGGCTTTTTAGCCTTTTCGATTAACTCCTTTTCGTTTTTCAATTTATCCTCCTGGGCAAGGGCTCGGGCCTCGGGCGGTGCCAGATACCAAATCCGGGGCGAAAGAGCAACTGTGAAAATGGTAACGATTTTTTTATTTAGTAAAACGCCGCGACGGGCAGCGAGCAGCCCCGTAGCGCGAACCTTTTATATATTGTATCACATAAATCCCCGCCCCGCAATTAATAAAAGCGGACATCGTCGGGAACCGGGCGGTCGAGTTTCCGTTTTTCTAATTATTTTGTTGAAAAAGGAACCGCCGTGTATATAATAGCGATTTAACGGAAATTGGAAGGTAGCGTCGGGGTGCCGCGAACGGCCTTTTACCTTCGGTCGACGCCCGACCCTGTCGCGATACCGGGAATCGGATGCGCCTTCTCGTCATAACCAACATGTACCCGCGGGAGGAGGACCCATCGTTCGGGTCTTTCGTCTACGAACAACACGAGTCGTTGAAGGCCGCGGGCATCGACGCGGACCTATACTTCATCGAGGGGTACCGCGGCCGCCTCGCGTACCTCCGCGCCGTAAGGGCCCTGCGCGCCCGTCGGCACGACTACGACCTCTTTCACGCGCACCACGCGTACTCCGCCGCGGCGGCCCTCGTCGCCGGCGCCCGCCCCCTCGTCGCCACGTTCCACGATAACCCGGTGGTTACGAGCCCGCTTTACCGCCGCTTCGCCCGCGCGGTAGCCCGCCGGGCCGACCGCTTCATCGCCGTAACGCCCGCGGCCGCCCGCGCCCTCGCGCCCGTTCGTTGCGTCCACATCCCGATGGGGACGGACCTGGAGCTCTTCAGGCCCCGCGACAAGTTCGCTTGCCGCCACGAACTCGGCCTCGCCGCCGACAAAAAATACGTACTCTTCCCGGCGGACCCGACGCGGCGCTCGAAGCGCTTCGACTTGGCCGCCGAGGGCGTTGAGCTCGGCCGACGGCTCGAGCCTTCCCTCGAGCTTTTAACTTTCCACCCGGCCCCGCGGTTGCGGGTGCCTGTCTACTTCGGCGCCGCGGACGTGGTATTGGTCAGCTCCGACGTCGAGTTGGGCCCCTTGACGGTCAAGGAGGCGATAGCGTCGGCGCGGCCCGTCGTGAGTCGCCGCGTGGGCGACGTCGAGTTCCTCGACGCGTGCGACGCGTGCATCCCGGTAGGCGACGCCGCGCGCGATATCGCCGAAGGCATTATTGCGGCCTTGTCGTTACCGCCGGTCGACGCCAAAATGGTAGAGCCGTACGGAATGAGGGCCGTGGCGGGACGGCTGATTTCGTTGTATAATGAAGTCGTCTACGGCGCGTCGGCGGCCGCCGATGTGGAAAAAGGAAGTCGCGGCAAGGGCCGCAATACTTGTTAGGTCGTCGGAAACAATAATTCATTGCCTTGACGGCGAACGCCGCGCCGAACTCGCGGCGGCGGTTTTTTATTTATGGCAAAATTGACGGTAGCGATGGACGCGCGGTACCTCGCGGGCGAGGCAAAGGGGATAGGCCGCTACCTGCACACGCTGCTCGCCGGGACCGCGGCGCTGCCGGACCCGCCCGCCTTCGTCCTTATATCGGACCGGGAGCTCGACGTCGCGTACCCGGCCTTGGCGTGCGAGACGGTCGTCGTATCGGCACGGCCCGTTTACGTTTGGGAACAGCTCGCGCTGCCGCGGGCGCTGCGCCGCATCGGCGCCGACCTCTTCCACGCCCCGGGCAACGCGCTGCCGCTTAAGCCGCCGTCGCCGACGGTCCTCACCCTCCACGACGCGATGATGTTCGAACGAAGATTCCACACCTTCGCGGCGAACCGTTACTACTTTTACCAGTCGTGGGTCCTGCGGTGGGCCGCGAAGAGGTGCGCCGCGATCGTAACCGTATCGCGGACGTCGGCGGAAGACATCGCGCGTCGCCTCGGCCCCCAAGCGCGCTCGCTCCTCGTAGTGGTCGAAGAGGCCGTCGACCCCATCTTCTTCCAGGATAGGCCGGCGTCGGAGCTGGCGGCATTTCGCGAGCGACTCGAGCTGCCGCGGCGTTACCTCCTTCACCTCGGCGCCGCCTTCCCCCGCAAGAACACGCGGCTCGTCGTCGACGCGTACCGACTCCTCGCCACAGACGCGGCGTTCCCCAACTTGGTTATCGGCGGCGTCGCGCGCGACGACGTGGGTACGGTCCGGGCCTGGGTGCGCGAAGCCGGGGTGGCCGAGCGGATAAAAGTGCAGGCCTATCTGCCGCGCGAGGAGCACGCGTTGCTGGTTGCCGCCGCGGAGCTTTTAATATATCCTTCCGCGTACGAGGGGTTCGGCCTGCCGGCGCTGGAGGCTATGGCCGTGGGCGTGCCCGTATTAACGTCGAGGCGCGGCGCGTTGCCGGAGACCTGCGGCGAGGCCGCGGCGTACGTGGAGGCCGAAGCCGCGCCGTTGGCGGAGGAAATCCGTCGCCTTGCCGAAGACGATAGCGCGCGGCGGGAATTGGCGGCGGCGGGCAAGGCACGTGTCGCGCGCTTCTCGCCCGCGCGCATGGCCGCCCGGACCGCCGAGATATACCGGGAAGCGGTGGAAAAGGCGAGAAGTTAACCCCCGGCGTTGCCGCGTCAGTCCCAACGGTCCCGCGTGAAACGCGGCTCGAAAGGTTTCGAATTGAAGATACTAGTTATAGCCTCCGAAATCCCCTACCCTCTCACCGACTCCAACCGGGCGTGTTATTACCACTTACTGCGCCGTCTCCGGGGCAAACACGACGTCACGGTCCTCGCTATGTCGTCCGGCGGCACCGCCGAGGACGCCGCGCGCGTCGCCGACTTCGTCGACGAGATAATCGTCGTTCAACACGAAATAAGGAAGACGTTCCCGCGACGTCTTGCCTCGCTGTTTTCGACCTTGCCTTTCGGCGTACTTTTATTCCGGAGCGCCACGTACGCGCGGGCGCTGAGGGATTTGCTGGCGCGTAAAAACTTCGACGTAATCGTCGCCGGCAACGTAAACATGGCCCAATTCACCGTCGACCTCGAGGGGACGCCCAAAATCATATTTCCGCAGGACGCGTGGTCGCTGTATTACCGGCGGCTGATGAAGCACGCGCGCAACCCCGCGGCCTTTCTATACAGCCTCCTCCAGCACTTGAAACTCAAACGGTACGAGCGGCGCACGTACGGCCGCTACGACGCGTGCGTAATGGTGGCGCGGCGGGACGCCGATATTATCCGCGAGGCATGCCCGGATTTGCCGATATACTTCGCTCATTCGGGCGTCGACATGCCGCCGCTCGAAGACGTCGCGAAGGAGGCGAACGCGATCGTCTTCTCGGGCGTAATGGACTATCCGCCCAATAGGGATTGCGTACTATATTTCGCGAACGAGGTATTTCCGTTAATACGGAAAGACGTACCGGCGGCGACGTTCCGCGTCGTCGGGAAAAACCCGGGGCCGGAGATACTTGCTTTGGCCGACCGCCCGGGGGTAGTCGTAACCGGTACCGTACCGGACCTGATAGAATACATCCGGCGGATGGAGATATACGTCTGCCCGATGCGACTGGGCTCGGGGATGAAAATGAAGATCGTGGAGGCGCTGTCGGCGGCGCTGCCGGTGGTAAGCACGTCCGTCGGCGCCGACGGGATGGACCAGTTGGTCGCGGGGCGCGACTTCGTCGTCGCGGACGGGCCCGCACCCTTCGCCGCGGCGGTGGTCGAGCTTTTACGGGACCCGGACGCGCGGCGGCGTTTCGGCCGGGCCGGCCGCGCCGAGGTCGAGAAGGCCTACACCTGGGAAGCGTACGGCCGGGCGTGGGATGAGATTATAGAAGCCGTGAGTACGGGGGAGTAACCGCGTACTCGTAATTTTGAGTGAAAGAACCCGATAAAAGGCGGCGTTACCTTTAACCGCGATGCGCCTTAGCCTTCAGGGGGCCCGCGGGTCGAATTGAAAACCTTGGTTGACGGAATTCTTTATTAAAAAAATTTGCTTTTTAAATACCGCTATATTATAATATTTTTAAGGTAAAAAATAAAAAGGAGTGGAGAAGATGAAAAAGTCGCTAACCTTACTGAGTATCTTTCTCGGGGTTGCCGCGAACGCGTTCGGTTACCGGGAGGCGGTCGTAAACGGCCGCTTCGAGACCGGGCGTATCGCGCCTTGGTCCACTGATAAATTCGTGATCTCGTTGCGCGGTCACGGCCATACCGGTTATTATTGCGCCGGCTACGGCGAAGTTAGTGCTTACACTACGGCTTCATTACGGCAGGATTTGGGTACAAATATCTACCCCGAGGACGTTAAGAAAGCGGTTTTATGGGGCTTGATCGACGGCCGTAATTGGCGCGCAGGAGACTTGATTTTCAACCTAGGTACTAATTCCCACGACGTTTTTTTACAGAACGGGGTCTGGACGTTCGTAGAGTTCCCTCTGAGCAAAATCGGGACGCGATTCGCCTATTTACGAATTAGAACCCAACACTACAACATCACCCCCGACTACGTTTGGGGGTGCGTCGACGACGTATCATTATTAATATCCCCCACGGCCGTAAGGGGAACTTCGCTCGGTCGGGTGAAGGCACTCTACAGGTAAAAAAAATCGCGAGGCAAGGCCGCCCCCGGGGCGGCTTTTTCACGAGCATTCTAACAAGCATCGAGCGGCGCGGCTTGGCCCGATAATTTTTCTTGATATTTACGAGCTATAAAATGTTATGCTTGCGGCGACGACGTTTTAACGAATACGATGAGAGTTTCCGCACGGCGCCGTTAGCGCCGGTAAAGCCAAGCAAGGGGGAAAGATTAACGAAGTACTACCGGAAGTTGGCGTCGAGCTGGAACTTTTTTTGATGAAGGGTAAGAAGGTCGTGGAGCCGGCGTCTTTCGGTTTTCCCGCCGACGAGATGGGCTTCTTAGTCGAGCTCCGCTCGTGCCCTCCGAGAACGTAAGCGACATAATCGCCAGCGTGGACGAGCTTTTTTCGTTCGCCGAGAAGAAGGCGAAGAAGCTGGGGATGGAGCTGCTGCGCACGCCGACGATGGAATTCGACGAGAGCTTCGTCGAGTACCTGTGGGCCAAGTACCAGTACGACCAGATGCCGGACCACACGCGGAATATATACGTCGCGGACGGCCCCCACGATTCGCACCACGTCGGTTTATTCGACAACACGGCGACTTGCGGCCTGCACGTGCACTTCAGCCTGCGCGAGATCGGCGCCCGCGGCCTGACGGCGCGGGTTTTGCCGCTGCAATACCGGGAAATAACGAAGGCGACGGACGACGCGTCCGCGCGCGAGATTCGCGACGCGGGTCGGATCGCGGGCGAGTACGAGTTGAAGACCCGCGGCTTCGAATACCGTAGCCTCCCCTGCACGGTTGAGGTGAGAAACGCCGCCACAGCGGCGTTGGATATCTTAGGCCGGTTCAAGGACAAGTAGACTTGCCCCGGGGAGCGGAAGCGCAAGCCGGCCTACTGTCGGGGGTAGCTTCTCGCCCCGAGCGAAGCCCACCTAAGTCGTTGACACCCGCCAAAAGGCCGTGGTAGAATGCCGCCGTTTATGGAGGCGCGTCGGCAGCGCGACGTTTTTTTTATAGTTATGGCCGCGGCGCTCGCGGCGATAACGGGCGCGTTATACATATTTATTAATCTATATTTCACGGACCGCTTCCTGACGTTCCCGCTCGACGACGCCTACATCTTCCTGCACTACGCGCGCAACTTCGCCGCGGGCCACCCCCTCGTCTACAACCTCGGCGACCCGCCCACGACCGGCGTAACGTCCTATCTCTATCTACTCTTGCTCACGCCGCTAGCGTTGATATTCCGGACGCCGGACGCGCTCGTCTGGGCTTCCTTCCTACTGAACGTCGTCCTTTACGGCGTTAGCATCTGGCTCTTCGCCAAGGTCGCGCGGCACCTCTTCGAGGGGCGCTACGTAATCCCCTCTACGTTCATATACGCGACTACGGGGCCGATAACGTTCCACGCGCTCGGCGGAATGGATGCCGGTCTTTATATCGCCACGCTCCTCTTCAGCCTTTACGCGTACATATTATATAAGGATTACGACCGCCCGGCGGTATTCATCGTCGCGTTGGCGACGTTGACGCTTGCCCGGCCGGAAGGGATAATCGCCGCGGTAATATTTGCCGCTCTGGCTCTGATCGGCGCCGGGCCTAAAGTTCAAAGTGGCGGCCCGACGGAGCGGCGCGTGAGGTGGCTGGTGCTGCTCGGCCTCGCGCTGGTGCCGGCTTACTTGGCCCTAAACTACCTCGCGGGCGGTTACGTGACGCCGGCAGGCTTCCTTTCGAAATCGATCCTGGCCCATAAGACGCAGCCTTGGGCCGTGCGGTTGGTGGCCATAATCGCCTATGGCATCTACGTGGTAAAGAGCGTTTTGGGGGGATTGAACGGGTATTACGTTAAAGGTTTCTATAACGCGAACACCGTACACGCCGCGGCGGCCTACTTCGCGCCGCTCGCGCTCGCCTTCTTCCTGGTGGGATGGGGGCGCGCCGCGCGAAAGTCCTGGTCGGACCGGAGGCCGTCGGCGGCGTTCGCCGCGGGCTTAGTGTTTCTGGCGTGTGCCGCCGCGGCCTGCGCCGCCGTGCCCGCACCGCGCCACTTCGCCCGTTACATCGCGCCGTATTTCCCCCTCTTCGTCATCGGCGTACTCGGCGGCATAGACGGCCTGGCGTACCTTATCCGCTACGGCCGCCCCACCATAAGCCACGCGGCGATGTTCTGGACCGGCGCCGCTTATTTCCTCGTCTTCGGCCTTATTTCGTCGGCTTATTTCTGGGTCGCTTACGGTATGTCCGGCCGCGATATCCGTTTCCAGCACGTAGCCGTAGCCCGTTACATCAGGGAAAATACGCCCGAGAGAGTAAACATATTCACCCACGACGTGGGCGCCCTCGCCTATTACGGCGAGCGGCGAATCGTAGATATCGAAGGTTTGGTCACGCGCGAGGCCTGGCGTTTCGGCAACGAGGGGTGGGCCGGCGCCGCGGAGTTCGTGCGGCGCGAGGGCAAGCGCGGCGACTATTTCGTCGGTTATTTTAACGCATACCCCTTTGATGAGGCCGGCGTTGTCACGTCGCCGGAGTACCACGGCCGGCTCGTCACCAATACGATGGCGGGCGCCCGCGACATGGCGGTGGCGGAGTTCGTGCCGGAGGTATTCGAGGCGTCGCCGCCGCCCTCGGCGAGGGCGCTGAAAGGTTTCGAGCTCGTTGACGAGGTAAACGTCGCGGACGTGATATCCGAATCGGCCCACCGTTACCGCTTACGGCCCCGCGGGCGGAACACCCTTTTCGGCTTCGCCGGGCCTTTACCGCTGGCCGCGGCCGGGGGCGTAAATGTTTTCGAAGCGGGCCGCCTAGTAAGTGGCGTGGAGGAATTTACGGTAGAGGTTCCGGGAGGACGGGACGCGATCGCGGCGGTCCGGTGCGAACCGCCGTTCGGCGCAAACGTCCGCGTCAACGACGCCCCGGCCGGGATTTGGGAAGTGCCGTCAGTCGGGACCGACGCATACGTTGACGGCCTTTTCCGTATCCCCGCGAAGCTCGTCGGCGACGGGCGAATACGCATTTCCCTGAAGACGGCGGGTGAAGACCTGTCTTATAATAGGCCGGCGCGTTACTACTTCTTCTCCCGCGCGGAATAACGGCCTTGGCCAGGCGTGTTAATATACCGTTGACCTCGGCCCTCCCCTGGGCCTTTTTATTCGGCGGCTTCGCGCTCTACGGCGCGGGGGCGGCGCCGGGGCTCTCGATACTCGACTCGGGCGAGTTCCTGGGCATCGCGGCCACGTTGGGCGTCGCCCATCCCACCGGCTACCCGCTGTACGCGCTATTGGGGCAGCTCGCGACGTTGTTCCCTTGGGGAGGGCAGGCGTTTTTGATAAATTTAGTATCGGCGGCCGCGGCGGCGGGGGCGGCCTTCTTCGTGGCGCTGGCGGCGGGCGAGTTGGCGCGGCAGTTGGACTTCGGGGATACGGCCCGGGCGTTGGCGATAGCCGCGGCGGGGCTTTTGGTTCTGGCCGGGCGGACGCTCTGGTCCGTCGCGACGATGGCCGAAGTATACGCGTTGAACGCGCTTTTCTGGGGGGCTTTGCTCTGGGCCGCACTTCGCTTGAGGCGGACGGGGGCGGCGCGGGAGCTTTACGTCTTGGCCTTGATCGCGGGCCTTTCGCTCGCCAACCACGTGACGATCGTATTGTTCTTCCCGCCGCTCGTACTTATCGGCTGGCCGGGGCGGGCGAAGGCGCGGGCCCTCGTCGCGGCGCTGCCGCTCGCGGCCGTCCTCTTCTTGGCGGGCGTATCCGTAAACCTTTATACGCCGCTCCGCGCGGCGCAGAAGCCGCTCTTCAACTGGAACGACCCCTCCACCCTCGGTTCAGCTTACGCCCACCTCGCCGGATTTCAATACCGGGCCAATTTCCTGGAGGAGGGTTTTGCGGGGGTCAAGGACGCGTTGGCACAATACCGCGGCGCGGCGTTGTCTAACGTCACGCCAGCGGCGGCGTTCGCGGCCGCGGCGTTGGTATGGCTTTTTCTAAAACGCCGGTGGGCCGTCGCGCTGGCACTCATATTGTATTACGCCGGGCACCTTGCCTACTGCCTCGTTTACTTGATTCCAGATATTTATTTCTACTTTATCCCTTTACACTTAACGGCGGTATTCGCCGCCGGCCTCGGCGTCGGCGTCGTTGTCCGGGCGGTGACGAAAGGGTTCCCCACCGTTCGCGTCGCGGCCGTGGTGGGCGGGGCGGCGGTGATCCTCGCGGCGGCGGGCTGGGCCTTCGTCACGAACTTCCCTTACGCCCATCGGCGCGGTTTCATCTTTTCAATAACCTACGGCCGTCGCCTTCTGGCGGCACTACCCGCGCGACCGATCTTCTTCCCCAGCGGCGACACGAATACCTTTATAACGTGGTACAACGTGTACGCCGAGCACTCGAGGCCCGACGTCACAATAGTGGATCAGATCCGGCTCGCGAGCCGCGGCTACTTGACGGCGCTCGCCCGGCGCAACCCGGACCTGGCGCTTCCGGAAGAGGATGAGATTCGAATGCTTGCCGCGCGAGCCGTAGCTCGCGGCGATTACGACGGACGAGGTATCGTCTTCCGCTCGAGCGACGACTTCGTCTTGCCCGAAGTCATCGCGGATATTATCGCCGAGAACGCTGACCGGCGGCGGATGTTCTGGGGGCTCGGCGACCGGAGTAAAAGATTGCAAAAATACTTTATCCCGTACGCTCTCGCCTTAGAGGTTGTGACGGAAGAACCTGCCCCGGCCGATATACGCCGGCGCGGCGTTGCGGCGATAGAAGCGCTTACGGCGGTGATGGCCGTCGTCGAAAAAGAGGGGCGCGGCGAACTCAGCGACCCGTTCTTTAAGCAGCTGGTCGCCGTCTACTACTCCCGCTTGAGCAATCACCTCGCCGACCGCGGCATTATCCAACCCCAGGAAGAGCTACTAAAATCGTACGTCAGCCTCATCCCCGACGACGCCGACGGCTATCAGAATTTAGCGAGCGTCTATACGGTCACCGGCCGTGCCGAGGACGCCGTGGAATGTTATCGACGGGCGCTGGAGCTCGCCCCCGAAAACGCGGCCATCCGCGCCAAGCTGGCGCGCGCGCTGTTCGCGGCCGGGCGGGCGGACGAGGCCGCCGAAGTGGCCAAAACGCTCGAGACCGACGCGACCGGCGAGGGTGGGTACGTCCACGCGATAATCTTCCGCGAGCAAGGTGACTTCGATAAAGCGCTGGCGGCGTTCGAGGCGGCGAAGACGCGTTACGCCGACGACGCCGAGTTCTGGTTGGAGCTCGGGCTGACGTACGACGCCGCGGGCGACAGCCGCCGCGCCCTCGCGGCCTTCGATAAATCGCTCGAGCTCGACCCCTACGCCGCGCGAGTATACACGGCCCGCGGCGTCAACTTTCTGAAGTTGGGCGATACGACATCCGCGGCGAAAGACTTCGAGGCCGCGTTAAACATAAATCCCGGCAACGCCCAAGCCCAATACAACCTCGCCTGCTTATACGCCCGCGACGGCCTCACCGGGCGCGCGTTTAAACACCTCGAGCTCGCGCTCCAGCTTAACCCGGGCCGCTACGCCGCGATGGCGCCGCGGGATGAGGACTTTGCGGCGTGTCGGGATTCGCCGGAATTCAAGGCTCTCATAGCGAAATACGCCCGTGCGAAATCGGCGCCGAAAACGTGAGGCAAATTCTGCGAAACCCGGCCCTTGCGGTTTTCGGCGTGACGTACGCCGTGGCCGCCGCCTTATACGTCGCCACCGCGGCGAAGGCCCCGGCGAGCGGCGATTGGGGGGACTTCGTCGCCGCAGCGTCGGTGCTCGGCATCGCCCACCCCACCGGCTACCCCGCCTATCTACAAATTCTCGCCCTTCCCCTCCTAATACTTCCCGCCGGATGGGCCGCGGCCTCGGCCGACGTCGCCAACGCGCTGCTCGTCGCGCTCGCGCCCGCGCTACTCGCGTTTTGGGTCTTCCGCGTCACCTACCGAAACGGCCCGGGCGAACCGGCCGTCGCGGCGTTCGCCACCCTAGCCGGCGTTCTTTTCGCCGCGACGCCGGCAATATGGCTCGAGGCGACGTCGGTCGAAGTTTACGGCGCCGCCTTCGCGCTTTTACTCGGCGCGCTTTTTCTACTCGACGTGGCCCGGCGGCGCGGCGACGACCGTTTCTTCGTAGCGGCGGCTTTTTTGGGCGGCTTGGCGCCGGGCGTCCACCTCACCGCGTTCGCGTACGTCTTCGTATTCCTGGTTATTTGGGTTTCGACGCGGCGGCCTGGTTTCCGCGGTCTATGCCTGGGGGCCCTGGCGTGGTTGCTGGGACTCTCTGTGGCCCTTTACGTTCCCTTGCGGACCGTCGCGGCGCCCCCGCTAACCTGGGCCTGGACCGGCACGGCCGATATCCGGACGACCCTTCTCCACGCCACCGGCCGGCAGTTCTCTTATAATTTTAGGGTACCGACATGGCTCCTGGTAGGTTTTCGCCTACGCGAGCTCGTAGAGGCTTTTTGGCGGAACGGCGGCCCTTTGGTGCTGCTCGCGCCTTTGGGCTTCTGGCTCGTCTGGCGCCGGTCCCGGTTCGCCGCGGCGTCCGTGGCGGCGGCCTCGGCCTTGAACGTCGCGTTCTTATTCTTCTACGACATACCCGACCTCGAGAGGTATAGGCTGCCGTTCCTAGGGCTTGCCTTCGCGTGCGCCGCGGTCGCCGCGGTCGCCCTCTTCGCCTCCGCGCGCGGGAAACTGAGGGCGGCCGCCGTTACCGTCGCGGCGGCCGCGGTCGCGTGGACCTCGGTCGCCGAGTGGGGCCGCCAGCGCCGCGACCCGGCATTCCTTTCCTATTACAGCCGCCAAATATTCCTGCCGGTGGGCTACGGGGCGATTTACGTCTCGGGTACCACTACGTCGAATTTCATCTACTGGTTTCGGCAATACGCGCTTCGCCAGCGCCCCGACGTCGAGCTGTATAATATAAACGACGAGAGATACGATATCGACAAGTTGGCCGGTTTGATGTGGCGAGAGGCCGGCGTGCGGCCTGTCTTCGCCGATTACTATTTCATCTCTCAAACCCACCAGCGGCGGGCATTTTGCCGCCGCGGCCGGCCCGCCGGTTTCACGTTGGAGTTGACGGGCCGCGAGACCGCGCGGGGCGACGCGTGGCCTTTGGACGCCGAGGTCATGGCGAGAGCCGAGAGGCTCTTACGAACGGCGCGCTATGAGGCGGACCGTCCCACGCACGGCTTCGAGCTCGCGTTGAGCGTGTGGGAAAATCACGGCTTTTACTACGACTACCGCCGTGACCCGGGGCGGGCCGAGTATTACTTTACTCACGCTGCGGAGATGGCGCCGGCCGTGCCCGTGCCGCACGTCAACCTCGCGCGATGGTATTACGACCGGGGTCGGTACGTCGACGCCGCTCGCACGGCCCGCGCGGCGATCTCGGCCGGCTTCGACCCCAACACGTACATGGCGTACGCGTACCTGGCGATGGCCGCCGAGGCGGAAGGTGACCTCGACGGCGCGCTCGAGCACGCGCGCGTCGCGGTGGCCCTTAAGCCCCACGACGGCAAGACCCACCGCCTCCTGGCGGGAATTCATTTGGCGCGGGGAGATATGGCGGCCGCCGAGCGCGAATTGGAGAATACGCTCGAGCGCGGCTACAACGACCCCGGCGCCGTCCTAATGCTCGCGAAGATTTACGGCGCCGAAGGGCGCGACGACGAGGCCTTAAAGGTGCTCGCCGAAAACGTCCACGAGTATAACGACGTGGGTTTGATGAACGCGTACGCGCTGGCGCTCATCGCCCGGGGGCGGTACGTCGAGGCCAAGGCAGAGCTTATGCGCGCGGCCGGCATCGCCCCGGACTCGCCGGAGGTACAAGCCAACCTCGCCCGCCTCGAGGCGATGGGGTGGTAGGCGCCGGCTTCGGATTTAATTAAAATATAAAAAAGGGCCCGCGTGGGCCCCTTCGCTATGACAAGGACCTTAGGC
This sequence comes from Candidatus Zixiibacteriota bacterium, assembly GCA_011773985.1. GTDB lineage: Bacteria > RBG-13-66-14 > B26-G2 > WVWN01 > WVWN01 > WVWN01. The sequence continues at coordinate 73,877 of WVWN01000003.1, read as the reverse complement.
CATTGTCGGGCCGACTCGCCAGTCGCCCCTACCGGAACAACGCCTTCACGCGCCCCAACGACGTGGGGGCGACGGCGGCGCCGGTCATCGTTATCCGCATATAATGGACGTATTCCCGGACGGGGCTTTAAGGCCTTGCCTGTATGGCGGACCGGCCCAAAACGGGCCCCCTATGACCCTTTCGTGGAACCTACGTTCTTAAAACCAATCCGCGACCCTCGCCACGAACGAACCTATGAACGGGTATTCGACCGCCGAAGCGGCTATCCCTTTCCGAACCGGGTTATTCCAAATATAACGCGCTACGGCCTCCGTGCCCTCGCCGCCCCTTAAAATACGGTCGTAAAAAGAACGCTGCCATAAACCGGTACCCGTAACTTTCTTGTAGTTATACGCGGTACGATGTTTGAACTCGCGGACGAATTTAATTAAGTCCGCTTCTTCGTTTCCTTCCACAAGAAGGTGAAGATGGTCGGGCATAAAACAATAAGCCAATACGTCGAACCCGCTGCCGGCCGCGGCCCGCGAGAGTATAACCGTCGTCTCCGCGTAAGGCCAATCCCCCGTAAAAACCCTACGGCCACCCGACGTCCGTATGGTTATAAAGTACCGGTAAGGCCCGCGGTAAGAGAACCCGGCGAGGCGGGGCGACGTAGGTCGCCCGATCAATTGTCGCTGCGAAGGCATCTAATACGTCGTATTTCCGCAGGCGCCTACCTTCAGGTAGGCGCTTCCTTTTATTTTATTTCGGCGCCGGCCTGAAGGCCGGCCCCTACTTGAACAGCGCCCTCACTCGCCCCAGCGACGTTGGCGCGACGCCGGCGCCGGTCGTCGTGATGCGCACGGCGGGCCGACCTGAACGTCGGCCCCTACGGCCTGCCGCCCTCGTTCAATACCTCCGCGGTATGCCGCGCCTCGGCCTTTACGCCCCGCCGCCGCAGCGCCTCGTTTATGTAGAGGACGCACGCCGGGCAGCCGGTCGCGACTACGGGGGCGCCCGAGGCCGCGACCGCGTCGGCCTTCTCGCTCCCTATTTTATCGAAGACGTCGTCGCACGCCAGGCCGTAGGTCCCGGCGCCGCCGCAACACGTCACGGCCCCCGGCGCTTCCAGCTCGACAAGCCGGCCGATTTTATTTAATAACGCACGCGGCTGCGCGGTGACGCCCAGCCCCCGCGCCAGGTGGCAGGGGTCGTGGTACGCGACGCGGCCGTCCGCCCGCTCCGCTACGACTTCCGCCGGGACCAGCTCCGTGAAATCCACGACGCGTTCTTTGAAGGACGCGGCGCCGGGCACGTCCAGCACGTCGTTATAATAATAATTGAGCATCATGCCGCAGGAGCCGCAGTCGACGACGATAGGGTCGTCGCCGGCGAGGGCCTTCACATTCCGCGCGGCGAGCTTGCGCGCTAAGCCGAAGTCGCCGTTCGCGAGCGCCGGGATGCCGCAGCAGCGCCGGCCTTCGGGTATGGCGACGTCGTAGCCGGCGCGCGTGAGGAGGTCGACGACGGCTCGAGCGCTAGCCGGAAAAAGATAATTAGTCCCGCAACCTACGAAGTAGGTGACGCGGCCTTTGCGTTCCCCCTTTGCGGGAATAAACACCGGTGCCGCGGCGTCGAAGGGCCGGGGCGACAGCTCGGGCAGCGCGAGGCGCGGCGGCAGCGCCAATAGCCGCAGCGCGACCGGCAGCAATTTTAGCCGTTGGGCCGCGTACAATAATTTCGTTAAAAACGCTAACAAGCGCGGCCGGCCCAACGCCGTGCGATACGCCCAGGATTTGAAGAAGGGCAGGCCGCCGCGGCAGAGGCCCGCCTCCCGCGCGGCGAGGACGAGCACGTCCCCGGCCACGCCCGAAGGGCAGCGCTCCGCGCACGCGCGGCAACATAGGCAATAATCCAGCGCCTCGTAAAAAGGGGCACCCAGTCCTCCGCCCAACGGCCCGCCTTCCAGGTACGCCTCCAGGAGCGCCAGGCGCCCCCGCGGCGAGAAGCGCTCGCGGCCCGTCGCCCGGAAGGCCGGACAAACCTCCCGGCACAGGCCGCACCGCAGACACCGGGCGAGGTTTTCGCGCCACGCGGGCGCGAGGTCCTCTCGTCTTTTCGCAATCACAACCGCGGGCCGTAATAAAAAACAGTTGCCTCGGAAGGGGTTTAAAATATAAGATAGGTAGGCGCGTAGGCGGCCGCGATACCTCACGTAATTTTAATATAATCGCGCTTATTATAACAGCGGTATCGGCCGGGAAACGTCGCGCGCGGACGCCCGCGACGTTAGCAGCAACTCGCCGTCGCCCTCGTATTTCGTTACGACCATGAAAAGGAGGCCATCATGCGGCGATTGACGGCAACGTTATTCGTCATTACAAACGTAAGCGCCGGGGCGGCCGCGGCCGACATCCCCGGCCGCGTCTCCTTCGGCTTCAACGCCGGCGGGGCCCACAGCGCAAACGACCACGAGCGCCTGGGCACCAGCGGCACCGGTTACTGCTACTTCGGCGAGGTGGCGTACGAACCTACGATATGGCTCGTCGCGCCGCTGGTACAGTGGGGCTACGCCTACACCTCGTCGGACTTACCGCCCGGCGAGGCGGGCGGGTACCCGGGGGAACCGTCCGCGCTCAGGGGCACCGCGATGGACCTGCTGTTCGGCGCGCGCGTCCGGGTACCGCTCTGGGAGAAGAAGCTCGGGCCGTACGCCGGCACGGGCGTAATGTGGACCAATTACCACCGACAGGTAACGGAAGATGACTTCGCGCTCGTCGACGACGCGAGCGGAGGTTGGGGGTGGGCGGCGCTCGGCGGCCTCGAGTTCTTCCCAACCCGGGCGCGCGGCTTCTCCATTTGCCTGGAATACCGCTACGCGGCGACGAACCAGAAGTGGCGCAAACCGCCGCCCTCGACGCCAACGGGAGGCGACGGGGCCGACTTCGACCTGACCGAAAAATTGATAACGTTCGGCGTAAAGGTGTATACCTTGTGAGGTAAGGGGGATGAACGAAGTGGAAGGCTGGCAGGGACCTTTGGAGAAAGTGGACGCGTGGCGCTGGCGGCTCCCGAAGTCGTACGACGGCCGCATGCGCGTCGACGGCATGATATACGCGAGCGAGAAGATGCTGGCCCACCTGCGCATGGACAAGACGCCGCAGCAGGTGGCGAACGTCGCCTCGCTTCCGGGCATCGTCGGCCACTCGCTCGCGATGCCCGACATCCATTGGGGGTACGGCTTCCCCATAGGGGGCGTGGCGGCCATGCGCCTCGAGGACGGCGTCGTCTCGCCGGGGGGCGTCGGCTACGACATCAACTGCGGCGTGCGCCTCATGAGCACTTCTCTCAAGACCGGCGAGATACGCGACAAAATCGGCGACCTGCTCGTCGCCCTCTTCGCCGCCATTCCCTGCGGCGTGGGCACCAAGAGCAAGCTTCGCCTGAGCGAAAGCGATTTAAAAAAGGTGCTGCGCGAGGGTTCGCGTTGGGCCGTGGCGCAAGGCTACGGGACGGCGGAGGACCTCGAGCGAACGGAGACGGGCGGCTCGCTGCCCGGCGCGGACCCGGGCGCGCTTTCGCCGCGGGCGCTCGAGCGCGGCCGGCCCCAACTCGGGACCCTCGGCGCGGGCAACCACTTCATCGAGGTAGGCCGGGTGGCCGAGGTCTTCGACGAGGAGGCGGCGCAAGCCTTCGGCCTGGAAGCGGACGGAGCCACGCTCATGATTCACTCCGGCTCCCGCGGCCTCGGCTACCAGGTGTGCGACGACTGGTTGAAGGTGATGCGGCGCGCGATGGCTCGCTACGAGATAACGGTACCCGACCAACAACTCGCCTGCGCGCCCATAAAGTCCGAAGAGGGCCGCGGTTACGTTAGCGCCATGAACGCCGCGGCCAATTACGCCTGGGCCAACCGCCAGATCATGATGCACTGGGCGGAGGAGGTCTTCGTCAAGGTCCTGGACATCTCGCCCCGCGCGCTGGGGATGAATCTCATATACGACGTCGCGCACAACATCGCCAAGTTCGAGAAGCACGACGTCGACGGCCGACGCGAAGAACTGCTCGTCCACCGCAAGGGGGCCACGCGCGCCTTCGGCCCGGGCCACGAGGAATTGGCCGACATCTACCGGAACCTCGGCCAGCCGGTAATAATCCCGGGCGATATGGGCACGGAGTCGTTCGCGCTCCTCGGCACCGCCCGAGCGATGGCGGAGACGTGGGGCTCTACCTGCCACGGCGCCGGCCGCGTCATGAGTCGCAAGGAGGCGACGAGGAAAGCGAAGGGCCGGGCCATAGCCCGCGAGCTAGAGGACCGCGGCATCCAAATCGTTTGCCGTTCCCCCAAAACGCTCGCCGAGGAGATGAGCGACGCTTACAAAGACGTGAGCGACGTCGTCGAGGTGGTGACGGGGGCGGGCATCTCGAAGCCGGTGGCGCGCCTCGAGCCGCTGGGCGTCATCAAAGGGTAACGGCGGCGAACTTTGAAGCCGGTCGGCTCTTACGCGAGAGTGCCGAAGGCCGTTGACCACAAACGCGGTAAAAATAGGTCCGGAAGTACGTGGGGGTTTCGGGGGACTCGAGGCGACTCCCGGTCAATGCCGGCGTCCCGGCCGTATGGCCCGGCCTCGGGCCCGGGAACGGGGAAAAAAACTTGACATTTGGAGATAGTTCCTTTAGAATACGCAAAGTGTTGCTCTTTCGAAGGCCGGCGTACGCCGACAATATTTTTAAATATATTTGTGAAATTATTAGCAATGTCGGCTTGGGCCGCAGCTAGGAGCTCCCGCCATTGGCCGTAAAAATCCGCGACGTCGTTAACGCCCTGGGCGCCGACGTACTTTCCGGCGAGGACGGTTTGGACCGCGAGATCGGCGTGGTTATATCTTCCGACCTCGTGAGCGATATTCTCTGCTGCCGGGACGAGGGCGCTTTCCTTATCACGGGCCTGGCGAAGATACAGATCCTGCGCGCCGCCGAGGTGATCGACCTCATCGGCATTTGCTTCGTGCGAGGGAAGGAGCCGGAGCGCGAGATCGTCGCGTACGCCCGTCAGACCGGCTTTCCCGTAATAACGACGGCTAAGACGATGTACGAGACTTGCGGAAGGGTCTACCAACTGGGCGCTAAGAGCGGCGAATACATTCCGCCCCACAAACGCGAGTAACGGACGGGATGGGTGCGTCCGAATTCATCTGGACCCGCGAGGGCGTCGACGCCGAGAAGATAAAAGGTTGCAAGCAACAGGGCGAGGAGGAAGCGGTAGAAATCGGACGCGCTATTAGAGGGGGGGACTTCGCCAACGCGGGGGCCGGCGCGAGCGAGATAAAGCGCGTTATTAAAAAGCTGGCCATAACGCCGCAAATAGTACGGCGGGTCGCCGTCTCGTCTTTCGAGGCCGAGGTCAACGTCACGGTATACGCGGAGGAGGGAACGATAGACGCGCGCGTAACGCCGTCCTGTATTTACGTGGTCGTCAAAGACCGGGGGCCCGGCATACCGGACATCGAGCAGGCGATGCAACCCGGTTGGACGACCGCGACGCCCGAGGTTCGGGAAATGGGCTTCGGCGCGGGGTTGGGTCTCCCGAACATCCGCAGTAACGTCGACTACTTAAAAATATCGAGCGAAGTCGGGGAGGGAACGGTCCTCGAGTTCGCGATAATGTTGGAGTGATTCTCGACGCGGCCGGGTTTATTGATTAAATTAAAAAGGCCGATTTATACTCGTGATAATTCGCGAAACGGACCGCGGGACCCGACCGGAACCTTCGAGGAGAGGGACGCGGCCCCGGGGCGCGAGCCGGCCCTTGACCGCGGCGCGCAATAAGACCCTTTACGTCACGGCCGCCCGGAGGTAGCTATATGGCTGACATCAGAATAGGCGTTTGGCAGGACCAGCCGGATTTAAAGTTTCTGGACGAAATCCTCGCCATGCCGGGCGGGGAGGCGGCGGCGGCGTGCATCCAGTGCGGCACGTGCTCCGGCGCGTGCCCGACGGTGCGCGATATGGACTCCAGCCCGCGCGAGATCGTGGCTCTCGTTCGTGCCGGCTATCGCGACCGGGTCCTGCGTTCGAACACGATATGGATGTGCGCGTCGTGCTACGCGTGCTACGTCCGTTGCCCGAAAGAGATCAAGATAACGGACTTCATGTACAAGCTGAAGCAGATGGCGATGCGCGCGGGATACAAAAGCCCGGCGTCCAAACGGGCGCAGGTGCTCGCGAAGAAGTTCGCGGGCAACATTCGCTGGCTCGGCCGCAGCAACGAGATGTGGCTCCTGGTGAAATACTTCCTGTCCACCAATATCTTCGACGCGTTGAAGTACGCCGGCATGGGCTTGAGCCTCCTCGCGACCGGCCGGCTGGAGATGCTTCCCAAGAAGTCCAAGAGCGCGAGCGAGGTAAGAAAGATTATCGCGAGATCGCGGGAAGGGGAGGCGATGCGGCAATGACGACGTACACGTATTATCCCGGGTGCTCGCTCGACGCTACGGGCAAGCCGTACGGCACTTCCGTCGCGGCGACGGCGCCCGCGCTCGGGATAGATTTGAAAGAAATTCTCGATTGGAACTGCTGCGGCGCGACGGCCTATATGTCGTACGACCACGTCGAGGCTTTCTCGATCGCGAGCCGCAATCTGGCGATCGCGGAGGAGATGGCCGGGAACGGCGCGGCCCAGGTCGTGGCGCCCTGCAGCGCTTGCTTCGCCGTCCTCAACAACGCCGTTCACTACATGGCCGAAGACGCGAAACTGCTGGAACGCGTCAACGACGCGCTCGGCGCCGCGGGCCTCCACTACGAGGGCAGCGTCCGCGTTCGCCACCTGCTCGACGTTTACATCAACGACGTGCCGGAGGAGGTCCTCACCTCCAAGGTAACGCGGAACCTCGAGATGGTTCGGCTCGCGCCTTATTACGGCTGCCAGATCGTCAGGCCCAAGAACGAGTTCGACCACTACGACGCACCTACCAAGTTCGACGAATATTTAAAGCTCCTCGGCGCGCAGGTCGTCTATTATCCGGTCAAGACGAAATGCTGCGCCGGGACGTTCATCACGACGCAACCAAGCATCGCCGCGCGGATGATCGGCCTGCTACTCAAACCGGCCCAAGACAACGGCGCGGACGCCATCGTGACCTGCTGCCCGCTGTGCCAGTTCAATCTCGATAACTTCCAGAAAGAGGCGGGCGAATACTGGGGCCGCAAATTCAACATCCCGGTATTGTACTTCACGCAAGTCGTGGGGCTCGCGATGGGCATCGCGCCCGAAGAACTCGACCTGGGCAAACACCGCGTATCGGCCGACGCCTTATTGGCGAAGATCACCTGAGCGGGAGGTAAAGATCGTGGCGGAAGAAGAAACCAAAACGGGCGAAGTCGAAGAAGAGCCCAAGATCGGCGTTTACATCTGCCACTGCGGCCACAACATCCTGGGGATGGTCGACGTGCCGGCCGTGGTAGCGGACGCGTCGAATCTCCCGGGCGTCGCCGTCGCGCGCGAATACCAGTTCATGTGTTCGGACCCCGGCCAGGAGCTTATCAAACAGGACATCCGCGAGCTCGGCCTGAACCGCGTCGTCGTCGCCTCGTGTTCTCCCCTGATGCACGAGCGGACCTTCCGGCGCACGTGCGCGGACGCCGGCCTCAACCCCTACCTCTTCGCGATGGCCAACATCCGCGAGCACGTCTCCTGGGTTTCGGAGGACAAAAGGCTGGCGACGGACAAGGCCAAGCAGCTCATCAGGGGCGAGGTGCGCCGCGTGGCGCTGCAGGAGGCGTTGACGCCGATGGTGGTGGAGGTCAAGCCCGCGGCGCTCGTCGTCGGCGGCGGCATCGCCGGCATCCAGGCCGCGCTCGACATCGCCGATTCGGGCAAGAAGGTCTATCTCGTCGAGCGGGAGGCGAGCATCGGCGGCCACATGGCGGTCTTCGACAAGACCTTCCCCACCCTCGACTGCGCGGCCTGCATCCTGACGCCCAAGATGGTGGACGTCGGCGTCCACCCGAACGTCGAGCTGTTGACGTACTCGGAGGTTACCAACGTCGACGGCTTCGTAGGAAACTTCAAGGTCGCGGTTAAGAAGAAGGCGCGGTGCGTCGACCTCGAGAAGTGCAACAGCTGCGGCGATTGCTGGACGCTTTGCCCGCGCATCCCCTACCCCACCAAGTTGCTGGTGGCGGTCGAGGGCACGACGATTAAGGCCAAGAAGCTCGAGGAGAAAGAGAAGATCCGGGCCGCGACGGGCGAGTAGCTGAGCGCCCGCGGTTACGGGAGGATCGCGTATGGCTATCGATATGGAAAGGGCCGAGGAGTTGGTGGCGGACTTCGCGGGGAAGGAAGCGAGCGTAACGGAACTGCTCTTGGACATCCAGGACGAATTCAACTACGTCCCGGAAAAAGTCCTGGAGATGGTTTCGGAAAAATTACACGTACCCCTCGAGCACCTCCTCGGCGTCGTTACGTTCTACAACGCGTTCACCACGGCCCCCAAAGGGCGCAACCACATAAAAGTTTGCACCGGGACCGCCTGCGTCGTGCGCGGCTCGCGGGCCATCCTCGAGACGGTGATAAGCGAACTCGGCGTCGAGCCCGGCGAAGTCACGGAGGACGGCGCGTTCTCGATAGAGTCCGTCCACTGCTTCGGGACCTGCGCCCACGGGCCCGTAATCGTCACCGCCAAGGATTTTTACGGGTACGTTACGCAAGCCAAGGCTTCGGACATAATCGACACCATTAAGGAAGCGGACGAAGAAGCGAGTGAATAGAGGGGTTGGCTGGCTCGCCCGAAGCCGGAAGGAAAGGGCCTTATATACTCGAAGGTGATGGTATATGAAGATCACGAGCTACAAGGACCTCGATAATCTGAAAAAACAAGGCCGGGAGGCCCTGTACCCGGAAAAGACGAGGATCAACGTCGGCATACCGACGTGCGGCGTCGCCAAGGGCGCCTACGAAGTCCTGTTGGACCTCGTCTCCGGCGTACAGGCGGGAGAGGCCGAGGCCACCGTGGTGAGCACCGGTTGTTTGGGCTACTGCCAAGAGGAACCCCTCGTGGACGTCTGGGCACCGGGCGAACCCCGCGTCGTTTATAAAAATATAACGGCCGAGGAGACGCGCGAACTCCTCGCGGCCATAAGGGAAGGCCGGGTCGTCGAGGATTGGGCTTTGTTTCGCTTAGAGGGCGAACACCTGGTCATGGGCGACGAGGAAATCAAGTACCCGCTGCGTGGAACCAACGGCAAGTACGACGCGATCCCGCTCATGGAAGAGGTCCCGTTCTACAAAGGCCAATTCAAGCTAGCTACGCGGAACTGCGGCTACATCAACCCCACGTCTCTCGAAGAGTACGTCGCCCGGGGCGGTATGTACTCGCTCCTCAAAGTTTTAACCAAAATGACGCCGGAGGAAGTAATCGAAGCCGTAACCAAATCGCGACTGCGAGGCCGCGGCGGCGCCGGCTTCCCCACCGGCCGCAAGTGGCAAATCGTTCGGAAAGCCCCGGGGGACGTCAAATACGTAATATGCAACGCGGAAGAGGGGGACCCGGGCGCATACATGGACCGGGCCATCCTCGAGGGCGATCCGTTCTCCGTCCTCGAGAGTATGATCATTTGCGCCTACGCCGTGGGCAACGTCCGCGAAGGTTACGTTTACATAAAGCACGAGTACACCCGCATCCAGGATACCGTCGGTAGGGCGATAGAGACCTTGCGCGAGTACGGCGTCTTGGGCAACGACGTTATGGGTACGGGCCTCGAGTTCGACGTACGCGTAGCCCGGGACCCGGGCGCCTTCGTCTGCGGCGAGGAGACGGCGCTCATCAACTCCATCGAAGGCAAGCGCGGCATGTCGAGGTTGCGGCCGCCCTATCCCGCCGAGAAGGGCCTGTTTGGGAAACCTACCGTAGTCAATAACGTCGAGACGTGGGCCAACGTCCCGGTTATCATCGACCGGGGGCCGGAGTGGTATAGCTCCGTCGGCACCGCGGGGAGCACGGGGACGAAGGTTTTCTCCCTCGCGGGCAAAATCAACAATACGGGCCTGGTGGAAGTGCCGATGGGCGGCCAGCTGTGGGACGTAATACACGTTATGGGCGGCGGCGTTCCGAAGGAACGCGACCTCAAGGGCGTCCAGATAGGTAGTCCGTTGGGCGGCTGCATTCCGGCCCAACTGCTCGGCCTGGAGTTGGACTACGACCGCCTGACCGAGGCCGGTTCGATGATGGGCTCGGGCGGCATGATCGTCATGGACGAGCACACCTGCATGGTGGATATGGCCAAGTTCTTCATGAACTTCACGAAGGGCGAGTCCTGCGGTTATTGCACGCCCTGCCGCGACGGCATCCCCGCGGCCTTGGACATCCTCGAGCGCATATCCAACGGCGAGGGGAAGATGGAGGACCTCGATACGCTGGAAGAGCTCGGGACGATTATCGAGCAGACCTCCCTCTGCGGCCTGGGCCAGACGGCTCCCAACCCGCTGCTCGCCACCCTCCGCTATTTCCGCGACGAATACGAGGCTCATATAAAGGAAAAGAGGTGCCCGGGCGCGGTATGCAAAGCGCTCATCTCGGCGCCGTGCCACCACGTCTGCCCGGTCGGCATGGACCCCCCCGCGTACATAGGCTATATCGCCGAGGGCAAGTTCGACAACGCCTACGAGGTGATAACGAACGCCTCGCCTTTCCCCGCCGTCTGCGGCCGCGTCTGCCATTACCCCTGCGAGTTCAAGTGCACGTCGGGCGACTCCGCCGACCCCATCGCCATCCGGCCGTTGAAACGCTTCATAGCGGATTACGCGCGAAATAAGAACGGCCGGCCGAAAAAGGCGGCCGCCAAGAAATACGACGAAAAAGTCGCCGTCGTCGGCGCCGGGCCGGCGGGCCTTACGTGCGCGTACCAGCTCGCGCTGTTGGGTTATCCCGTGACCGTCTTCGAGGCCTTGCCCGTCGCGGGGGGTATGCTCGCGGTCGGCATCCCGGAGTACCGCCTCCCGCGCGACATCCTCGCGTTCGAGATCGACAACGTAAAACGCGCGGGCGTGGACATCGTGACCGATACGGCCGTCGGCAAGGACGTCACGCTGGACGAGCTGCGCGGCCGGGGGTATAAGGCGTTCTTCGTCGCGACGGGCGCGCACGCGGGGTTGAAGCTGGGCATCCCGGGCGAAGAGGCGGAGGGCGTGGTGGACGCGGTCGCGTTCCTGCGCGACGTCAACCTGGGTCAGGGTTACAAACCCGGCGACAAAGTCGGCGTCATCGGCGGCGGCAACGCGGCGATAGACGCCGCGCGGAGCGCCCTTCGGATGGGCGCCGCCGAGGTCCACATCCTCTACCGCAGGACGCGCAAGGAGATGCCCGCCCAGAGCGGCGAGATCGACGCCGCGCTCGAGGAGGGCGTTCACCTTCACGTGCTCGTGGCGCCCACGAAGGTAGTAACGGAAAAGGGCCGCATGGTCGCGCTGGAATGCACGAAGATGGAACTGGGCGAAATCGACAAGAGCGGCCGCCGGCGGCCCGTGCCGGTGGACGGCTCCGAGTTTACGATAGAGCTCGACGCCCTTATCCCCGCCATCAGCCAGGAGCCGGACCTCACGTGTCTCGAAGGGTCCAACGGCATCGAAACGACCAAGTGGAAGACGATCGTCGCGGACGAGGAGACGCTCCAGACGGCGGCGCCGGACGTCTTCGCGGGCGGCGACGTCGTCACGGGCCCGTGGACCGTCACCGGCGCGATGGGGCAAGGCAAGCGCGCCGCGGAGATGATCCACCGCTATCTGCGCGGCGAACCCGTCGCGCCGACGTACGAGCCCACGCGGCCCACGGTCGAGGTCCCGGCCTACCAGATGACCGACGAAGAGCTGGAGACGATAACCGCGCGGCCGGAAGTGCCGTGCCGTTCGGCGCCCGAATGCGCCTCCAATTTTAACGAAGTCGAGCTCTGCCTGTCCAAAGAACAGGCGATGAACGAAGCCAAACGCTGCCTGCGTTGCGATATGACTTCGGCTTAGGCACAAGCGCGACACGTATTATCCTGCCCCTTAGGAGGCACGATGGTTAAGCTGACGATTAACGACCAAGAGGCCGAGGTGGAAGAGGGCGCGACGGTCCTCGGCGCGTGCAAGGCCGCGGGCGTGGACGTCCCGACGCTCTGTTACGTGCCCTTCCTCGAGCCTTACGGCGCCTGCCGGATGTGCATGGTGAAGGTGTCGGAAAACGGCACGCCGCGGCTAACCACCGCCTGCACGCTTGCGGCCGCGGACGGCATGGCGGTCGTCACGGACGACGACGACGTCCGAGCGGCCCGCAAGGTCGTTCTCGAGCTCTTGTTGGCGCGGGCGCCCGACGCCGAAATCCTGCAGGAGATGGCCGAAGAGTACGGCATCGAGAAGTCGCGCTTCGCCGTCGAGGAGGAGGAACCGCCGACGGAAGCCGTGGCGGTTCCGGAGGCCGAAGCCGAGGGCGAGTTGGAAATCGAGAAGAAACCCAAGAAATGCATCCTGTGCGGCTCGTGTTACCGCGTATGCGAGCAGCGCGTCCAGGCGTTCGCCATCGGCCTCGTCCAGCGGGGCGCCGACGCCGAGGTCGCGCCGCCCTTCGGCCGCCCTTCGGATAATTGCATCGCGTGCGGCGCGTGCGCCTCCGTGTGTCCCACCGGCGCTATCACCGCGGCCGACCGGCTGGGCCGCCAGATCGTTCACGACGAGCTGACGCTCGCGTCCAACTCGGCGATTAAAGTTCCGATTAAGCAGGCCGTCCCCAACGTCCCGTACGTCGACAAAGAGCTGTGCATTCACTTCACGCAAAACGAAAACGGGTTGGACGCGTGCCGCATCTGCGAGGACATCTGCCCCAAGGAGGCCGTAGACCTCGACGCCGAGGACGAGGATATCGAGCTGGACGTGGGGACGATAATCGTCGCCACCGGCTTCAAGACCTTCGACCCGCGCCGCATCGCCGAGTTGGGTTACGGCCGCCTGCCGAACGTTATTTCCGGGTTGGAGTTCGAATTGATGATGCGCGCCGACGGCTACACCGAGGGCGAACTCCTGATGGAGAACGGCGAAAAGCCGAAGTCGATCGCCATCCTCCACTGCGTAGGCTCGCGGGACAAGAACTACAATCGGTATTGCTCGCGCGTCTGCTGCATGTACTCGCTCAAGTTCGCGCACCTCATCAAGGAGAAGACGGACGCCGAGGTCTACCAGTTCTACATCGACATGCGCTCGTTCGGGAAGGGCTACGAGGAGTTCTACGACCGCTTGCTCGAGGAGGGCGTCTTCTTCATCCGCGGTCGCGGCGCCGAGGTAACGCACGTCGCCGAGCGGCCGGAGGAGGAGAGCAAGCTGGTAGTGTGCTGCGAGGACACGCTCATCGGCGCCTACCGCCGCGTCCCCGTCGATATGGTCGTTTTGGCGACGGGCCTCGAGCCGCGCGAGGACGCGGACGAGGTGCGGCGCACCTTCGGCATCAGCTGCGGCGCGGAGGGCTTCTTCACCGAGAAGCACGCGAAGTTGGCGCCGGTCTCGACGACGACGGACGGCGTCTTCCTCGCCGGCGCGTGCCAGGGGCCGAAGGACATCCCGGATTCGGTAGCGCAGGGTTCGGCCGCGGCGGCCCAGGCGCTCGCGCTCATGGATAAAGGCCTCGTCGAGATCGAACCCATCACCGCGGTCATCGACGAAAACGTCTGTTGCGGCTGCAAGATTTGTATTGGCCTATGTACGTACACTGCCATTTCGTTCAACGAAGAGGATAAGGTCTCCGAGGTCAACGAGGCGCTTTGTAAGGGGTGCGGTACGTGCGTCGCGGCCTGCACTACCGGCGCGGCGAACCAACGCCACTTCAAGAACGAACAGATCCTGGCCGAGATCGAAGGGGTGTTGTCTTAATGGCGGATAATTTCGAACCCAAGATCGTAGGGTTACTCTGTACCTGGTGCGCCTACGCCGGCGCGGACCTGGCCGGCACGTCGCGCATCAAATACCCGCCCAACGTGCGGAGCATCCGCGTCATGTGTTCGGGACGCGTGGACCCGCAGTTCGTCCTGGACGCGTTCGCGCACGGCGCGGACGGCGTCCTCGTAAGCGGTTGACACCCCGGCGACTGCCATTACCAGGATGGTAATTACAAGGCTCTCCGTCGAGTAACGTTGCTCAAAAAGGTATTGCGGCAAATGGGCGTCAACCCCGAGCGCTT
>WVWN01000003.1:0-59688 GCA_011773985.1 Candidatus Zixiibacteriota bacterium | reverse complement strand
AAGGAGGAAGTCCATGCCTGAGAAATTCAAGTTCGCGTTCATGCCCTCCGCGAGCTGCGGCGGTTGCGAGATAGCCGTCGTCGACATCGACGAGGTAATTCTCAAAGTCGCGGAGCTGGCCGACATCGTCTATTGGCCTACGGCGCTCGACTTCAAGGATAAGGACCTGGAGGCCATCCCGGACGGCGGCATCACCGTGGGCTTCTTCAACGGCGCCGTCCGCAACGACCACGACGTCCACCACGCCAAGCAGATGCGGCGGAAGAGCCAAGTCTTGGTGTCCTTCGGCGCCTGCGCCCAGATGGGCGGCATCCCCTCGCTGGGCAACTTCTGGACGACGGAGGAACTCGCGCACCGGATGTACGACACCGTCCCCTCGGTCGTTAACCCGGACGGGACTCGGCCGCAACTCAAATACGACGCGCCGGAGGGCGAGCTGACGCTGCCGCGCGCGATGGACCGTGCGTACGCCCTCGACCAGGTCGTCGACGTCGATTACTACCTCCCGGGGTGTCCGCCGCAGGTGAAGTGGATCGTAGCCGCGGTGGAGGCGGTGGCGAAGGGGGAGCTGCCGCCCAAAGGGACCGTCATCGCCGGAACGAAGGCCGTGTGCGACGAGTGCCCGCGCGAGCGGTCGGAGGAGAAGCAGGTTACCGAATTTAAACGCATCCACCTCGTCGAGAACGACCCGGAGAAGTGTCTCCTTGAGCAGGGCATAATGTGTTGCGGGCCGGCAACGCGGGACGGCTGCGAGGCAGCTTGCGTCGTAGCGGGGCAGGCCTGCCGCGGCTGCTTCGGCCCCACCGACAACGTGAACGACATGGGCGCGAAGCTCGCCTCCGCCATCGCCTCCATCGTCATCGCGGACACGCAAGCGGAGGCCGATAAAATTTTGGACAAACTCGACGACCCCGCCGGCTACTTCTACCGCTTCGGCCTCGCGAGGTCGATGCTCGGCGTCCAGCGCGGCGAGCGCAAAGACGGCGACGAATAGCGGCACGCGACGCGCCGCTATACGACATAGATGGTTTTCGTAATTCTCATCACGGAGAAAGGGTTATGAAGAAAATCGAGATCGACCCCATCTCTCGCCTCGAAGGGCACGGCAAGATCGCCATCTTCCTGGACGACGGCGGCGACGTCGCCGAGGCGTACCTGCAGATTCCGGAGCTGCGCGGCTTCGAGCAGTTCTGCGTGGGCCGGCCGGTGGAGGAGCTCCCGCGGATTACGCCGCGCATCTGCGGCGTTTGACCGCTCGTCCACCACTTCGCAGGCGCGAAGGCATGTGACGCGGTCTACAAGGTCGAGCTGCCGCCCAACGGCGAGAGACTCCGGCGGATGATATACAACTCGTACTACTTCTACGACCACCTGTTGCACTTCTACTACCTCGCGGCGCCGGACTTCGTCGTCGGGCCTACCGCGAGCCCGGCCGAACGCAACATCCTCGGCGTCGTCGGCAAGGTGGGCCTCGAGGTCGGCGCCAAGGTCATCGAAATGCGCGCCAAGTCCATCGACGTACTCAAGTACTTCGGCGGCAAGCGCACCCACCCCATCATCGCCCTCCCCGGCGGCATCAGCCGGCCGCTGGACGCCGAGACGCGCGACGAGATGCGCAAACACGCCGAGGAGGCGGTCGAGTTCTCCAAATTTACCTTTCAGATATTCGAGGACGTCGTCCTAAAAAATAAAGAGTACGTCGACCTCGTCCTCTCCGAAATATACGGCGGCCAGCAGACGTATTACATCGGCCTGGTCAACGACGCCAACAAGGTCGACTTCTACGACGGCTGGACGCGCATCGTCGACCCCGACGGCGACGAGTTCGCCAAGTACAAAGGCCTCGACTACCTCGAGCACCTCGCGGAGCGCGTCGAGCCGTGGACCTACCTCAAGGTGACGTACCTGAAGAACGTCGGCTGGCAGGGTTGGGTTACGGGCAAGGAGTCCGGCATCTACCGCGGCGGCCCGCTCGGGCGGCTCAACGCCTCCGAGGGGATGCAGACGCCGCTCGCGCAGGCCGAGTTCGAGAAGATGTACGAGACGCTGGGCGGCAAGCCGGTGCACGCGTCGCTGGCGTACCACTGGGCGCGCATCATTGAGGGGTGTCAGGGCGCCGAGCTGTGGCTCCAGTACATGCAGGAAGACGAAATCCTCGACGAGCACGTGCGCAACATTCCGACCGAGAAGCCGTCGCGGGGCGTCGGGACCATCGAGGCCGCGCGCGGCCACCTCATCCACGACTACGACACCGACGAGAACGGCATCGTCACCGCGGTCAACCTCATCGTCGCGACGACGCACAACTACGCCGGCATCAACCTCGCCGTCCGCAACGCCGCCAAGGGCGTCATCAAGGGCGGCGACGTCGACGAGGGCAAGCTCAACATGGTGGAGATGGCGTTCCGCGCGTACGACCCGTGCATGGCCTGCGCGACGCACGCCCTCCCCGGCAAGATGCCCCTCGAGCTCGAGATATACGACGCCGACGGCACCCTCCGTCGCACCGTCAAGCGGAACTGCTAAACGTTAAAGGGCGAAAGGCGAAGGCGGCCTCCGGGCCGCCTTTTAATTTACCGTAACGCTTAGCTCCCGCCATTCGCCAAAACTAGAAACCCCTTGCCCTCGCGCGAAAGGCGTCTTATAATTTATAAAATAAAATTCGCGACGCGGCGTATCCAAAGCAAACCGCGTCGCAAGCGTTTGCCATGAACGACGAAGACACAAAGATAGGCGAATACTACCACTCCGTCAGGCTGGCGGAGGAGAGGTGCATTGCCTGCACGCACTGCGTCCGCGAGTGCCCGACGGAGGCCATAAGGGTCCGGGGCGGCAAGGCCGAGATCAACCCGGTCCGCTGCATCGACTGCGGCGTCTGCATCAGCATATGCCCCACGCACGCGAAGTACGCCCAGACGGACCCGCTCGAGGCCATAAAGCGTTTCAAATACTCGGTGGCCTTGCCGTCGTCCGCGGCCGCGGGCCAATTCAAGACTTCCATCCCCCTCGACAAGGTCCTCTCCGGATTTATTTACCTGGGGTTCGACGAGGTTTACGAAGCGGCGCTAGGCGGCGAAATCGTGACCCTCGCGACGCGGAACTACCTGAAGGACGAGAGGCACCCCAAACCCGTCATCTCCTCGCTTTGCCCGGCCATCGTCCGCCTAATCCTGGTGCGCTTCCCGTCGCTGCTCGCCCACATAATCCCCGTCGAGGCACCGATGGACGCCGCGGCCCGCGTGGTCAAAGAGAGCCGGAGCCGCCACCTCGGCATACCGCCGGAGGAGATAGGCGTCTTCTTCATAACGCCTTGCTCGGCCAAGGCCACCGCGGTCAAGCAGCCCGAAGCCGCGGGCAATACGCACGTGGACGGCGCCATCGCGATCTCCGACGTCTTCAACCGGATAATGAGTAACCTCGAGAGAATAGAGGTCGTGCCGGGCATCGCCCGGGCGTCGGGGCTCTCGCTCGGGTGGGGAGCCGCGGGGGGAGAGAACACGTTGATCGGCAAGGGCCGCCGCCTCGCCGTGGACGGCATCGCCAACGTCGTTCGCGTATTAGAGCTGGTCGAGAGCGACGAATACCACCACGGCTACGATTATCTGGAGCTTCGGGCGTGCACGGGCGGCTGCGTCGGCGGGCCGCTGACGGTCGAGGACCCGTTCGTCGCGAAAAACCGCATCGACGAACTGCGCGCGGCCCGCAGCGAAAAGTTCGGCATCGAGGAGGGGCGGCCGCCCGACCTCACGTACGGAGAGATAACGGAACTTATAGAAGGGGGGGCGTTCGACCTTAAGACGCCGCTGAGGCCGAGGCCGACGCTTCAACTGGGAACCGACATATCCGAAACGATATCCCTGATGAACAAACTGGAATCCATCGTCGCCTCGCTGCCCCGCATCGATTGCGGCTCCTGCGGCGCGCCGACCTGCCGGGCCTTCGCGGAGGACGTCGTACTCGGTAAATCGCAGATGACGGATTGCACCTTCAAGTTGCGGGAGCGGCTCCAGGAACTTGCCAGGGAGATGGGGTCGCTCTCCGAGCAGCTGCCGCCCACGCTCAAAAACCCAAGGAAGTAAGGTCAACGATGGAACTAAAGAAGATAATCGACAAGCTCGGGCTCGAAGTGGCCTCCGCCGCGGGAGGCGTCGACGGCGACGTCAAAGGCGGTTACGTCTCGGACCTGCTCTCCGACGTCATGGCCAACGCGGGCGAGGGCGCCCTTTGGGTTACCATCCAGACCCACATCAACGTCGTCGCCGTCTGCTCGTTGAACGACCTCGCGGGCGTGGTAATCACGAGCGGCAAGAAGCCCGCGGCCGAAACCATCGCCAAGGCCGAGGAGGAAGGGGTAACCGTTCTGCTCTCCGAAGAAAACAGCTTCGAACTCGTGGGACGACTTTATAAGATGGGGCTTAGGGGGAAAGAACGCTGACGCTGCGAACCTTCCGCGCCGACCTTCATATCCACACAGTCCTTTCACCCTGCGGCGACCTGAGCCAATCGCCGCGGCGAATCGTCCAAGCCGCCCGAAGGCGCGGCCTCACCCTCGTCGGCATCGCCGACCACAACGCCTCCGAAAACGCCCGCCCCGCCGTACGCCTCGGGGAAAGGGCCGGCATCACCGTCATACCCGGTATGGAAGTCACGACCGCGGAGGAGGTCCACGTCCTCGCGCTCTTCGCGACGCTGGCCGACGCGGGCGAGATGCAAGGCAAGGTGTACCAGCGGCTGCAGGAAGGCGAGAACGACCCGCGGCGCTTCGGCTACCAGGTGATCGTCGACGAGCACGAGAACGTCCTCGGCATGAACGAACGACTGCTCCTCGGCGCCACCGACATGGACGTCGGCACGACCGTAGATTACGTACACCGCTACGGCGGCCTCGCCGTCGCGAGCCACGTCGACCGGCCCGCCTTCAGCTGCACAAGCCAGCTCGGCTTCATACCGCCCGGCGTCTTCGACGCCGTCGAGCTCTCGCCGTACGGCAAGGCCGAGGACTACGCCGATTGCGGGTACGCCGTCATCCGCGCGTCGGACGCGCATCGCCCTAACGACGTCGGCGCGGCCTTCACGGTCTTCGAGCTCGCGGCGCCGACCTTCGAAGAACTCAAAATGGCGCTCGCCGCAAAGGACGGCCGGCACGTCGCCGGCTACGGCTAACGAGACACTCCGCCGTGGAAGACATCTCCCTGCATATCCTAGACATAACCCAAAACTCGATCCGCGCCGGCGCGACGAAGGTGAGGATCGAAATCGACGAGAAGGCCCGGGAGAACACCTTCGTATTCATTATCCGCGACGACGGCTCGGGTATGACGGCCGAGACACTATCGCGCGTCCACGACCCGTTCTTCACGACGCGCGCCACGCGCCGCGTGGGCCTGGGGATACCGCTCTTGGAACAGACGGCGGAGCAGGCGGGCGGCGGCCTCACCGTCACGTCGGCGCCGGGCGAGGGCACTACCGTTGAGGCGCGCTACCGACTCGACAGCATCGACCGGCCGCCGCTGGGCGACGTCGCCGCGACGATATGGACCCTCATCGTTACGAACCCGCGCGTCGACTTCGAGTATCGCCACGAACGGGACGGCGCGCTGTTCGAGCTAAGCACGGTAGAGCTAAAGGATAAACTCCGCCGCCGCACGCTGGCGACGCCGCAAATAGCCAAGGCGCTCCGCAAGTACGTTGCCGACAACGAAGAAAGGGTCGCGGCCGCCGGCGGGGCTTAGATGCGCCCGGCCCTCGAGGCGGAGGGAACGAGATGAAGCTCGAAGACCTGCGTAAAATGGTGGAGAAGATGCCCGCCGAGGAGTTGGCCGAGGGCGCCGCGCGCTATACGGTCGTCGTGGGGATGGGGACGTGCGGCATCGCCGCCGGCGCGCGGGAGGTCCTCGCGGCGCTCATCGACGAGCTCGACGAGCGCGGCATCACGGACGTCATCGTAACGCAGACCGGCTGCCGCGGCCTGTGCGAGCGCGAGCCGCTGGTCTACGTAACGTCCCCCGCGAAGGAAGAGGTCATATACGCGGATATGACGCCGGCGCGGGCGCGCGAGGTCGTCGCCTCGCACATAGGCCGGGACGAACCGCTCGAGGCGTACGTCCTCGCCGCGGGGAGTTGACACGGCCGGCGCGTAGGGGTATAATAACCACGAGAGGGGGAGGAACCGAATGACGCGGGCGCTTAGCTCAGCTGGTAGAGCGCTGCTTTCACAGAGCAGAAGTCACAGGTTCGAGTCCTGTAGCGCCCAAATAAGAATAATTACCTTAGCCGCCTGAGCCGGGCGGCTAAATTTAACTACTTAGAGGGGAGGTTCGCGATATGGTAAAGCGAACAAAAGCCGGTTTATTAAAAACGCTGACGGCCGGCGACCTGAAGGAGATATGTAAGAGGTACGAGATAAAAGGGTACTCTGGCCTTAGCCAAGCGGCACTCGCCAAACACGTAGCCGAAAACCTAGACCTTCCTCAGGAGAATGTGGAACAAATCGTAAATGAATACGTAAGTGACAAAATAATCGAAAAAATAAAAGATAGCGCAGATTATTTTTTAAATAAAAGAGTTAAAATAAAAACCGTAGAGGGTAACGTAATCTCGGCGGACGTTGGCGGGTATAACGTAACGATCCACAACTTGGGAGCCGAGGATTTCGCGTATTATTGCGACGACCGTTGCCCCGACTACACGTACCAAGTTAAAAAGGGCCGTTATCCATTTTGTAAACATTTCCCCGCCGCGGTAGCAGAACTAATTTACCAGGAACGACTACCGGTCGAGCGCGCGCGGATAAACCATATTTCGGGTGGTCCACTCGAGGAATTAGGAAAATTAGTGGAGTGCCGCCGGCACGCCGAGTGCGGCGCGATCGAGGGGCGGGACATCGAAAATACTTTGGCGCAACTTAACCGGGACTATTTGGCGATCGCGCGACAAGACGCCGCGGTAGCGCGAGAAAGATACCACGAACAACCGGAATACGTTTTCGAGACCCTGACCGCCCAAGCGTTCGAACTCCTAGAGTTCGACACTATAATTCAAAGAAAACCGACGGAATGGGACCTAGTAATAATCGCAGGCCGCGCAGGGCCACCCTACATAGGGATCGGGGAATGTAAGACAACAGCGGGCGCCGTTTACGAGCTAAAAGCCGACTACCTAGTCCGGCTAAAAAGCTTCTGCCTCGACATGTTCAAAAACAAGGTGCCTGCTACGTACGCCGATTTCGTAAAATACTTAGTATTGGTAGCGCCGGCGTTTTCCCCCGGTTCGGAAGGATTGGCGGCGAAATTCCGCGTTAATACGGGTATCTCGATGTCGTTGTGGCCAGCCGAAACCCTCCTCTATTGGGTAAACCAGTACCGTAAAAACCCGATCCTTATACAACGGTGGGCGGAACCGCTTTTCTCCAAAGAAGCGCCGGCAACGAAGGCGGACATAGACAAAGCATTCCGCCGCGCCGAAGTAGAAATAGAAAATCTTACTGTTAAACTCCAGGCCAAACTAAGGGACGAATTCGCTAAGTTCTCTCACACGTCCGCCGACGCCTCTTTCGTTACCTTGGACCTCGTGATCCTCGAATCGATTATAAAAGCGGTAATAGACGGCATGGCCCCGCAACTCGTGATGTTGGGTAAAAAAGGCGTAACCGGCGTAGACACGCTTGAAATAAAACACGACTATTACGCGCCGTGGGGTTTAGTGTTGGGGAGACTCGTAGACGAGTTCGTCGACATATTAAAAGAAATCTCGCACGTCCAAGTCAAAAACCCGGCGTTTAAAGAAGAATTAATAAAATACCTAGCCGTTGAGCAATAAACCGCGGGCGCTGTGGCTTTTAATTTACCCTCGCGGCTAATCAGCGTTACCGCGCTCCCGGCCTTTTAGTAATCGCCGCCGTTCTAAGCCGCCCCTAAACCCTTGCGGCCGGCTTTTGATAAAGTTATACTCCGGCGAAAGGCCGGAGTTTTTTACTCTTTATCATGCCCCGAAAGAAACCGGACGAGATGAGCTTCCTCGAGCACTTGGAGGAGCTGCGCGTGCGCATCCTCTGGATCCTGGGCGCCGCGGCCGCCGGGACCGCCGGAGCCTTCTACTTCTCGCCCCGCCTCGTCGAACTTCTGCTCGCGCCCGGCGCCGGCAAGTTCCAGTACATCAAGCCCGCGGAGGCCTTCGTCGTTTACCTCGCCGTCTCGTTCATCGCGGGCCTCGTCGTCACGTCGCCCTTCATCTTCTACCAGATATGGCGCTTCGTCGCGCCCGGGTTGCTACCGAAGGAGAAGCGCTACGCGCTGCCCTTCGTCGTCGCGACGTCGGCCTGCTTCGCCGCCGGCGTCGTCTTCGGCTACTACATGCTGTTCCCGGCGATGCGCTTCTTCCGCTCCTTCGAGACCGAGACGCTCACCGCGGACTGGACGCTGGGGAGCTACGCGTCGCTGGCGCTGCGGCTCCTGCTCGCGGTGGGCCTCGTCTTCGAGGCGCCGGTGGTCATATTCTTTCTCGCGAGGCTCCGCATCGTCTCGCCCAAATTCTTAACCGCCAAATGGAAGTACGTGGTATTATTTGTATTTATCTTAGCCGCGGCGCTCACCCCCGGCCCCGACGTCTTCACGCAATCCATCCTCGCCGTGCCTTTGTTAATATTATACTTAATCTCGATAGGCGTGGCGTGGCTCGCCTACCCCAAGGGCGAACCGGAAGAAGAAGAGGCCCCGGCCGAAGCGGAGGAGGAGCCGCGCCGGCCGTCGCCCTACGCCGGCTAGGAAATTATGGAATACGAAGACGCCAAAACCTTCCTCGAGTCGCTGGTCAACTACGAGCGCGACGTACCGCGCCGCTACGACACGCGCGCCTTCGACCTCGAGAACTTCGCCGCCCTGCTCGAGCGCCTCGGCTCGCCCCAAGACGCGTTCCCCATCGTACACGTCGTCGGTACCAAGGGAAAAGGCTCGGCGGTCGCGATGCTGGCCGCGGCGTTCGCGGCCGCGGGCCGCCGCGCGGGAACGTTTACGTCTCCCCACCTTCGCTCGGTGCGGGAGCGGATTACCTTCGGCGACGAGATTATATCCAAGGAAGACTTCGGCCGGCTCGTCGGCGACGTCAAGGGGGCGATGACGGGGTCGGAGAAAGCGAACTACCGGACGTACTTCGAGACGCTGCTCGCCGCGGCGTTATTATATTTCCGCGAGCGGGAAGCGGACGTCGCCGTACTCGAGGCCGGCCTCGGCGGCCGCCTCGACGCCACGAACGTCGCGTCGCCCGCGGCGGTGGCGGTCACGACGCTCGGGCTGGACCATACCCAAATCCTGGGCGATTCTCTCGAGAGGATAGCGGCGGAGAAGGCGGGCGTCCTTAAGGCCGGCGTCCCCGCCGTGAGCGCGCCGCAGGAAGAAGCCGCCGCGCGCGTCCTGAGCGAAACGGCCGCACGCGTCGGCGCGCCGTTATCGTTCGTGGGTGCCGATATATTTTTCGCGACGAACGGCGACGGGACCTTCGACTACCGCGGCCGGCGTTACGAGCTGCGAAACGTAAAGGCCGCGATGCCGGGCGCCGCGCAGCGGACCAACGCCGCGTTGGCCCTCGCGGCGCTCGAGACCTTCGGCGCCTTCGGCGTTTCGGCCGAGGCGGCGAGGCGGGGCGTAGAGACGGGCCGCGCGCGAGCGCGCCTCGAGGTCATCCGGGCGTCGCCCGCGGTCATTTTGGACAGCGCCCACACCGCGGCTTCGGCCCGCGAACTCGCCTCGTTAATCCGTGATCTACGGGCGGACAAGAAAGTCCTCCTCTGGGGTATGTCCGCGGAGAAGGACGCGGCCGACTTCGCCCGCGAGCTGGGGCCGCACGTCGATTGCGCCATAACGACCGCGGCCGCAACCCCACGCGCCCGCGCCGCCGCCGAGCTCGCGGACGCCACGCGCAACATTTTCGAAAACGTGGAAGCGGCCCACCCGCCCGCCGCCGCACTCGCGCGCGCCCGCGCGCTGGCGGGCGAGAAAGGGCTGGTAACCGTCGCCGGCTCGTTCTACCTCGCGGGCGAAATCCTCACGCTTTTGGAAGGGCCCTTGGATTAAAATGTCCATACTGGCGGGCGAAGAGTTGCGTCGGCGCGTCTTCGAGTGGAGGCCGCCGCTGGTTACGCCCTGCGGCGAAGAGCAGCTGCAATCCAACGGCGTCGAGTTGACGCTGGCGGAGGTCGGCGTATGGGAAGGCCCCGGCCGCCTCGCCTTCGACAACGACGCGCGCGTCATTCCCGAGGTCGACGTCCTGCCCTTCGACGACGAGGGATGGATACACCTCGAGCCCGGCGGCTACGCCGTCGCCTTCCGCGAGAAGGTTAACGTCCACGACGACTTATGCGCTCTGGCCCGGCCGCGCTCGAGCCTTTTGAGGATGGGCGTCACGGTCGCGACCGCGCTCTGGGATACCGGTTACCGGGGTCGGAGTCGGGCGCTACTCGTCGTCGCCTCGCCCCGGGGCGCGCGTTTGCAGCTCGGGGCCCGACTCGTCCAACTCGTCTTCCTCAAACTCCCCTCGCCGCTGGTCGACGGCTACCAGGGCGCCTTCCAGGGGGAGGTCTGATTTTTTCGGAACGAAGGCCGCGGCCCGCCGGCGCGCCACCAGCTCCGGAGGACGTATCGTACCCGCCTCGAGCGCGTTCGCCATGGCCTCTGCCAATAACGCCGCCGGCTCCACCCCCGCCTTCCCGACGTACTCCGCAGGCTCGAGCACGAACATCCCGCACCAGTCGGCCTCCCTTATGACGGCCGCAGTCGCGGCCGCGCATTGCGCGTCACGCCAGAGGTCGAAAGTCGCCAGGTACGCGCCGAAAAGATTCCGCTCCCGGCACATATCGGCGAACGACTCGGCGAGCATGAGCAGCGCTCGGGCCGTGCCGGGAAATTCCCGCCGGTCGACGGTAAAGGTCGCGACTTCAACCACGCGGCCCCGCCACCACAAAGCCAACGTCGGGTGGAAGGGGCGCATTAAGTCGACCCCTAAAACTCGCGGGATAAAACCGAACCAGGGCGGCTCGTCGCGACGGCTGTGGTCGAACTCGACGTCAACGTCTTCGTCCCCGAAAAGCTCGGACCAGACAACTTCGAGGCCGTCCATAAAATACCCTCCTAAAAAAACGGCCCCGCGGAAACGCGTCCGGGGGCCTGGTTGTCCCAGCATTAGGTTATACTATAATATAGCATATAGCGAACATAGGGTCAAGGGTAAAATAACCTTTAAATAAAGGACATTTAGCTTGACGATGCCGTGGCATTCTGTTAGACTTCGACCGCAAGGTGAGGCTTTCGCTTACCAAATGGGTATGCTTAGTCGGGGTGCTCCTGGGGACTGTTGCCGCCGCGGACGATCTGGCCGCCCGTAGAAATCTGGCGCAAGCGGCGTTGCTCGTAGGCGACTACGGGCGGGCCGTCGAGCTCGCGGACGAAATTTTGGCACGTTGGCCCGACGACGCGGCCACCCACCTAATCAGGGGGCTTGGGCTCGTTGGGAACGGGGAGTTCGGGAGCGCCGAAAAGGACCTTTTGATAGCGCGCGAGGCTTACCCCGACGACACGGCCGTCCTCTACAACCTCGCCGTGATAGCCCAACGTCGCGGCGACAACCGAAACGCGCTGTTCTACGTTGACGAAGCTCTCGCCCACGGCCTAAGCAAGAACGAAGCGTATTTATTGAAGGCCAAACTATTGAACCATTTGGGTAGGCGGCCGGAGGCTCGGGCCTGCTTGGAGCGTTACCTAACCCAGCGGGCGGGCTCGCGAGACATTTACTTAACCCTAGCTCAATGGGCGCGCGCCGACGGCGACACCGAGCAGGCTATTAAATATTACGAACAGGCGCTGAAATACGGGCGGGACGGAGGCACGCTCGCCGAATTGGCGGCGACGTACGAGGCCGCGGGCGACCGACGCCAGGCCGTCAGGTACTACCTCGAAGCCGTCGGCAAAGCGGCGGCAAACGCCGACATATTGGCGGAATACGCGGCCACTTACGCCGCGGCGAGCGAGTTCGAGGAATCGCTCGAAATCTACGAACAGATAGTGAGCGCATTCCCGGAAAACCCTTACTACTTATTCGGCCTCTCCTTCGTTAGACAAAAAATCGGCGACGTGGACCAAGCGCGCGCCGGCTACTTGGAAGTAGTGCGTTTGAAGCCCGATTTCGCCGAACCCTATTACAACCTCGCCGTGTTGGCCGACGCCGACGAGAACGCGGAAGAGGCGGCCCATTACTACTACCTATTTTTAAACAATTCCGAAGGCCGAGAAGACCTCGCCGCGAGCCGGGCCACCGCCGAACAACGGCTCCGGGTGTTGGAAAGTCCTTAAGCCGACGGCCATGTTTAAACGCCTCGCTAAGATAGCGTTTTTCTCGTTGGCCGCCCTCGCGCTGGCGGCCTCGGCGTACGGCGCCGAAGACAAAATAAAACAAAAAAAAGAGGCTGACGAGTTCTTTAGACAGGGAGAGGCCGAGTACAAGAGAGAAGACTACGAAGCGGCGATCGAAAAATTCGAACGTTGCCTCGCCAAGGACCCCGAGAACGTCGTTGCCCAGTTCAACATAGGCGTATGTTACAGCGATCTTGGCGAACCTGATAAAGCCATCCAGGCTTATCGCAAAGCTCTTGCCATCGAACCGGAATACTATGACGCTTATTTTAATCTGGGGCGGATATACCACCGCCGCGGCGATTACGTCGAAGCCGTCGCCAACTACAGAAAAGCCCTGGAAGGAGATCCGTACGCGCCGGACGTGCTTTACAATTGTGCGTACGCCATGACGGAGAGCGGCCAGGTAGTAGAAGCCATAGACGCGTGGGACCGGTATTTGACCATCGCCGAATCGATGCCGGAAGAGGCCAAGTGGGTGGAACGGGCCAAGGAATACTTAGCCACCCTCGAAAACATCGGCGCCGGGGGCTCGGATAGCGCGAAATGATCAGGGCTCTTTCTCATCTCCGAATGGGCGCGGCCGTCGTTCTCGCGGCCGCTGCGCCCGTACTCTTCGCAGGCGCGACGGCCGCTCTCGTAGGTGCGGAAGCCGCCGAAGTCGCCGCAGCTAAAAAGTTGATAGAGGCGGGCCGGCAGGAGGAAGCCATAACCATTTTGCAATCGACGTGCAGCGGCCGCGCGCACGACCTCGTACCTCATTTCTATTTGGGCTACTGCTACGGCGAGACAGGCCGGCTCGAAGAAGCCCGCCGCGAATACGAAACGTGCGCCCGGTGCGACCCGGACCGGGCCGAAGTCTACTACAACTTAGGCGTAATATTAAATAAACAAGGCTTATACCTTAGCGCGGCCGGGGCTTTCGAGGAGGCGTTGTTGTTGGACCCGGGCTTGGCGGACGCGAACTTCAACTGCGGCCTGTCTTATTATTACGCCGACAAGCCGGTCCAAGCGATAAAGTTCTACCGGGAAGCGCGGGCCCTCGTGCCCGACGACGTGGCGGTCCTATATTGGCTCGCGCTCGCCTACGAAGAGATAGACCAACGCGTAGCCCTATCTATATGGGAAGATTACCTTGGGCAAACTGTTAACGTGGCGACGGAGGGCCCGAACCTCGAGTTCGCCCGAAGCCATATCGCCGCCTTACGTGCCGGGAAAAAACCTTAAAAAGGCCAGCTTCTTCTTAATCCCACCGATTATCTCGGTCGCCCTGGCCGCCGCGGACCTCGCGGGCGACGACGTCATACTGTCGGCGGACGAGCGTCGCTGGCAAGGGGCCCACGAAGAGGCGCTCGAACTTTACGAACGGGCGCTCGTCGACGATCCCACCTCCGCGCCCGCCTGGAGCGGCGCCGCGGTTTGCCTCGAAACGCTCGACGAGGGCCGCGCGGTCACCGTCCTGGCGGAGGCCATGAGCGAACCGGCCTGCGCGCTACCGGCCCCAGCGGTAACAATTCTCGCGGGCGGTTGGGCGAGGCGCGGCGCTCCCGAGAAAGCCCTAAAACTACTGACGGCCGAAGCGGAAAACGCCGCCGGGCGCTCCTTTTTGATTCAGGGACAGATACAATTCGCCAGGCACGAACTCCCCTCGGCGATAGAGAAATTCAAAAAGGCCATGGCCGCTGGCGAAAGTGCCGCACCCTACTACCTCGCGGAAGCGCTCCTCGAGGCGGGCCGTTGCGACGAAGCCGAGTTATACGTGAACGAGTTTCTGGACGTATTCCCCTACGTCGCCGAAGCGAGGTGCGCCCGCGCCGAAATTCACTACCGGCGGGGCGAATACGACCTCGCCGCCGATGAGCTCGTCCGAGCCTTAACCTACGACCCTAAAAACAAACGCGCGCTCTTCGACCTCGCGGCCTTAGCCGCCTTGAAGGGCGACTACGGCGCCGCCATCCGCCGTTACGGCGAGGTCACGAAACTCGACCCCGGCGCAAAGCGAGCTTTCCTCCGTATGGCCAAAGCGTACGAGCACGTCGACGCCCTGGTCGCGGCTCAAAAGCTGGAAGAGTACCGCCGGCGTTTCGACTAGATTTCAAATCTATAAACCGCGGAGCCCGCCAAGCCCCGGTCCGCCCGGGGATTTCTTTAACGCAAACGCCGAAGCGCGCGGCCGAGCGGAGGGTAGGCCGCCACGAATCCGCCCGCCGTTGACTTGGCCCTGAGCGTGTGATATTTTTTAGAAAGAACGTAAACA
This sequence comes from Candidatus Zixiibacteriota bacterium, assembly GCA_011773985.1. Taxonomy (GTDB): domain Bacteria; phylum RBG-13-66-14; class B26-G2; order WVWN01; family WVWN01; genus WVWN01. Next base: position 45,033 of record WVWN01000003.1, on the reverse strand, counting down.
GCTATGGCCTCAAAGATATTAGTAGCCATGTCGGGCGGCGTCGATAGCGCCGCGGCGGCGTTAATACTCGCGCGAGCGGGATACGACGCCGTCGGCGTGACGTTGCGCCTGTACGATTCGCAGCGACGGTCCGGACGGTCGTGCTGCTCCCCTTCGGCAGTAAAGGAGGCCGCGGCTTTGGCGAGGAGCATCGGCATCCCCCACTACGTCTTCGATTACCGGGAGGAATTCCGGCGGGCCGTCGTGGACGACTTCGTCGCCGAATACACCCGCGGCCGGACACCCAACCCGTGCGTCCGCTGCAACAGCGTTATCAAGTTCGAATACTTGCTGCGCCGGGCCCGGGCCATGGGCTTCGACGCGCTCGCGACAGGCCACTACGTCATACGCGAGTACGACGACGCGCGCTCGTCTTTCATACTCCGGCGCGCCGCCGACGCCGCGAAGGACCAGTCGTACTTCCTTTGGGGGACGCCGCGCGAAGGTCTCGCCCAAATTCGGTTCCCCCTCGGTTCCCTCCGGAAAATGGAGGTGAGGGCCCTTCTCGGCGAAGTAACGGCGGTCGCCTTCGATAAACCGGAGAGCCAGGACGTCTGTTTCGTCGAAGACGGCCCCTACGCCGACTACGTCGAGAAGGCCGCGGGCGAAGGCGGCCGAGCCGGGCCCATCGTCGACGAAGAGGGTCGCGTTTTGGGGCGCCACGCCGGCCTGACGCGCTATACCGTAGGCCAGCGCCGCGGCCTGGGCGTCGCTCGCGGCACGCGCATGTACGTCAAAAAAATAGACGCGTCGACGAACACGGTAGTGCTCGCGGAGGGGCCGGCCTTGACCTCGAGCCGGTTCGACGTGGACCGAGCAAACTGGTTGGCCCCGCCGGCCGCGGACGAAATTCGGGCGACGGTAGCGGTCCGATACCGCGACCGGGGCGCGGCCGCGACGCTGCGCCGAACGGGCGAAGGACGCTGGGCCGTAACTTTCGACGAGCCGCGGCGCGCGATAGCGCCCGGCCAATCCGCCGCTTTCTACGAGGGCGACGTCCTGCTCGGAGGCGGCGTAATCGACGAGGTCGCGGCGTGAAGCAGTCCCCCGCGGAAAGAAAATACGAACTACTCCTGGCCCGCCTCGGGAAGTTGCCTTCGCTCCTCGTCGCCTTCTCCGGGGGCGCCGACTCGACGTTTCTGCTCGCGAGCGCGCAAAAAGCGGTCCCCGGCCGCGTGCTGGCGGCGACCGCGCGGTCCCCGGCGTTCGCGGCCCGCGAGGCCGAACACGCGGAAGCCACGGCCCGCATACTCGCCGCGGAACAAATATTCATCGACTCGTCCGAGACCGAGGACGCCACCTTCCTCGCCAATCCGCCCGACCGGTGTTATTATTGTAAAAAAATACTCTTCGCGGAACTTAGACAACTGGCGGAACAGGAGCGCATCGCCGCCGTCGCCGACGGCACGACCGCCGACGAACTCGAGGGCCATCGCCCGGGGGCGAGGGCCGCGCGCGAGTTGGGAATAATATCGCCCTTGGCCGAAGTAAACCTAACTAAAGAGGAGGTCCGGTCGTTGGCGCGAGACAACGGCGTGCCCAACTTCGACCGGCCGCAATCGGCGTGCCTGGCCTCCCGCTTCCCGACCGGCGAAGTGATAACAACCGAAAAATTGAAAATCGTCGAGGAGGCGGAACAAACGCTGGCCGACTTGGGTTTTCACCAGATACGCTGCCGTTACTACGGGCCGTGCGCGCGAATCGAACTCGACGCGAAAGAGATACCCCGCGCGGCCCAAGCGGCAGCAAGGGCGCGCGTTACGGCCAAACTTCACGAACTAGGCTTCAAATTCGTGGCCCTCGACCTCGACGGCTACCGGGCGGGCAGCGTGGTGGAGAAGGCCGACGACGCAAACGATTGACCGTGACGAAGGAGGCAGAGGCGTGAAGTCCTTGAGGTGGATCATCGGCGGCGTCCTCGCGGGAATACTTAAAATAGCGGTCGGCTTGCTCTTCCACGACGTCATCTTCGGCGTCGCCTACGTAGAAAATATTTATCGAGCGTACCCGGCCCAGACGACCCATATGGCCCTGCTGTCGATCGGCGCTGGCCTATTATTCGCACTTATGTATTGGATATTCGGCCGTTGCGTGCCCGGCGCCGGCGCCGCGCGCGGTTTCCTGTTCGGTTTGGCCGTCTGGGTCGGCGTCGCGTTCGCGGCGACGGTCGCCGTCGCCATCAGGGTGAATATTCCGCCGGCCGCGTCGTGGGCCTGGCTCCTCGAGTCGTTGGTCTGGTTTACCGGCGGCGGCGCTCTGGTCGGCCTGGCCTTCGGTAAAACCGGTGCGAGATAAAAAGGTAACCTTCCACTACGACGTCGGGTACCCTAAGGACCGCGACGTCGCCGGAGTTTAAATGCGCCTTCAAGTAGCAGTCCTCGACTTCGGCAGCCAGTATACGCAGCTCATCGCGCGCAAGGTGCGCGAACAGCGCGTCTTCGCCGCCATCGAACCGTACTACGTCAACGCGAAGGCCCTCGCGGCGCAGGAGGTCGGCGCCGTCATCCTCTCGGGCGGGCCGGCCTCGATATACGCCGACGACGCGCCCCGCGCCGACCCGGCCGTCTTCGACCTCGGCGTCCCGGTCCTCGGCATCTGCTACGGCCTGCAATACATAACGGCCACGCTCGGCGGCGAAGTCGCCCGCGCCGCGGCCCGCGAGTACGGCCCGGCCACGTTAAACGTAAAATCATCCAAACCCCTATTCGAAGGCGTTCCAAAAAAATTCGAAGTCTGGATGAGCCACGGCGACCGCGTCGACGTCCCGCCCGCCGGCTTCCGCGCGCTGGCCGCCTCCGACAACTCGGCCTACGCCGCCGTCGGCGACGACGACCGCCGCATCTACGGCCTCCAGTTCCATCCCGAGGTCACGCACACCGAATACGGCTCGAGCATCCTCGCCAACTTTCTGTTCAAAGTCGCCGGCCTGGAAGCCTCCTGGACGCCGGCGTCGTTCGTGGCCGAGAAGGTTGGGGAGCTCCGCGAACGCGTCGGCGGCGAGCACGTCGTGCTGGCGCTGTCGGGCGGCGTGGACTCGAGCGTGCTGGCGACGCTTCTGCACCGCGCCGTCGGCGACCGCGTCCACGCCATCTTCGTAGACACCGGCCTTATGCGCGAGGCCGAAGTCGACGAGGTAGAGCGCGTCTTCGAGGGCGAGCTTAGGGTCCCGCTTACGGTCGTGCCGGCCGCCGAGCTATTTTTAAATAAACTTAAAGGCGTGACGGACCCGGAAGAGAAGCGTCGCATCATAGGCCACACCTTCATCGACGTATTCGGCGCCGAGGCCGAGAAGGTCGGCGGCGTGAAATTTTTGGCCCAGGGGACCCTCTACCCGGACCGCATCGAGTCGCGGTCGGTCAAGGGGCCGTCCGATATCATCAAGACGCACCACAACGTCGGCGGCCTGCCCGAGGAGGTCCCCTTCGAATTAATTGAGCCGCTGGCGGAGCTCTTCAAGGACGAGGTCCGCGCGGTGGGGCGCGAGCTGGGCCTGCCGGAGAAGATCGTGGGGCGGCACCCGTTTCCGGGGCCGGGCCTCGCGGTCCGGTGCGTCGGCGAGGTGACCCCCGAGAAGCTCGCGATGCTGCGGCGGGCGGACGCCATATTGCGCGAGGAGATAACGCGGGCCGGCGTCTACGACGAGATTGCGCAGGCGATCGCGGTGCTTTTGCCGGTGAAGACGGTGGGCGTGATGGGAGACGAGCGGACGTACGAGCACGTGTGCGCGCTGCGCTGCGTGACGACGGCGGACTTCATGACCGCGGACTGGTACCGGATGTGCCACAAGCTCATGGCCGAAATCTCGAGCCGCATCACGAACGAGGTGGCCGGCGTCAACCGCGTCGTCTACGACATAACCTCCAAGCCCCCCGCCACGGTGGAGTGGGAGTAATTTGCGAATGACGAATCGCGCCGACGAGGTCTGGCTCGAGACGCTAAGGCGGCTAACGCCGGAGCGGAAATAGGATTTAACGATGGCCCGCAAAAAAAGGCTCTTGAACGACGTCGCCAACGAGCGGCCCGCAACCCAGATACCCATAGACCGCGTCGGCGTCAAGGGCGTGCGGTTGCCGGTGCGCGTGCTGGACCGCGACCGCGGCCACCAGGACACCATCGCCACCGTCGACATGCTCGTCGACCTGCCGGCGCAGTTCCGGGGCACGCATATGAGCCGCTTCGTCGAGATTCTCTACGGCTACCGCGACAACGTCAACTACCGCACGATGGCCTACATCCTCAAAGAGATGGTAAGCCGCTTCGACGGCGCCCGGGCCCACATCACGATAAGCTTTCCTTATTTTATAGACAAGGCCGCGCCGGCCTCGGGCGAGAAGTCGTTTCTGGAGGTGCGCGCGCGCTTCATCGGCGACCTGGTGGACAAATATAAATTCTCGCTCGGCGTCACCATCCCGGTGGCCAACCTGTGCCCCTGCTCCAAGGACATCGCCGACGCCGGCGCCCATAACCAGCGGGGCGACGTCTACGTGGAGCTCGAGTCGCGGCATATCGTCTGGATCGAGGAAGTGGTGGCGTGGGCGGAGGAGGCCGCGTCGGCGCCGCTGTTCGCGTTGCTGAAGCGCGAGGACGAGAAGGCCGTAACGGAGCTCGCGTACGGGCGGCCTCGCTTCGTCGAGGACGTCGTTCGCAACGTCGCGGAAAAGCTCGAGGGCGACAAGCGCGTCCGCTCGTACCGGGTGGAGTGCACCAACTACGAATCGATACACCAGCACGACGCGTACGCGGCGATCGCACGCGATAAAAAAAACTAAACAACACTTGAGCTTCGGGAGGTTGACGATATGCGCAAATGCTTTTTGGCCGCGGGCCTCGCGCTCGTTTTCATATTCGCGGGTTGTACGAAGGAACCCGCGGAGAACCCCTACGCCACGCCCGAGGACACGGTAGAGGTCTTCGCGGAAGCCATGAAGAAGGGCGACCTCGAGGCGGCGTTGGATTGTTACGCCGATACGGCGCTTTCTAAGACCGCCGTGGGCGTAGAGGGGCTATCGGAGCACGAGATCCGTAATCTTTTCCTAAAAAGCCTCGAGGCCAGCCGCGAGCCTTACGGCAAAGAGGAGATCACCAACCTGGAGAGCAAACTCCTTACGGCCGAGGTAACGTACGAGCTCGGCGGCGTGAAACATACTCACACGCTGGTCAACCAGGGCGGCGAGTGGAAAATAGCGACGGATCTCACGCGGTAAATCAGGGCGGCCCTATCTGATGCGTTACGGCGCGACGGTTGCGCTCGCGTTATCGGTTACGCTCGGCGGCGCGAGGGGCAAAACGCTCGAGGGCGCGGTGCCGCGCGACGGTTGGCTAACGGGATACGTCGACCCGGCGGACGGCAAACTGGTCCTCCCCGATACGCCCCCGGGCCGGATGCTGCCCACGCGCGACGCGTTCCGCGGCATATCCTTCGTCTTCCCGGTCGCGGGCGCGCGGTTTCATTCTATTGAATATACCGAAAAGACGGGCCTTACCGATTTCCGGAACCGGTGGCGCCGGAACCACATGGGGACCGACATCTTCGCGCCCGAGGGCACGCCGGTCCTGGCCGCGGCGGACGGCGTCGTAACCGTGGCTACCTTCACCCCCAAAAGGGGCCCCGGCGGCAAAGTCGCCCTCTACCACGGCCGGGGGGTTTACACGTACTACCTTCACATGTCCGCGGTTCACTGCGCGAAAGGGCAGCGAGTCCGCGCGGGCGACGTCATAGCGGCGGTAGGCGCTACGGGCAGCGCCCGCGAAACGCCGGCCCACCTGCACTTCGAGATAAACGTCGCGGTGGAGACCCAGGGAAAGCCGGCGTGGTTCGTGGAATACGCTAACGACCCGTGGCCCGGCGTGTCGTCGCTCGTGAGCGTCGAGCCGCTGGCGTACGTCTGTAAACATATTCCGCCCATACGCGACGCGCGGCCGGCCGCCGGGTTATGAGGGGCTACCCCTTATGTGCCTTACTCTGCGCCGCGCTCGCGGCCGCTCCGCCGGCGGGGGCGGCGAACTGGCGCAACGTCGTAAGCCGAGCTCACGTATCCGACGTCCTAGTAGACGGCGACGTCATCTGGCTAAGTTACCTCGGCGGCGGCGTAGCGCGCTACGCGCCTCGGACCGGCCGGGCCGCCTATATCACCGCGGCTGAGGCCCTAATTCACAACTACGTTACCGCCATTGGCGCGGATATAGATAACTTTTATTTCGCCTCCCGCAACGGCCTCGCCACCCTTCCCCGCGCCGGCGGCGCGTCCCAAAAAACCGTAAGGATGTGGGGCTTCGCCCGCAACGACTGCACCGACATAGCCGTCGACGCCGAGTACGTCTACGTTGCGACCCTCGAGGGGGCCCGGCGCTACGACAAGCGTACGACGGTGAATGTTTTCGAGGCCATTCCCGCGGAAATGGGGCCGCCCGCGCGCCTTAGCCCCCAGGTGGAGGACGGCTGGAAGGTCTTCGTCACGCCAGATGGCGTCGTGCTCGACGACCTGTACTCGATAACGCTTGCGGAGGGTTCCATTTATTGGGGCGGCCGGGGCCGGCTGTTTGCCTCGGCTCGAGGCGCGGAAGGCTGGCGCGAGGTTCCCGTAGAATTGCCTGCCGCGGGCGCCGTGCGGCGCGTTCTGTCTCGCCCGGGAAAATTGACCATAGCGACCGACGAGGGTACCTTCGAATACGAAGGCGAGGAGACGACGCGGGCGCCGGGGCCCCTCGGCCGCGCGGATACCCGCGACGTGCTCGCCTTCGCCGGCCTGGAGTTCTACGCTACCGCGGAAGGGTTGTTCGTCAGGTGCGCCGACGACCGGCCCTTCAAATTCGCCGCGGGCACGGGGGCGGCTTGGAGAAAGTTGAAAGACGCGGCGAAAAAGAAATCGGCCATCTGGCGCGTAGGCGTCGCGGACGGATTGCCGTCTAGTCGTTGCACGGCACTCGCGAGCTGGGGCGAAGCCGTAGTCGTAGGGACGGAGAACGGCGCATGCACGCTCGAGCCTACTACGGGGGAGATTAGGCCCTTACCCGTCGCCAAGGGCCTTCCGCCGGGGGGTGTTTACGCCGTATCGTACGGCGAAGGTAAAATATGGGCGGCCACGCCGAACGGCTTGGCCGCGATTGACGAAGGCGACCTAGCCGTAGAAAAATTTAACCTGCCCGGCGGTTGGAACGACGTACGCGGCCTCTACTTCTACGACGGCGGGTTAATCGTAACGACTCGCGCCGGCCTCGCCTCGCTTCCCGAAGGGGAGGGCGAACGGAAGGTTTTCGATCTGCGTGTTCGCCCCGGCCTCCGCGAAGGGACGTGTGCCGCGAAAATCAAGGACCGGTACTTTCTCGGCACGACCGCGAGCTTCCTCACCATTTATAAAATGGTCTTAGTGGAGCGTAGTTACGACGAGGGGGAGGATTTCCTTCCGTATCCGGTAAGAGCGCTACTCCCCTGGCGAGGCGGGCTTGTAGTCGCCACCCTCGGCGGCGGCTTAGCGTACGTCGACCCCCCCGATAGAGTAATTCGCGCGTTAAGCGCCGGCGAGGGGATATCCTCGGACATCCTCTATTCGCTCGCCGCGGACGAGGGCCACGTCTACGTGGGGACCTTCGACAAGGGCGTCGACGTACTGGACGCCGACCTGAATTTCGAGAGGAACATAAGTTGGGGCGACGGCCTGAGCCACACCGACATCTGGGCCGCGGCTGCCGCGCCGCCGTGGTTGTGGTTGTCAATCCGCGGGGTCGGTGTCAACGTCCTCAATTTGGAAACGGGGGACGTTCGCCGCTACTACGCGCGCTACGGCCTGGGCGACGAATATTGCAGGTCACTCGTCCTCCTTCGTACGGGCGGCCCGACGGCGCGCGTCGCCTTCGGCACCGCTTCGGGCGTCGCGGTTCTGGAATACGACGGCGAGCCGCCCGACTACACGGAAGACGATTACGACCGCGACTACCGGTAACGTTTAAATCCCATAAGGGAAGCCATCACTGCCGACGAAAAAAAGATAATATTGGGAACGGGCGCGGCGCACGGCCTCGTCCACATGACGATGGTCGCTTTCGCCGCGGTCCTCACGCCCATGCGCGAGAGCGTGGGCGCGGGGCTATTCGCCATCGCCGTCGTCGGTAACATCTCGTACCTGTCGTTCGGTTTGCTCGCGCCGGCGAGCGGTTATTTCGCGGACCGGATCGGCTCGCGTCGCGTGCTGGGGATATGTTGCTTCGGCATGGCCGCCGCTTGCGTCGGCTTGGCGTTGGCGAAGGACATCTACAGCCTGGGGGTGGCGCTGGGGGCGCTGGGGTTGGCCGCGGCGCTATACCACCCCGCAGGCCTCTCCTTGATAGCGCGCCGCGTCGGCTCGGTCGAAAAGGCCATGGCGTATCACGGCATCTTCGGGACTTTGGGCTTATCTTTGGGGCCGGTCGTCGCGGGCGCGATAACCGCCGCGGCGGGGTGGCGGTGGTCGTACGTCGTCTTCGCCGCGGCGCTCGGCGCGCTCGGCGCCGCCTTCGCGGGATGGGGAGGGCGCGGCGTCGCGCGCATGCCGGGGCCCGCGGCCGAAAGGCCCGCGCTCCCGCAAAAGACCCTTTTGGCCGGCTTGCTCCTCTTTTACGTAATCGCAATAATGAACGGCTTCATCTTTCACGGCGCGACGACCTTCTTGCCGACGCGCCTCGCGACGATAAGGAACCTCTTCGTCGGCAACGCGGCGACGACGGCGACGTTGCTCGCGGGCATTGGCGGGCAATACGTCGGCGGCCTGTTGGCCTCCCGCTGGCGATACGAACTGGTCCTCGCGTGCTCTTTCCTCTTCTCCGGCCTCGCGCTCGTTTTCCTGGGCGCCTCCCAGGGCGCGTTCCTCTTCGCGCCCGCGCTGGCGTACGGCTTCGCCCACTTCTCGACGCAACCGGTAACGAACACGCTCATCTCGCGGCTTACCTCCGCCCGGCGCCAGGGCATAGCGTTCGGCGTAAACTTCTTTTTGGCCTTCGGCCTCGGTTCGTTCGGCACCGGCTTCGTGGGGTACGTCGGCGAGAAATTGGGGCTCGGTAAAGCCTTCGGCGCCTTGGCCGTCGTCGCCTTCGCCGTCGTCCCGCTCTCGTTCGTACTATGGCACCTCCGGCGCAGGGCCGCAGCGGGGCCGCGCATCCGCGACTTCTTCACGGACGTACCCCGGTAAAAAAACTATCGTGTGCGTGGATTACGGAGGAAATACGGGGATTACTTCTGGCCGACGACGCACGTCAGCCACGCGAAGCGGCTCAGCCATCGGGACCGCCTGAGGATCCGGCTTTCCCAAGCCACGAGCCGCCTTAGTAAGGGCCTCGGCAAGGGGATAACGCGGCACAAAGGTGTCAACAGATGGAATTCCCCGTGGGCGTAGCGGGAAAACGCGGGGGCGTACGACTCCAGTTCCTCGTACGTAACGTACGCGGCCCTTTTGACCCATTCCACGCCGGCCAAGCGCCGTACTAACCTGACCAACGCGGCGAAGGGGTTTAACTTCATATTTTCAACCAACCAAACGTAGCCCCCCGGCTTGAGGACCCTCAGCATTTCCCGAAACGCCGCGGCCTTCTTGAAGAGGACGAAAGCCGACTTAGTAAATATTACGTCGACGGCCCCGTCGCGAAACGGGAGCGCCTCCGCGCGCATTTGGACCAGGCTGAAAGCCTCCCCCCCGTTTTTTCTTGACTCCGCGGCCGCATAGGTTAAATAATCGTAATGTAAATCGCCGCCGACGACGCGGGCGCCTTCTTCCGCAAACCATAAACACATCCGCCCTCGCCGGGAACCGATATCTAGGAGCCTTTTACCGGCGAGGCCGTGCCCGACGCGCGACAGGCCGAATAAGAAGGGCGCCTCCCAGAACCGGGCGTCCCACTCTAAGTAATAATCGTAAGGGTTCTTCACAATGCCGCCATCGCTAAGCGAACGTCGCGAAAAAAGCAATACCTTATAACATTAACTTAGCCATACCCTCAACATATACTTATACTCGCGCGTCCAGCGAGGAGGGAATCATGTCTAAATCCGCTAAGGTTGCAACCGTCGTTGCGGCCGCGTTGGCGCTCTCCGCCGCGGCCTTCGCCGTCAACCGCTACGGCGACAATACGCTGAAGTTCGGCGCCCGCGACAGCGACTTCGCCGCCGACTACGTGACGCTCCTCCAAAACGACCTTTACAACATCGGATACGGCGATTACCTCGAGGGGTTCGGCCGCACGGACGGCATCTTCGGGCCGGCGACGGAGGCCGCGGTCAAGGCGTTCCAGCGGGATTGGGGCCTGCCGGTTTCCGGCATCGTCCGCGCCGAAACGGCCGCGACGATAGTACGCGCGCTCGCCGGCGAGAAGCCTAAGTCTACCGCGCCGCCCCCTAAGCTTACGCTCCTCGATTCCGCCCAGATTACGATCAAAGCGGGCGAGAAGGGCAAATACGACATTAAGCCGGCGCCGGGGACGACGTACGTTATATCGTGCGGGGGCGACTGTCTGGAGGCCAACGTCATAAACCCGTACGACGCGTACGCCGTCGTCAAGCCGCTGCCCGCGGACGTGCGCTACGCTTTGCGGGATCTGGGCGACGAGGGCAAGGCCGTGATATTCGACGAGGCATCCTTAGCCGGGAAATACTACGTCGAAATCGAGCCGCTCAACGACCTGAAGGATACCCCCGTATCGCTCCGCATCTACGAGCTTACGAGGTGAGGCCGTGCGCGAAGTCGCGAGGATGTGGGAGAACACGCGGATGGTCGTCCTGGCGGCCGTGACCGCGGCGGTGTACGCGGCGCTGCTCATACCGTTCAAACCGCTCACGCTCATACCCGGCCTGACGGAGACCTCGCCCGGGCGAGCCATCCCTTTCGTCGCGGGCCTGCTCTTCGGCCCCGCGGGCGCCGTCGGCTCGGCCCTAGGGAACCTGCTGGGGGACTTCTCGGGGACGCTGGGATGGGGTAGCCTCTTCGGCCTCGGCGGCAACTTCCTGTTGGCGTACATCCCCTACCGCATCGTCCGCGCCGGCGCCGCGGAATACCTTTCCAACTGGCGGCGCTTATTACTTATGGAGGCGGCTATAATTCTCGCCGCCTTAGCGTGCGGCCTATTCATCGGCTGGGGGATAGACCTGCTGGGCCAGGCGCCCTTCGCCGCGCTGGCGAACATCATCGTCGTGAACAACGTCATCTTCACGGTGGTATTGGGGCCGCTCCTACTCAAGGCGCTCGACAAGCGCGTCCGGCGGCTGGGCCTCCTCTACCCGGACGTGTTGGACGTAGCGCCCCGCAGGCCGCGGACCTTCGCGCTCGGCTTAATACTAGTAGTCGTCGCCTGCGTGGGGGGAATGGTCGCCGGGAACTACGTATCGTTGGGCGTCGAGGGCCACGGCCTATTCGCCTCGGGCTTCGGGCCGGACTTCCACCCGGGGACCGTAGGCGCCGGCGTCGCGCCGTTCGTAGCGTTGCTGGTGATGGGGGTTATTTTAATATAAACTTAAATCTTGGAAACCGTTCCAAAACCAACAATAAATAATTATTACGGGAATTAGCCGTATGTATAAAATAACCGATAACGGCGTTCTAAAAAAAATCGAGACTTGGAAACTAACAATACCCCGGTACGATAACGAAGGCAACCGTTTCGAAGATTCTTTGTTGGAGTCTATCCTAGAAGATATAACTTTGAACTTCGGCGGCTGTGCACTTGTTAATTGTATTGGGTATTGGAAGGGAAACGAAAAAACATATAGCGGCGAACCGAATTTCGAGGTAATAATAGATATTTCGCCTTTCGAAGAAGTGAACGCCGAAGAATACTTCCTTACGTTAAAGAAAAACCTCCGCATCAGGTTAAAACAAGAAAAAATATATCTAAAAAGGACAAGGGCCGAAGAGGAAGTTTTAAATTTCGATGAATTTTTTGAAGAAATGGGGTTAACAACTATCGGCGGGGAAACAGAAGCCGAAAAAAGGAAACTAGCCCAAAAATGCGTAAATAAAACCGAACAAATTATAGAGCGCCTAGGTTATAAAACACGACTTATACGACGAGACGAGCAAAATAAAAAATTAATTTGGGAAAGGGAAATATGCGGCCTAGTTCTAAAGGACGAATTTCAGGATACTTTCCCTGAGGGCATAAAAATTTTTGCTGCTGACCAAATTGAAGAAATAAGTAACGTAATAATAAGGGAGCCGGGTTTCGCGATATTAGGGCAATACGAATTCCAAAATTATATAATGAGTAAGTTTAATTATAGACCACTAGTAAAATCCTTTATAGAGGAAAAACAAATAGATACGGATTTCCAATTTTTCTCCCCAAATCTCGAACCGATCTCCTTAAATACATTCGTAGAAGATATCGTTGCAACTATATTTACTAATTATATAATATTAAGAGAAGAGGGTTTTAGCGAAGATGAAATATCGATTGTTATCGGAAAAGACGGTTCTACGCAACAGGTATCGAGTAAAGAAGGGTTTTTAATGTTCGTACCGGCCGTAATACCTTTCCCCGAAGTTATAAAAGAAATAGTTAGGTGTTTAGAGATAGCGTTACTAAAATACGAAAAAAATGAATTAGACCGGATCGCTATATTACAAGCCAAGGCAAAAAATAAATATATTTTAAGGCGTGCGCAGGTTAGGAAAAGTTTAAAATCGATGCCGGATTAATCCACGTTCGGTTAACATTAAATTTAAACGCACCTCACTAGGCCGCGTTAAGGCGTTGTTCCGGTAGGGGCCGACCTTCAGGTCGGCCCGTTTCGCGCGGGGGCGGGCCGGTCTAAAGACCGGCCCCTACATGTCTTGCGTTTACACGGCACCGCGCCCGAGGCGGCTCTTCTTGATAAAGAAAGCGCTTGACGCAGGAGTTGATTAAAGTATATAATTAACTAGAAGGAACGAGGAGGGAAGTATGTCCTTTCGGTAATCCAACTAAGCCGGCGCGCCCCTCGCGGCAGCGGCGGTTTTGTATTTCGACGGCAAGCTCACGGCGACGAAGCACAACTACAAGCCGGCTCTTGAGGACAACGTTACGGTAGGAGAGTAGTAATCATGAGAGACAAATCTATTTGGGCGGCCGCGTGTACGGTTTTCATCGCCGTAGCCGCGGCCGCGGCCACCTGGGAGCTTTATGCTTCCTATCCTACGCCCGGGCCCAATCCCCGCGGTTATACGAGCGACGGTGAATTGAGGGGATATATCGTTCAGGACGGCGCGACGCCTTACGTCTATCGGATGTATTGGTACACGGGGCGGATTATAGCGAGTTTCCTGGCGCCGGGCGGCCGGGGGGCTTGGGGCATATGTCCGGGCCCCGGTTCGAACATGTACTTATCTAACGAAAGGAGTTCCTGGATTTATGAGGTTACTACGACCGGCTCGGTTGTTAGTTCGTTCCGGTGCCCGGTCGCCGGGCCCGCCGACATGGACAGGGGGTTTGGCTCCAAGCTTTATATACCGATCCCGGAACGGAACGTTATCGTCGTCGTAGACGAGAATACGGGCTCGTTGGTAAGTACGTTCAAAGCACCCGGCTCGCGGCCGACGGCGTGTGGCGGCTACCCCGGCGAGTTCTTCGTTGCGGATTCGGCAACACACGCCGTTTACGAGGAAGGCAAACCCGTAATTACGGGCATTAAAACCCCCACCGGCTTCGGTAATATCGCCATAATGGCAAAGGGCTCCGTAGTCGGCGTCCAGGTAATTGACGACGCGACCGATTATATCTACTTATATCGTGATTCGTCAAAGGCCGAACCCGCGTCGTTGGGCCGCGTGAAGGCGTTATTCGATTAGGGGCGAAAAGCCTTTCGTTCTTTCGTAACCGGGCCTCTCGCTTTGGGGTTCGGTACTCCGCGCAAAGGAGGCGAGATGAAAAGGACTGCGTTTTACGCAGTTGCCGTTTTCGCCGCCGCGGTTACGTCGGGTTTAGCCGCGTGGGTCTACGAGGGCAAGTGGGGGGCGTCCGGGTCCCAGTTAGGCCAATTCGATAAGCCTACGGGTATTGGCCTAGCCCCTAACGGCAACGTTTACGTAGCCGACACTTATAACCACCGCGTCCAGTACTTCACGTGGGAAGGTCATTTTCGCGGTAATTGGGGTAAATCTGGTTCGGGGGACGGCGAATTTAGATACCCGGAAGGTATCGCGGTCGCTACCAACGGCAACGTTTACGTCGCTGATACGGCTCGACACCGGATCCAATATTTCACGCCGACGGGGTCGTTCATCGGCAAATGGGGCTCACAGGGCGCCGGCGACGGCCAATTCGAGCGGCCTTTCGGGATAGCGGTCGCTCCCAACGGCAACGTATACGTCGGCGACACCGAGAACGACCGCGTCCAATACTTCACCGCGAGCGGCTCGTTCCTCGGCAAGTGGGGTGCGTCCGGCTCCGGTAACGGCCAATTCAATCGCTCGATGGGCGTTGCCGTCCTCCCGTCGGGGGCCCGCGTTTACATCGGCGACCGCCTTAACTTCCGCGTCCAATACTTTACCTCGAGCGGCTCTTTCCTCGGTAAATGGGGCTCGCAGGGTAGCGGCGACGGCCAATTCAACCGTCCTTACGGCGTCGCGACGGCCCCTAACGCCAACGTCTTCGTAGCGGACATCTACAACGCCCGCATCCAGTATTTCACTCCCGACGGTTCATTCCTCGGCAAGTGGGGTACGAGGGGTTCGGGCAACGGGGAGTTCTATTACCCCGAAGGCGTCGTAGTTTCTGCGAATGGTTCTCGCGTTTACGTCGCCGATACCTTTAACGACCGCATCCAGTACTTCCGTTGGACCGAGCCCGCGGTCGCGCCCTCGTCGGTGGGTAGAATTAAGGCGTTGTTCCGGTAGGGGCGACTGGCCAGTCGCCCCTACGACCGTAGGCCGCCCGCGAGGCGGCTTTTCGTGGCGCGGCGACCCGACGATGGAGCTGTGGACCGCGGAGCCCGCGCCGTTAAATATCGACTACACTTGGTGGGCGAACGGTACGATGAAGACGCTAGAAGTTACGGTGACGACCACCGGTAACCAAACGGTACCGGGGGCCAAGGTGTGCCTTTGGCAACATTGGTACTACCTTACAAACACGACCGGCACCCACGGGAGGTGCACCTTCGAGGACCTTTTATTCGGCTTCGACGACGGCAAACTCACGGCTACGAAGCACAATTACAAGCCGGCCATCGAGAACAACGTCGTCGTGGGAGGTGATTAAGGCGGCGAAGGAGTTACTTACCTTGGGATTGTTGTTGTTTTGTGTTAGCGGCGCGAGTTATGGCGACGTGTGGACGTTGGTCTCCTCGTACCCCACGCCCGGGTCCAATCCGCGCGGTTATTGGGGCATTGGTCCCGAGGCGGGGTATATAGTAATGGACGGGGGCGAACCCCACGTTTATTTTTATTCTTGGACAAGCAGCTCGATCGTTTGGAGTTTCCCGGCGCCCGGGGGGCCGGGGGCGTGGGGAATAGCAAAAATAACGGGTAGCGGTTTTTTTATAACCAATAACCGAACTTCTTGGATATACGAGGCGACCACACAAGGCTCGGTAGTAAATTCCTTCCAATGCCCATTCGACGGGCCCGCCGATTGCGAATTCGCGTGGCCGGGCTTTATAATTGCGGTTCCCGACCGCAATATAATAGCGGTTTTAAACTATACGACGGGTTCCCTTATCGGTACGTACGCCGGGCCGGGGCGCCGCCCTACGGGGTGTGGCGGGTACGCGCACTTCTACGTAGCCGACGCCGCGACCCACAAGATATACGAGGACGCCGTACCGATTATCGCGGGTATCCAAACGCCGGTAGGTTTTAGTTATACTTGGAGTATGGAACCGCCATACGACATCAAGTTATATGTCGTTGACGACGCCACGGATTACTATTACTACTACGCCCGTACGTCGGGAGATATCGTACCCGCCTCCCTCGGCCGCGTGAAGGCGTTGTTCGAGTAGGGGCGAACGGCCTTTCGGGGCTTTATACGGGGTGGCGGAGCAGGAACCGCTTAGGGTAACGCGTAAAGGGGCCTAAATGAAGCGGACCATATTTTTAGTTATTGCCATTTTACTAGTCGCGGTTACCCCGGCCTTAACAGACTACGTATACGAAGGCAAGTGGGGCTCCCGCGGGAATAGCCCGGGCCAATTCGATAGACCTCGTGAAATAACGCTCGCGCCTAACGGGAACGTTTACGTCGTCGACACGTACAACAACCGCGTTCAGTATTTTACGCAAGCAGGGTCTTTCCTTGGTAGATGGGGTACGTATGGTTCGGGTAACGGTGAATTCAGATACCCGGAAGGCATAGCCTTAGCACCGAACGGCAACGTCTACGTCGCCGATACGCAAAGACACCGCATACAATATTTCACCCCCACTGGGTCGTTTCTAGGTAAATGGGGTACGCTGGGCTCCGGTAACGGTCAATTCAATCGTCCCATTCGCGTCGCCGTGGCGCCGAACGGCAACGTTTACGTTGCAGAATACTATAACCACCGCGTCCAATACTTCACCTCGAGCGGTTCCTTCTTGGGCAAATGGGGTTCGTACGGTACGGCGTGGGGCCAGTTTAATCAGCCCCACGGCCTTGGTTTCCTCTCAACCCGCTATCAAGTTTACGTTACCGAAGCTTTAAACCATCGCGTCCAATACTTTACGTCGACCGGCAGCTTCCTCGGCATATGGGGGTCTTACGGTACGAGCGACGGGCAATTCAACAGGCCCGCGGGCGTAGGCGCTTCGCCGGTCGGCAGGATTTTCGTAGCCGATACGTATAATCACCGCGTCCAGTATTTTACGCCAAGCGGTTCGTTCCTTGGTAAATGGGGTACGCGTGGGTCTGGTAACGGCCAATTTTATATGCCGCTTGGCGTCGCCGCTACGCCGACGGCAAATAAGGTTTACGTAGCGGACTCTTACAACCACCGTATTCAGTATTTCCGCGAATCGCAACCCGCGGTCGCGCCGTCGTCGGTGGGGCGGATAAAGGCGTTGTTCCGGTAGGGGCGACTGGCCAGTCGCCCCTACGACGTTAGGCCGCCCCCGAGGCGGCTTTTCTTAATAAAAAAAGCGCTTGACGTAGGAGTTGATTAAAGCATATAATTAACAAGAAATAACGAGGCGGGAAGTATGGTAGAGAAAATTATACCCAACCGGCGCGCCGTTCGCGGCAGCGGCGGCTTTGTATTTCGACGAAGGCAATTGCGAGTTTATCGTTCCCGAGGCCGCGAGCAACGTTCACCTTACGGCGACCATGAAAAACTGCGTCCCGGCCTACAAGACGGACCTGAATATTCAGTAATGATTTTCGCCAAGTGGGTTTTAACGTGAGATCACCGGCAGCTTTGTTGTTAGCGGCTGTTTTCCTCCCGGTAGGTAGTATTGAGGCTACGGGGTGGATGGTCGTTGGCTCCTATCCCGCTCCGGCCCTTAACGCGCGCGGTATCGCTTACTACGCCCCGTACGGCGGTTCTGTACTTTGCGACGGCTCGCCGCCGCGGGTATATAACCTGGGTAAGCCGTCGGAATATATTACGTTGGACGTTCCGCGGGGTGTTTGGGGTTTAAGGAGTTGGGGTTCGGATGCTATTTTGGTTTCTAACTATAATAATAGCTTCATCTATGAATTAACGACGACCGGTTCGGTTATATCTTCATTCCGCTGCCCCAAGGCCCACCCGGCCGACCTTAGCGATTGGTTGCTATATGTCGCTATTCCGGACGATAACCTTGCAATAAGGATAACAACGACCGGTTCGGTCCTAAGTTCTTTCCGCGGCCCTGGGACCCGTTTGACGGCTATTGACGCTGTTAGCACGTCTAACGCTATATTAGGCGATCCGGCGACCCATAAGGTATATTTTTTGGGTTATGGTACCGGATACTTGAATGCCCCGGTAGCCGCGTGTGCGGAACGTTTAACAGACGGCCCGCCTTATGCACGTACGTTGGTTGTTGACAGGGCCACTAACTATATATATAGATTTGAGTGGCGCGGCCACGAGGCCGTCGCGCCGGGGTCGCTCGGCCGCGTCAAGGGATTGTTTAAATAGATGCGCGACAGTTCGCCCGTAAATAGGGTCTGCGTAAATGCGGGCCCTTATTCATCGTTATAAATAATAAAAGGGGAAACATTATGAAGCGTTACGTCTTATGCACAGTTGGCGGGTTTGTGGTCGCCGCCCCGCTGGCCTCGGGTGTTTGGGTCTACGAAGGCCAGTGGGGTTCCGGAGGCACCGGTAACGGCCAGTTCAACCTCCCGGAAGATATCGCGATAGCAGCCAATGGCAACGTATACGTGGCAGACGCTTATAATAACCGGGTACAATACTTTACTGCTACCGGGTCATTCCTCGGCAAATGGGGTTCGCTCGGTACGGGCCCGGGCCAGTTCGACCTCGCCCGGGGCTTGGCGTTTGCCTCGAGGGGTGACGTATACGTTACCGATTTCGATAATCATCGCGTCCAATACTTCACTTCCACCGGGTCCTATCTCGGCTTTCACGGCTCGGAGGGTACGGGGAATGGCCAGTTCCGGGGGCCTAAGGGAATAGCGTTCGCGGCGAGCGGGAACTGGTACGTAACCGACGTCGGCAATTACCGCGTCCAATACTTCACGCCGGGCGGGTCTTTCCTCGGAAAATGGGGCTCCGCGGGGAGGGGCGACGGCCAATTCAGGCCGCCCATGTACGTAATGGTCGCCCCGAACGGTAACGTTTACGTTACCGACCGCGATAATCATCGCGTCCAATATTTCACCTCTAGCGGCTCGTTCCTCGGCAAATGGGGCTCGCAAGGTACGGGCGACGGCCAATTCCAATTCCCCGAAGGGATCACGTACGGGAGCGACGGTTACATTTACGTAGCCGACAGGAATAATAACCGCATCCAATATTTTACCTCGAGCGGCTCGTTCCTAGGGAAATGGGGGACTCCCGGGAGGGGTAACGGCGAATTCGATTGGCCCTTTAACCTAGCCTTGACGGCGAACGGCGGCCGTACCTACGTCGTAGACCATCGTAACCACCGGATCGAGTACTTCCGTTGGACCGAGCCCGCGGTCGCGCCCTCGTCGGTGGGTAGAATTAAGGCGTTGTTCCGGTAGGGGCGACTGGCCAGTCGCCCCTACTACGTTAGGCCGCCGCCGAGGCGGGTTTTCTTAATAAAAAAACCGCTTGACGCAGGAGTTGATTAAAGTATATAATTAACTAGAAGGAACGAGGAGGGAAGTATGGTAGAGAAAACTATACCCAACCGGCGCGCCCTTCGCGGCAGCGGCGGTTTTGTATTTTTCGAAGGCAAGCTCACGGCGACGAAGCACAACTACAAGCCGGCCCGCGAGGACAACGTCGTCGTGGGAGGTGATTAAAGCGGCGAAGAAGTTACTTACCTTGGGATTATTACTCGTTTGCGTTTGCGGCGCGAGTTATGGCGACGCTTGGAAGTTGATGGCCTCGTACCCCACGCCGGGGCCCAATCCGCGGGGTTATTCGAGTGGTACGCCCTTTGCGGGTTATATCGTCATAGACGGCCCTAACCCTTACGTGTATCGCTACTCTTGGGAACAGAGTACAATCCGGTCGAGTTTCCCCGCGCCCGGGGGGCCGGGGGCGTGGGGTGTATATTACCATACCGAAACGTTTTACATAACTAATAACCGGACGTCGTGGATATACGAGACCACGAAGCAAGGTTCGGTCGTAAGCTCGTTTCGGTGCCCGTTCTACGGGCCGGCGGATTTAGACTTTAAGGCGTCCTTTCCTCCCGGTTTAATAGTCGCCATCCCCGACCGTAACTCAATCGCCCTTTTAAACCGAACGACGGGCTCGCTCGTCGGTACGTTCGCGGGCCCCGGGCGCCGCCCCACCGGCTGTTGCGGCTACGCCCACTTATACGTCGCCGACGCGGCGACGCATACGGTATATGAGAACGGCGTACCGATTATCACGGGAATCCAAACGCCCTCGGCTTAGGTTATACCGCGTATACGGCGCCCCCTTACGACAAGGAGTTATACGTAATAGACGACGCTACGGATTACTATTACTGGTATACCCGGACCTCGGAATATGTCGTACCCGCCTCCCTCGGCCGCGTGAACGCGCTGTTCGAGTAGGGGCGACTGGCCAGTCGCCCCATTTTGCCCCGCCGCGCGCTTAGGGGTCCGGTATCCGCGCAGAGGAACCGATATGAAAACGAACGCGTTTTTGGGGATTGCGATATCGGTTGCCGCGGCGATTCCCGCGTTAAGCGACTACGTCTACGAAGGCAAGTGGGGCTCCCGCGGGAATAGCCCGGGCCAATTCGAAAACCCTTACGAAGTAGCCCTAAACCCTAATGGCAACGTCTACGTAATAGACACGTATAACAACCGCGTTCAGTATTTCACGGGAACAGGTTCTTTCCTTGGTAGATGGGGTACTTATGGTTCGGGTAACGGCGAATTCAGATACCCGGAAGGCATCACCGTAGCACCCAACGGCAACGTTTACGTCGCCGATACGCAGAGACATCGCATACAATATTTCACTGCCGCCGGTTCGTTCCTCGGCAAATGGGGTACCCGCGGGTCAGGCAACGGCGAGTTATATTGGCCCGCAGGCGTAGCCCCTTCGCCTACAGCCACCCGCGTATACGTAGCCGATACCTTTAACTACCGCATCCAGTACTTCCGCTGGACCGAGCCCGCGGTCGCGCCGTCGTCCGTGGGGCGGATAAAGGCGTTGTTCCGGTAGGGGCGTTTGCCGTTAAAATACGGGCCGGCCTTGGCGCCGGCCTTTTTTAATTGGAGCCGGCCGCCTTATTCTGCTATATTTAAGGAAACCACTTATTATCGAGAGGAGACTCATGTTACTAGGCAAAATCGCTACGGCCGCGGCGCTCGCCGCGCTGGCCCTCGCCTCCGGCGCTCTCGCGGAATGGGTCTACGAGGGCAAATGGGGCTCCAGCGGCATGGGCGACGGCCAGTTCGCCACGCCGATGGACGTGGCCGTCGGCCCCAGCGGAAACGTCTACGTCGCCGACACCTACAACAGCCGCATCCAATACTTCACGCCGACCGGCTCGTTCCTCGGCAAATTCGGCGGCGTCTTGGAGATGTACTTCCCGTTCGGCCTGGGCGTGGCTCCCGCCGGCAGCGTCTACGTCGCCGACACTAACTACAACCGCATCCAGTACTTCACCGCGAGCGGCAGCTTACTCGGGCGGTGGGGCTCGAAGGGGACCGGCAACGGCCAGTTCGAGATGCCTACCGACGCGGCCGCGGCCGCTAACGGCTACGTCTACGTCGTCGACAGCGAAAACGAGCGCGTCCAGTACTTCACCTCCAGCGGTTCGTTCCTGGGCAAGTGGGGCTCGCGGGGCTCAGGCCAGGGCGAGTTTCTCGCGGCCATAAGCGTCGCACTCGCCCCCAACAACAACGCGTACGTCACCGACGGCGACAACCACCGCGTCCAGTATTTTACCCCCGTGGGCTCGTACCTGGGCCAGTGGGGCAGGCGCGGCGCGGCCGACGGCCAGTTCGAATCGGCCTGGGGTATCGCCGTCGCGCCCAACGGCTACGTCTACGTCGCCGACATGGGCAACGACCGCATCCAGTACTTCACGGCTAGCGGCTCGTTCCTGGGCAAGTGGGGCTCGCGGGGCGGGGCGAACAGCCGCTTCAAGAACCCGTTCGGCGTCGCGGTGGCGCCCGGCGGGAACCGCGTCTACGTCGCGGACACCCAGAACAACCGCATCCAGTACTTCCGGTGGGTCAACGTCGCCGTCGCGCCGGCCTCCCTCGGCCGCGTGAAGGCGTTGTTCCGGTAAACCCACAACAGATGTGCAAACGTAGGGGCCGGCCTTCGGGTCGGCCCGTTTTCGGCCGGCGCCGGGCCGGCCTAAAGACCGGCCCCTACATGTCTCGCGTTTACACGGAACCGCGGGGAGGCGGCTTTTCTTTTTGCCTAATATACCGATTTATGATAATTTTACGGCGTGAGGGCCGCGTTCTAAACGAAAGAACGCCGTCGTAATCCGTCGTCCCCTTCCTGGCCTTAACGTGAAGGCCGGGGCGCCGGGAGCGTTATGGAAGAAGATAAACTGCGCATATTCAAACGTTGGCTGCAGCAAGCCCAACGCGACCTCGACGCGGCCGCGGTCCTCCAGAAAAACGACGCTTACGAATGGGCGACGTTTCTGGCCCACCAGGCCGCGGAGCGCGCTCTCAAAGCATACCTCTACTACAACGACGAAACCGCCGTCTTCGGCCATTCGATAAGGTCCCTCGTGCTGAAGTGCAGCTCGCGCGCCGCGCCTTTCGAGGCCGTCGCCGACGTCGGCAAACTCGACGACTTTTACACAGCACCGCGCTTCCCCGACAGCTTCGCCGAGGACGTCCCGGCGTACGCCGTCACGCCCGAGCAGGCCGAGGTCGCGCTCGAGCTCGCGCGCAAGGCCGTGGATTTGGTAAATAAACTGGCGCCGGGAGAAGGTTAAAATTGGCCGAGGCTTCGAACTCCCGTACGATAAAGGTCGGCACCGTCGAGGTCCCCGGGCGCGTGGCGCTCGCGCCGCTGGCCGGCTACACCGAGTATCCTTTCCGCGCCGCCGTCGCGACGTTCGGCTGCCCCTACGCCGTCACGCCGCTCATATCCGCCGAGGGCCTCGTTCGCCGTAACCGCAATACCCTCCGCCTCCTGGCCCGGGGCGACGACGACGCGCCGGTGGTCGCGGCGCAGATTTTCGGCGCCCGGCGCGGTGGTATGGCCGAGGCGGCGAAGATAGTCGCGGACGCCGGCTTCCCGCTGGTCGACGTTAACCTCGGCTGCCCCGCGCCCAAGATACGCAAGCAGGAAGCCGGCGCGGCGCTGGCGGGTAACGCGGTGGCGCTGCGCAGAATCGCCCGGGCCGTCGTCGCGGCCTCGCCCGTCCCCGTCACCGCCAAGATGAGGTTGGCGCGCGACCCGTCCGATAAAAGCACCCTCGCCGCGGCGAAGTTGCTCTCCGAGGAGGGGGTGGCGGCACTGACCGTACACGGCCGCGCCGTCGACCAGGGCCTGCGCGGGCCGGTGGATTTTTACGCCGTAAAGGAGATCGCGGAAACGGTCCCTTTGCCGGTCTGGGCCAACGGCGGCGTCGAAACGCCGCAGGACGCCGAAGCGCTGTTGAAAGAAACAGCCGCCGCGGGGGTCATGGTGGGGCGGGCCGCGGTGAGCCGACCTTATTTAATTAACGATATAGAAACCTACCTGGCGGACGGCGCGGTGCCGGCGGCGCCGTCGCGGGCCGAATTGGCGGAGGCGATAATGTTCCATTTCGACAAGGCCGCGGCGCTCGACGGGGAGGAGCGCGCGGCGCGGCATTTCCGCATACACCTCCTCGCGTACTTAAAAGGGGCGCGCGGCGCCAAAGCCCTCCTACCCCGCGCGGCCCGCGTCGCCTGCCGCCGCGACGTCGCCGACCTATTGGAAGAGTTCGCAAAGCCGCCCGAGGATGGACCCTAAGAAACTCGAGGAATTACTCCGCGCCGTAGCCGCGGGCGACGTTGGCGTCGATGAAGCGGTAGAACGCTTGCGCCATCTGCCGTACGCCGACCTGGGCTTCGCGCGCGTAGACACGCACCGGCCGCTCCGCACCGGCTTCCCGGAGGCCGTGTTCTGCGAGGGAAAGACGCCCGCGCAAGCCACAGCCATCGCCGCACGCATCGCCGAAACGGGCGCCCCCGTACTCGCCACGAGAGCCACGCGCGAGACTTACGAAGCGATCCGCGAGAAATGCCCCGGCGCCCGCTACCACGAGGAGGCGCGCGCGGTCGTCGTCGCCGGCGAAACGGCCGTGGAACTTCGCGGCCGCGTACTCGTCCTCTCCGCGGGGACGGCGGACATACCGGTCGCGGAGGAGGCCGCGGTTACGGCCGAGGTCGTCGGGTGCAACGTCGAGAGGGTCTACGACGTTGGCGTGGCCGGCCTGCATCGCCTCGTGGACAAACTCGACGTTATCCGAAAGGCCGACTGCGTAATCGTCGTCGCCGGGATGGAGGGGGCTCTGGCGAGCGTCGTCGCCGGCTTGGGCGGCGGGCCTGTCGTCGCGGTTCCGACGAGCGTCGGCTACGGCGCGAGCTTCGGCGGCGTCGCTCCTCTTTTAACTATGCTCAACTCGTGCGCCGGCGGCGTATTGGTCGTCAACATAGACAACGGCTTCGGCGCCGGGTACGCCGCGGCCTTGATCGCCCGCCGCGCGGCCGCGGCGGAAAAATGAAGCTCCTGTACCTTGACGGAAACGCCGGCGCGAGCGGCGATACGTTGCTCTCTGCCTTCCTCGACTTGACGGACGGCCGTAAAAGGCTCGAGGAGGGCCTGGCGCGGCTAAAGCTCCCCGGCGTCCAATTGGCTTACCCACCCCGTCTGCGGGGCGGCGTAGAAGCGGTCGGCGTAGAAGTAATCGTGTCCGCGGAAGCGCCGCACTTCGACGACGTGAGCGCGGTGGAAGTTCTGCTCGCCCGTGCGCCGTTATCGCCGTACGTCAAGGAAAGAGCCGGCCGAACCTTCCGGAAGTTGGCGGAGGCGGAGCGACGGGCCCACCGGGCCGCCGTCGGCCGTACGACCTTCCACGAGCTCGGCGCGGTGGACGCCGTGGTCGACGTCGTGGGCGCTTTTATCCTTTTGGAAATAGTAAAGGCGGACCGTGTCGTGGCCTCGCCCCTTAGGCTCGGCTCCGGTTACGTCGAAACCGCGCACGGCAAGTTGCCCGTCCCGGCCCCGGCGACGCTCGAGCTTCTGCGCGGCGTTCCGGCTTTCGGCGGCGGCGTCTCCGGCGAATTCACGACGCCTACGGGCGCGGCGCTCATCGCCACCGTCGCCGACGGGTTCGGGCAGATGCCGACGATGACGATCGAAGCCGCGGGCTACGGCCCCGGCACGGCCGACCCGCCCGAATTCCCGAACGTGTTGCGCGCCTTCCTGGGGGAAACGCTCCCGCAGGCGAAAGCCGGCCTCGAGGGCCAAGTGGCCGTACTCGAGGCCAACGTCGACGACATGACGCCGGAGGAGCTGTCCTTCGCTGCGCAAGCGCTCCTGGGCGCCGGCGCGCTGGACGTCGCCGTTACGCCTGCGGTAATGAAGAAGGGCCGCCCGGGCCACGCCGTAAAAATTATAGGCCGGCTGGAGGACCGCGAACGCTTGTGCGACCTCGTCCTCCGCTATACGTCCACCCTCGGCGTCCGCTACTACGAGGCCGCCCGTAAAATCCTGGAGAGGCGCGTCGTAACGGTAGAAAGCGAATACGGCACGGGCAAAGTAAAATTAGCCGTCGGCGCCGAGGGCGAAATGTTCCCTCACGCGGAGTACGAGAGCGCGGCCGAACTCGCCTCGAGGGCGGGGGTGGCCGTCCGCGAAGTTGCGCGCGCGCTCGAGGCCGCAGCGGCGCGACTTGCCGCGCGCGCCCCGGACGAAAAAAGCGCCGGCAAGGAACCGGCGCCCGGAGATTTCGACTAACGCCGCCCTACCCTATTTCAACCCACGTCGCCCCCGGAGGCGAAAAAACCCCGCAAATCTGGAACGGGGACTTCGGGCCGCGGCCGCGAACCCTCCTCCAAAGATAATTCCACGTCGTCCCCCGTGCCCAATTCGCCGTCTTCGCCCGCGGCTATTATGACGTACCCCCCGGCGGAAGCGCGGTATCCCAACGACCTTCCGGCTACGTCCACGACGGCGCCGTCGTCAACGTAAGACTCCCGTAAATAAGGTCCAAACCATTTCGCGCCATCGCCCGGGTCGACCACCAACGCCCTAAGGCCCTCCTCTTCAGTAGGGTAGTGGCCCACGTCTCTTTTATAGGCGGCGGCCGCCTCAGCTATCTCGGTTAGCCGCTGGCGCGTCAACGCCCGCCGGTATAGCTTCGCGCCCGCCTCCACCTTGGGTCGAAGCAACGCCAAAACGCCCCAGGAAACCCCGACCGCGGCGACGACGACGAGCAAAAGGCCAAGGCGCAAGCGGCCGCCCCCGCGCCGAGGCACCGCGTCTTTCGCACCGGCGGAAGGCTCGTCCCGCGCGCAATAATAATTGCCGTCGACTACGCGCGCACACTCCCCGCAAACCGGCTCGCCGCAAACGACGCAATTCGCCACGGCGGGCCGTCCCGCGTGGCGCGCGCATCTTACGATGGGTCTTTCCTTCGTCAAGCTCCGCCGTCAATAGTCGCGAAAAACAAACCGAAAACGCTACCCGTCTACCAGAAATAATTGAACGTCGCCTGTAATTCTATAATGTCCGCGAAGTAACCGTCCGAGGCGAGCTCCCCCCGCCGGCCGTACCCCAACCCAACGTCGAGCCGGCCGTGACGGTCTAACGCCGGCCACCCGCCGCCGATTGCGTACCTCCAAGAATCGACGCGCCGGCTCGCGGCATTTCTTATGTACCAGGGGCGGTAACTGAGGCCGGCCCGCGCCACCGCGCCCCCCGCGGTGACGTACTCGGCCCCTAAAGACGCCCAACCGGCGTCCCGCGCGACGGCATCTATCACCCGCGCCACGTCGTCATCGCTCGCATCCATCGCGCTATAAAACGTGTAAAGGTAGTCGACGTGCACGCTTATGCTGTACGCCTTAAGGGAAAACGCCGCGCCCGCCGAAGGCGGAAACTGGACGTCGTAATCCGCCTCGCCCGTGAAATCAACCGCCGCTCCTTTTTTACCCAACGCCGCCGCCGACAATCTCCAGCCGGGAGCGACGTCGAAACGCTTCATCGCCGACGCCCGTACGTCGTATCCCTTGCCGCGGCCGTCGAAACCAGCGAACCCCTCCTGGTCGGAGGTAATCGTTTGGCGGCCCCACAGGAAGTCCGCGCCCAAGCCTAAAGACAACCCCCACGCCCTTACGGCCATAGCCGGCCCCACGGCGCGCAACGCGCCGCGACTCTTCATCTCCCCGCCCATGCCCTCTCCCCCGACTTCGTACGTGTAGTCGTGGGGCGTCCAGAGGGCGCCTCCTACCGCGAACCGTTCCGCGGCAAGGGCCCACGCCCCGGCGGCGTACGAGCCGGCAAAGGAGCCGACGAAGGATTCTGCTTGAACGTCTTCCGGGGCCGGCTGCAAATTGTAACCCCAAAAACGGTAACCGCCCCCCGCGCTCACCGCCCCCCCGCGGAGCGAAGCCAACGCCGCGGGATTGGATACGGCCGCCTCGGCGCCGTAAACCGAGGCCCGCCCCGCGCCCGCCAGGCCGACGGAACGGGCGTCGACGACGTGGCTGACTTCGCCCAGATGTATCGTCTCCTGGCGATAGCTCGGCGACCAATCGCGGTAATAGACGTTGCCGCACGAGCTAAGGAATAACGCCGTAGCCAACGCCGCCGCCGCGGACGCGTGCGCCGCCCACCTCGCCGTCACGGCCGCGGCGCTCCCGCCGCCGCCCGGGGCATCGCGGCGAAGAAGCCGTCGGCGTCGGCGATCTCGTACTGGTAACCCTGCTCCGTCAAGAAAAGCTCTCGTTTCAGCGCGTAATCCTGTTCCACCGTATCGCGGGACACGAGCGTATAAAAATACGCCACGTTCTCGCCGGACTTGGGCCGCAAAATCCTACCCAGACGCTGGGCCTCCTCCTGCCTCGAGCCGAAGGTGCCGGAAACCTGGACGGCCACGTTGGCGTCGGGCAGGTCGAGCGCGAAGTTGGCCACCTTTGAAACGACTAATACGGGAATCCGGCCCCGCCTGAATTCCTCGTATAGCACGTCGCGTTCGCCCTGGGGGGTCTTGCCGGTTATTAGCGGCGCCCGGACCGCCTCGGCAATAATGTCGAGCTGGTTCAAGTAGTGCCCTATAATCAAAATGCTGTGGCCTCGATGAAGCTCCAGCAACCGTTCTACGACGGGGACCTTCCGCGGGTTTTCCGCGGCCACGCGAAACCGCCGGTGGTTGGAGGCGACGGCGTAGCGCAGGCGGTCCTCGGCGACCATCGCGACGCGGAGTTCCCGGCACACCGCCCGCGCGATCCAGTTCTTGCGCTCGAGCTCCTTCCAGGGGGTATCGTACCGCTTCGGCCCGATGAGGGAAAAGACTTCGTCCTCTTTTCCGTCCTCGCGGACGAGCGTCGCCGTCAGGCCGAGCCTGCGTCGGGCCTGTATCTCCGCCGTTATCCGGAAAACCGGCGCCGGCAACAGGTGGACTTCGTCGTATATGATAAGACCCCAGTCGCGCTCGTTGAAAAGTTTGAAATGGGGAAACGGGCCTTTTTTGGTGGGCCGCCAAACCAGGATCTGATAAGTGGCTACCGTAACCGGCCGCCTTTCCTTGGCCATACCGGTGTACTCGCCGATGTCCCCCGCCGCGAGCATCGTCTTATCCAAAAGTTCCTCTCGCCACTGGTGCACCGCGGTAACGTTAGTCACGAGGATGAGCGTCTGGACGCCGACTTCAGCCATGGCGACCATGCCGACGATGGTTTTCCCCGCGCCGCAAGGCAGCACGACCACGCCCGAACCGCCCGCGGCGGAGCCCGCCCGGTAAAAAGCCTCCGCCGCGGCCCGTTGATAATCGCGGACGACGATCGGTTCGCCCGTGGCGGCGCGTCGCCCGCGCAACGTGATTTCCAAGGGAGCGCCTTCGACGTACCCGGCCAAATCCTCGACGGGAATGCCGAAGCGGATCAACGCGCTCTTTACGTGCCCCCGCGCGTACTCCTTGAGCCGCACTCTCCTCGCGTCGAAGACGCCGCCCTCGAAATATGCCGCCACCTTCCGGTTG
Source organism: Candidatus Zixiibacteriota bacterium (assembly GCA_011773985.1). Classification (GTDB taxonomy): domain Bacteria; phylum RBG-13-66-14; class B26-G2; order WVWN01; family WVWN01; genus WVWN01. The sequence goes on along the minus strand of WVWN01000003.1, from coordinate 16,294 downwards.
TTCATGATCTGCGCGAGCAAGACGTCCTCCTCGACGTCCAGGTAGTAACCGCCGTCGTCGCGCAACAACTTCACCTTACCGTAGCGGCTTATCTGGTCGTAAACCAACCGTTCGATTATGGCGGGGACATCGTAGCGGCTGTACTCCCTCAGCGTTCCGACGATGTCGTCCGAGCCGAGGCCGGCGGCTGCGGCGTTCCAGAGCGATATCGGCGTTACGCGGTAGGTGTGCACGTGCTCCGGGCTTTTGACGAGCTCGGCGAAAGGCAACAGGCGGTCGCGGACCTCCTCGTGCAGGGGGTGGTCGACCTCCAGAAATAGCGTGCGATCCGACTGGACGATCAACGGCTTTCGGTAAGCGGAGGCCATTAGTTAAATATTAGCATATCGGCGCCGATAAATAAAATCATATTGCGGAACGCAGCCGACGTGGCAAGACCGGACGAGCCGCCCCCGTCCGCGGCACGGGCGTTTTTTTCTTGACAATTATAATTTATATATTTAATATAAAATCCAGTGTTGAAAATGGCGAATATAGAGATCGAGTCGGTACCCATCGGCGTCGCCGCCGACGCGCTGGGCGTTCACCCGCGCACGCTTCGCCTCTACGAACAAGCCGGCCTTGTCGAACCTTCTCGGCGGCGCGGCCGTCGGTACTACTCGGCCGCCGACCTCGCCTGGCTCCGATGTCTCAGGGATATCGTCCACGGCGCGAAGATCAGCCTTCCCGCGCTCGTGCGCCTTCTCAACTACGAGGGTTGCTGGGAGATCCGCGGGTGCAGCGCGGAGGAACGAAAGGCGTGTCCGGCGCGCCGCGGCCCGGGGCCTTGTTGGGAGAGGATACGCGCCTGCTGTCGGCGAGGCCGCGAGGTTTGTAGGACGTGTCGGTTTCGCAAGGAGTACCGGACCTAACGCCCGCGGAGGTATACTGTGCGGAAGTTCAAATGTGCGGCGTGCGGCTACGAGTTCGAGGTTCCCCACGGTACCGGGGGCACGGGCCGGGACATGAAGTGCCCGGAGTGCGGGGGCCTCCTCCACCGCGTGGACGCGGGCGGCCCGCCGGAGGGATGTGGCCCGGCGCCGGGGCGTCCCGGCCGGGGCCGCCGCGCGAGCCAAAAACCCAAAAAACAATAACCCAACGGCCGAGGTGTACGACGCGGGGGTGCTCGTTATGAAGATCGCGATGCCCACCGACGACCGCAAAAGCCTCGCCGCGCACTTTGGCCGGGCCGCCGAATTCGCCGTTTACGAGGCGGCCGCGCGCGGGGCCGAGTTCGTCGTGTACCGGCCCAACGTCCACGTCCACCACGGCGGCACCCGCGGCCCAGCCGCGGGGCGCGGCGCGGACCAAACCCACGACTTCGGCGAGGGGCTGGCCGGCGTCGAGGTTTTAATTTGCCGGGGAATGGGGCCGCGGGCGGCCGACGCGTGCGCCTCGTCGGGAGTGCGGGTTGTTTTCACCGCCGAAGAATACCTGGACGACGTCGCCGCCAAGTTCGCGCGCGGCGAATTGGCCGAAGCCGACCCGTCGTGCGGATGCGGCCACGGCCCTCCCGCGTAAATAAATTTACTATACTTGTAACGCCGAGTGAGAGGATAAAAACTAACCCGGCGGTTCGTCCGGTTTTATTTTGCGCGGCCGCCGGGCCAAGTTCTAAGGGATATGTATCGCGCCGTAAACAAAACGGATCTTCACGGCGTGATAAAGTACTTTATCCGCGCGTCGGTCCCCTTCTTAAGGTTGCCGCCGTAACGTTTAACGTATTCTAACCCCTTCGTACCCGACGTATCAAGGTCGCCTGGGAGACACGCGAATAAAGCATAACCTTTCTTTGGCGACGGGCCTTCAATTATACTATCTTTGTAAAATATATAAGTCTCGCCCGCGGGGTCGGGACTTCGGTACCGCTTCTGAAGGTGGCTTTCCTCGACCGTAACCATATATGCTACTTTGCCATCTGAGGAAAACTTTAGAATGCTGGTTATATTACCAAGGAAAACATACGCCGCTAACGAAACTAAACCACTTAGTAATATCGTCCTCATATATCGCGGCATATTAAAACCTCCTTTGATAACGTTCTTCATCGTGCCGAAACCTTCGAAAAACCGTACTACCTACGTTTCGCGAAATAATAGATCGCCGTCGCGACCGCGGGCGCCAGGAATATCACCCCTCCCAGGACTATAAGTATGACCGTCGCCGCCGACGGGAACCCCGGCTCTTCCGCCCAAGGTCTCAAACCACCCCACAGGCCGAGACAGATACACGAAAGGCAAACCACTAAAGCCCCTATCGTAACGCCGACTAAGGTTTTGAGGACGGCGGGCGAACCGCGGAACGCCTTCCCTACCTCGCCAATAGAGGCCAAACGTTCAATTTGCTTGTGGGCTTCGACCGCGACTTGCGAGCTCGGCTCCTGCTCGATTGCGCGCTCGAGGAAATTTTGCGCCCGGCCCAAGTCGCCGTCGTTTATAAAATTTAAACCCAACCGGTAGAGGAGCTCCTGGCTCGAGGGCTCCAACTTGAACGCGGCCCGATACATCTTCGCGGCGTTCGCCCAGTTACACCGGTAAAAATAATAATCCCCCAACAACAGCCAGCCGTACGCGAGTAAAACCGCGGCGCGATACTTCGGCTCGCCGTCCTCTATGAGCGCCGCGCCGGGGTATCGCCGCGATATCTTCCTCAGGCGCTCGAGCGCCGCGGAGAGGTCTCGGTATATCGGCAGCGCCGCTTCCTCCAACCACTCCCCGTACTCGCTTTTGGTGCCGACGTCGAGCGGAGGCTTCTCGCGTTCCCCGGGCGGCGGTACGCCGAACAACTCCCCGTACGCGAAAGTCGTCGTTATCGGCACCGGGTCGCGGTAAAGGCGCCGCGCGAGCTCGAAGATAACGTCCGCCTTGGCGTGGAGCTTAGCTTCGGCGTCGGCCAAAAACGAACGCGCTACTTTGAGCTCGGTCTGGATTGAAAATTCTCCCGACACCGCGGCCTTACCTACCGGAACCGCCCGTCGCTCTCTCCATGGCGCCATATTAGCCGCGCCGCGCGAGCAAGTCAAGCTCACTTTTGCCCGAGGTCGTTGACCCCCGCGCTTCGCTTTGATAGTATGGGCGAGGCGCGCGCACCGACTTAAAACCCGCTCGGAAAAAATTGAAACTTATAAGGACATTCCTCACTCACCGTTATACGCCCTGGGGCGCGCTCGTGCTGGCCGCCGTCGCCGGAGCGACGTTCCGCTACGCCCTAATGGACCGCCTTTCGCCCCGCGAATTTTCCTACTTCGTCGAATCCTGCATGCGCTTCCGCTACGCCGAGATGAGGATGTTGGGGCGAGAACCGCCCAAGCTCGACCGGCTTGCCCTCTGGCCCGAGGGCTTCCCGGCGGACCGGATGATACTCACGGTGCCGGACCGCACCGCGACCCTATTTTACAAATTGCACCGGGGGGACACTTTTCTCGCCACGCGCGCGCTGATAAATGTTCTCTCCGCGGCGAGCGTCGTGGCCTTCGTGGCGTTGGCTTACGCCGTCTACCGAAGGCCGTGGCCCGCCGCGGCCGCGACGCTCATCTACGCCGGAACGTTCGGCGCCTACTCGCGAGGCTGGAGCAACTTCCTGCGCGAAGATTTCGCCATGCCCGGCCTACTCGTCGCGACGGCCGCGACGTTATATTTGTTGACTTCGGACGACGGCCGAAGGCGGTGGCTCGTCGCCGGGGCCGGCGCGGCGGCGACGCTGTGGGCCGGCTCCTGCTGGCATATGAGCCAATTTTACGTCGCCGTCCTCGCGCTCTTCGTCGTCGCGTACGGCGTCGCCGGGCGCCCGGCCCGGGCGGCCTTCGCGGGCGCCGCGTTGGCGGTCGGCCTCGCCGCAGCCGCGGTACTCAACAAACCCCTTTGGGTTAAAGGAGCGTTGTGGAACGTGGGCGCGGCGCTGGCGGCGGCCCCGGTCGCGGCGTGGGCACTGGCCAAAATGGCAAAAAGAGCGGATAGGGCGAGGTGGCTCGTGGCCGGCGCCGCCGTCGTCCTCGTCGCCTCCTCTTTGGCCTTCGGGCGCTCCCCCGCTTACGGCCACGTTTTCGAGCTGATCTGGGCAAAGGTCGTCCATCTGGGGAAATATCCCGGCCCGGCGGCCCTCTCGCCGGAGGCCCGACTATTCTGGGTTGGGCCGTACCAATCGCCCGACAGACTGAGGTTATTTATCGAATACGGCCCCATGGCCGTTCTCGCGGCCGCGGGCTTAATATTGTGGTGGTACCACCTCGCGCGAAGGCGGCTGCGGGAGGGCGAATTCGTCGCCGCGGCCGCACCGGTTTTCATAATCCTATATCTCCTGATATCCAGGCTGACCATATTCCTCGCGCCGTGGGTCGCGCTCCTCAGCATTTACCCTGCGGCGGGCGTCGCGCGCGTAAAGGCACGGCTTTGCTACGCCCTCGTCCTCATTCCGTTGTGGGGCTTTCATATTTATACGAGTACTAACCAAAAACCCCCGGAGTGGTTCCGCGGCGTCGTGGCCTCGGTCACCGGGTACGAACCGGAAATCCCCTGGTACTACGGCTCCGAGCGCGTCGAGCTGCTATTGTGGATGGCGCGCCACCCGTCGCCCGGGCCCGTGCTGGCCGATTTCTCCTTGAGCCCTCCTTATTTATATCTGGCCGGTTGGCCCATCGCGCTAAACCCGATGTTCGAAGTGCCCGAGGTCCGGCGCAAAGCCCTCGCCTACGCCGAGGCGGCGGTCGCGGACGAGGAGACGTTCTACCGCCTGTGCCGCCGGTGGGGCGTAAAATACGTGGTGCACTTCGCGCCGCAGGTCCTCTCGCGCGGCACGGGTTCGTTTTACAACGCGACGGCTCGAGAACCGGGGCCCAATTCGGCCGCGGCCCTCATGCAGTTCCACCCGGAGAAGCTGCGCCGGTTCCGCCTCGTCCTCGAGACGTACAACGTCCGCGTCTTCGAGGTCGGGCGGCCCTACGACGGCTTCCGCTCCCGCGCCTACCACCCCCTCTACGACCCCGGCCGGTTCGGCGCCATCCCGAAAGAAGAAGCGCTGAAGGCCTTCTACCGGGACTTCCGCCGCGCGGATTACTATTACAATTTGGGCCGGGAGAACCAGGCCGCCGGCGACTACGTGGCCGCGGCCGCGGCGTTCGCCAGCGCGCTGAGATTACACCCGGATTTCGAGGACGCTACGCTGAGGTTGGGGCAGTGCCAAGCAGCGTTGGGTCAATACGACGAGGCGCGGACGGCGTTCGAGCGCGCGGCCGTCGCCAGGCCGGGCGACCCGCGGCCCCGGGAATACCTCAAAGCTCTAAAAAGCCAACGCGACGCGACGAGGTAAAAAGCCGCCCAAAAAAACCGGCCGTCACCGGCCGGCCTCTCGTTATTGTTTTCCACCAATATAACGCCTTTCCGCCGCCTCGGCGCCCGACGGCACGGCCGCCCCACGTTACCAATAAAACCTTATTTAACGATGAGAAAAAAGTAACCTTCGGGAGCCGTGCGCTTGCGCAATAAATTTTATAATGTTATAATAATAGGATTTAGCCAAAGAGGCCCTTATCCTTCAATAAATTAAGGAGGCACCTAAGCCATGGCCGGTAAAATCACCCTGAGCGTCATCAAGGCCGACATCGGCGGCCTCGTGGGTCACTCCGCGAGCCACCCGGACGTCATCGCCAAAGGCCGCGAGGAACTCGAAAAGGCCCAGAAGGGCGGCCTCCTCGTCGACTTCGACGTCTTCACCTGCGGCGACGACCTCGAGCTCGTAATGACCCACACCCAGGGGACCGACGCCGAGAAGATCCATAAGTTGGCCTGGGATACCTTCGTGGCCGGCACCGAGGTCGCGAAAGGGCTCCACCTCTACGGCGCGGGCCAGGACCTGTTGGCGGACGCGTTCTCGGGGAACGTAAAGGGCATGGGCCCGGGCGTCGCGGAGATGGAGTTCGAGGAGCGTAAGAGCGAGCCGGTCCTCGTCTTCGCGGGCGACAAGTGCGCCCCCGGCGCCTGGAACCTGCCGCTCTACAAGATGTTCGCGGACCCGTTCAACACCGCCGGCCTCGTCATCGACCCCAACATGCACGACGGCTTCCGTTTCGACGTCTACGACATCCACAAGAGCAAGCACATCGTCTTCTCTTGCCCGGAGGAGCTCTACGACATGCTCGTCTTCGTCGGCTCGCCGGACCACTTCCTCATACGCGCCGTCTACCGCAAGGACGACGGCGACATCGCCGCGTCGTCGTCGACGCAGAAGCTCGCGCTCATCGCCGGGCGCTACGTCGGCAAGGACGACCCGGTTTGCGTCGTCCGCTGTCAGTCGGGGCTGCCCGCGGTGGGCGAGGCGCTCGAGCCGTTCGCGTTCCCGCACACGACCTCGGGCTGGATGCGCGGCTCGCACATGGGCCCGCTGATGCCGGTCTCGGTCAAGGAGGCGCACCCGTCCCGCTTCGACGGGCCGCCGCGCGTCGTTTGCATGGGATACCAACTAGCCGACGGTAAACTTATCGGGCCCCGCGACATGTTCGACGACCCCTCGTACGACGAGGCCCGCCGCACCGCCAACCTCGTCGCCGGCTACCTCCGCAAGCACGGCCCCTTCGAACCGCACCGCCTCCCCTTCGCCGAGATGGAGTATACGACGATGCCCGCGGTCCAGGAGAAGCTCGAGGGCCGCTGGGAAGATATCTAAGTGTCCTAAGAACGGGACGCGGAAAACCCCTCGCCTTGAGCGGGGGGTTTTTATCTTAACGCCCAAGTAGCGGCGGGTTTCCTACCCGCCGCGGCGCCCTCGCGTTTCCCGACGCGGCGTTAAGCGTTAAGGGGCGGCCCGGAGGTCGCCCCGGTACGTCGCCCTACCTCCCCCCTCCCGCCGTTGTCCTCATTTATATAGCGCCTTCACCCGCCCCAGGCTCGTCGGCGCTACGGCGGAACCGCTATAATCCGGGTCATAGCGGACGCGGACCATAACGTTATTATTTTGAGGCCAGGCGTACCAGGTGGGGGTCCCGTAACCCATCCAGGAATGATTTCGCTTCGGGCCCGTGTCGACGAAGATGTCGTCGCAATTCGGCGGGTTGTAATACTGTTCCACGGCCGCGATAAAGGCCGTGTACTGCGAGGGGAGAACCCAATTCACGTCAAACCAATACCACGCCGTTCCGCCCGTGGGTTTGACGAACACGGGCACGCCGTTCTCTGGCCAGATCTTGTTGCCGCGGGGCCAAGCCCAGATCGCGAGGCGGAAGCCGTCCCACACGCGGTTTGATCCCGGGCCCATCACGACCCCGAACTGGCGGATGTAGCGGTGGGAGGTCTTGAGGGTCGACACGTTGAAATCGTTACCGACCCATATGTCGGGACCGGTAACGTAATGAACGCCGTGGCTGATCGTCCCGTTGTCCCATTTAAGCTCGTATTCCGCGGCGACGGCGGCGGCCGCGGCGAACACCGTGGCCGCGACGGCGATCGTGCAAATTCCTTCTCTCATCTTTCTTGCCTCCCCTGGTTAGGGTTTTCGGGGTTTAAAACCTAAAACGCAGCTTGACGGTACCGGCGAGGCGAGGGCCTTTCCCGCGCGCGGGAATTCCTTTCCGCGGAAGGAGGCTTAACCGGCCCCCGCGGTCTTACGCTTTCGTTTTCCTCGGGGCCGGGCCAGCGGCTTGGCCTCGGCCCAATATTTTTCAAAGAAGACCGTTAACCCGGTCGCCAAAGCACGGTGGGTTACCGCGAGACAGGTTATGGTCGGCTTCGTCGTCGCCGGGTCCTCGAGCGTAATCGCCACTTCGCGGCCGTCGAAGACGTACATCCGCATCGGCAGCTCTTTCACCAATCTGATCTGTTCGCCGCGCGCCGCGAGCCGGTTTAAATCCTTAAGCCTTTGCTCCCCGGCCGGACTCGCGCTTTCCGGCGACTCGTAGAGGGCTTTGATCTCTACCCCCCGTTTCAGCGCCCGGAGGGTGAGCGCGTACCTTTCCGCGAAGGACCCCCGGGCCGGCGTCGTCGCGAAGCCGAGCGGCTTCGCGAAAGCCAAGACTTGACGCCGAGCGGCCTCGAGCCGGTCGGCCATGCGGGCGAAGATCCGGGCCTGATTCTTGTTGATCTCGATATATTCCTCCAACGCCGGTTCCCGCGCCGCCTCCGCGAAAATTTTTTTTAAAACCTCTTTTCCGACGGCCACGGCCCGGTCCGTACGGTCGCGCCGCTCGCGCTCTTGGGCCTCGAGCCTCGCGATCGCCTGGTCCGGGTCGACGGGGCGGTACGTGATCCGGCCGGCCGACGACCGGGCCGCAAAGCCCGATTCCACCAGACGGCGCAGGACGCGGTAGACGTGGGGGGCCGGGATGCCGGCTTCGCGGGCAACGACGGCGGGGGCCGCTGCGGGGTGCTTTAACAACGCCGCGTACGTCCGGGCCTCGTACGCCGTCAGGCCTAACGTCAGGAGGAAATCGTGGGGGGGCTCGTCGGTCATATTATTTACCTACATACTGTAGGTAAAATATACTATACCCGGCCTGCCGTGTCAAGGAAAAAATTCACCGCTCGCCCCGGCCGGCCCTTAACGCCGCACCGCCCCACGTACGGCGAGATGGAATACGCCACCATGCCCGCGGTCCGGGAGAAGCTCGAGGGCCGCTGCGAAGATATCTGAGGGGCCGGAATACGAGGCCGGTAAAAACTCCTCGCCTCGAGCGGAGGATTTTTTATTAAATAGCTCTTGACAGCGCGGGCGGGAAGGTATAACGTTAGCGTCGAGGGTGAAAAGTCGCCGTGGGGAGACGAAATAAGGCCAGCGAGAATTTTGGGCGCCGTTCCTCTCGACGGGAACCGCGGGCGCCTTTTTATTTATCGTTAGCTTCGCGGGTATACCTGGGCGAAGACGTCCACATATACAAATTCCAAAAGCCGCCGCGCTTCGGCGAAAGCTAACGCGGCCGGAATGAAGGGGGATAAGATATGCTTAAAACACTAAAATTTACCATTACTTTATTTTTACTAGCCGGCACAGCCTACGCCGCGTTAGGCGACGTCGTTTCATCGTTCCGTCATCCGGGAGGAGTTGGGTACTCCGGCCTAGCGTGGGACGGTGCTTACTTGTGGTTTGCGGGCCAGCCTGCATCACATTTTATCCGGACGACAACTACCGGCTCGTTCGCGGGGTCCTTTAACATAGGGGCCGGGTACAGTTATATTAGAGGTTTGACTTGCGACGGTGCATTCCTTTGGTACTCGTGGTGGAATTTAACTTATCTTTATTCTTATCACCGTTTAACCACAACCGGGTCTCATGTGAGTAGGTTTGGGGCTGGGGGTTTCGGGCCCGGGGTAACGTGGGAAAGCCCCTACCTCTGGTGCGGGCCAGCCAAGTTCACTACCGGGGGTTCGTTCGTGACCAGTTTCAATCCGCCCTTCGCTTTGGGGACGGACCTCGGCTGGTACGGCCACAAGTTGTGGGTCGGCGGCCCGGGCAACCGTATGTATAACGTAACCACCAACGGCTCCGTCGCCGCGAGCTTCCCCGTCCCCGCCGGCGGCAAGGCCGCCGGGACTACATTCGACGGCCAATACTTATGGCTTATCAACGACACCAACGGTTGGGTCTACCAGGTCGACATCGACGTCGTCGGCATGAACCCGGGCTCGTTCGGGAAGATTAAGGGGCTTTTCCGGTAAATTAGTAACGTTACAAAAGCCCGCCCGCTTTGGCGAAAGCTAAGGCGGAAGCGGCGAAGGGGGATAAGATATGGTTAAAACACTAAAAATTGCCGTTATTTTGTCGTTACCGGCCGGCGTAGCTTACGCCGCGTTCGGCGACGTCGTGTCTTCGTTCCCGCATCCGCGTGGTACGGGTACCGCAGGGCTTTGTTGGGACGGCGCGTACCTGTGGTTCGCCGGACAACCAAGTTCCGTTTTCTTGCGCACAAATACTACCGGTTCAATAGTAAGTTCTTTCAATATAGGCGGCACCTATACCTTTATCAAGGGTTTAACCTTCGACGGCGCATATTTATGGAATTCGGACGCCCACCCAACGCAGTCTATATATTATTACCAATTAACCACTACCGGTTCGTTGGTTAATTGGTTCGGCACCGGTTCTTTCGGTCCCGGCGTTACGTGGGAAAGCCCATACTTATGGTGCGGACCCGCTAAGTTCACTACCGCGGGCTCTTTCGTCGGGAGCTTCAAGGCGCCTTTTAGGCTCGCGACGGACCTCGGCTGGTACGGCCACAAGCTGTGGGTCGGCGGCCCCGGCAACCGTATGTACAACGTAACCACTACCGGGTCCGTCGTCGCGAGCTTCCCCGTCCCGGACGGCGGCGAGGCCGCCGGCACGACTTTTGACGGCCAGTACCTTTGGCTCATTAACGATACTAACAATTGGGTCTACCAGGTCGATATTGACGTCGTCGGCACGAACCCCGGCTCGTTCGGGAAGATTAAAGGGTTGTACCGATAAGGTAATTACTTAAATAGAATTCCAACGGCGGGAGGTTCAATTATGCCTCGTACAAAAGTAGCCGCGGCATGCTTTGTTTTATTTTCCGCGGCCGTCTCCTACGGCCAGGAACCGCCCCCTTTCAACTACTTAAAAGTAGGCGTGGACGGCGAGGGTTTCATAACGCTCGCCGAGGGCGAAGGGCCGTACGAGCGCTTCTTTCCCCTCGGCACCTTCTTCTACCCGGCTATCCCTATGGGCTACGATTCTACTACGCTACAGGCCGACTACGCGGCATTTGGTAACATGGGGGGTAACCTGGTAGTCGCGCCGTGGGACCCGGAACGCTGGCCTAACCGCCCCGGCGCAATATTCCAAAGCGAAGGCTATTGCGCCGCCCACCTCATCGCCGCGGATGCGGCGGGCGTAAAGATACTCGCCGACCCGGCGCTTTTCTGGAGTCAATACGGCACGTGGAACGACGACGGCAACATCGTTTGGCCCGACCAAAGGGTACAGCTTTTCAACCAGATGGTTCAATGGGTGGAATATTCCTACCACGCGGAAGCCTTCATGGGTTATTACCATTGGGACCGACCGGCCTGGCGCTACTACGACAGCCGCAACCGCCTCCCGGAACCGCGGCCGACGCCGACTTACATAAATTTTGCGTCGGACCAATTGGAAACTTTAGAAGAGCAAAGGGGAGCGGCACATAATATATTTATGGCCCAGGGCGACCCCGTCAAGGTGCGCGACCTATGGAAAGATTACCACAGCGCCGCCGACATCGTAGGGGCCGTGGTACTCCCGTATCCCGAACCCGAAATGCTAAGATTGGCAAACGAACAATGTGCGCCCTTGTTAGGCTGCCTCCTTCCTAATTATTACTCCTCCGTTACCGGGAGCGTCGCCGACGCTGTTCACGAAGCGGCCCGTTCCGAGTGGATAATAGTACCGCCGGAAGGCGGCCCCCGGTGCAAACCCTACATAGCGGTACTACAAGGGAAGGACCAAGGCGAGGAATACCTCACCCGCAACCAAATGTTCTTTCAGGCCTACGACGCTATCATCCACGGCGCCAAGGGCTTGGTTTGGTACGACGACGTCGACTACCATACGCCTTCAGAGTACGATTTCTTCTACCGCGACACTAACATACCGGCTTACTTAAGGGATTTAATAAACGAGTTATCCGGTTACGAAATTAACGGCGCCATAAAGGGCGACTACGATTATACGGTCGCAGCGGTTACCACTTGGCCGCTACCGGAGCCCAGCGAAGTCGTAGAAGAGTCGACTTTCGTATGCGGTAAATTGGTACCCAAGACGCACTTCCTCTCCGACCGGATCATTATGGAGGGCGTCGCAAAAAAGTTTTACGAGTGGACCTACTTGATAGTCGCGTGCCGGCCGCACGAGGGCGCGGCCGAAGAGTATAAAGTCCGCTTCAGGCCTTTCTTCAGCGCACACAATTACTGGGATCACTGGGGCAAAGGCGCGAGGTACAGTACCGTTTATAAAGTCGGCGAGGGCGCTATGGAGATTCCGCAACACGACGGTAGCGGTTATTGGGAGGATTTTTTCTACCCGGGCGAGGTGGCCATATATAAATTCCAAACGCCCGCGCCGTGGCACCCGTAGTTAAGGGTCTACAGAATTAATAACTTAAAGAGTCGCCCCGCCGGGCGGCTTTTTTATTCACGATAATCTCGCTCGCCCCGGTACCCTTTTTAGATTGACGTGACCCGAACTAATTTTTACGATTAGAACCCATGGCCGCGGAAACGAAACCGGCTTTCCGAAACCGCGAGACGTCCTGGCGCAACGTCGGCCTGGCCGCGGCCTTCGTCGTACCCCTCCTCGTCTACCTCTACACCCTCGCGCCATCCCTCAACTTCGAGGACTCGATGGAGTTCGCGCTGGGCTGCGCGGTCCTGGGCGTCGACCACCCCTCCGGCTACCCGCTCGAGACCCTCGCCGGCCACCTCTTCACCTACTTACCGTTCGGCGAGGTCGCGTGGCGCGTCAACGTCGCCTCGGCCACCTTCGGCGCGCTCGCCTCGGCTTTCGTCTTTCTGCTGACGTGGGAGCTCCTCGCGCCGGTCGTAAAAAGGCCGGGCCTACTAGCCGCGGCCTCGTGGGTCGCCGGGGCCCTCTTCGCCTTCTCGCAAACCTTCTGGCCGCAGGCCGTTATCACCGAGGTCTACGCGCTGAACGCGGCGCTGCTCGCGGCGACGCTTTGGTGCGGCGCGCGCGCCAACGCCTCGGCCGACGCGCGGTGGTTCTACGCCACGGCCTTCGCCGCCTCGCTGGCCGCGGCCAACCATCCGCTCTCGCTCGCCGCGACCGGGCCGCTTTTGGCGTACCTCTGGTGGAAGACGAGGCGCGCGGCCGGCGGCTACACGTCGGCCGTAGCGGCCGCGGCATTCCTGCTCCTCGGCGTCTCCATATACCTGTACCTCGCGCTCCGGGCCTCGCGCGAGCCGCCGCTCAACTGGGGCGTGCCCGCGGACCTTCCGCGCTTCCTCGACCACGTCCGCCGCCGCGAGTTCGGTACCATATATTGGCCCAGATATCGCTATCTCGGCCACCACACGGTCGAGCTCGGCCGCTTGCTTCTGTGGCAATTCGGCCCCGGCGCGGGCGTACTCGCGGCCGTCGGCCTCGTTTGGCTGCTCAAATCGCGGACGCCCTTCGCCGGAATGCTCGCGGTATTGGCGGCTATAGTCGGGCCGGCGACGATGCTGCCGCTCGTCGGCCTTTTGACGCCCATTCAGGTCTTCGAGATAGAAGTCTGGTATTTATCGTTCTTCCTGATATGCGCGCCGTTCGCCGCGGCCGGCGCGGCCTGGTTAATATACAAAATAAAGGGGAAACGCGTCGCCGCGGCGGCTGCCGTCGCGCTGACGCTACTCCCCGCCTACCCGGGTATATATAATTTCAGCCTTGCGAACTTCCGCGACTTCCGCTTCGCCGCGGAAAACGGCCGCAACCGCCTCCGGACGCTGCCTTACCGTGCCATCGCTATGTTTCCGTTTTACGGCCGCCAGGGCCTTTTCGCGCAATCGTACTTCCGCTTCATAGAGGGGCGGCGGCCCGACCTCGTCGTCGTCGACCCGCGCAACGTCATCCGAAGCGAATTGGCGGCGGCGGAACGCGCGCCGCGTTTCATCGTGGACCCGGACGCGGCCGAAATGTGGTGGTTCGATTTCCGCCGCGGCCTCTTGTCGGCGACCGCCGACCGGCCGGCTTTTTACAATATCCGGGAGGGCAGCGCTGGCGCCTGGGGCGCGGACCTCGAGCCCTTCGGCATCCTCTACCGCGCGCGCCGCCTGGGCGTCGAGGAAAGGCCGTTACGGCCGCCCTGGAGTCGCTACGAATACCGCGAGTTCCGCAAGATCGGCGAACGCGTCGTCGCCGGACGGCCGCTTTACAATCCCACGGTGCCCCGGACGTGGGCCAACTACTTCGTAATGGCCGCGGAATACTGTTTGGGCCGCGGCCGAAAAGACGTCGCGTTCCGGAACCTGGCGGCGGCCGGCCGCGCCGCCGAGGACGACGCCGAACTGGGTTTGCTGATAGCCTCTTTCTACAACGACGCCGGGCACCCGGAAAAAGCGGTATCGCTCTACTCGAAATCCTTGCCCCGGACCGAACGCTATCGGCACGACGCGCGAATGTTCCGGCGCCAATACGCCTCCACCTTAAACGAATTGGCGCTCGCGTATTTAAAACTCGGCGACGCCGAGACGGCCCGCCGGTATTACGAAGAATCGGTGGCCGTGAATCCGGAACAAACGGGCCTCGCGGCATACCTGGCCACGGGGCAACTACCCGCCGCGGCGTTGCATTTTCGAACCGGAAAAGAGGCGAGCAGATGAGCTCCCGTGCGTGCCGCGGTAAACGCGAATAGAAATTCCCAAAACACGTCGAGAGATTGACTTCAGCACGTTAAGAAGGTAAAATTTAACAATAATAAACGCCGTTAAAGGGGGCGGACCGTCTTGGGCCGTAAAAAGGCGCTACTTTTATTAACGTTAACGATACACGCCGCGGCCGCGTTCGCGGACGGCCCGGGCGGGGGCGGGCCCCGGGTCCTCAATCTCGACGCCGACGGCGGCAAGAGGTATCGCCCCTGCGCCTGGGGCGATTCCCGTTACGGCGGGTTCGAAACGTACTACTTCGACCAGGCCTCGGGCAACTTCAGGGTCTGGTACGTTTTGGACGGCCCCAACGCCCTCAAGGACCAACGCGACGAGAACAAAAACGGCTTCCCGGACGTCGTCGAGCGGATCGGCGTCGACTTCGAATTAGCCGCTCGGAAGGCCAAAGCCGACAAGTGGTATTACCATCCGGACCCCACGGAAGCGAGATACTTGCCTATCCGCGACCACTACGCGGAACTGAATTGGCCCGGCGAGGACGAAGATTACGGCGAAAGCGACCGGTGGGATATCTATTGCGGCCAACTGAAAGCGGGGATGACCGGCATTGCGTACCCCTTCGGCCCGTTCCCGGGCTCGAGCCGGCGTTGTTACTCCGCATACTTCAACGTGAGCAACGTCTACGACGAGGCGACGTCGCGCCAAGTGGCGGGCAGCCTTTGGGGGGCCGCGGTTCTATATATGTTCGACGCCGCGGAAACGAGCGGTACGCCCGTACCCAAGTGGTTGGCGGAAGCTACCAAATGGTGGTTAATGGAACGGGCCTACCCGCCCGCCGTACCCGGAAAAACGTACTTCGAGGAACTATTCATAAATTCCTGTGAATCCCTCACTCGTCACGGCACGACCTTCGTATACTTTCTGGAGGACTGGAGCCGCCGCTACTGGGTGGCGCCGACGTGGGTGCCGAGGTCCGGCAAAGACGACCCGATAATCCGCGACGTCTGGCGCGCTACGACGAAGGGCGACGCGTGGTACACGCGCGTCCCCGACCTCGAGCGCACGTCCGAAGAGGCCATAACCTTCGTCCTCGAGCGCCACGACCGAACGAACGCGTACGTGGAGGGGCGGGCATTCAAAGACGCGTTCGAGCTAATGACCGTCTGGAACTGGTTCACGGGCGCGCGCGACGACCGCCGCCATTATAAGTACGGCGCAAAATATCCCACGCTATTACCCCACAAAACCTGGACCGAATACCCCGTTAATCATGAACCAAAGGCGCCCCGGTTAATGAATTACCTCGGCGCCGGCTATTATCGCTTCACTTCCTTGCCGTCCTGGCCGGCCGCGGTAATCAAATTCGAGGCCTATGCCGGAAACAAGGCCGAGTCCAAAGACTGGGGCGGGCACGTCCTCGTTACGGAAGACGGCGCCAATTGGACCGACCTCGACGGTAAAGCCGGTACCGCTTCGCCGATGTTCACGCCGAACGACAAAGGCATTATCCAAATACGGGACCCGTTCCGATACGAATCGGTCCTCGCGGTCATCGATTGCGCGGGGTACAACGGCACCAATTTGAAATTTAAATATAGCTTCATCCCGACGTACGATCACCGCGCTCCCGCCGTAAAGGTGGCGGTGGCGCGGCCCCAAGCCAACCCCGCGGCGCTCGAAATACTCCTCGGCGGCGACGAGAAACTCTTCGGGGCTGAAGCCGACGTCCTCTTCGTAAAAAGTGGGGAACGGAACGGCTCGAGAAAAAGGGTTGAATTCGCCAACGCCGGACCCCGATATTGTTTCATCGGCACTTATAACGTAAACAGCCACGTGGGCAAGGGCGTCGTAACCTGGCGCAGTGCGGACTTGGCGGGCAACGTCGTCTCGGGACGCAAGGAATTCTTCGCCGGCTTCCTGGCGTCGGGGGGCGGGACCGTGGGGGGCGAACGCGCGTCGCTCAA
>WVWN01000011.1:52126-52373 GCA_011773985.1 Candidatus Zixiibacteriota bacterium | reverse complement strand
AGAGATTTTAATATAAATAATATTAACAGGGAGGTGTTACGATGAAAGGTTTGGCTATATTTGGCGCCGTGCTTTTAGCCGCGTCGGTATTCGCCGCGGAGCTAATACTACAGCCGGACCCGGCCAAGGGCAAGGACTCGATGGTATCCGTAAACAGCCCTACCCGGAACTACGGGACCTATCCATACCTGATGGTAAACTACGGACCGGGGAAGACCGTGCGCGGCATAGTCGAGTTTACCGGCTT
>WVWN01000011.1:0-52059 GCA_011773985.1 Candidatus Zixiibacteriota bacterium | reverse complement strand
CCAACAGCCCGAGGGACTATTTCGGGATTTATCGGGTTACCGCGGCCTGGCAGGAGTCGGTGGTTACGTGGAGTAACCAGCCCGCGCACTTTACTACCGCGTACGCGAAAGTAAACGTTCCTGGTCCGGGCACTTACAAGTGGGACGTCAAAAAGCTCGTTGACGAGTGGGTGCAGGGTACGTACCCTAACTACGGCTTCATCCTCAAACGTGACAACGAGGCGGGCAGTTCGTGGCCTTATTTCTGCTCGAGCGACTACGCCACCGCGGCCTATCGCCCGAAGATCACGGTAGATTATGACCCGGTCGGCATCGCGCCGACGTCCTTCGGTAAGGTTAAGGCGGTTTTCAGGTAATTGCAGCCGCGAATTTCGAGCCGGCCCGCGAGGGCCGGCTTTTTTATATTTAATAACGCGCGGCTTCGCGGTGACGCTCACCATCGGCATCTTGGCGTCGACGTTCACGGCCATCGTCGTGACCAAGTCCATCTTCGACTACTTCACGGGCCGGCGGGTGAAGAGGTTGTATATAGGCTGAGCCCTCGCCGGCGCGACCGGCCCCGGCTAGTTTTTATTTTTTGGGGTTTGTTATTACTTGAACCGTCGGGATTTTTATCGTAAGTTATAATAATTAAAATATCAATAGCACTAACAAGGAGGTATTAATATGAAGGGCTTAACTGTCTTACTCGCGGTACTCTTAGCGGCGTCGGCGTTCGGCGCGACGCTTGTCCTCCAACCGGGCCCCGCGGACGGCAAGGACTCGATGATAAGCGCGACTAACCCGACCAGGAACTACGGTACTTGGCCAAACTTGATGGTTAACTACGGCCCGGCCTACGAGGTACGTGGCTTAGTCGAATTCGACTTAGGGGTGCTCTCGGGCGCGACCATCAACTCGGCCAAGTTCGACCTCTGGATTAGCAATCCTAATCAGACGAACTATAACTTCGGCGTCTACCGCGTTACGGCGACCTGGCAAGAGATGTCGGTAACGTGGAACAATCAGCCGGCGCATAATGCCGCGGCGTACGACGTGAAGATGATTTCGGGCGCGGTCGGCGGGCCGTACACCTGGGACGTCAAAAAGCTCGTACAAGAATGGGCGAGTAAAACGTACCCGAACTACGGCCTGATGGTAAAGCGCGTTAATATGCAAAATCCGACCAACTGGCCGTACTTCTGCTCGAGCGACCACTCGAACACTTCTTATCGTCCGAGGCTCACGGTGGATTATTCGGGCGTCGGAATTGCCCCCGCATCCTTCGGCGAGGTCAAGGCGCTTTTCAAATAGGAAACCTTACACGAACTCGAGCCGGCCCACGAGGGCCGGTTTTTTTTGTACGAGCATCTTATTTTTTTTTATTCTTTTTTTATCTCGCTCAAACCTGACAGATTCTGTCAGCCTTTTATATTATAAATATAAAAGAGAAATTAGGGAAAGGGGGCGCCTATGAATTAAAATAGGGAAGCGCTACGAGCAAGAACAGTACGAAAAAAATTCGATTAAACTAAGGGAGAAGCGAGATGTTACGTAAAATCTTATTTAGCGTAGGGGGCTTAGCTTTAGCCCTTGGCTATCTGGCCTGCCAGAGCGACGTAACAGAACCTAACGTTACCGAGCTCTCCGGTTTGGACGAAGAACGTCCACCCGGGATCTACGGTTGAGTATGGGACGCCGGCGAAGATCCGCAGGTTAGGATACCGGCAACCGTAGTGTGGATTACGAGTTACGGTGTAGTAATAGGTATCGTCAACACGCCAACCGGTCACTACGAGCTCGAAGAGGTGAACTGGGCCACATCACCGCCCGAGGGTGATGTACTCCAAGGTTACGCCTACGCGCCAGGGTACTACTTCGGGTATAGAGAGATCGAAGGGTATATCCCCGGTACAGTTTACGACCAACAATCGTTCCACCTCGACCCGGAATAGTAAGCGCGGCGAAAAGTCCGAAACCCCCGCCTCGAGCCGAGGCGGGGTTATGATATTAAATACCGCCGTACGCGGTACAGCTTAATTATTATATCCGAGGTCAAAGCATTTTATTGCTAAAAAGTTTACCGGAGGCGAGGCCGGCCGACGAGGGCCGGTTTTTTTTGTACGAGCTCTTTGGGCCGCGCATATTGATTTATTATTGTTGACGCCGCGGGCCGCGATTGTTAGTTTATGAGGTATTAAAAGGGTTAGTAAACTTCCCGCGCGTTGAAAAACCGGACTAATAGATACGTTTTGATGTACATTTCGGTCGCCGCGGCGGCAACGGCGGCGGCCGCGGCGTTGTACGTGGCCGCGGCTCGAGTCGCGGCAGTCGGCGCTATTTTTAACGTACTAGGCGACGACGCGCGGCCCTGGGTGTCGTTCTTCTACTCCCGCGCGGATATGGCGGGCGACCCGGGCTTGTGGCTCAAGAACGCGTTATGTTTCGCGGTCCCGGCGGTCCTGTGGGCCGCGGCCTTCGCCAGGCTGGTCCCGCGCGTCGCGCTCCGCGTCGCCGGCCTGATATCCCAGCGTTGGTTCGTTAATTTGGTTATTATTATATCGGTGGCGGGCGTCGCGTACGCCGCGGCGGCCGTCCTCGGCGACCGGGCGCTTGCCGCCGACGAGTCGACGCTGCTCTTCCAGAGCAAGATTTTCTGTCGGGGCAAACTGGCCGCGCCCGCGCCCCCCACCGAGCGTGACCTCGAGCACGCGTTCTTCCGCGCCGAGGGCGAACTCGTCCGCTACGGCCGGTGGTTCTCGCTCGAGCCGCCGCTCCACCCGGCGTTGCTTTGCCTGGGCGCGCGCGCGGGCTGGCCCAAGCTCTTGCCCGTAGCTGCGGCCGCGGTCATCCTGTTTGCGACGTACGCCGTAGGCCGGCGCGCGTCAGGCCCCTTCGGCGGCGCCATAGCCGCGATACTAGTCGCGACGTCGCCCTTTTTCCTCTTCACGCAGGGCTCTTACCTTTCGGAGGCGACGTTCCTCTGCTTCTTCGCGCTTGCCTTGTGGGCGGTTTTGAATTTAGGTGAGAGGCCGTCTCGCGGGACGGCCTTGGCGCTGGGCCTGGCCGCGGGGGGCGCTTTCCTCGTCCGCGAGTACGACGCGTTGTACCTCGCGCTTCCGCTCGGCTGGTTTTTATGGCGGCGGACGCGCGGGCGCGCCGGCGGCGGCTTAGTATGGTTCGTCGCGGCGCTGGCGCCCTTCGTCGCGGCCTGGTTATTATATAATTGGCGCCAGACCGGCAACTTCCTCCTGCCGCCGGCCTATTTTTCCGAGACGCCCCTGTTCGGCTTCGGCGAGGGTTATACGTTCTTAGACGCGCTCTCGTCGTACGCGCGAAACTTGTTCGTCTTATCCACGGACGGCTTCGGGTGGCCGCTGCTTTGCTTGCTCCCGGCGGTTGCGCGCCCGTTCCTTAAACCTCGGCCCGACGATCTCGAGAAGGCCCTGTACGCCGTCGCGGTTTTGACGGTCCTGGCGCGTTTGCCGGTGAGGGGCGCGGGCATCGCCTACGGCGCGACGTACTACTACCCGGCCTGGTTCTGCCTGGCCTTTATAACCGCGCGGTTTTTTGTTATACTTGCCGCGTTAGCACAAGAGCGGTTCAGGGGCGCGGGCGAAGGTTTGGCGGCGTTCGTCCTCGCGGCCGTCGTGGCGTTAAACGTTTTCGTTTACCTGCCGCGCGCGGCGGCGCGTTACGCGGGCCGGCCTTGGGGCAACGACTCCCTCTGGGCCGACGCGAGCGTCCGGCGGGCGTTGGCCGGCTTGGGCGTCTCCGACGGCGTCGTGATAATAAGGCCGCGGGATTGGTGTTTATCGTCGGTGCCCGGGTCGCCGTTCCTCGACGACCGGGTGGTGTTTGCGCGCGACAACGGCGTGCGGAACCGCGAGCTCGCAGAAATTTTCCGCGGGCGCGATTTTTACGTTATCGACTATCCCGAGTTCCGGCGCACGGGCGAAATAAGCGCGGTGGCCTTCGACGTAAAAAATTAAAAAGTCATAGGAGGTACGATGAGGACCGTAACGACTTTGACCCTGGTATCGGCAATGCTTGCCGCGGCCGTGCCCGCTTGGGCCGCGAAGACGATGCCGAAGTTTTATCTTCAAGACGTAGACGGCAAGAAGAGGGCCTTCGAGGATGTCGCCGCGCAATACGAGCTCGTCGCCTTCGTCTTCTGGGGGACGGGTTGCGCGCCGTGCAAAGAACAGTTGATCGAGACGAACAAACTCCTGGACGAATATAAAGGGCTCGGCCTCGTCGCCGTCTCGACCGACACCGCGCGTACGTCGTCTCAGGTCAAAAGTTATATCAAAGGACAAGGGTACGAATTCGAGACGCTCCTCGACGTCGACGGCGACTTGCAGAGAGGGCTGGGCATCCCGGGCATCCCGTATAGTTTGTTGGTCGCGTCGGACGGGGATATCGTCTGGGAACACAGCGGTTATCGTCGCGGCGACGAGCGCAAGATGAAGGAGGAGATCGATAAATTTTTCGCGGAACGCGAGAAGAAGCCGGCCCCGGACGAGGACGTCACCCAGGAGGGATAAATCTTGCAACGTGTAACCGTCGTCTTCTTATTGACGGCCGCGGCGGGTGCCGGCGCGGTCGGCATAACGGATTGGCTCCACGTCAACGGCACCAACAAGGCGGTTTATTTGCGCCAGCGGGAGGACGGCCACCGCTGGACGTGGGACATACTTCAGACCGAGCTCTGGGCGTGGCGCTTCGCGGTGGGGGTCGAGGCGGAGTTCGACCACCCGCGCAGGCCGGTTTACGAGAGGCAGTTCATCCCCGACCCCGAGGGTAACGAGCTCGTGCAGCGCTACGGCCGCTACCGCGACGACGTCTTCGACGTTCGCGCGGGGACGTACGATAAAACGTTGGGCAAAGGTTTGACCTTGCGTTCGTACGAGGACCGCGACTTCGGCGTGTACCAGCGGCTCGACGGCGCGCTTGGCGACGCGCGCGTGCCCGTCGGCGGGCGGGAGTGGGGCGACGTTACGGCGTTGTGGGGTCGAAACGCGCAGGAAAAAGAGATAGAGGAGGGAAAGCCGAAGCCGCAGAGGGACCTCGCCGCGGGCGGTCAATTGACGGTCCGGCCTTTCGATTTCGTTTACGTAACCGGCTCGGCGGCCCGCGCGGAAATAGAAAACGCGGGCACCAAAGAGATGGAGGAGAACAAACTTTACGCCGGCGGCCTGGGCGGCGGATGGCGTTATTTCGATATATACGGCGAGTACGCGACCCGCAGGAGTTACGATACGCAATTCAAGGAAGACGTGCGCGGCAGGGGCTTCTACGGCATATTGAGCGGGTACCTGCCGAGGTCGAGCGTCTCGGTCGAATATAAATTATACGACAACCTCGCCTACGCGTACAACAACCCGCCGCCGGTCTCGGTGGACCAATATATGATTACCGGCCCGACGAGCCCGACGCCGGGGGAGTGGGGTTACTTGGTCCAGGTATCCGCCAACCCGTTGCGGGAGGTGCGCTTGCGCGGCGGTTACAGTTACGCCGACGACCGGGTCGGCGAGCAGAAGGTAATAGGGGAAGAGGTCGAGCAATCTTTCGCGAAGCTGCGGTACGACTTCCCCTGGCCCGTCGTGATCGAAGGCGGGTACGAGTACTTGGGTAAGTTGAACATTATCGGCGAGGATAAGAGCGGCGACATCCGGAGGACGCCCTCCCTGATGGTGAGCTGGACGCCCTGGAACGACCACTCCTTCTCGGCCGACTTCGAACGGGAGAGGAGGACCGACTACACCGCCGGCGGCCGCACCTTCATCTACAACCGCGCGAACGCGGGTTATACCTATTCCTCCTGGCTCGGCCTGACGCTTAGCTACGAGGATACGGACCAGAAGACCCAAGAGAGCGTGAACCCTTGGGAGCCGCCCGGGGTTCCGCGCGTGTATCGATATAAGAACAATTGGCTCTGGGGCGAGGTTCGCATAACCTGGTACAGCAGCACGTTCCAGAATCACGTCTTCACGGTGGGTTACGGCTCGCGTCGGGGCGGCCGCGTTTGCTCGAGCGGCGTTTGCCAGCAGGAGGCGGCGTTCTCGGGCCTTAAGGTCGCGCTCGAGAGCTCGTTCTAGACAAGGCGGAGAGATGTGAAAGCTGCGTTGGCATATCTGACGGCCCTGAGTTTGGCGTTCGGCGCGGCGGCCTGCAAGCGGAGCATCGTGAAAGAGGCCGCGCCCGAGACGAACGCGCGCGAGGCGGCGCTCGTAAAGGCGCCGAACGTGGCCCGCATGTTTTACCCGGGCGACCGGCGCGAGTTGACGAAGGCCGTGAAGGGGCGGCTCGCGGAGGCGGAAGCGTCTTTGCCCGCGGCGAGCGTCGTCGCGATCGTGACGCCCCACGCCGGCTACGAGTTCTCGGGAGGCGTGGCCGCGACCGCTTTCCGCCAGCTCGAGGGACGCAGGCCGGCGACGGTGGTCCTGCTCGGGCCGAGCCATCACTGCGCCCGCCCGGCGATAGCCACGGCCTCCTACGACGGCTACGAGACGCCGCTGGGGGTGGCCGAAGTCGACCGCGAACTCGTGGCCGAGGTGGCGAGGCGTTGCCCGGACGTGAGCTATAGCGACGTACCCTACGCCGCGGAGCACTGCCTCGAGGTCCAGCTGCCTTTCGTCCAGACGCTCTTTCCCGGGGCGCGCGTCGCGCCGTTCATCTTCTGCCGCCACGACGGGGAGGCCGCGGAGCGGTTCGGGAAGGCCCTCGCCGAAGCCATCGCCGCGCGCGCCTCCGATACTATCATAGTCACGACGTGCGACCTGAGCCACTACCACCCGTACGACGAGGCCGTGAAGCTCGACCGGGCGTTCGTCGAAACCTTCCGGCGCTTCGACGTCGGCGAGTTGTACGCGGCCTTGGACGAGGGCACGTTTGAGATCGACGCGGTCGGCGCCGTGGCGGCGACGTTCTGGTGCGGCAAGGCTATGGGGGCGACGAGGGCGGTCGCGCTGGAGTATAAGAACTCGGGCGACGTGACCGGCGACGTGAGTCGCGGCGTCGTGGGGTACGTGGCCGCGGCCGTCGTAAGGTAGCGACGCGAAAGTGGCCGATAAAGAGGAGCGACGTATAGAGGGCGTGGCCGTCAAACCGCTTCGCGCCGTGCGGGACGCGCGCGGTTGGCTCGTCGAGATTTTGCGCGCCGACGACCCGCATTTCCGTAAGTTCGGCCAGGTTTATGTTACGGTCGCTCGCCCGGGCGTCGTGAAGGCGTGGCACTCGCACCGCGTACAGACGGACTACGTCGCGGTGGTTGCGGGGGAGGCGCGGATTGCGCTCTACGACGGCCGCGACGATTCGCGCACGCGGGGCAACGTCGTCGATTTGGTCGCGGGCGAGGAGAACGCGGTGCTCGTGATTATCCCGCCCGGCGTTTACCACGGCTTCCGGTCCACGCGCGACGCGCCGGCCTACCTCCTCAATATACCGACCGAACTTTACGACTACGACGACCCGGACGAGCTGCGCCGTCCCTACGACGACCCGGCGATACCGTACGACTGGGGCGAGGCGGACGCGGCGAGCGGCTAGTGTTTGAGCGTATTGCGGCCGCGGAAGAACGCTGAAATAAATTTAAATAAAATAGGTTTGATGATATGAAAGGCGTCATCACTGCGGGCGGGACCGGCTCGAGGCTCCAGCCCATAACGAAGATCACCAACAAGCACCTCTTGCCGCTCTACGACAAGCCGATGATATATTATCCGCTGACGACGCTCGTGCAGGCCGGCATCGAGGACATAATGGTGATAACGGGGGGCGAGTTCGCGGGCGACTTCCTGCGGCTTCTGGGGAACGGGGCCGAGTTCGGCCTCAAGCGCCTCCACTACGCGTACCAGGAGGGCTCGGGGGGCATCGCCGCGGCGCTCGCGCTCGCGGAGGACTTCGCGGACGGCGAGCCGGTGGCCGTCATCCTGGGCGATACCATAATCGAGGGGAACGTGAATCGTTCCGTCGCGGCGTTCGCGGAGGCAGGCCGGGGGGCGAAGATATTTTTAAAGAAAATCGACGAGCCGCGGCGGTTCGGCGTCGCCGTCGTCGACGGCGAGCGGGTGACGGGTGTGATAGAGAAGCCGGATGTTCCGCCGACGGACCTGGCCGTCATCGGCATCTACCTCTACGATGCCCGCGTCTTCGACGTAATCAAGGGATTGAAACCTTCCGCGCGAGGCGAGCTCGAGATAACCGACGTGAACAATACCTACATCGAATGGGGGGAGATGACGTACTCGATATTGCAGGGTTGGTGGACCGACGCCGGGACTTTCCCCTCGCTGTTGCGGGCGTCGAACCTCGTCGCCGAGACGGGTGCGAACAAGGACGAACCCGTCAACTGACGGCGCGTACGCCGATGTTTGCTAAGAAATCATACGGCATTCCGTTGTTGGTAGCTATCGCCGCGCTCGTGGCGGGCGGGTTATATTTGGCCTTAAATATTAAGACGGTCAGAATAACGCCGGACCTCAGTTGCCGCGTCACGTTCGGTAAGATGTCGAGGGGCGAAGCGGAAAGAGTTTTAGCCTTCGCGGACCGCGAGCTGATGCCCGCGCACAAGTATCCCTTCGCGCGCGACGCCTACCGCGCGGTGGCCGAGTATCACCGGGGGGAGTGCCGCGACGAGGCGCTCCTGGGCGTGGCCCGGGCCTACCTCGCGGAGGGCAAACACGCGGAGGCTCGTCGTTGGCTTGCGCGGCTTATAGCGGAGTATCCCCGCGGTTCGATTGTCGGGGGGCGTAGGTTGGACGAGGTTCTCGGACGGGAGCTCGAGGCGACGCTCGCCAAGCCTCCTCTCGATTACGTCTGGGCCGTCGAGTGTCTCGCGCTGTTAAACGAGGGCGAGAGTGCCGACGCGCCCCGGTGGCGGCAGCGGTTCAAAGACATCGTCGAGACGCCCTTCGACCTCTCCGCGGTTTACGGCCACAAGAAGGAGTTGGCTTACGTCGTTCGCGAGACGGCGGGCCGCGACGCGCGGAAGGCGGCGCTCTTCTACGCGCGCGAAGAGATTCCGGCGAAGTTGGTCGGGGCGTTGAAGAAGCGGGTGAACTTCGGCGCCGTCGTGCCGGACGACGAGCTCGCCGCTTTCGTCGAGGAACGCGTCGTCTTTACCGACAAGCTCGAGCAAGTTCAGAGAGCGGACTCGGACGAGCAAGCCAAGGTGCGCCACGAAGAGCGCCGGGAAGAGCTGGGCCTGGGTGAGCTCCCCGGGGAGTGGGCGAACGCTTTTCTCGCCGCGGACGAGGACAGGGGCTGGGTCGCGGCGGCATCCGTCGTCGGGCAACTGAAAGACGTTACCATTGCGGAGGCTTTGACGTACGCCGGCGTCGAACCTCTGACCGGGAAGCCGTCGAAGCCGTAGGATAAGAACGTACGGTCGCCGAGGCGTGTCCGATATAATTGGCCGAGAATAAGTCAAATATATTAGTAGGAACGTCGGGATATTCCTACCAGGATTGGAAGGGGCCGTTTTATCCCGCCGACGTAAAAGACCGCGACATGCTCGCCTTCTACGCGCGTCGTTTTCCCGCCGTCGAGATAAATTTCACATATTACCGGCTGCCCGGTGCGCGCACGATGGCCGCAATCGTGAAGAAGGCGCCCTGGCTCGCGTACGCCGTGAAGCTGACGGGCGACGTGACGCACGAGGGCAGACTCACGGACGAGCTGGCCCGCGATTTCCGGCGCGGCGTCGAGCCGATGGTGGAGGCGGGAGTTCTGGGTTGTCTGCTCGCGCAGTTCCCGTGGCGTTTTAAATTCGCGCCTGCCGCGGTCGAGTTTCTAAAGAAGGTCGCGGGTTGCTTCGGCGACTTGAACGTAGTGGCGGAGTTCCGCAACGATTCGTGGGCGGCCGACGACGCGTACCGTGAACTGAAAAGGCATAAAATCGGTTTTTGTAACGTCGACGAGCCGCGGTTGAAGGGCCTCATGCCGGCGACGGCGGTGGCGACTTCGGACGCGGGTTACTTCCGCTTTCACGGCCGCAACGCCAAGAAATGGTGGCGGCACGAGAAGGCGGCCGAACGCTACGATTATTTATACTCGCAAGAGGAGTTGGCGGACTGGGTGCCGCGCGTCCGTGACGTCGCGGCGAAAACGCAAAAGACGTACGTGTTTATGAATAACCACCCGCTGGGGCAGGCCGTCACCAACGCCGAGATGATGATGGACTTGTTGGGGGTGGCCTTCCAACCGCCGGGGGATGCGGCGCTCTTCTAGGAAGAGACTGTTCGCGGCGCTCGTCGCCGTGGCCGCGGCCTTGGTCGCGGTGGCTTTGGCATTTTCGAGGAGCGGCCGCGAGCTGCGTTGGTGGAGCGCCTCGGGCGGCGGGAAAGGGTATTACGTGGTCGACGGGGACACGATACGGCTGGCGGGCGTAGGGCCGGTCCGGTATATCGGCGTAGACGCGCCGGAACGGGGCGAGCCCTTCTACGGCGAGGCGCGGCGTTATAACGCGGAGCTCCTATCGCGGGGAGAGTTATCGCTGAGGTACGGCCGCGACCGGCGCGACCGCTACGGCCGGGCGTTGGCGTACGTGTACGTGCGTGCCGACGCCGGGCGTACGGTCTTCGTGAACGAGGAGCTCGTGCGGGCCGGATGGGCGACGGCGTTGGAGGTTCCGCCCAACACGGAGTTCGCCCGGGCGTTCCGGCGGGCCGAAGAGGAGGCACGGCGCCGCGGCCGCGGCGTGTGGGCCGGCGGCGGGGCCGTGGGTAAATAATTTATGAATAAAATACTCGTAACCGGTGGCGCCGGCTTCATCGGCTCGAATTTCGTGTCGTACGCGCTCGAGCGATGGCGCGAGGCCGAAGTGGTGGTGCTCGATAAGCTGACGTACGCGGGCAACCTCGCCAACCTCGACGCCGTCAAATACGACCCGCGTTTTACTTTTATACGGGGCGACGTCGCCGACGAGGGGACGGTCCGCCGCGCGGTCGAAGGATGCGACGCGGTAATAAACTTCGCCGCGGAGACGCACGTCGACAGGTCCATCCTCTTCCCGAGGGAATTCGTATTCACCGACGTCGTGGGAACGTTTACGCTCCTCGAGGTCGCGCGCGACGTGGGCGTAGAACGTTTCGTACAGGTTTCGACGGACGAGGTTTACGGCTCTATCGAGGAAGGCGCGTTCGACGAGCTCGCGGCGCTCAACCCCTCGAGCCCGTATTCCGCTTCCAAGGCCGGCGGCGACTTCCTCGCGCTCGCCTACGCCAAGAGCTTCGAGCTGCCGTTGATGGTGGCGCGCTCCACCAACAACTACGGCCCGTACCAATATCCGGAAAAGCTCATTCCCCTTATCATCACCAACGCGCTCGAGGACCGGCCGTTGCCGCTCTACGGCGACGGGCGCCAGGTCCGCGATTGGCTGTACGTGTTGGATAATTGTGAAGCGCTCGCGCTTTTGTTGGAGAGGGGCGAGGCCGGGGCCGTGTATAACGTCGGCGGCGATTGCGAGCTCGAAAACGTCGACGTCACGCGCCGCATTTTGAAGGTCCTCGGCAAGCCCGAAGAGTTGATAACGTACGTAAAAGACCGGCCGGCCCACGACCGCCGCTACGCGCTAAGCTGCGAGCGAATCAAGGCGCTGGGTTGGAGGCCGGCTACGCCGTTCGACGCGGGCCTGGAGGCGACCGTGCGGTGGTACGTAGAGAACGAGGGTTGGTGGCGGCCGCTGAGGGATGCGGCCTTTGAGGACTACTATCGACGACAATACGGCGGCCGGTAGCGGCATGAAAGTTTTGGTAACCGGGCACCTCGGCATCCTGGGTCGGGCGCTCATGGTTGAGCTCGTCCAGCGAAAGGTTGATGCTGTGGGCGTCGACGTGGCCCAGATGGACGTTACGGACGCGGGCCGCGTGCGCGCCGTCGTAACGCGCGAACGTCCGACGGCCGTCGTCAATTGCGCCGCCTTTACGGGCGTCGACGATTGCGAGAGCCATAAGGGATTATGTTTCGCGGTTAACGCCCAGGGCGCGGAGAACGTCGCCGCCGCGGCGGCCGACGCGGACGCCCGCGTTATTCAACTCAGTACCGATTACGTGTTCGACGGGACTTCCCGGGTTCCCTACGCCGAGGACGCGAAACCGGCGCCGCTCTCGGCTTACGGCGAAAGTAAGCTCGAGGGGGAAAGACGGGTGGCCGCGGTTACGTCCGACCACCTGGTCGTACGGACGGCGTGGCTCTTCGGCGTGGGGGGCGTAAATTTCGTTTCCAAAGTTCTTACGCGCGCCAAGGCGGGTGAACCTTTGGCCGTTGTCGACGACGAGCGGGGTTCGCCGACGTACGCGGGGCACTTGGCGACGGCGCTGGCCGAGTTACTCGACGTTGAATTTCGCGGCGTCGTCCACGTCGCGGGGGCAGGCGACGCAAGTTGGTACGACGTCGCCGCGGAGGTGTTGCGGTTGACGGGTATGCGCGCGCGGTTGGAGGCGATCGCGGCGGCCGACCTCGACCTCGCCGCGCGCCGGCCGCCCTATTCCGCGCTCGACATTTCGCGTTATACCGCCCTGACGGGTCAAATTATGCCGTCGTGGCGGGAGGGCCTTGCGGCCTATTTACGGGAGATAAAAGAGGTGAGCGACGATGCCCGTTAGGGCCGAGGACGCGGATCGCTTCGCGCCCGAACGCGCTTACCTGGTCGGCGTAGACTGGGGTAAGGCCGCGGCGCTCACAGCGGAGGAGTCGCTGACCGAGTTGGAGAATCTGGTCCGGGCCGCGGGAGCGGAGGTCGTCGGGGGCGTCATTCAGCGGCGGACCAAACCCGACGCCGCGCTCCTGGTGGGGAGCGGCAAAGCGCGCGAGATCGCGGCCGAGGCCCGCGAGGCGGAGGCCAACCTCGTGGCCTTCGACGAACCCTTGACGCCGGCGCAACAGCGCAACTTGGAGGAGAAGCTGGACGTCCGCGTGGTGGACCGCCCGACCGTGATCCTCGATATATTCGCGCAACGCGCGCGTACGAACGAGGGCCGTTTGCAAGTCGAATTGGCTCAGCTCGAGTACGAGCTGCCGCGCCTGCGCGGTTGGGGGGGTGAACTGAGCCGGACCGCGGGCGGCATCGGGACCCGCGGCCCGGGCGAAACGAAGCTTGAGATCGACCGCCGCCGCGTAATGAAGAGGATAGCCACGCTAAAGGGAAAGATCAAGGACATATCCCGGCGCCGGTCTTTGGAGAGGGCGGGCCGGGCTACGTTGCCGTTGGTCGCCATCGTCGGATATACCAATTCCGGAAAGACGACCCTTTTGAATCGTCTCGCGGGCGCGGAAGCTTACGCCGCGGACGTGCCGTTCGCGACCCTCGACCCGTTTGTCAAGCGAGCGCGGCTGCCGTCCGGCCGGGCGGCGCTGCTCGCCGATACCGTCGGCTTAATATCGAACTTGCCCGCGGATTTAGTGGCCGCGTTCCGGGCCACTATGGAGGAGATCCGCTTAGCCGATACGATAATCGTCGTCCGCGACGTGACCGCGGCAAACTTGGAGGCGCGGGCGAAAGTCGTCGAGGAGCTTCTGGCCGAGCTTGGCGCTCGCGAAAAGCCGCGCGTCGACGCGTTCAACAAGGTCGACCTCGCGCCGGGCTTCGACGTTGGCCGCTTCGGCGAACTCGGGTTCGAGAGGCCTCTCGCGATATCGGCGGCCACGGGGGAAGGTTGCGAACGCCTCTTGGAGTTGTTGGACGAACTTTTGGCTCAGGAAGGGGTCCGCGTGGTGGCGGAGCTGGTCCCCGGGCCGCTTTTGGCGGAGGTATACGAGCGGGGGCGCGTTCGCGCGCGCGATTACCGCGACGGCCGCGTGCGCGTGGTCGCCGACGTGCCGGCGGAACTCGCCCGCCGTTTGGAAGCTTACGTCGCAGCGGATGAAGGCGTTTAGCTGTGAGCGGTAACGGCGAATTCGAGGCGACGATCGGCCTCGAGGTCCACGTTCAACTCAAGACCCGTTCGAAGTTGTTTTGCGGCTGCGCGAACGAGTTCGGCGCGCCCCCCAATACGCTCACGTGCCCGGTCTGTTTGGGGTTGCCGGGCTCGTTGCCGGTTTTGAACCGCGAGGCGTTAAGGTTGGGTCTCAAGGCCGCCGCGGCGCTTAATTGCCGAATCCCGGACGCCGTCTCCTTCGACCGTAAGAATTATTTTTACCCGGACCTGCCCAAAGGTTTTCAAATAAGCCAGCATTTCGGCGCGGTGGGCGTCGAGGGCGAGGTCGAATATTGGAGCGAGGACGGCTTCGGCGTTATACCCGTCGAGCGGGTGCACCTCGAGGAGGACACGGCGAAAGCGGTTCACGCCGAGGCCTACGTCTACGCGGACGAGACGCTGCTCGACTTCAACCGTGCCGGCGTACCGCTGATGGAGGTCGTCTCCGAACCCGCGATTACGTCGCCGGCGCAAGCGCGGCGTTACGTCGTAGCTTTAAGGCGGATGCTTGTCGAGGCGGGCGTTTCGGATTGCGACCTCGAGAAGGGCGCCTTCCGCATCGACACCAACATCTCGGTCAAGAGGAAGGGCCGGGAGGCGCTGGGGGAACAGGTCGAGATCAAGAACCTCAACTCGCTCAAGGCGATGGAGGGCGCGCTCCAGTACGAGTTCGACCGTCAGGTCGGAATAATCGAAGGCGGGGGAGAGGTGACGCGCGTTACGTTGCATTACGACGACGCTACGGGTCGAACGGTGCCGACGCGCGTCAAGGAGGTGCGGGCGGATTACCGCTACTTCGCGGAGCCGGATTTACCGCCCGTCGCGTTGCCCGCGTCTTATATAAAACAAATCGAGGCCGAGGCTGAGGAGATCGCGCGCCCCGCGACCGTTATTCGGGAGTTATTTGAGGGATACGAGACGACGTTGGCGGAGGCCGAGATGCTGGCCTTCACGCCAGGATACTACGACTTCTTGAAAGCGGCCTCGGCGGCTTACGGGGGAGAGCGGCGCGCGCTCGTCAACTGGCTCGTGGGCGACGTGACGCGGGAACTGAAAGAGCGAGGTATGGAACTCGCTGAGAGCAAATTAACGCCCGGGGCGCTCGCGGCCTTGCTCGAGCTCCTCGACGCGGGCGAGGCTAACGTGCCGGCGGCGCGCGAGGTCCTCGCGGCGTTGATGAGCGAGGGCGGCGAGCCGGCCGCGATTATGGACGCGAAAGGGTTGGCTCAAATTTCCGACGCCGCGGCGATCGAGGAGCTGGTTCGCGAGGCCGTGGCCGCCAACCCTAAAGCGGCCGCGGACGTTAGGGGCGGGAAAGAAAAAGCCCGCCGCGCGCTCGTCGGGTACGTTATGAAGAAGACGGGGGGGCGGGCGAACCCGACGGTAGTCAACGACGTAATCGCGAAAGTATTGGCCGAACCGTAGTAACGGTCAATCCGTTTCTTTTTTCATTTTCATAATAAGCCACATCTTTTCTTTTGTGTGAACCAAGACGTAGGACCCCTTGAGTTTCTCGCCGTATAGATTGAAGACCAGTTTGTAAGCCTTCCGGTCGACGAGTTTGTAACGGCCGCGGTCCCAGATGCTAACGGTCCCGGCGCCGTAAAGCCCCTCCTCGATTTCGCCCTCGAAGTCTACGTAAGCTAAGTCGTGGTCCTCGACCTCGACGGCGAGGCGCCTTTCGCCGGGCTTCGTGGATATCCCCTTGGGCACGGCCCACGACTTTAAGACGCCGTCCAATTCCAGGCGGAAGTCGTAGTGGTGGGTCCGGGCGTCGTGTTCCTGTACGACGAACCTGGCCGCCCCGTCGTTTCGTTTTGGTTGCGACACGCGAGCGCGACCTCCTTAAAGTTGGCTCGAGCTTGTTTTATTGCACCCAACCCCGGCCGCGGCGGTACCGGCGCCTCGCGGCACGTCGGCCGTCCGTTACGTGGGCACGCGTCGGGTCGCCGACGACGCGGATCGCCGCCGGCCCTTCCACCGGGCAAGCGTATTCGCAAATGCCGCACCCGACGCACAGCTCCGCGAGGACGTGGGGCTTCAGCCGGCCTTGGCCCCTAAGCTCGATGGCCTTCGGCGCCGTAGGGCACATCTCTTCACATACGTTGCAGTCCTCTTCCTTGGCCCAGGGAAGGCAGGCGGTGCGGTCTATCAGCGCGATGCCGATCACCTCTTTTTTCTTCTGTTCTTCGCTCAGGGGCTCAAGCGCGTCGCTCGGGCAGACCTGCGTGCATAGGGTGCAGAGGTATTCGCAGTAACCGACGCGTGGCACGAGTCGCGGCGTCCAAAGGCCGGTTAGGCCGGCCTCGAAGTGCACCGGCGCGAGTCCCTGCGTCAAGCAAACGCGGATGCACTCGCCGCACCGTACGCAGCGAGCGAGGAATTCACCCTCCTCTCGCGCGCCGGGGGGCCTTATTAGAAAAAGGTCCGACGCGACGCCGCGGTCGACGGCGAAGAGGGTGGGAGCGGCGGCCAGGCTCGCGCCCGCGGCCGCGAGGAAGTCGCGCCGCGTTAGAGCCGGTGCCCAGCTCGTCGGGTTCTCGGGGGCCCTTTTGCGGCCGAAGCCGAAGGAGGCCCGCTGCGTACGGCACGCCGTAAGGCAGTCCATGCATAAGTTGCACTCGGCCTGGGCCGTCGTCTCGCCCGACCCGCCGATAGCGCCCATGCGGCACACGTTCCTGCACCGTTTGCACTCGGTGCATTCTTGGGCGGCCACGCGCCGGCCGAAGGGCGACGCCCAGCCAACGACGGCGAGCAAGGCACCGGTGGGGCATACGTAACGACAGTAGAAACGGCGCCGTATCAGGCCGAGGAGGACGAGGGCGACGAAGGCCGAGGTGATAAGGAGGTGTCCCGAAAAAAGCGTGACGTTTTCGGGAACGACGCGCTGCCTTACGGCGAACGCGGCGCCCTCCAAAGCCGGGACTTTGTATAAGAGCAAGGTCGTTTTGTCGAGCGCGGTGTTGCCGTACGGGATTATCGACGCGGCTAAGGTCCGGGGAAATAGCGACAGCGGGTCGAACCATCCGGCGAGCGGTATGCCGAACGCCGTGAAGACGACGAGGGCGATGAGTAACAGCGTTCGCCAGCGGCGATGGCGGACCGTCTCCCCCTCACGTTTTCGTTTACGAAAAACTTTGCCGATTACGAAGTCGCCGGCGTCGAGCGCGGTCCCGACGGGACACACCCACCCGCAGAACGCCCGGCCGAGCAGGAGCGTAAGGCCGACGACAATAAGCGCCGGCCAAAAGGCCGCGATTATCGCGCGGCTCGCCGCGGCCGCGGAAACGGCCAGGAGGGGCGAGAAGCGCGGGATTACGTCGTACGGTAGGTCTCGCTCGAGGGGATAGGTCGTCGCCGCGACCAGCGCGTACGTCACGACGAGGAAAGTAACCTGGCTCGAGCGGCGAAGCCATTTCCAGGCGCCGAGCGGCATAACTAGACTTTGACCGTGGACACGGCCATGCGCGCGAGGTCGGCGGTGCCGAAGCGGCGCCGCTTGGCTTCCTTGACGACGCCTACGTCCGTCGGCTCGAGGCCGAAGAGCGTCGCCGCGTACGCGTCCGCGGCGGTGACGTCTTTGGTCACGATTATCTTGTCGAGTCGCTTCACGTAGCGCAGGTCGCCGCCCGTGGGGCCGTTGGCGACCAGGATGCGGGTAGCGTCGACTACGGTGAGCGTCGGCTTTATCACCTGGGCCAGGTCTACGAGTTTCTTATTTATCTGTTGATGCCAGCGGCCGCGGTTCTCCACCAGGATCCCCATTAAATTCTTCATACCCAAAGTGAGACCCGTGAGAGAGTGGTCCTTGGCTATGGGGACGTTGATGACGACGTCGTTGGCGAGGACGTCGGCGTATATCTTCGCGCTCTTTACGGCGACGCCGCGGGGGATTTTGACGGTTTTGCCGAGCGCGGTGTCGACGTAGGAAACCTTTGCGCCCGCGTCGCGCGCGGCGTCGGCGATGCCGCTCGAGGCGTAACTGCGACGGCAATCGACGCACGGGTTGTCGTAAACTTTAACCTCGCGGGCGCCGGCGCCGTAGCAGAGCTCGACTAGCGCGGCGACGACGAGCGGGTTCGTGGTCGCGGCGTATTCCGGCTTACGGTCCCAGGCTATGTTCGGTTTGACGAGGACGCGGGCGCCGCTCGCGACGAATTTTTTAAGGCCGCCGATTTTGGCGAAGGCCCGCGTAAGTAGGGCCTTATAATTGGTGCCGTTGCAGACTATTACTTTGGCGGTCTTGGCGGGCGCGGCCTCCTCGCCGGCCAAAGCCCCTCGCCCCACGAGAACCGCGGTGCCGGCGGCGATTCCTAAATCCCTGAAAAACTCACGTCGGCTTATTCTCATATTTTCGCCCCCCAATCGTCGGCGAGCCCGGTTGACCACGGATGATTGTTTTTGTTTAATATATTAAAAAAGTATACCAATTAAGTCAACTTTATCTCAAGGCCGTTTATGCCCGTTTGGGCGCGCGTAGCGTTATTCGCGGCGCCGCCGGAAGAATTCGCGGAGTAGGGCGCTGCACTCTTCGGCAAGTATGCCGCCCTCGACGGCGACGCGGTGGTTGAACGGCCGCGCCGGGACGTTGACTACCGAGCCGCAGCCGCCGAATTTCGGGTCCGCGGCGCCGTAGACGATGCGGTCGACGCGCGAGAGGACGGCGGCGAACGCGCACATAGGGCACGGCTCCAACGTTACGTAAAGGGTACAGCCGTCGAGACGCCAGTCGCCGACGGCGCCGCTCGCCTTCCGCAGGGCCTCGAGCTCGGCGTGGGCGATGGCCTGGCCGGTAGCTTCGGTCCGGTTGCGCCCCCGGGCGATAACGCGGCCGTCCGCGACGACGACCGCGCCCACGGGTACCTCGGCCGCGGCGGCGGCTTTTTTCGCCGCGGCCAGCGCTTCTCTCATAAAACGTACGTCGTCGACATTTGCCATCGCGCGCGGCCTTTGTTTAGTTTTGAATATATTTTAATTATATGATAACCTCGGCCGGTTATGTTTAGGAAAACGGCGCTCGTCGTTTGTCTTGGCGCGTGTACCTTTACCGCCTACGCCGAGGAAGATTTCCCCTATTACTACGAGCTCGAGCCCCCGGCCGAAGAACGTTACGGCGGCGCGGAGGTCGTCTCGGGGGGCGGCTACGTTCCGCTCGCGGCGGCCCAGTTCCCCGGGAGCGCGCGCGTCTTGGACGGCGAGTTTTTGAGGAACCGGGGTTATTTATGGTTGGGGCAAGTTTTGGCGGAGGAGGCGGGCGTTTACGTGGAATACGTTCCGGGGCGCGAGGGGCCGACGATGACGCCGCGCTTCCGCGGCTCGAGCGGCCGCGAGGTGTTGCTCCTCGTCGACGGCGTGCCGGTCAACGACCTCGCCAGCGGCTGGGCGGACCTGAAGGTCTTTCCCGTAGAGGCGATCGCGCGGGTGGAAGTTGTAATGGGCCCGGCGTCGTACCGGCAGGGCGACCGGGCGGTGGCGGGAGTGGTGGCGGTTGAGACGATGAAGGGGCCGCGCGAATCGGCGCGCGCGCTCCTCTCCGCGGCCGACGGCTCTTTCGACACGGAGCGGTACCGATTCAACTTCGGCATGACCGCGCGCGGCGTCGACCTCTTCGCGAGCGGCAACCGTATACTCACGTTGGAGCCGAACGGCCGCGACCGCGACGCCTCCGCGAACGTCGACGGCCGCGTGGGTCGGCGGTGGCGCGAGGTGGGCGAGCTCGACGTGACGTACGGCCACTTCAGCGGCTACGAGGCCGTTTTGCACCCTTGGAGTTGGGAGGAGGTCGCCAAGAAATTCACGGTTCCGCGGGCGCCGGGCCTGCAGGAGAGCTGGCACGACCGCTTTCGCGTCGCGGGCCGGCGGCGTTGGGGAGCGGGGGATTTACGGGCTTCCGCGTACTACGTGTTGACGAAGAGCTGGTTCCACGACGCGGAGCAGCGGCGGCTGTACCAGACGAGGGCGTACGAGAGTAAGGGCGACGTTTCCTACACGCTGTCGCATTCGGGCAACGGCGCGCTTACGCTCGAGGGCGCGGGCGGCGCCCGGGCCAACGTCGACGCCGGCGAAAAGGCGGCGATAGCGTCGGCGCGCGTCTTGGAGGAAATAAGGCCCGCGGACCGATTTTACGTCGCGGCCGGCGCCGGCTACGACGGCCTCGCGGGGAAGGGCGGCGCGCTGAGCCCCCGCCTGGCGGCGTCCGCCTTGCTCGCGCCGGGGTTAAAGGCGTACGGCTCTTTCAGCGGCGGCGTACGGCTTCCCGCGGCCGCGGAGTTCGGCCGGCGGGAGGAGGTGACGCGGGAGCGGGGCTTCGAGGCCGGCGTGCGCCTCTACCGCAAGCGCATCGCCGAGGCGGGCGTCGCCTACTTCGACAGCCGCGGCAACGACGTTTACCTCGACGGCGAGGGCGACTGGACCGCGGAGCTTAAGCGTCGGGGGCTCGAGGCCTCGGCGGAGGGCGCGCTGTCGCGCTGGTTCGATTGGCGCGCGAGCTACTGTTATACGGACGCGAGGCGGGCGGGCGGCGAGGAAGTAGGTTTCGTGCCGCGGCACCGCGCGTTCGGCATGTTTGGATACCTACAGCGTTTCCTCGAAGACGATTTGACGATTCGTGGCGAGGCGCGCGTCGAATATACGGGCGTGCGGCGGAACGTGGCGCCGGCGCCCGAAACGCTCGTAGCCGAGCCGGCCCCCGACGTAAAGATTCCGTACCGGTTTGAGCTCCCGGCGTACTGGCAGCTTGGCGCGCACATCTCGGTTGCCATCGTCTCGTTTCAGTTGTACTGTAACCTCGAGAACGTAAACCGCGCGCGCGATTACGTGATAAGGCCGGGCTACTCGGTGCCGCGGCGGATGCGCACGTACGTGGGGTTCAACTGGACCCTGTTCGACTGAGCGGAGGAAGACGAGATGAGATGGGTAGCGATATGGCTTTCTTTTCTCACGTTGTTATACGTTGTAAATTTAGTCGGCGACTTCTTGCAGGCGCGGCGCCTGCGCGCGCTCGAGGAGCGGGTAAAGAAGCTCGAGGGCGCGACGGGTGATTAAGTCGCAGGTCCAACTATCAAAAGGCGGCCTCGCGGCCGCCTTTTTCATTCGAACTTTACGAGGTGCTTCAGGCCCGGCGCGCCGCGCGCGAGCACGTCCGGCAGCTCGTCGAAGCGATGGATCTCTTCTATTAAGGGCGTCGGGTCTATCAAACCTTCGCTCAGAATTTTTAACGCCGGCCCGAACGGCCCGCAGCGGTTGCCGACGACCGCGACCTCGTCGACGACCGCGGGCGCGAGGTCGACGTTGTACGGGTCCGCGATGGTGGTCTTCAGGACGACGGTCCCCCGGGGGCGGACGCAGCCGAGAGCTTGCTGCAGGCCGTCGGCGGCTCCCGAGCACTCGACGACTACGTCGTAGTGGCCGCCGGGCGGGTCGTCCGGTTTTAATATCGGGACCGGCCGACCCATTTGCGCGAGTTTATCGGCGCGGCCGGGGTGGTGGCCTACGACGACGACTTCCGCGCCGCCGAGGCTTACTACCTGGGCCACGAGCAGGCCGAGCTTGCCGTCGCCCACGACCGCGACCTCAGCCGTCGGCGCGACGTGCGTCAGCTCGGCGACGTTGACCGCGGCCGCGAGGGGCTCGGCGAAGACGGCCTTCTCGTCGGCTAAGGCCGCGGGGACTTCGTGCAGGTTCACCGTCGGCAGCATTATATATTCGGCGAAGCAGCCGTCGCGGCCGTTTATCCCGAGCACGGTGCGGTACGTGCAGTGTTTGCTCCGGCCCGCGAGGCAATGTTCGCATACGCCGCACGGGCAGTTGATCTCGCCGACGACGCGCTTCCCGAGCCACGCCTCCGAGCCGCCGTCGACGACGCCGACGAATTCGTGGCCGGCCACGCCTTCGAAAGATAAGTAGCCCGATGCCAGCTGGACGTCGGTATCGCAGATGCCGGCGTATTTTACTTTGATAACCGCCTCGTCGCGCTCGGGCGCCGGCTTCGCGTACGATTCATCTACGGAAAATTTTCCGCCTTCTATGACCAGCGCTTTCACCGCCGTCTCCTATTTGTCCGGCCCGACGGCTTTAATGCCGCCGAGTAACGGCGTCGTTATTTATAATTTAAAAATAATTTCCTCGGCTAGCGGAAATCCTGACTCGTTAGTCGGTGAAGCGATATTTGATGAGGGCCCAGAGGGCCGGTATCCCGTCGAGCCAGGTTATCTTTTTACCCTCGTCGTAGTCCCGGCCGTGGTACGAGATAGGCATCTCGTAGACGCGGAGCTTCTTCTGTTTAAAAACCTTCGCCGTTATCTCCGGCTCGAAGTTGAAGCGGTCCGACTTTATCCTCACGTTCTTTATGACCTCGGCGCGGAACGCCTTGTAGCAGGTCTCCATGTCGGTGAGCATCGTGTCGTAGAGGATGTTGGTTATCAGCGTCAGGAACTTATTGCCGAAGTAGTGGAGGACCTTGAATACGCGGTGAGTTCCCAGGAAGCGCGAGCCGTAGACGACGTCGGCATATCCGTCGACGATGGGTTGGATCAGGTCGGGAAATTCTTCCGGGACGTACTCGAGGTCGGCGTCCTGGATGACAACTATGTCGCCGGTGCATTCTTCGATGCCGGTCCGTATTGCGGCGCCCTTGCCGCGGTTCTTCTCGTGGTAGCGGACCGCGACGCCGTCGACGCCGTCTTCTTTCGCGAGAACGTTGGCCGTGCCGTCGCTCGAGCCGTCGTCGACCACCACAACCTCTTTGTCGAGCGGCAGCGCCCGGCAGCGGTCGATTATTTCCTTGACCGTAGCCTCTTCGTTATAGACCGGGATTACGATCGAGAGTTTCATCTAACGGTAACGACGGCCTTACGGCGAAAGCCGCGAACGGCCCTTAAAAAATATAAGCTAAGCCGCGCCGCGGGTCAACGGTTTTCCTTTAGCGCGTTCGGCAACGGATGAAGTGGCCTACGGACCGGTCGTAGGTCCGTTCCCCGCCGGCGTCGAAGTAGCAGGCGGGCAGTTCGCCGGCGGACCTATGGTAAGTTACGCACTCGCAGCAGCGGCCTTTCCGACTGCACGGTTCGTACGTACAATTGCAGGAGGTCAAATTTTCCTCGAGCTTGCACTCGGCCATCGCGCAACACCCCTCATTTATTATTGTCTGAGGTCGACGTTTATTTTATGATATACGCGGTGTCGTTCCTTGCATTACAAAAGAGTATCATCTACGGCCCCATCGCCTCGCGGCGCCTCGGGCCGTCGTTAGGTATAAATATTTCCTCGACCGTGGCCAACGTCTGCTCGTTCGATTGCGTCTATTGCCAGTACGGCCCCACGACGTGTCACGTCGCCTCGAGCGAAGGCTTGGAAGATATGTTGCCGTCGGTGGACGACGTCGTCGAGGCGCTTGCCGCGGCGCTCGCGACGATTCCCGCGCCGGCCTACATAACGTTCTCCGGCAACGGCGAGCCGACGCTGCACCCGCGTTTTCCGGCGATGGTCGAGGCCGTGCGGTCCGTACGGGACGAGCGGTGCCCGACGGCCAAGCTGGCGGTACTCTCGAATGCGAGTACCGCGGGCGACCCGGCGGTCAGGGCCGCGCTCGCGTTGTTGGACGCGCCCATAATGAAATTGGACGCCGGGTCCGCGAAACTTTTCGCCGCGATTAACGTACCCGCCGGCGTTCGCTTCGACGACGTTTTGGAAGGCCTCGGCGCTATGGATGATTTCGCCGTACAGTCGTGTTTCATAGCCGGGGCTCCGGGCAACGCCGACGACGAGGCCGTCGCCGATTACGTTCGCGCGGTGGGCGCCGCCAAACCCTCGAGCGTGCAGATCTATACTACGGACCGGCCCGTTGCGCGGGCGGGCGTCCAGATGGTCCCGCGGGAAAGGCTCGCGGCGATCGCGCGGCGCGTATGCGAGGAGGCCGGCGTGGCCGCCGATATATATTGAAAAATACTTACCCTCGCCGCCCCCCGGGGCGGTTTTTATTTTAGCGTTTATCCGCGACGACGCGGCCGTCCCGGAGTAAGATGGTCCTTCGTGCCCGCGCGGCCACGTCCGGGTCGTGCGTAACGACGATGACCGTTTTTCCCTCGTCGTTTATCCGCTTAAATATAACCAATATTTCGTCGCCTATTTTAGTATCGAGATTTCCCGTAGGCTCGTCGGCTAGTACGACGGAGGGTCGATTGATGAGGGCGCGGGCGATGGCGACGCGTTGCCTTTCGCCGCCTGACATTTCGTTGGGTTTGTGGTGGCCGCGTTTGGCAAGGCCTACCGCGGCGAGGACCTCGGCCGCGCGCTTACGGCGTTCCTCGGGCGGGATGCCGGCGTATATCAGCGGAAGCTCGACGTTTTTAGAGGCCGTGGCGCGTGGGAGGAGGTTGAAGGTTTGGAATACGAAGCCGACTTCGCGGTTGCGTATCGCCGCAAGCTCATCTTCGGTGGCGGCGGCGATTTCCTGGCCGTTTAAGTGGTAGGAGCCGCTCGTCGGTACGTCGAGGCAGCCTATGACGTTCATCAGCGTGGACTTACCCGAGCCCGACGGCCCCATAATCGCGAAATATTCCCCACGCTCGATGTCGAGAGTGACGTCTTTGAGGGCGACGACGTCTTCGCCCCCCATGTGGTAGATTTTGGTTATGTCGCGGAGCTTTATAAACGGTTCCGCCATCAGGACGCCTCTTCTTCGACCGGTTTCCCTTTTTCGAGGCGAACGAGGTCGCCGTCGTTTAACCGGCGCAGCGTTTTGTAGGGGCCGGCTATGATCTTCTCGTCGCCTTTGAGCCCTTTTTTAATCTGTACGTCTCTTTCGCCCATTATTCCCACGTCGACCTCGACGAAGCGGGCCCGCCTTGCGAGGGGTTTTTCCGCCTCGATTACGAAGACGCCTTTGACGTAGTCGGCGCGAAAGAGGTCCGGCTCGCCGGCTCGTTTCGTTTCCGGCGCCTTTTTCGCGCGGCGCGGGCCTTTGCGCGCCTCTTTCCACGTTTCGACCGTCTCGCGCGTGCGCGTTACCAACGCCTGGATGGGTATCGCGGTTACATCTTTCGCCTCGGCCGTGATGACGTCCGCGGTGGCGGTCATGCCGGGCCGCAGGGCCGAAGTGTCGCCCGCGAGCAGTACTTTGACCTCGAAGTCGGCGGAGGTCTTTTCCTCGGTCGCGGCGTAGAGAGATTCTTTGGCGCTCGAAGCGATTTCGATAACCTTGCCGCGGAAGATTCCGTCCGGGAAAGCATCCACCGTTACCGAGGCCTGTTGTCCCAACTCGACGTCGACGACGTCGGTCTCGTCGACGTCCGCTACGACCTGCATGGCCGCGAGGTCCGCGACGGTGAGCATTACGGTCCCCGGCGTGTTGAGGGTGCCCACGACGGTGAACTCGCCCTCTTCGACGTTGAGCGAGGTTACGACGCCGCCGATGGGCGAGGTGTAGACCGTTTTGGAGAGCGAATCCTTGGCCTGCACGAGCGCGGCGCGGGCGCGCACGACGTTGTCGCGGGCGACGTCGTATTGCGTGCGCTCGCCCTGGAATTGGGTCTCGGCGAGCTCGTATTGCTCTTGCGATATGAGGCGCTT
Organism: Candidatus Zixiibacteriota bacterium; assembly: GCA_011773985.1. Classification (GTDB taxonomy): domain Bacteria; phylum RBG-13-66-14; class B26-G2; order WVWN01; family WVWN01; genus WVWN01. The sequence goes on along the minus strand of WVWN01000011.1, from coordinate 26,593 downwards.
TTCGTAAAGCTCCTTCTTGCGCCGGTAGACTTCCTGGGCCGTTTCCCACTTGGCGCGCGCGAGCTCCAGCGCGCGGACGGCGCTCCGGTAAGCGGCGCCCGCTTCGTCGCGCCCGGCGAGGTACTGCGTTTGTTCCAGCTCCAACAAGACGTCGCCCGCGGCGACGCGTTGGCCCTCCTCGACGTAAATTTTGGTCACCTTGCCCATGATGTTCGCCGATATCTCTACGTTTACGCGGGGGTCGACCGTCGCCGGGCCGGATACGTACGACGTGATGTCGGTTTCCGAGGCGGTGGTCACGCGCACGGGCGGGATTTGCCGGCGTTTGGAGTTGGCGATTAGAAGTGGGCACGAAACTACTACGAGCCATATTACAACAACTATGGCCCACCGAATTTTAGTCATTCTTATTTGACGTTTCATATCGGTGCCCCCCCGGCGACAACGCCGGACGGCGTTTTGGGGTAGGGGATTCTCCTCTTCATAAGTAATAATATCAATACCGCGCTCGTGGCGGTAAGGGCTACCGAGCCCTCGGGCCCGAAGGACCCGCCCGAAAGCCAAGCCGGGCCCTTCGTCGCGACCTCGAGCAGCCGAGGGTTGAACGCGACGCCGCTCACGGGGAAGCCGAAGACGCCGCCCTCGGCGAAGTTCCAACCCCAGTGGAAGCCTATCGCGAGCCATAGTGAGCCGCTTTGCAGGTAAAGTAGCGCGAGGATGACGCCGGCGAGGGCTACATTTACGAGTGGAAGGACCCCCGCGCCCGGGTTTACGAGGTGGAGCAGGGAAAAAACCGTCGACGTGGAAAGTACCGCGCCGGCGCGCCCCCACGACTCGTCGAGGACCTTTATGGGATAGCCTCGCAGCGTAAGCTCCTCGAGCGCGGCGAGGACCGCGAAGTAGGCCAACGGGCCCGTCGCCGCGGCGAGGGCCGCGGGCGCGGAAAACGCCGGTCGAAAGCCTGCGCCGCCGGCTAGGGCGATGAGGCCGCACGTAATCGCCAAAAATAGTATGCCGCCGCCGAAGCCGAGGGATAGGCCGGCCGGCGCGCCCCGCGGCGATAGGCCCAACGATGCGAGGGGGGCTTTGCCGTCCAGTAGGCCGCGAGCGACTACGGCGGCCGCGGCGACCGCGGCGACGACGACCAGGCCGTAAAAGGCGAGCAACCACGGGTTTACCGCGGCGAGCGAATGGGGATGCAGTTTATTAACCTGGCTCGAGGGCAAGGCGGCCGCGAGGGCGACCATTAACGCCAAGGCGGCACCCGCGGCGGCGGCGTAAAACATAAGCAGCCTCAGCCAGGCGCGGAGCTTGCCGTTTTTATTTCTAAAAAGACCCATCGTTAGTATTCCAGCTCGCCGAGCGACCTTCGGAGGTCGAAGTCGGCGATGAGGAAATTGTATTTCGCTTCGACGAGCGCGTTCCGGGCTTCGACGAAACGCGCCTGCGCGTCGGTCAGCTCGAGCGTCGAGGCGCCGCCCAACGCGTAGAGTTCCTGGACGATGGCGAACTCCTCTTCCGCCGCGGCCGCGGTCTCCTCGGCGACGACGACGGTTTCCGCTTGTTTCTTGTACTCGTAGTAAGCGCGCGTGACGTCGAGCGCCACGGCGTCTCGCAATCGCGCGTCCGCTACGCGCGCGGTGGCGGCCGCGGCCCGGGCGCGGTCGAGGTTCGCCTTGGTCTGGAAGCTGTCGAAGAGGTACCAGGAGGCGGTCACGCCCACGGTCCACTCGTCGAGGTCGTTCCAGGTTTCCCGGGAGGGCGCGTTGAAGTCGTTCCAGTCGTAGGTGGCCGACGCGGCGAGGGAGGGGAACCAGCCGGCCGCGGCTGAGCGAACGCCCAGGTCCGCGACGCGCTTTTCTTCGCGCGTCTTCGTTACGTCCGGCCGCTTGGCCATCGCGGCCCCCGTCAACTCTTCGGGGGGAGGAAGGTCTCGGGGGGGCGCGGCCTCGACCGGGGCGAAGGTGAGGTCGGCGTCCGGCTCCATCCCGGCCGTGTTGAAGAACGCCAGGCGGGCGGTTTCGACGGCGGCCTCCGCGGCGATGCGGGCGATCTCGTCCCTACCTCTTTGGACGACGGCCTTGAGGTACTCGGCGCGCGAGGTGGCGCCGGTTTCGTACTGCGCGCGGGCGAGTTCCTCGTTTTTAAGGCTCGCCTCGAGCGAGCGCTCGGCGACCTCTTTTAGGCCTTCGGCTTTCAGGACGCCGAGGTAGGCCCGGGCGACGTCGACGACGAGCTGTTGGCGCTGTTGGCCGCGGCTCGCCGCGCCGGCTCGAGCCGACGCCCGCCCCGACATAACGCCCCACCATAGTCTGCCCCCGGCGAAAACGGGTTGGTCCAGGCGGGCCTGCGCGTAATAGTAGTGGAGCGGGGGCTTGTAGCCCGGGATTTCGAAACCGCCGATGCGGAAGGTTTCGCGGTCGTAGAAGCGCGAGGCCGAGTAGGACGTGCTCGCGCTCGGGAGGACGCCGCCCCAGCCCTGGTAGAGGTCCGCGCGCGCGGCGAGGTACGTCGCCTCCGCGGCGATCGCGGCCGGGCTGCGCGCGAGGGCGAAGTCTATCGCCTCCTCGAGCGTAAGCTCGGCGGCGTACGCCGGGGCGACGGCCAGGAGAGCCGCGCTTAGTAACGTGAGCAGCTTCATCATTTTAATTTGCCGTATAGGTTAACAATTTGCGCATTTTACCAAAAATAGCGCTTCCATACAAGTCAAACTGGCGCGTTGGGCCGATTCCGCGTATTGCCGTCCGTCGACGCCGGTAGGCCGGAGGGTCCAATAAAAACGAGCCGACCGAACGCGAAAGTCAACCGTGTAGATAATCTCCTTGCCCGGTGTAAGTTTAAATGTACGTAGTGCACTAATTTAGAATAATGAAGTAGCAGAATGGGATTATATGAAAAGTATTAAAATTTCGTCCGCCGTTTCTCGGGGTGAGTTATTTGATATTATGTTATTATAAATAAGGTTGTTACGTAACTACGGGTAACGTCGGCGTTAAGTTTTTTGCGCCGCGCCGCTGGGTAGGTAGGCTTTACGTGACGTGAATATTAAGTGCGTACTTTTCTAGAAAGCCCTTCCGTTTTGGGTAAGATTACAAAAGCCTTTTTATTCGGCGTCTACTTAATACCGGCCGCGGATACGGTCGAAGCCGCGCCGCCTCCCGGGAATGCGGAATTGATTTTCCGGGCGGCGGCCGGTTCGTTCTTGGAAGAAGTCAAGGGTTATATACCCGTTGACGACCACCCCGTTTTGACCTGGGGCATAGGCTTAGATTTCCGTAGGAAGCGGGTAGGTATAGAATACGATTTGGCTTCGGAGCCCAGTTATGAATTTGATGACCCCGAGGGCCCTTTTACGATACCTCCTCGAGTTAGCGTATACCACCATAATTTTTATTTTCGTTTGTATTGGTTTTTCTCGCGATACGCGGCTTTATCCGGGGCCGCGAGCCTGGGTATTAACGACGTATATTCTTGGCCGGACCCATGGCGGGGCGTGTCGCACGTATATACCTCTTTCGGACCCGGTTTTACGTAGGTTGCGATTTTTTCATTTCCTCCCGCTTGGAAGGTTCATCCCAACTAGGTTATTTACGTAGGTTAAAGCCAACGCGCGGCACGGGGTACTTTTATCTTAGTCGCGTTGTGCTATCTAATACGTTGGCTTCACGAGTACGCTTGGATTATTGGTTGTGGGATTTTCTGGCCGTTACGGCCCGCACCGATTTTTTCTACGACGGGCCCGGGACGCCCAAAGCCGGCATAGGACCGATGGAAATAAATTACCCGCGCGCCGTTTGTTTCGGCGTCTTCGTAGGTGCCGCGATAAATTTTACCGCTTTCGGGAGTTATTTTTAGTTTTTATAAAATAAAATAAGCTCATTAAATAGCCGCCCCTAAGGGCGGCTTTTTTCGTCGGCGAAACGCGGCGGTTACTTTTTCTTTTCCTCCTCGTCGCGGCGCTCGCGCGGCGGCAGCTCGCCGCAGCGAATCAGGAGGTCCTCCCAGTCGCGGTCGATGTCGGCCTGGATTTCGGCGACGAGCTCGGGGTGGCCGCCGTCCTTGAAGAGGTGGTCGTAGCGGCCCTGGAACTTGAGCCACTCCTCGATGGGGAGTTTTTTTCTGGGTTTGTAGTTGAGCTTCCACTCGCCGTCAATAATTTCGTAGAGGGGCCAAAAGGAGGTGTTGGTCGCGATGCGCGTAACTTTGAGCGTGTCTTCGGGGGCGTGGCGCCAGCCGCGGTGGCAGGGCGCGAGGACGTTGATGAACGAGGGGCCGTCCGCGGCGAGCGCTTTCTCGACCTTGCGCGTGAGGTCCATAAAGTTGTGGGGCGCGGCCTGCGCCACGTACGGGATGTGGTGCGCGGCGACGATGGCGGTCAGGTCCTTGCGGCGCTGCAGTTTGCCCGGGATGACCTTGCCGGCGGGCGCGGTCGTGGTGGAGGCGCCCTTGGGCGTGGCGCCCGAGCGCTGGATGCCCGTGTTCATATAGGCCTGGTTGTCGTAGCAGATGTAGAGCATCTTGTGGCCGCGCTCGAGCGCGCCCGAGAGCGCCTGTAAGCCGATGTCGTACGTCCCGCCGTCGCCGCCGAAGGCGATGAAGTGGAACTCCTTGTCTATTTTGCCTTTTTCTTTGAATACGCGGTACGCGGTCTCGACGCCGGATATCGTCGCGGCGACGTTCTCGAAGGCGTTGTGGATCCAGGGGACCTTCCAGGAGGTGTAGGGGTACAACGTCGTCGCGACTTCCAGGCAGCCGGTCGCGGTGCCGACTACGACGGGCCCGTCCGCGGCGAGCAGTACCTGGCGGGCGACGATGGCCGCGCCACAGCCGGCGCAAAGGCGATGGCCGCCCGTGAAGCGCTCCTCGCGGTGAGATAGCTGTTTCAACGTCGTCATCTAGTCGCTCCTTAACGTGTTTCCTTCGGAAGTAATTAACGCACGCCTAAGTAGCCTACGTGTTGTTTTATCTCCCCGGTCTCGGCCACGCGGAAGCCTTCCGCGAACGCTTGCTCCAAGAGGTCGGGGCCGGTATCGCGGCCGCCGAGGCCGTAGACGTAGTTGATTACCAGCGGCCTCTCCGGCACCTCGTAGAGCGCGCTCCGCACTTCCATGAACGTGGGCGAGCCGAACGCGCCGAAGGAGGCGACGCGGTCGCAGACGACGACGCATTTCGCGTTGCCGAGGGCCCCGGCGACCTCGGCGTTGGGGAAGGGGCGGAACGTTCTCAGCTTCATCAAGCCGGCCGCCTTGCCCTGCTCGCGTAGGACGTCGACGACGTAGCGCGCGGTCCCGGCGGTCGAGCCCAGCGCGACCATTACGACGTCGGCGTCGTCGGCGCGGTAGCTCTCGAGCGGGCCGTAGTGGCGGCCGCTGATTTTCGCGTACTCGGCCGCGGCCTCCGCTAGCGCCGCGGGCGCGTGCTCCGTCCCCTCGATTTCTTGCCGTTTGTGTTCGAAGTAGTAATCGTGGAAGTCGAGCGGGCCCACGGTGAACGGCTTCTCGTCGAGGAGCATGGCGTAGGCGGGCTTATAAGGGCCGACGTATTCCTTCACCGCCTCGTCGGGAAGTATTTCCACGACCTCCATCGTGTGACTGATAATGAAGCCGTCGTACATGACCATCGCGGGAAGAAGTACGTCGTGATTCTCCGCGGCCTTTATCGCGATAAGCCAAAGGTCGTAAGCCTCCTGCGGGTTCTCGGCGTACATCTGCATCCAACCGGCGTCGCGAGCGCCCATCGAGTCGGAGTGGTCGCAGTGGATGTTGATGGGGCCGGAGAGGGCGCGGTTGACGACGGCCATGGTGATGGGGAGGCGGAGCGAGGCCGCGATGTAGAGCACTTCCCACATCAGCGCGAAGCCGTTGGCGGAGGTGGCCGTCATGGTGCGCGCGCCCGCGGCGGCGGCGCCGACGCAGGCGCTCATAGCCGAGTGCTCGCTCTCCGTCGTTATGAGTTCGGTGTCGACCTCGCCGTCGGCGACGAATTGGGCGAACGCCTGCATAAGCTCGGTTTGCGGCGTTATGGGGTAGGCCGCGACGACGTCCGGGTTCACCTGCTTCATGGCGTGCGCCGCGGCGTCGTTGCCGGCGAGCGGTACTTTTACGGTTTTAACGCCTGTTTTAGCCATTAGGGCCTCCTACTCCTCTTGCTCGAGGACCATCTCGATGGCTTTCTTGGGGCACTCCGCGGCGCAGATGCCGCAGCCTTTACAGTGCACGTAGTCGAAGCCGACCATCTCCTCGTCCTCGACGACGATCGACGTATCGGGGCAGAATATCCAACATATAAGGCAATTGTTGCAAGCTTCCTGGTCCAAGACCGGCTTGAAGGTCCGCCACGAGCCGGTTTCGTATTCGGCCGCGTTTCCGGCCTCCGTTATCAGGCCGCCCAAAGGGATTTCTTTCCAACCCTTCTTTTTTTCCATTTCCATCATCCTCCGGGCGTCACGCCGCGGTCCCGCGGACTTCGTCGTACGCCCTTTTTATCGCCGCGACGTTGGCGTCGACGACCTTCTGGGACTTCGCGCCGAATTTTTTCTCGAAGGTTTTGTTGACCCAAGGCAATTCCACGAGGCCGAGGACTTTGACCAGCGCGCCGATCATCGGGGAATTGGGCATATCGCGCCCCATGACCTCGAGCGATATCTTCGTCGCGTCGACGGCGAAGACCTGCTCTTTGTCCACCCCCAACGTGTCGGCCAGCTCCGCGGGTTCGCGCGCGGTATTCACGACGACCTTGCCGCCGGGTTTTAGGCCCTCGGTCACGGCGACATTTCCCAAGAGGGTGGGGTCGAGGACGACCACCACGTCCGGCCGCGTAATGAAGTTGTGGAGGGTAATGGGCCCGTCGCTAAGGCGCGTGAAGCCTTGTATGGGCGCGCCGGAACGCTCGGGGCCGTAGTCCGAAAAGCCCTGGATGAATTTCCCGCCCTCGAACGCGGCTTCGGCGAACAACATCGCCGCGGTCTTTACGCCCTGGCCGCCGCGGCCGTGCCACCGGATTTCGAGAATTTTGTCTTGCAATTCGCGTCACCTCTGTAAAATCGGGTTATTTATTCAAGTTTGTGCAATTTTTAACGAAAGGGGCGAATAGCCCGTTTCGCCATTTTGCGATGGCCATTCAACTTCGGCTATCGCGACATATTTTGGGGGGTTAATTTATACTGCTTTTTGATTAATTAAGTACAAGTAAGTATTTATAAGGCAACTTGCTAATTATAACATAAAGTCGTTTTATCGGGAGAAAATTTTTTTGCGGCGCGTAAAAATCCGCTGAGGGAAAACTCGGCCTAGCCGCGGCCGCTTTTCGCTTGATTATTTTCCGTGAAACTTTTATATTGGGGGCGCTACGAATGGAAGAGGTACGCATATGAGAACTATCGCGTTTCGGTCGTTCGTGCTCGGGGCCCTGGCGGCGTTGACGGTCGGCCCGTCCGCGTTTGCCGGCTTAGGCCAGGTGGTAGCCTCTTTCGCCGCGCCCGCGGCCAACCCCTCCGGCCTCGCCTGGGCGAAGGGCGACCTTTATTGTTTCTGCGAGACGTCGCCTTACCTCATTTGGAAAGTTAACCCGAACAACGGGAAAGTCCTCGGCTCTTTTAAGTTCGCAAAAGCGGGGGCGGATACGGTCGGCTTGGCCCACGACGGGAAATATCTTTGGGCCGGCAACGGCGCCACGGACGTCGTATACCGGCTCGAGTGGGGCGGTAGCGTGGCGGCTTCGTTCAAGGCCGGTTGGAACGTGGGTCGGGGCTTCACCTGGTCCGGCTTCCACCTGTGGGGTACGGAACGAAGTGGGGAGCCTCCGTACTCTTACTTTCAAATACGCGTCGACGGCAAGGTGTTGAAGTCGTTTACGAATTACTACGAGATATACGACCCCGCTTGGGACGGACGGTATTTATGGGTGCCGGAATACGACGATTTCGCGAAGAAGTTCCAGGTCGTCGCCGTGGACGTTTCGAACGGTACGGGGGTGGCGTCTTTTACGGCGCCCGCGGAGGAAGCGCGGGGTTCTACGTACGACGGCAGCTACTTGTGGCTCGGGACGGCGGCGGGCAACGGGCGGTTGTGGAAAGTCGACGTCCGCGGCATCGGCGTCGCGCCCGACTCGTTGGGCCGCGTCAAGGTCCTTTTTAAATAGGGGCTCGAGCCGGGAAATGAAGCCGGGCCTTGATGCCCGGCTATTTTTATTCAAAATTTTACCGCCGGCCGCTGCGGCGGGCTTATTCCTCGATTTCTTGACGGCCGGCTATGGCCTTCGCGAGCGTCACCTCGTCCGCGAAGTCGAGGTCGCCGCCGACGGGGAGGCCCCGGGCGATGCGCGTCGCTTTCACCCCCAAGGGCGAGAGCAACTTCGCGATGTAGTAGGCCGTCGTATCGCCCTCCACGTCGGGGTCCGTCGCTACGATGACTTCGACGACGCGGCCCGTTTGGACGCGCTTCACGAGTTCTCCCAGGCGCAATTGGTCCGGCCCGATGCCTTCCAACGGCGATATGACGCCCATCAGGACGTGGTAGACGCCGTTGAATTCGCCGGTGCGTTCGATGAGGGCTATGTCGGCGGGGTCCTCGACCGCGCAGATAAGTTGCCGGTTGCGCGTCTCGTCCGCGCATACGGCGCAAAGCTCGACCTCGGTCAGATTGCCGCATTCGCGACACGGCTTCACGTGTTCTTTTATTTCGTTCAAGAGGTGCGCCAAATTGGAGACGTAGTCGTCGGGGGCTTTGAGGAGGAAGTAGGTAAGGCGTTGGGCGGTCTTGCGGCCTATGCCCGGCATTTTGGTCAATTCATTTATGAGCCGTTCGATGAGTTTGCTTTGGTTCGCCATTATGCGGCCCTTGCCGGTTCGGGTTTATTTCTAATAATATTAATACACCCCTTGTGGGAAGTGAAGGGCGGCGCCCGGCCGCCCTCCGTTATCGTTTCGCAAAGCTCTTGACTACGACTCGCCGCCCGGTTCCTCGGGTTGGGACGGCTGCTCGGGTTCCGACGGGCCCTCCGGCTTCGGCGGTTCGGACGGCGGCGCGGGTTCGGAAGGTTCGGAAGGCGCGGGGGGTTTCTTTTTAGTGAGGAGGACGATGATTACGACGATGACGACGATAACTATGGCGCAGAGTATGGCCGCGATGATGAGCGCTACCCTCCCGAACGAGGCGCCCGGGTTGTCCGCATCGAGCGCGAGGCCCCGGCCTTGGTCCGCCCAACCCGCGGCGACGGCCAGCGCGACGGCCAGCGCCGCTAACGCAAAAGCTTTTAAACGCACGGTAAATCCTCCTATTATAAAGTCGGCTCCGGGCGGCGGTCGCCTCGTCGGCATAGTGACGTACGTTACTTCGCCGCGCGCCCAAGTTAATAATAAAAGATTCTAACTGGCCACGTCGTGTCTGTCAACCGCGATATCCGACCGCCGCTACTCTCGGGAAGCGGCGGTCATAACTATTACGTCTTGGTTCGAGAAGTCGTAGAGCGGCCACTCCCACGTTACGGTCCGGCCGTCCTCGCCCAGCGTCCCGTTGGTATCGACGACGCGCCCGGGCATCACCACCGCGTACGTGAACGTGTAGCCCTCGAAGAGCGAACGCGCGAGCTCTTCGCTCTCCTTCGTGTATTCTTGCCGTTCTTTTTTTCGCCCGGTCCGGATAGTTTGCGTGAACGCGAACTCGCCGTCATTTTTTTGGAACGAAAGTTCTTGTTTCTCGAAGACGCCGTGGCCGGCGAGGTTCTCGACCTTGTCGAACGCCAGCACGAGCCGCGTATGCTCGCGCCGTTCGTCTTCCTCCCCTTCGACCTTAACCCAGTTTTCCTCTACGGTGACGCCGTCGAGGCCGGCGAACGCGGGCCCCAGGCCCTGGTTAATTTCGGGCGCGTTTTGGGCGCTCGCCGTCTGGCTTTCCTCCTCGGCGACGTCGAAGTGGTCGACCCACGCGTCGACGACGACGCGTCCGGAGCCGTCGCTCTCGAAGGTAACTTGCTGTTTGTAGGAGACGCACCCGGCGACGATGGCCGCCGCGCCGCACGACGCCGCGGTAAGGATTAAACGTCGCATACGAAACCTCGCTAGAGCGGGCTTACGCTCTTTGGAGAGCTCGCGTCAGGTCGGCGATGATATCTTCCGCGTCTTCCAGGCCCGCCGATATTCTTATGAAGCCCGGCCCCATACCCGCGCCCGCAAGCCGTTCCGCCTCGTAGACTTCGTGGGTTACGCCGGGCGGGTGCTGCACGAGGGTAAGCGCGTCGCCGAAGCTGACGGCGAAGACGCAAAGCTCGAGCCCGTCGAGGAAGCGTCGGGCCGCGGCGCCGTCCGCGAGCTCGAAAGCCAATATGCCGCCGAATTGGCTCATCTGCCGCTTCGCGAGCTCGTGGCCCGGGTGCTCGGGTAAACCGGGGTAGTAAACTTTTTTCACCTTCTCGTGGCGGGCGAGGAACTCGGCTAAGGCCCGGGCGTTCGCGCAATGGCGGTCCATCCGGAGGGGCAGCGTTTTTAGGCCGCGAATGAATTGGTAAGATATGGAGGGCGCGGGCGCGACCCCGAGGTCTTTGTAGATCGTTTTTCTTATCTCGTGGAGCCCGGCCGCCGGGCCGGCCAACACGCCGCCTATTACGTCGTGGCCCGCGAAGTACTTCGTCGTCGAGTGTACGACGTACGTGGCGCCGAGCTCGAGCGGCCTTTGCAAGTAGGGCGTCGCGAAGGTGTTATCGAAGACGACCGGGACGCCGGCCTCGCGCGCGGCCCGCGACGTCCCTTCGATGTCCACGACGTTCAATAACGGGTTGGAGGGGGTTTCGAGGTAGACGAGTTTCGTCTTCGGCGTTACGGCCTCGGCGACGGCTCGCGGCGCGGGGTCGTCCAGGTACGAGACGTCGACGCCGAAGCGCGGCAGTTGTTCCGCGAAGAAAATCGCGGTGCCGCCGTAGAGCTGGCGCTGGGTAACGAGGCGGTCCCCCGCGCCCACGTGCGCCAGGACCGCGGTCGAGATCGCGGCCATGCCGGAGTTGAAAGCCAACGCGCCTTCCGCGCCCTCCAGCGCCGCGACGTCGCGTTCGAAGGCGGCCGTCGTGGGATTGGCGAAGCGGGTGTAGAAGAACCCTTCCGTTTCGCCGGCTGCGCGCGCGCGACCGGCTTCTCCCGGCGGAATGGCGAAGGACGCGGTTTGATATATGGGAACCGACAGGGCGCCCGTCTTTTCGTCGACGGGGGCCGTGCCGCGCGCCGCGCGCGTATGGAATTTGAGAGGTTTCACGCAGCGTTCGAACTTTTAGACCGGCTTGGGTTGTATTCGGTAACGCGGGATTATAGGTTTGGCGGGAGGCCGCGTCAAGGGTATTGTCTCAGGGTCGAAGTCGCCGGCTCGCCTTCGCGTAAATGCGCCAGGCGCGCCGCGGGGGTTCAAAGGCCCGGCGTTCGTCGCTGAGAGGTTTATAAATAAAACTTGGCCAGTATGCGCCCGAGCGTGAAGGGCCCGATGCACCCGGCCGCGCGGCTGCGGTCCCGCCAATTTACGACGTGCCACGTCCCGTCCGCGTCCTTTTCGAACTCGTAGTCACACATGCCGTCGTCCAATACGTAGCTTTCGTTCGCGTCGACCACGACGGCGATTTTCAGCGGGACGTTGTAGGCCGCGTAGAAGTTTTCTTTGGGGTCCGGCGACCCGACGGCGCGCCAGTTATTGTTCAACGAAATTCTCTGCGCCCGCGCGAACATATTTTGGGCCGCCCGTAAGAAGTCCGCTCGAGCCCAGGACCCGGGCATTACGTAGCCGTTGGCTCTTTGCCCCACGTCGTTGGGGTCGAAATAAAATAAAAACGGGTCGGCCAGGCATTTGTCGAGGAGGCCGGCGTCGTTGCCGTTGAACGCCAGCTCGACGTTCGCGAGCGCGTACTTCGGTTCGTCCATCCGGTAGGGCCCGGGCCCCGGGGGAGGCTCTTCCTCCTCGCCGCAACCGAACAGGGAAGCAACAGCGAAAAGGAGCGCCGCGGCCGCGGCGCCGGAACGACTTTTTAAGTTAAACATTTTCGTTGAACCTGCCTTTTCCGTCGAGCGTGGACCGGCGTCCTCCGTTTAATAATACAGCGCGAGGATTCTACCGAGCGTCGCCGGCGAGTCGGCATAACCGCCGCCCGTGTGGTCGCGCCACTTGACCATCAACCATTTGCCGTCCGCTTGTTTCGCGAACTCGAAGTCGCAATAACCCCGGTCCGCTTGGTAGCCGTTTAACTCGTCGACCATAACGAGGATGTCGAGGGGGATTTTTTCCGCGACGAAATACGTTACGCCTTCCTTCGGCTTGCCGATTTTATCGCGCGGCATGGATAGCGAAATGCGATAGGCCTTGTCGAACATATTCGAGCACGCGCCCATAAATTCCGCCTTGGACCACGATTCGGGGATACGGTATTCGCTCCCGGGCGGCTTTTGGCCGACGTCGCCGGCGTCGAAATAGAAGATGAAGTCGGCCTGAACGCAGTCGTGGAGCAAGTCCTTATCCCGTTCGTTGAACGCGTGTTCGACGTTGGCGAGGACTAGTTTCGGTTCCGTCATGGCCGGGATTTCGGGTGGCGCCTCCGGTTCGTCGCCGAACAAGCAACCGGTGCCGAGCGCGGCGAGGACGAACGTGCCCGCTGCCCCGGCCAGCAAGCCAACTTTCCGCCTCACGTTTCTAACTCCCTTCTCGTTACGGGGCCGACGTGGGAGGGTTTTTAGCGTACGATTACTGGCGCGGTTCATGGGGGCTTAGGCGTAACGACGTCGCGGGGCAGCGCGAGCTCGAGCTCCAGTCTGTGTGCCACCGCGAGCAGCCTTTCCTCGTCCCACGGCGCCGCCATCACCTGTAACGCTACGGGCAACCCCTTCTCGTCGAACCCGCACGGCATCGAGAGCGCCGGTATCCCCACGAGGTTCGCGAGGCTCGTGAAGATGTCGGCGAGGTACATAAGCTGGGGGTCGAGGTTGCGCGTGTTCAACTCGAACGCCGTGAACGGCGATACGGGCGACACGAGGAAGTCGAATTCCCCGAAGGCCGCGGCGAATTGAGCGCGCATGTGTTGGCGTATTGTTTGGGCCTTCGCGTAGTATCGGTCGCGGTACCCGACGGAGAGGACGTACGCACCCGCGGCGAGCCGCCGGCGCACCTCGCCGCCGAAGCCGCGGGCGCGCGTTTTGGCGACCATGTCGGCGGGGCCGTCGTAGTTCGCCTTCCGCGGCCCGAAGAGGACCCCCTGGTAGCGCGCGAGGTTGGAGTAAGTTTCGCCGCACGCGGTCACGAAATACGTAGGTAGGGCCCAAGCCGCGCTCGGGATGGTGGTTCGCTCGACGGCGTGGCCCATCTTCCTCAATCCCTCGAGCGCTTCCTCGGTCGCGGCCCGCACGCCCGGCGCCACGTCGTCGCCGAAGAACTCGTCTATTAGGCCGACCTTAAAGGGGCCGTGGTCGCGCTCGAGGCCGGCGACGTAATCGGGCACTTCCCGCCGGCTCGACGTCGCCTCGTACCGGTCGTGGCCCGCGATGACTTTTAGGATTAGAGCCGCGTCCTTCACGGTTCGGGCCAGCGGGCCGATCTGGTCGAAGGAGGGCGCGAAGGCTATCAGGCCGTAGCGCGAGACGCGGCCGTACGTCGGCTTAAGGCCTACGACGCCGCACATCGCCGCCGGTTGGCGAATGGAGCCGCCCGTATCCGAGCCGAGCGCGACGGGCGCGAAGCCCGCGCAAACCGCCGCGGCCGAGCCACCACTCGAGCCGCCCGGCGAACGCGTTAAGTCGTGCGGATTTCTGGCGGGAAAGAACGCGGAGTATTCGGTCGACGAGCCCATCGCGAATTCGTCGAGGTTTGTCTTGCCGACGACGTACGCGCCGGCCGCGAGCAACCGCTTGACGACGGTGGCGTTGTACGGGGGCCGGTAGTTTTCGATAACGCGCGAGGCCGCGGTAGTAGGCAACCAGTCGGTGCAGATGTTATCTTTGACCGCGACCGGCACGCCGGCCAGCGGGCCTTCTTTTTTATGGTCGTTCTCGCGTTCGTTTAAGCACAGAAAAGCGCCGACCGCGGCGTCGTAAGCGTCGACGCGGCGCCGGAACGCGTTGACAACTTCGCCCGGCGTCAGCTCGCCGCCGCGCGCCTTGGCCGCGATCTCCGTTGCCGTGAGGTTCGTTATGTCCATAAATAGGCCGCGCGCTCAGCGCCTTATTTTGGCGATGCGGCCGCGGTATGTTTTATGTATGCCCACCAAATAGAAGTAGGAACCGTCGAAGGCGGGGAGCATGCACCCTTCGGGAAGAGGGGAGGGCAGCTCTTCCCAACGTTTGGCCGCGACGTCGAAGCGGAATGATTTGAGGGCCATCCGGTCGGGCGCGCCGAGCACCTCGGCCTCGCAACCGCCCACGACGTAGACGTAACCGCCGACCGCGTACGCCGCGGCCGCGAAGCGGGGCGCCGGGAGCCGCGGCATATTTTGCCACTTAAATACCGTCAGGTCGTAGCGATAGACGGCGTTGGAGACGTACGCGGGCTTGAGCTGCTTCCCGCCGATAACGTATAGGCCGTCGCGAGCTACGGCGGCCGCGGGTTGCGCGAGCGGCACCGGGATATCGTGCAACTTTGTCCATAGGCCTTCGCCCGGGTCGTAGCGATGTAGTTGGCGGTTGTTCTGGTCGGCGGCGTTCGCGGCGTCGAAAATGCCGCCCGCGACGTATAGTTCGCCGTCGTGGAACGTCGAGGCGGCCTTGCCGCGCGGAACGGGCAGGTACGTCTCGAGCTTCAGGTCCGCGCGACCCGGCGTCCAAACGTACACCTCGCCCACGGGCGTCCCGAGTTCGGCGTAATTCAGCTGCCCCTCCGGCACGAGTTTCAAGGGCGGCGGCGTATACATTCCGCCGATTAACCAAAGGCGGTTGCCGGGCCCCGGCGCCAGGGACGCGTACGCGCGCTCGGCGAATTGGCTGGGGTAAGCCGCGACCTCGTCGAGGCCGCCCGGCGTAAGTTTGGCGAATACGACTTCGGCTCGAGGTTTCGCGGCCGCGCCGCTTCCCTTTGGTTTACGAGTCCCGACGATGTACAGCGTGCTCTTGGCGCAGGCGGCGCCCGCGGGCCAATCGATTTTGGCGTCGCCCAAGCCGGCGGCCGACCACTCCTCCCATTTTATGTCGACGTCGGCGGCCGGGGCCTCGAGGGTTTTTATAAGCGGGGGCGCTTCGCCCGTGGCCGCGGCGGTCTCGGCCGTCGGCTTTTCTTTTTCGCCGGCGGTGCAGCACGTCAACGCGAGGACAAGGGCAGGGGCCAAAAACCGGCCGGCCTTCACGGCTTATCACCCTTCTCTTCCGTCGCTAAGATCTTGGGCACCGCGACGAAGGCGTCGTGGGTGTCGGGTGCGTTCGCGAGCGCGCGGGGGAGGGGGAGGGACGGTCGCGCCAGGTCTTCGCGGAGTTCGGCCGGTTCGACGGCCGGCGGAGGGGGTCCCTCCTCTACTTCCAAAGCGGCGAGTAGCTCCACGTTGTCTAGTAGGCCGACGACTTCTTTCGCGAGCTTTTCCTCTTCCTCGCCCGGAAGCGCGAGGTAGGCCTCGCGAATCATGCGCCGGATAACTTCGATCCTTTCTTCGTACGCGCCCATAAAATTCCCCTAAATGTCCGGGTACCGACCTTGGCGGCCCCAAGGTTTGTACTCGATTACCTCGTCGGCCTCCAACGGTTTTGCAACGGCGACGTACCTTTCGCCGATTTCGCCGAGGAAGCGCGACGGTTCGTGCGGTTGCGGCACGCCCGCGACGTTGCGCGTTTCCGCGTAGGATAAATACAATAGGTCCTTGGCGCGCGTCAAGCCCACGTAGCAGAGGCGCCGTTCTTCTTCGATTTCCGCGGCGTCGGCCATCGCGTTGGCGTGGGGGAGGAGCGACTCTTCCAACCCCACGATGAAGACGGCGCCGAACTCCAGTCCCTTCGCGGTGTGGAGCGTCATGAGACAGACGCGGTCGGCGTCGGCGTCGTAGTTGTCCACGTCGCTCACGAGCGCGACGGATTCGAGGAACTCGGCGAGCGAGGCCTCCGGGTATTCTTCTTCGAATTCCGCGGCGGCGCTTATCAGCTCGCGGACGTTTTCGGCTCGAGCCTCGCCCTTCACGTCTTCCTGCTCGGCGAGCCAGGTCAGATAGCCGCTCTTCTCGACGGCCGCGGCGAGTATTTCGCTCGGCGGCCGGGCCTCGGCTTCGGCGGCGAGTTCTTTGATTAACGTAGTGAAACGGCGCAGGCCCGCGGCGGCGCGCGCCGGCAGTCGCGCGAGAACGTCTTCGGCCGCGGCGGCCTCGAACGCGGTCCTTCCCCGCCGGTTTTCGTCAATTATTTTGAGCGAAGTCGCGCCCACGCCGCGCGGCGGCACGTTGACTACGCGCGCGAAAGCGGCGCCGTCGGCGGCGTTGTGTACGAGGCGTAGGTACGCGAGGGCGTCTTTGACTTCCCGGCGTTCGTAAAAGCGCGTACCGCCCACGATTTGGAACGGGATGCCGGCCCCGGCCAGCACCTCCTCGAATAGGCGGGATTGCGCGTTCACGCGGTAGAGTATCGCGCACTCTCGGTAGTCCAGGCCGTAATTTGCGCGCGCTTCCTCGACGGCGTAGGCGACGCGGAGCGCCTCGTGTCGTTCGTCGTAACATCCGAAGGCGGCCGGTTTGTTTTCCGCCGGGCGGTCGCTCCAAAGCGCCTTGGCGTAGTGGCTTTGGGCATTGAATTTTATGAGGGCGTTGGCGGCGTCGAGGACGCCCTGGTGGGAACGGTAGTTGCGCTCGAGGGTGTAGAGGCCCGCCTCCGGGAAATCCTCGGCGAAGCGTTTGAAGTTGGCCACGTCCGCGCCGCGCCACCGGTATATCGACTGGTCCGGGTCCCCCACTACGCAGACTTGGCGGTACTTTTCGCCCAGGAGTTTTGTTAATTCGTACTGCGCCAGGTTCGTGTCCTGAAACTCGTCGACGAGGACGTGCCGGAAGCGCTCCCGCCAACGCGATAGAACCTCCGCCTCGCGCCGGAAGAGCAGAACCGTTTCCATTAGGAGGTCGCCGAAGTCGTAGGCGTTGTTCTCGCGGAGAATTTCTTGGTAGGCGGCGTAGACGTCGGCGACGGCCGCGCGGTAGCCGTCGTCGCGGGAATATTGCGCGGCCGTTATCAGTTCCCGCTTGGCGGCCTCTACGGCGGCCGCGAGCCGTTTGTAGTAGAACTGTTCGGCGGGGAGAGCCCATTTCTCGGTGATCTTTTTTATCGCGGCTTCCGAATCCGCGGCGTCGAAGATGACGAAATTTCGGTCGGCGCGGCCGGCCGCGTAGCGGGCCTCGGTGCGCAATATGCGCGCACCGGTCGCGTGGAACGTGCCGACGGTAACCGCGGGCCGATATCCGAGCGAGGCCTCGAGGCGTCGCTGCATTTCTTGAGCCGCTTTATTGGTGAAGGTTACGGCCAGGATGTTCGCGGGCGCGACCCCCCGCTCGGTGATGAGGTGTAGTATGCGTTCGGTGATGACGCGCGTTTTGCCGGAGCCGGCGCCGGCGACGACGAGCATCGGCCCGGGCGGCGCCGTAACGACGCGCTCTTGGGAAGGATTTAAGTTAATCTTGGCCAAAATGTTTGATTTCGGTATTAAAAATCGCCCTCACGGGCGCCACGTTTCGGGTTCGGCGCGTCGGCACGTGCTTAGGGCGTTTTCGTTTCGAGTATGCTGCCGAGGCCTATGTCTTGGGGGGCGCCTTCCGGCCCGAATAACAGCTCGAGAACCCTATTGTAGCGGCGGGACGCGGCGATCTTGTTCGATTGCTTCTCGGCGTTGGCGTAGATCTGTTCTTTGACTTCGGCGAGGGCGACGATGAGGTTCTTCTTGCCGAGGTTGTCGAGGGATTCGATTTCCCTGTCCAGCCGCTCCACGTCGACGCGGTCCTCCACGAATTCTATAATTTCAACTTGGGGGTACCGTTCGGCCTGCTCCGCGACGCGCTCCCCGAGCGTCTTATCTTGCTTTATCGCGTTGTAAAGGGCGTTGGGCTGGTCGAAATTATCGAGGAGGGCGTTGATGAAGAGCGCCAGCACGCCGACGTTCGTCTTGGCCGCCGGGGGCGCCGCTGGGCGCATCCTTTGGTCGGCCGAAGGCGCTATTCCCTTGAGGAATTCCCGCAGCGTCTTGGCTTCGGCTTTTTCTTCCGGCGACGGCGGCTCCGGCTTTTCGTCCGGGGAACGGACCTCCAACAGGCCGGCCTCGATGAGGTTGAAAACGATCTGCGTGGTTTTGAGTTCCGAAAAGTTCGTCTTCTTCGCGAGGGCCAAGACGCTGAGCTCGCCGTTCACGAGCGATAAGACTTTCCACTCCTGAGCTTGGAGCGTGATATTGCCGGCCTTCTCCCCCGGGCCCGCGGCGAACGTCACGACGTGGGCGGAGGTCGGGATGGCCTTGCGGAGTTTGGTCCACTCGTCGAGCCGGCGGACCGCTTCCATAATGAGGTTCTGGCAGTCGAGGTCGATCGTCTTCAGGTCCGTGGCCGCGTCGGTATCGAAGGTGAACCGGCCCTCGCGCCAGTTGAAGGTTTCGTAGACGGCCTTTTCCCCCTCCATATCGCCCACCTTGGCGTGTACGGCCTGGCCGCGCTCGAACCAGATTTGCGCCGTTTGGCCGTTTCGGGCGATGGCGAGTAGGCCGGTCCGCGAGCCCATGTTTATGAGCTGGAGGACGTCTGCGAGGGGAAAGTCTTCTAAGTTGCCGTCTAAACCCATGACTTACGCTGGAGCAACGGCGGTTTGCGACGGCGCTCCCGCCGCGGCCGCGAGTCGCCGGTATCGGCCCCGCGTTTTGGTTAACGCGCCGTTTGCCGCGATAAGTGCGCGATGACGAGCTTCGAGATGGCCCGGAGAGAATCGAAGACGCCTATGCCCGTCGTCGCGATCGATTCGAAGCACGGTACCTGCTCGCGGTTGATCGCGGCCTCGAGCTGTTCTACGGGGGAGCAGTTAGGTAAGTCGCGTTTGTTATATTGTACTATATAAGGTATATTTTCAAGGCGGTAGCCCTGCAGCTGGAGGTTCTTTTTCATGTTCTCGAACGACTCGATGTTCTCGTCGAAGCGGTTGCGTTGGGAGTCCACGACGAAGACGATGCCGTCGACGCCCTTGAGGATAAGTTTCCGCGAGGCGTCGTAGTGGACTTGGCCGGGTACGGTATACAGGTGGAAGCGCGTTTTGAAACCGTTTACGGTCCCCAGCTCGAGGGGGAGGAAGTCGAAGAAGAGCGTCCGGTCCGTATCCGTGGCGAGCGAGACCATCTTCCCCTTGATGTCGTGGGGGAGCTTCTCGTGGATGTAGAGGAGGTTCGTCGTCTTGCCGCAAAGGCCGGGGCCGTAGTAGACGATCTTGCAGTTTATCTCGCGCGACGAATAGTTGATCAGCGACATATCCAAACCCCCGGCCGTGAACGGGAATGCTTAATCTTTAAAGAGGTTATCTATTTCACTCTCGGCGACGCTCGAGAAAGTGTCGCCCAACGGCGAGGGCGTTTCGAAAGCGCGTTCCGCGACCTTTTGGAAGATGCGGTTGAATATTGCCGAAAGCTCTTCCACCGCCTTCTTGACGCGAAGGCGGACCAGGCCCAAAGTAGTTTTGTTATCGAAAACCACGACGAGAATGACCCTCTTGGCTACGACGGAGAGGTGGATCGATTCGTTCGTGCCCTGGTGGAAGAGGACCGAGAATTCCTCTTGCCCGAGGATCTTGGCGAGCTCGCTCGTCGCGGCGTAATTGCCCGCGGAAAGTGAGGCGAACGACAGCGAGTCCATGTTCTCGGTATCTCCCTGGCTCGAGATGAGCTGGCCCGAGCGGTCCACGAGTAGCGAGAATTTAGAATTGGTCTCGCGGACGAGCGTCGCCAATATTTCGTTAATGTTAGTGTAGTCTTCCTCGAAGAGGACTAACTCCATACCGGGCATAAATATCACCCCGCGTACGGCGCACTAAATTTTAACAGGCCGCCGAGGTACTCGGTAAAAGCCGCTTAAGCTTCAACTTAAAGAATACTTCTTAACTTTTTCCATTAAAATATAAAATTAGATACAAGTCAAGATTTTTTTGGCACGAAAAAGTAAGGGCCCGACGCGCGGCCTTCTAAACCCAAGGGGCGGCACTCGCCGCGTTTCCCCTTTCGCCGGCCCGCAGGTGGGCGGTTTTCTTCTCCGCCCGTTCCGCCAGGAGCGCGGCGCCTTTGTTTTTAAAAAGCCACAGCGCTCGCCGGCGGTACTTCTCCCGCTCGTCGCGGTCCGGCGTGATCGCGGCCAAGTCCAAGTAGCATTGCCCGCCGACGAGCCACAGGCCCAGTTCGCGCGCGGCGGCCGCGGCCGCGCGGAGGAACGTCGCGGCACGGCCGCGGTCGTTTTCCGTACTCAAGAGCAAACCTGCGGTTTCGTTATAGCTTGCGAAGAATACCTTCGATTCGTTAGCGCGACGCTCGAGGTCCGCTTGGCCGAGGATCTTGCGGCAAATGCTGGGCTTGCCGCGCGCCAACGCCGCCCGGGCGGCGAGGAGGGCGGCTTCGCCGTATGACAGGCCGCCGTCTCCCCGCCGGTATTCTATGGCCGCCGTATCCGCGAGCATGTACGCGTCGTCGTAGTTCTCGTCCGCGAAGTACGCGTTGCGCGCCTCCGCCAATTTGAAATCCGCGGCAGGGGTAGTCGCTTCCCCGGTCGAAATTTCTTTGGCCTTTACGAGAAATCGGCGGTAGCCGGCGAGGTCGCCGCGGTAAAGCGCGACCGCGCTAAGGCCCAGCGAAGCCCGAGCCGCGCAGCCGTCAAAACGGTCCGCTTCTGCCAAGCGCAAAGCTTCCAGATAAGTATTTTCGGAGGTCGCCAGGTCTTGCGTCAAGAGGTCGATTCCGCCTTCGACCAGAAAGGTTTCGCACAGGTTCCGGGGGTCGCCCAGGAGCTCGAATACCCGCCGGCTGTTTGCCAAGAGGTTGCGCGCGCCTGGTATCGGGCCGTACTCGAAAAATATGGGCGAAAACGTCAGCCCCGTTTCCGCGGCGGTGACGGGCTTTTTGGCCGGGTCCGTGAGGGACGTGCTTTTTTTCGCGGCTCGAGCCGCGGCCGCCACGTGGCCGGAACGGTATTTCAACTCGGCGAGTAGACGGTACGCCGCGGGCGACGGCGCCCGGTTCGTTTTGAGCGATTTCCCGAGTTGGTATACGGCTTTGGGTACGTCGCCGCGCCGGCCGAGAAGTTCCGCGGTCGATATTTCGATATCGGCGACCAGGGCGTCGTCGCCGGCGCGGACGGCGTTTTGTAAGGCTGCCAGGAACGCGTGCTCGGCCTCGTCGTAATAATCTCTAAGTAGATAGGCGCGCCCTTGAGCGTAGAGCCGCTGCGCCGAGAGATTTTCTTCGTCGGCCTCGACGTTTTCCAGGTCGCTCAAGGCCGCGGCGACCAACCCCGCTTCGCGAAAGGCTTCGGCCCGGGCATAATAAAGTTTGGGTAAGTGCGCGCGATGTTCCTCAACCTTCGGCTCGTCTTTTTTGAGTTCGTGAGCGAAAATGGTTAGCTGGTCCACCGCCTCGTGCGGCGAACCGAGCCAGCGCGCCCGCGTTGCGTTCTCCTGCGTTAGATGGTAAGCCGCGGCAGTGTTTCCCGCTTCCAGCTCGAGCGTGGCGCGCGCCGAAAGTTCCCCGCGGTAGCGTCTGGTGAGAAGGTTCGCCGCGGCTGAGGCCGCGGCGGCGCGGTCTTCCTGCGTTGGCGCGAGGGCTGCCAGGAGCGCGTTGGCGAGGTGCGGCGGTACGTACAAGGGGCCGTCGTCTTCGCCCGCCGGCGTACGGAGCAACCCGAGTTCTTTCAGCCTGGGGGGCCACGCCTCGGCTTCCGCGCTTTTTTCGCCGGGGCAATCCGCGGCTAAGGCGGATATATCGTCTTCGCGGAGCGGGAGGCCGACGGCAGCCAGGATCGCCGTGGCCTGCTGCCAAGGCTTCGCGAAGTCCCGCAGGCGTCGCCCGACGACCGCGGCCAGTTCGGGGGGGCCCTCGCTACCCAACGCCGCGAGCTTCACCTCCGGCCTCGTCAGCGACAAGAGCCAAATTTGTTTCAAAAGGTCCGGGCGACCTTTGCTTAGGGCGAAGAGAACCGCCGCCCGGTCGTCTTCTTGTTGCCCGACCGGCGTTGGCGCGAAGGCGGATGTCTCTTCCTCCGTTAAGGGGCGCGTGGTGAGCGCGACGTCGGCCGCGCGGGTTAACGAATCGTCCGGAGGGTCCGCGGTGAATATCACGGCGAGGGGGCCTTCGGCCACGTGGGCGAGGACCGAGGTGAGCAGCGCCCGCGTCGAGTGGTCGGCCAAATGCAGGTCGTCGAAGAGGAGCGCGGTCGGTTGTTCCCTCGCGGCGTAGGCGATTATACGCGTAGCCAACTCGACGACGCGGCGGTGTCGAAACGCGGGCGTCACGTCGGCGACGTACGGGTTGAGGTCGGCGGGCAGGCGCAGGACCTGCGCGAAGAGCGGGGCCCATATCTCGAGGCGCGGGTCGATTTTCTTTAACGCCTCGAGCGGCGCTACTTCCGGCTCAGCTTCCGGCGCGAGCGCGGCGAATAGTTTGCTCCATATGATGACCCACGCCGCGAACGGCTCGTAGCGGCGCCGCGCAAAGCACGTGGCGGCGAACGTGCGGAACCCGTTCTCGCGCGCGATGCGTTGAGCCGCCTCCAGCAAGGTCGTCTTGCCGGTTCCGGGGCCGCCTTTTATGAACAGCGTGCGACGCCGTTTTTCCGAGACGACGCCGGCGAGGAATGCGTCGATCGCCTCCTGGAGGTCGGCCTGAGGGACGTACGGCTCTTTGTCCGGGGGCGCCCCCCGGGCCGGGCGTCGGCGCGTTTCTTCGAGCTGGTATATTTTGACGGCGGGCTCGCCGCTCCGCGCCTGGTAGAAACCGACCGTGGCGTATTGGAAGTCGTCGGCCGTCAGCGAACAGACGTTTTCGCCCGCCAGTATGGCCCATTTGCCGGCTTTATTTCGCAGGCGTTTGGCGCGGTTCCGCGGCGAGGGCGCGCCGCCCGGGGATGGGGCGCCGCTTGCCACGGCGTCGACGCCTAATTTCAAATAGGCGCTCGAGCCAAGGTCTTTTAACAAGGTAGGTATGAGGTCGCGCGCCGCGTCGCGGAGGGCAACGGCGCACGAGGCGGCGCTCGCGGCCGCCAACCCCGAGCTCTGGGGAAACGTAATCGTCACCGCCGACGCGTCTTCGCGCGTGACCGCGCCGCCGTGCTCTTTCGCGATTTCGTCGGCAAGGGCGAGGAATTTCTCCGTCAACTCGCCCAATACGTCCGGGGGCGCGGATGACGCGCGGGCGTCGAGGCCGGCGAGCTCCGCCGCCACCGCGGCGACCTCATTTACGGCCTCGTCCGTTTTCGCGCCGCAATGAGGGCAAAACGCCGCGGCCGGCGTTACCGTTCGGCCGCAATTGGGGCACGTCGGGGGCATACGTCAGCTTTTCGCGGCGCCGCTTTCGAGGGCGACGGCCGCGGCTTTATCCGCCGCCGCTTTTTGGAACGCGGCAATTAGGCGCTCGAGCGGAACCGGGCCCAGGTCTTCGCCGCCGTGGCGCCGGAGCGCGACCGTTCCCGCTTCCCGTTCCCTTTTGCCGATCACGCCCAGGTACGGTATTTTGGCTAACTCGCCGGTCCGTATCTTCGCCGCCAGTTTACCGTCCGATTCGTCCACGTCCGCCCGGAGGCCCGCGGCGCGCAGCTTCTCCGCCAGCTCGAGCGCGTAGGGAACGGCGTCTTTATTTACGGGTATAAGGCGTAGCTGGACGGGCGCGAGCCACGGCGGGAAGACGCCGGCGTGATGTTCGAGGAGCGTGCCGAAGAAGCGCTCGAGCGAGCCGAGCATGGCGCGGTGGATCATGTAGCACTGGTGCTCGGCGCCGTCCGCGCCGACGTATTTGACGCCGAAGCGGTGCGGCAAGTTGAAGTCGAATTGTATCGTCGGCCCCTGCCACTTTCGGCCCAGCGCGTCGTAAATCTGGAAGTCTATCTTCGGGCCGTAGAAGATGGCCTCGCCCTCCATGCGCGCGTAGGGGAGCTCGAGGCGCGCGAGCGTCTCGGCGAGCGCTTCCTCCGCGCGGGCCCATTCCTCCGCGGTCCCGGCGTAATCCTGCGGCCGCTTGGGGTCGCTAGCCGACAGCTCGACGTCGTACGAGGTGAAGCCGAAGGTGTGCAGGAGGTAGCGGGCGAGGTCCACGCAACCGCACAACTCGTCCACCAACTGCTCGGGCGTGCAGAATATGTGGCCGTCGTCCTGCGTGAAGCCGCGCACGCGTAGCAGGCCGTGAAGGGTGCCGGACCGTTCCTTGCGGTACACGGTCCCGAGCTCGGCGTAGCGGATGGGCAGTTCCCGGTAGGAGTGGAGGCGCGATTTGTATATCGCGACGTGCATCGGGCAGTTCATCGGCTTGAGGACGTAAGGTATGGCGTCGACCTCGAAGGTGTACATATGGTCGAGGAAGTAGTGGAAGTGGCCCGACGTTTCGAACAGGCGCGCGCGGGCGATGTGGGGCGTCGCGACGAGCTCGTAGCCGCGCTTCACGTGTTCCTCTTTCCAGAAAATCTCGACGCGGTCGCGGACGAAGGCGCCGCCCGGGTGCCAATATACCAGCCCCGGGCCGCGGTCCTCGGCGATGGAGAAAAGCGCGAGGTCGCGTCCCAGCGTCCGGTGGTCGCGGCGCTTGGCCTCCTCGATGCGCGCGAGGTGCAGCTCGAGCTCCTCGGGTTTGCGGTAGGCGGTCCCGTAGACGCGCGTGAGCATGTCGTTGCGCTCGTCGCCGCGCCAGTAGGCGCCGGCCACCGCGGTGAGCTTGAGCGTCTTGACGTACCCGGTCGAGGGGAGGTGGGGCCCGAGGCAAAGGTCGAAGAAGTCGCCCTGGCGGTAGACGACGACCTTTTTATCCGGTATCTCGTCGACGAGCTCGAGTTTATACGGGTTGCCCGCGAACAGCTTCCGGGCCTCGCGCTTCGATACCTCGTCGCGTTCTAGGGCCAGGTCCGCGGCGGCGAGCTCGCGCATCCGTTCCTCGAGCCTGGGGAGGTCCTCGTCGCTCAGCGGCGCCGAGGGGTCGAGGTCGTAGTAGAAGCCGTCCGCGGTCGCCGGGCCGATGGCGAGCTTTACGCCCGGGTAGAGGTCCGTCAGCGCGTGCGCGAGGATGTGGGAGGCGGTGTGGCGGAAGACCGCGCGCGCCTCCTCGTCCTCGTAGCTCAGGAACGCGACCGTTTCGCCCTTCCGCGCGGGCGCCGTGAGGTCGACGAGGAGGTCGCCGCGCCGGGCGACGAGCGCGTCCTCGACCTTCGCCGCGGCGGCCACGTCGAGGAGGGTCGCCCCCGCGGCGACGCGGACCGGCCCCGAGCCTTCCACGTTTACTTCTATCTCCGCCATCGTAAGTAAGACCTTTTTTGTTTTATTTTAACAGAGTTGCCGATTTCAAGTCAACGCCAAAGGACGTTGCGCGTATTTTCGAGTTTTTAATTTTTAGGAAATCGAAAACACCAGCCAAATTAAAAACGCCCGACGTTCGGGCGCGCGAAGGTGTTTCCGGGCTGAGTCGACGGGCCAAGCCCTACGGCACGGCCTTCATCGTTTCGGGGGTGTATTTATACATTTTGCGGTCGAAGCCGGCCAACCAGACGTCGTCGCCGCCGAGGGTGAAGACGTCGTACGCGTAGCAACCCTCCGGGACGGGGACGTGGTTCCACGTTTTGCCGTCGAAGTGATAGACCGCCTGGCCGGCGGCCCAGCCGTCGTCGGGCGCCGCGAAGTGGACGCCGTTGAGGATGGGCGGGTGTTCGCGCGACCAGTCGTCCTGTTCCCACGGCTCCCACGTGTCGCGTTCGGCGACGTAGCGGAATAGGGGGTAGGCGGGTGGAATCTCGAAGCCGGTGCCGCCCCCCGCGGCCCAGCCGGTCGTCGGCGTCGGCGCGAAGACGCCGAAGCGAAATTCGACGTCGAATAAGGAGCTGACGGGGGCCCAGCGCGAGCCATCCCAGCGGCGGTAGCTCGCGCGAAGCGTTACGGCCCAGCCGTGGGTGGGCGAGGTGAAGTGTAGCCCCGTGACGTAGCCCGCGACGGGCCAGGGGGTCCAGCTCGAGCCGTCGTAGTGAAATATGCCGCCTTCGCCGCCGACCCACACGTCGTCGCGCGCGAATGCGAATACGGAGTATAAAATCGGCTCGCCGGGAGGAGGGGGGAATTCCTTCCAATCCTTGCCGTCGTAGTGGACGACGACGCCGGGGTATTTGCCAGGGATATGTTTGTAACCTACGGCCCAGCCGTCGTTCGGCGCCGAGAAATGTATGTCCCAAAACGTAGCCTTGAAAGAGGCCGTAAAATCTTTATATATAAACCAGCGGTTGCCGTCGAACTTCAGGATTGCGTGGTATGCGCACGCCCAACCGTAGTTGGCGGATATCATATAAATACCTGTAATAGGCGCGTTTTTAGGTAATTCCTTGATTTCGTATACTTTCCAGGGTAAAGGCCCGGGCCATTTTTCCTCTTCTTCGCCCGCGGGATTGTCGCAGTTAAAGATAAATATGACTATTAAAGTCAGCGGCAGGAAATAAA
>WVWN01000065.1:54953-103813 GCA_011773985.1 Candidatus Zixiibacteriota bacterium | reverse complement strand
AAGATGAAAAGACTTATGGTGATTGCGGCCGGGGCGGTGGCGCTGGCGGCGGCGTGCGCTTTCGGCGATTGGGTCTACGAGGGCCAGTGGGGCTCGAAGGGTTCGGGTAACGGTCAATTCGAAGGGCCTACCGGCGTCGCCGTCGCCCCGAGCGGGAACGTCTACGTCGTCGATTACGGTAATTACCGTATCCAATATTTCACCTCGAGCGGTTCTTTCCTCGGCAAGTGGGGCTCGTCCGGTTCGGGGAACGGCCAGTTTCGCGATCCCGCCGACGTCGCCGTTAGCGGCGCCGGCGCCGTTTACGTGGCCGATACGGGGAACAACCGGATTCAATACTTTACCTCGAGCGGGTCCTTCGTGGGCAAATGGGGCTCGTTCGGTTCGGGCGACGGCCAATTCTGCACGCCGTTCGGCGTCGGCGTAGCGCCGAACGGGGACGTTTACGTGAGTGACGGCCAAAATCATCGCGTCCAGTACTTCACCCCCGCCGGCTCTTTCCTCGGCAAGTGGGGCTCGCAGGGCTCCGGCAACGGGCAATTCGTCATTCCGGCCGGCGTAGCCGTCGCGCCCAACGGCCATGTCTACGTCGTCGATTGTTATAACCACCGCGTCCAATATTTCACCTCTAGCGGTTCTTTCCGCGGCAAATGGGGCTCGTACGGTTCCGGCGAAGGCCAGTTTATCCAGCCCTGGGGCGCGGCCGTGGCGCCCAACGGCTACGTATACGTTGCGGATGACGGTAACTACCGGATTCAATACTTCACCTCGAGCGGGTCCTTCCTGGGCAAATGGGGCAAGGAGGGTTCGGGTAGCGGCGAATTCGGTGCGCCTTCGAACGCCGCCGTTTCCCTGGACGGCCGGCGCGTCTACGTCAGCGACTTGATGAACAACCGCGTCCAGTATTTCCGCTGGTCCGACGCGCGCGTAGCCCCCGCTTCGCTGGGCCGCGTGAAGGCGCTGTTTAAATAATTTTTCGGTTTAATCGGGAAAGCAGCGGCCGCCTCCCCGGGCGGCCTCTTTCCGTCGTTGCCGACGTAACGAGTATCGTGTTATATTAGAAAGGATGTTTGGTAAAATGAGGAGAAATTGAGATATGAATAAAACCGCCATATTTCCGGACGACGCGGCGTCGATGGCGGACATCCTCGTCAACGTTTGCCGCGACAAAGGTTAGACGTTAATGGCCTTGGCCGTTATGCCGGACGGCGTCCACGCCGTCGCGAGTTTAAAACCGGCCGTTGCGCCTGCGGCCGCGGCGACGTTTTTAAAAGGTATCTTCGCGCGCGTGTATAACCGCGGCCGGCGCGT
Organism: Candidatus Zixiibacteriota bacterium; assembly: GCA_011773985.1. Classification (GTDB taxonomy): domain Bacteria; phylum RBG-13-66-14; class B26-G2; order WVWN01; family WVWN01; genus WVWN01. Next base: position 102,502 of record WVWN01000065.1, on the reverse strand, counting down.
GAGCGGTCCGATTTCGTCGGACGGTTACCGGTGGAAGCGGTGGGCAAGAAAAACGTATGGCCGGTGTTAAGTTACGTCGCCCGCCAAGAAGCGCGCCACGGCGTCATCGCCGCCGCGGACCGGAAAAACGAAATCCGCGCCGTAAACGGTTTGACTTTGGCTCCCGAATCTAGTAAAATTTAAATAAAGGTCACCTTCGAACATAACCCTTGCCAAAGGGGGTTGCCCCAATGAAAAAGGTTTTGACGGTAGTGATTGTAACGGCGACGTGTGCCGCCGCGGCTTGGGCCTATCTCGGCCAGGTCGTCGGCTCCTTCCGTTCGCCCGCGGGCACGCAGACGCGGGGCCTCGCCCGCTCCCGGATGTACCTGTTCGTCGCGGACGCAGGGAACCGGGGCATCGTTTACCGCTTGATCCCGAGTACTGGCTCGGTCCAAAACTTTTATCAGCTCGGGTGGTACGGGTCCAACGCCGGCCTCGCGTACTCGGACTCCGCCGTCCTCTGGGTCGGATGCCCCGCCAACGACTACGTCTACCGGTGCCACGCTCCCAGCGGGAGCTTGTATGGCTCGTGGTACGCGTACCACGACCCGTACGGTTGCGCGCCCTTGTGCACGGGCGACGGCGGCACAGGGACCACCTACCTTTTCACCTCCGACACGGGCCCTCCGGACATCTTTACGCATAGGTTGACCGGCGGTAGCGTCGTCCGGTCCATCCGGGTGCCCTACCCCACGGATTACGATTGCGCCTACGATTGGCGCAACAGAGTCGTGTGGCTGGGCGACAGTCCGAATGTCGTCTACGGCTATACGCTTACCGGGTCCGTGCTGGCGTCGTTCCCCTCGCCCGCGAATTATCCCCGGGGCCTCACCTACTACGGCCAATACCTGTACGTCGCCTGCAACGGCAACGGCTACATATACCGCATCCACTGCCCGTACAACTTCGTGGCCGTGGCGCCGACGTCGCTGGGCAAGGTCAAGGCGCTCTTGCGCTAGGGCGGAGGCGGGAGAAGGGAAAGCGGGCCGTCGGCGGGAAAATATACGTCGTTGACGGAGCTTAAATTCCGTTCTCCGCGAAAGGGGATTCGAGGGATGGCGTATCAAGCGGGAGAAGAAACCCCCGAGGCGGGCGTCTACCGCTGCACGAACTGCGGCGCCGAGATAACGCTTAAGGCGGGTGCGGCGTTTCCGCCTTGCGAGTGTAGCCTCGAGAACTGGTCCATCGTCAGGAGAACGTAGCGCCGGGGGGGCGGGGCCGTACGGCGCACGTGGGTTCGGCCGCGCGACCTTCGGGGCGCGGCGTTCTATTTTTTCCCCGAATAATGCTTGACATTGGGCCGTAGAATTGTTATATTTATATACTCGCGGCTCTAGCCGCGAGCGATTGATAATTGCGGAGCGACGGGCTGTGCGCACGCGGACTTTTATACCCAAGGAAGAGGATATCGAGCGGCGCTGGTGGCTCGTGGACGCCGAGGGCAAGGTGCTGGGACGCCTCGCGACGCGCATCGCACAGGTCGTACGCGGCAAGGAGAAGCCCTACTTCACGCCCCACCTCGACGCGGGCGACTTCGTCGTCGTCGTCAACGCGGAGAAGGTCCGCGTTACGGGCAATAAGCCGCGAGATAAAATTTATTACCGCCATTCGGGCTACGTAGGCCACCTCAAAGAAGCGCCGCTGGGACGGATGCTGGCGCGCAAACCGGAGTGGGTAATATTGCACGCGGTCCGCGGGATGTTGCCCAAGAACCGGTTGGGCCGCAGGCTCCTCAAGAAGGTTAAGGTCTACCGCGGCCCGAGCCACCCCCACGCCGCTCAGAGCCCGCAGCCTCTCGAGGTGTAGCCGAGGTCAAAGGAGTTCCGTTGGAGGTCAAAAAATATTACGCAACGGGGCGTCGCAAGACGTCGGTCGCCCGCGTGTGGCTCTGGCCGGGGGAAGGCGGGTTCGTCGTCAACCGGCGGCCGCTCGAGCGTTACTTCACGCTCGAGAGTTGGCGCGTGGACGTCAACAAACCCTTCGAGGTCACGGCGACTGCGGGTAAGTTCGACGTCTTCTCGACGGTGAAGGGCGGCGGTTTAACGGGCCAGCGGGGCGCGCTACGCCACGGCCTCGCCCGCGCGCTCGAGCAGGTGGATCCGTCCTACCGCTCCACGCTGAAACGTGCGGGCCTTTTGACGCGCGATCCGCGTACGAAAGAGCGCAAGAAATACGGCCAGCCGGGCGCGCGCAAGCGGTTCCAATTCTCCAAGCGGTGACGCGACGGATATTGCCGGAGGAGGCGCTTAGGCGGCGGAGTAAAATCCAGGACTATCGCTCCAAAGGGGCGGCGATTTTGCGGCGCGTCCCTTGCCGAAGCGGTTAAGGTCACGGAGGTACAGATAGTCGTGTTCGACGTTTCGATGAAACAGCTCCTGGAGGCCGGCGTGCATTTCGGCCACCAGACGCGCCGTTGGAACCCGAAGATGCGCAAATATATCTTCGCGGAGCGCAACGGCATTTATATTATCGATTTGCAGAAGACGCTGAGGCTTTTGGAGGAGGCGTACGAGTTCGCGCGGGAGACGGCGCGGGCCGGCGGGCGAGGGCTTTTCGTCGGGACCAAGAAGCAGGCGCAGGCCTCGGTCGAGGGAGAGGCGTCGCGCGCCGACTGTTTCTACGTGACGACGCGGTGGCTCGGCGGCACGCTGACCAACTTCGAAACCATCAAGAAGAATATCGACCGCCTGAAGGTGATCGAGGGGATGGAAGAGGACGGCTCCCTGAAAAAATACGCCAAGAAGGAGCGGTTGGAATATCAGAAGGAGAAGAACCGCCTGCTTAAATTGTACCGGGGCATCCGCGATATGAGGCGGCTGCCGCAGCTCGTTTTCCTGGTCGACCCTCGGCGGGAGGCGATAGCGCTACGGGAGGCCAATCGCCTCGGCATACCCGTGGTAGCGCTCGTGGATACCAACTGCGACCCCGACCCTGTGGATTACGTCGTACCGGGTAACGACGACGCGATACGGTCCATCCGGATTATGGCCTCGACGTTGGCGAGCGCCTTCGTCGACGGCCGCGCCGAGGCGGCGGAGGGGGAGGAGGCAGGCGGAGAGGGCGAGGCCCTAGCCGCGGAAGCGCCCGGGGCCGCGGCCTACGTCAGCCCCGAGGAATAAGTGAGAGGATATAGTATGGCCGTAGAGGCGAACGAGATTAAGAAGCTTCGCGATCGGACCGGCGCCGGCATGATGGATTGTAAGCGGGCCCTCCAGGAATGCGGCGGCGATCACGAGAAGGCGGTGGAGTATCTGCGTATTAAGGGCCTCGCCGCGGCCAAGAAGAAAGCCGGCCGGGCCACGGGCGAGGGCGTTATCGCCACCTACATTCACCCGGGCGACAAACTGGGCGTAATGGTCGAAGTTAATTGCGAGACCGATTTCGTAGCGCGTAATCGCGAGTTCCGGGCGTTCGTGAAGGACATAGCGATGCACATTGCCGCGGCGGACCCCCTCGCGGTCGCGAGCGAGGATGTACCGGAAGATATACTCGAAGGTGAGAGAAAAATCGCTGCCGAGCAGGCCCGCGAACAGGGCAAACCGGAGAATATAATCGAGAGAATAGTGGAGGGCCGGCTAAAGAAGTTCGTCGCCGAGAACGCCTTACTGGAGCAGGCGTTCGTCAAGGACCCGGACAAGACGGTCCGGGAGTACGTGGAGGAGGCCGTAGCGAGGTTCGGCGAGAACGTCGTCGTCGCAAGGTTCGCCCGGTTCAAGTTGGGTGAATAGGAAGGATGGCCGGAGCCCTTAGATATCGCCGAGTTCTTTTGAAACTATCCGGTGGCGCGTTTGCTGGCGAGGGGGGAGTGGCATTGGACCCGGAGCGGGTGTCGTTCGTAGCGGGAGAGGTAGCCGATGCCCGGGCCGCGGGCGCGGAGGTGGCGGTCGTCGTGGGGGGCGGAAACATCGTGCGCGGGCGTGCGGCGGCGGCGCTCGGCTGGCCGAGGGCGTCGGTCGACTACATGGGAATGCTTGCGACCGTAGTCAACGCCTTGGCCTTGAAGGAAAGCCTTGCGACGCGCGGCGAACGCGCGGAGGTCATGACCGCCTTCGACATCGGCGAATGTTGCGCGCGCTACCGGCGGGAGCGGGCGCTCGAGTTGCTCGAGGAGGGCGCCACGCTCGTTTTCGCCGGCGGGACCGGCCGGCCCTTTTTCACGACCGATACCGCGGCGGCGTTACGCGCGTGTGAGGTAGGGGCTGAGGCCTTGTTGAAGGCCACGGACGTCGCTGGCGTATACGAGCGCGACCCGGACGACGACGCTGGCGCGCGGATATTCGCCTCGCTCAGTTACGACGACGTAATCGCGGGCGGGCTGGAGGTTATGGACGTCGCCGCGGTGGCTTTGTGCCGCGAACACGGCATTCCCATCGTCGTTTTCTATTTGTGCGAGGCGGGCAATATTGGTAAAATAATCAGAGGAAAAGAGATAGGGACGTACGTAAGGTGAGGCGGCGTGGAAGCGGAAACAGTTCTTGAAAGGGTGAAAGAGAAGATGCAGAACGCCACGGCCGCCACGGCGCGCGAACTCGCTTCTATTCGGACCGGCCGCGCGTCGGTCACCTTGCTCGACCGGATACACGTAGAGTCTTATAACCAACGTATGCCTCTCAAGCAAGTGGCCACGGTCTCCGTCCCGGACGCTCGTACCGTAGTCGTCCAACCATGGGATAAGTCCATAATAAAGGATGTCGAACGCGCCATCTATCAATCAGGCCTGGGCTTAACGCCCACCAACGACGGTAACATAATTAAGATTCACATCCCGCCCCTGACGGAGGAGCGGCGCCGGGAGTTGGCGAAGCTGGTGAAGAAGCTCGCGGAGGAGGGTAAGGTCGCAATCCGGCGGGCGCGGAGCGATACAAACAAGGCCATTAAGGGTGCGCAAAAAGACGGCGAAATATCGGAAGACGATGCCACACGCCTTATGGAGAAGGTCCAGGAGTTGACGGACCATTATGCCGAGCGGGTTGAGACCCTGTTGGAAGCGAAGGAAGAAGAGATCCTGGAGATATAGTTATGGCCTGACTCTTCTCCAACTGAATAGCTTCTGACCGGGGACCCGCCATTCAGTTTGGGAAGGTGTGCGTCCCTTTTATACGTAAGAGAGTGAACGGAGGAAGTCCGGGTAGGGAATCGCCCTTCCGGGGTAAAGGGCGGCGTTAAATGGAGATATCGAATCCGTTGGAGGAGCTCAGCGAGGAGGAGCTTCGCGCGCGATTGGAGGGCGCCCGGTTGCCGACGCACGTCGCGGTTATAATGGACGGGAACGGCCGCTGGGCGGAGAAGCGCGGTTTCTCGCGGATACGCGGCCACGAGGCGGGGGTAAGAGCGGTGCGGGAGGCGGTGACTGCCTGCCGGGAGGTAGAAATAAAATACCTGACGCTCTACGCTTTTTCCAGCGAAAATTGGAAAAGGCCTAAAGCCGAAGTCCAGGCTTTGATTAAACTTTTGAAAGATTACCTCGTAGGCGAACGCGACGAGCTCGTCGAGAAGCAGATACGCCTTCGGGCCATCGGCCGACTGGAGCAAATGCCCGCGGACGTCCGCGCGGAGTTGGATAAGACCGTCGCGCTAACCGCGCAATACGACAAGATGACCCTCACGCACGCGCTCTCCTACGGGGGCCGGGCGGAATTGGTTGACGCGCTGAGGAAGGTAATCGCCGCCGGCATCAGGGAACCCGACGAGGAGGCGGTGAGCCGGTACCTCTATGCGCCGGACCATCCGGACCCAGACCTCTTGATACGGACGAGCGGCGAACTTCGCGTATCCAACTTCCTCCTGTGGGAGATCTCGTACGCCGAGATCTACGTCACCAACGTCTTATGGCCCGACTTTAGCGCTAAACACATGTACGCGGCGTTGCTCGACTACTCGATGCGGGAGCGGCGTTTCGGCAAGGTTTCGGGCGGGGATGGCGGATGGACGTAATGTTGGGCGTCCGCATTCTGACCGCGGCGATTTGGGTACCGGTGCATCTCGCGATAATAATTTGGGGGCGGCCCTACCACTTTCTGATTTACCTGGAGGCGATATCGCTGGTAGCGCTTTTGGAGATGTTCCGTCTACTGAGGGCCACGGGCCGGAGGCCCCACCGCTTGGCGACAATTGCCGCGGGCGTCGTTTACGTGGCGGCGATAGCTTACGAGCCGGCGGTCTCGCTCGGTGCCGCGGCGGGGCTCGTGGCCGCGGCGCTCGTAGTCCCCGTATTTCGGCGGACGACCGCCGGCGCGCTCGCCGACGCGGGCGCGACGTTGCTCGCTTTCGCCTACGTGCCCGCGTTTTTAGGGTTTTTGATGCTGGTCCGGAAGCTTGAGGCCGGCGTAGCGTTTTTGTTGATATTCTTTATTACGGTGTGGTTAATCGACGTCGTTGCCTATTTCGTGGGCAGGGTTTGGGGCCGGCGGCCCCTCGCGCCGGACATCAGCCCGGGCAAGACGGTGGCGGGCGGCGTGGGCGGCGTCATCGTCGGCCTGCTCACGCCGGTATTTATGGCGAAGCTCTTTTTCCCCCAGGCCGCGTTAGGGTGGTTGGGCGCGCTCGCGCTCGGCGCGGTCCTCGCGGGGGGCGACCTCTTCGGCGACTTGGCGGAATCCGCGCTCAAACGCGACGCCGACGTTAAGGACAGCGGCAGCATCCTGCCCGGCCACGGCGGCGTCCTAGACCGTTTCGACAGCGTCCTCTACAGCGCTCCTCTCTTCTTCGGCGTGCTGGTCGTCTTGGGGCGAGGGGGGTAAAAAGTTATGGCTAAGCGCGTTAGCGTACTGGGGTCGACGGGTTCGATCGGTAGGCGGGTGCTCAACGTCGTCGCGACGCTCGGCGAAGAGGTCGAAGTGGTCGGCCTTTCCGCGCGGCATAACGCGCGACTGCTCCTTGAGCAGGCGCGGGCGTTTCGACCCGCGGCGGTAGGCATAGCCGACGACCGGCAAAGCTTTGTGCTCAAGCCGCTCGCCGCTGAGGGCGTCGACGTTTGCGCGGGCGAAGATGCTGCCGAGGCGATGGCGACCTTACCCCGGGTGGACCTCGTCTTCGTAGCCTTAGCGGGGTTCGCGGGCCTGGCGCCCACGCTTGCGGCGCTGGGGGCGGGCAAAGACGTGGCGCTTGCCAATAAGGAATCGCTGGTAACGGGAGGGAAGTTAGTGCGGAACGCGCAGCGGGCCGCGGCGGCGCGTATTTTCCCTGTGGACAGCGAGCACGCCGCCTTGGGCCAATGCCTCGACGTTTGCCAGCCCGGGGGGGTCAGGCGTCTTATCTTGACCGCGTCGGGGGGGCCGTTTTTGGGGAAGCGCCGCGAGGAGGTTGCGAACGCGACGCCGGAACAGGCCATGGCGCACCCCGTCTGGGACATGGGCGCCAAGATCTCCGTCGACTCGGCGACGCTTATGAACAAGGGTTTGGAAGTCATAGAGGCTTATTGGCTGTTCGACATGCCCTGGGACCGCATCGATGTCTTGATCCACCCGCAGTCGGTTGTTCATTCGCTCGTCGAGTTGGCCGACGGTTCGTTTCTAGCACAGCTCGCAACGGCGGACATGCGCCTGCCGATACAATACGCGTTGACGTACCCGGAGCGCCGCGAGTTGCGTTTTCCCGCGGCGAGGCTCGAGCTCGCCTCGATAGGCCGGCTCGATTTCGCCCGGCCGGACGCCGACCAATTCCCCTGCTTCGGCCTGGCCCTCGCCGCGGGCCGCGCTGGGGGCCTTAAGCCCGCGGTGATGAACGCCGCGGACGAGGTCGCGGTCGAGAAGTTCCTGGCGAGCGAAATCCCGTTCGGCGCTTTGGCGGGGGTGATCGAGGCCACGCTCGCCGACGCCCCGGACGGGGAGATAGGCGGCTACGACGACGTTGTCCGCGCGGACCGTTGGGCCCGGCGGCGCGCGGCCGAGGCCGCCGCGGAGGTGGCGAGCCGCACGCGGTTAGGGGGCCGCTAACGATGTTGTTTCGAATGGTATCTCGGGTCGTGCTTTTGGGGGGCGTCTGGGCGTTGTCGGCCGGCGCCGCGTACGCCGGCGTCATCGACGATATAAAAGCCGACATCGAGGCCGACCCGAACGACCCGGACCTTTACTTCGAGCTGGCTTTGGCATACGAGGAGGCGGGAAATTGGCGCGACGCCGTCGATGCCTACTTGATGGCGATAGCGCTCGCGCCCAACGACGCCAACCTGCGCTTCCGCCTCGGCGAGGTTTACCTGGCCGTGGACAAGCTCGGGCCGGCGATCGACGCGTACCGTAAGGCGCTCTCTATCGACGACAGCCTCAAAACGGCCCGCTACCAGATGGCCCGGGCCTACCTCGGCCTCAAGCAATACGACGAGGCCATAGCGGCTTTCGAGGAGTATCTGGAGGTATCGCCGTACGATTTTAACGGCCTCTGGTACCTCGGGCGTTCGTTGGAGCACGTGGGACGCAAGGAGGACGCGCTCAAGGTGTACGAGAAGATTTTGGATTACAGTACCGGGCCCTACGCCTCCGCGGGCAAGATCGGCGACTTCGGCACGAGCGACGACCTCGAGAAGTACGTGCGCAAATTACGCAAGGAGGTATACGGAGAATAAATATGGCTGCGGCGAAGGGTAAGCGGCTGGTGGCCTTGATACGCCCTCAGGCGGGCGGCTACGTGGCCCATATATTCCCGGCGGGCATCGTTTGCTTTAGCGAAAACCTGGACGGCCTGGGCGAAGAGATAAAGGCCGCGCTCGCCGATTACCGGGCGAGTGCGGAGGAGTTCGCCGGCGCGGGCGAGGGTTTCGCCCTTTCCTTATCGCAGTCCGAGTGGGACGACGTGGCGGAGGCCTCGACGCTCTTTTATCTTGAACCGGAAAGCGATTACGTCCACTAGGTGGCGGCCGCGTGGTTACGATACTAGCATTTATTTTCGTCTTGGGAGTATTAGTCTTCGCGCACGAAGCGGGTCATTTCGTTGTAGCGAAACTTACGGGCATTCGCGTCCTCCGCTTCTCGTTCGGCTTCGGCAAGGTCCTCGCGGCCTTTACGTGGCGGGGGACGGAGTACGCTTTATCGATGTTGCCCTTGGGCGGTTACGTCAAGATGGCCGGCGGCGACGAGCGCGAGAGCGAGGGGAGGCCGGACGAATTTTTAGCCAAGCCGCCCTGGGTGCGGATGTCCGTCGCCGTCGCCGGGCCCGCGATGAACGTCGTTTTGGCGATAATCGTCTTCGCCGTAATCGCGAAGGTCGGGTACGAGACCTATACCGCGTCCAACCGCGTGGGCGAAGTCCTCGAGACCGTCGAGCTCGACGGGCGGGAAGTCCCGACGCCGGCCCGCCTTTCCGGTTTCAAGGAGGGTGACGTAATCGTAGCCGTAAACGGCAAGCCGACGCCTTACTGGGTTGACATCCAGAGGATCGTATTCCCGAGCGCAGGCACGCGCCTTAGCTTCGACGTAAGGCGCGGCGGCAAGCTCTTAACGCTCGAGGCCGAGCCCGCGCTCGAGCCCGAGACGGGGCGCGGCATACTGGGCGTGGCCGCTTACCAGACGAACGACGTTTTGTACGTTTCCGAAAACAGCCTCGCGAGCCGGGCGGGCGTCGAGAAAGGGGACCGCCTCGCGGCGTTCGATGGCCGCCCCGTGGCCTCTCCCGAAGAATTTACGGCCCGGCTGGAAGGTTTGCGGCCCGGCCCTCACGAGCTTACCTTCGCGTCGGCGAGGGGCGTGAAGGTCGTCACCGTCGACTACGGGGAAGGAGACCTCGAGGCGTTTTTCGAGGACCTGGGCGTGATCCCCGGGTTGACGAAGGTGAAGACGTCCGCGAGCTGGCTCGGCGCCGTGCCCGCGGGGTGGCGGCTGACTTGGGAAACGGCGACCGGGATCGCACGCGGCATGGTGTGGGTTTTTAAGGGCCGGGTCAAGGTTACGAAAGCGCTCGGCGGCCCTATATCGATCGCGCTCTTCGCGGGCGAGAGAGCGCGCGCGGGCATCTTGCCCTACATTGCGTTCATAGGCTCGTTATCGATTATGTTGGCGATGGTTAATCTTTTGCCGGTGCCGGTTTTAGACGGCGGCCACATTTTGATCGGCACGTACGAGACGGTGCGGGGCAAGAACCTGTCCGCACGCGCGCGAGAGCTTATCACCGTCGTCGGCCTGGCGCTCGTCGCAGCCATAGTGGCGCTGGCCTTGGTCGCCGACTTTACGCGGGTTTTTACGAGGCCGGGCTAAGGGTAGATGTTTACGCGCGGCGAAACTAAGGTGTTGAAAGTCGGGTCCGTCGCCTTGGGCGCCGACGAGCCGGTGCGTGTCGAATCCATGACCAAAACCGATACGCGGGACGTCGGCACGACGTTGGCCCAACTCGAGCGGCTCGCCGCGGCGGGTTGCGAGCTGGCGCGAGCCGCGGTTCCGGATGTCGGCGCGGTCGCGGCCTTCGGCGAGTTGGTGCGCCGCTCGCCTTTACCGCTTATGGCAGACATACATTTCGATTACCGCCTCGCCTTGGCCTGCCTCGACGCGGGCGCCGGCAGCATCCGCCTGAACCCCGGTAACATCAAGCGGGAGGAGCACTGGGCCGCCGTAGGCCGGGAGATGGCCGCGCGCGGTGTGCCGGCGCGCGTGGGTGTAAACGCCGGTTCGCTCGACGACGCCGTCATCGAACGGCACGGGGGCCGCACGGCCCAAGCTATGGCGGCGAGCGCTCTCGACGCCGTAAAAAGGCTCGAGGAATCGGGATTGGAGGATATCATCGTCTCGGCGAAGGCCACGTCGCCGGCCGTGACGCTCGGAGCCAACCGCCTTATCGCCGAGGAACTCTCGTATCCGCTTCACGTCGGCGTAACCGAGGCCGGTTTCGGCGACGCTGGGGTGGTGCGCGCGGTAGCGGGGTTGAGCCTTATTCTCGCGGCCGGCTTGGGAAACACGATAAGGGTGTCCCTCACGGACGCGCCGGAGCGGGAGGTCGCCGTGGCCTACGAGGTTCTTCGCGCGTTGGGCCTTCGGCGCCGCGGGCCGACGGTTATCTCTTGCCCCGGGTGCGGCCGGGCGCAGGTGGACGTGGGGGCGCTCGCGCGCCGCGTGGCCGAGAGTTTGAACGGCGACTTTCGCGATGTCAAAGTGGCCGTCATGGGCTGTGCCGTGAACGGCCCGGGCGAGGCGAGCGAAGCCGACGTAGGGATCGCGGGCGGAAAGGGGCGGGGCGTGGTCTACCGCAAAGGCCGGGTGGTACGCGCGGCCGCCGAAGCGGACCTCGTGGCCGCGTTGCTTGAGGAACTGGATAAATTGGCGGATTAAATCTAATGTTGCTCGAGGACTTACGGGAGAAGGTCGCTAACATCGCGGCCGCGGTGGCCGGGGCGCGCGGCATCGACGTATGGGACGTTTCGCTTGGGCGGGGGCCCAAAGGTTGGGTGGTAAAAGTTACCCTCGACCGACCCGAGGGTTTCGTCGGCGTGGACGATTGTGCCGACGTCAACATGCGTTTGCGCGCGCGCTTGGAGCTCGAGAACGCGTTGGCCGGGGCTTTCGACCTCGAGGTCTCGTCGCCGGGATTGGACCGGCAGTTGCGCGGTCCTGGCGATTTCGAGCGGTTCCGTGGCATGCTCGCCCGGCTTAAAGTCAAGGGCGGCCTCAGGCCCGAGGTCGTCGTGGGCCGCATCGTAGCCGTAGGGGAAGGCGCGCTCGAGCTCGATACGGAAAACGGCCGGCGGACGTTCGCATTCGATTCCTTGGCCGAGGCGAAGCTCGAGCCGGAGCTCCCCGGTTTCGAAAAAGGCGCCCCATCGAAGAAAAAGGCCCGCGTTGCTCAGGGCACCGGGCGACGCCGTTAGGGCGGCGAAAGAATTATGGAAGAAATACAACTCAACGAAATGGTGGAACAGCTCGCGCGGGCCAAGGATATCGACCGCGAAGTCGTCGTCGAGGCGCTCGAGGCGGCGTTGAACTCGGCCTCGCGCCGGAGCCATCTCAATATTCCCGAGATGGACATCCGCCTGCTGGACGAAGACGGCAACCTTATTATCGTTTCCCGTCGCACGGTAGTGGAGGAAGTGGCCAAAGCCGGTTTGGAGATAAGCCTGGCGGAAGCGCGCGCGGTGGACCCCGAGGCCGAGGTGGGCGATGAGATCGACGTAGAAATTTCGCCCTCCGTATTCGGCCGCAACGCTGCGCAGATCGCGAAGCAGGTGGTAATCCAGCGTCTACGCGAAGCAGAACGCGGCGTCATCCTCGAGGAGTACCAGAAGCGCATAGGCGAGGTCGTGAGCGGCGTGGTCAAACGCGAGTCCAAGGGGACGGTCGTCATCGACCTCGGTAGGACCGAGGCGGTTATGCCCTACCGCGAGCGCCTCCCGGGCGAGGAGTATCGCATCGGCGACCGCGTCCGCGCTTATCTGACCGAGGTCCGCGAGACCACCAAAGGCGCGCAGATAATCGTCTCTCGCGCGCGCCCCGAGTTCTTAACTAAGCTGTTCGAGCTCGAGGTGCCGGAAATATACGAGGCTCTGGTCAGAATACACGCCGTCGCGCGCGAACCGGGCTCGAGGTCGAAGATAGCGGTCTCAAGCCGCGACAAGAACGTAGACCCGGTCGGCACTTGCGTCGGGATGCGCGGGTATCGAGTCCAGGCGGTCGTGCGCGAACTCTCGGGCGAGAAGGTCGACATCGTGAGGTTTGCGCCGTCCGTGGAAGAGTTTACGCGGAACGCCCTCGCGCCTGCGCAAATAACGGCGATAGAGGTTGACGAGGACGCCCATCACGTCGTCGTCGTCGTCCCGGAGAATCAATTGTCGCTCGCTATAGGGCGGGGCGGCCAGAACGTCCGCTTGGCCGCGAAGCTCATCGGCTGGCACCTCGACATAATAAGCGAGCGAGAGCGCGAGGAATTGGCGGCGCGGGAAGAGGCCGAGGCGGCCGCCTCGTACGATTTCCTTATCAGCCTCCCCGGCGTAGGCGAGAAGACCGCGCTCGCATTATATGAAAGCGGCTTCGGCAGCGCCGACGAGATATTAGCCGCGACTCCCGAGGAGCTGGCCGTCGTGCCCGGCATCGGCCTCAAGACCGCGGCCGTGCTTAAGCGGAAGGTGACGGCCCAGCTGGCGGAACTGACGGAGCTAGGCCTCGAGCCCCCCAAACCCGAGGATTACATCGAGGTCGAAGCTGCCGCGGAAGGAGAGGAGGAGGCGGTCGGGGGCGGGGAAGCTGCGGCCGCAGAGGGGGCTGCGGAAGAAGGGGAGGAACCGCCGGGAGAGGCCGGGGAGGCTGGGGCCGAGCCCACCGAGGCCTCCCCCGCGCGTGAAGAGCCGGCGGACGCCGGGCGGAAAATCGCCGAAGTTAATTCGCAGGCCGATACGCCGGCCACGGCGCCCGAAGGAGCAAGCGGAAGTGAAGGCGGCGAGGATGCCAAGTCTGATTGATTCCGGGCTTGGCGAAAATTCCCCTCCGCTGCTGAACCGAGCGAGGTGTTAAGCTTTGGCCGCCAAAAGAAGGGTCCACGAGATAGCCAAAGCGCTTAACCGGACCAGCAAAGAGCTGATCGGAATATTGCGCGAGATCGGCGTCGGGGTGAAAGCTGCGAACAGCGTAGTTTCGCCGGAAGACGAGGCGAAATTGCGCGCGTACTTATTCGGGATAAAGGACCGGTCCGAGGAGGAGAAGCGCGTTGTCATTCCGGAGATGGCGAAACCGTCGCCGGGAAAGGCACGCCTCCGGAAGAAGGCGCCGCGCAAGAAGAAGGAAGAGCTCGAGCCGGAAGTGGTGGAGGCGGCCGGAAAGGCGGGGGTGGCCGTGGCTGAGGCGGTCGAGGCCGCGGAGAAAAAGCCGGCAAAAAAGAAGGCCAAGACCGAGAAGGTAATAAAGGAACCGCCCGCCCAAGAGGTAAAAGTGGAGCAACCTGAAGCCGCGCCGCAGGAGACGGAAGTAGTTCCTGCCGAAGATGAGGCGAAAGCCGCGCGGGGGAAGAAGCCGCCCCGCGTTATCGAGAAGGATGCCCGGGAACGCGTTATCGACGAGATCGAGGAAGACCGAGGCGCGACCGTACCGACGGAAGCCTTACGCCGCTTGGCGAAGTCGAGCCGTACGACGCGGCCACGCGCGCGCCGCGGGCGCCGCGCCCGTGCCGATAGGGCAGTCCGAATCAAAAGGGGCGTGCCCGAGAGGTCGCGCGCCTACGCCCGGAGGGTTAAGGCCGAACCGGCAGCGGAACCCAAAGTACTTCCCAAGAAAAAAATACGCTTCCGGGGCGAGCAAACGGTGGGGGAACTCGCGATCGCGCTCGACGTATCCAGAGAGAAACTCCAGGAGTTTTTCAAGAAAAAAGGCCGTCGCGATTTGACGCCGTTGAGCATTTTGGACGTGGGCGAGCAGGCCGAGGCCGCTGGGGAGCTCGGCCTAGAAGCCGAGACCGAACCCACCGAACCTAGGATCGAACCGCGTAGGCCGGTGGTAGCCGTGCTGGGGCACGTCGACCACGGCAAGACCACGCTCCTCGACGCCCTAAGGAATACGAACGTCGTGGCCTCGGAATCGGGCGGCATTACCCAACACATCGGCGCCTCGGTCGTGGAAGGCCGTTTCGGCGAAATAGTTTTCATAGACACGCCCGGCCACGAAGTATTCACGCAGATGAGGGCGCGCGGTGCCCAAGTTACGGACGTCGTCGTCCTCGTGGTCGCGGCCGACGATGGCGTCATGCCTCAAACGCTGGAGTCCATAAGCCACGCCAAGGCGGCGCATGTCCCCATCGTCGTGGCCATAACCAAGATGGACAAGCCGGAGGCGGACCCTTTGCGCGTTAAGAGGGGTTTGGCTGAGCACGGCGTTACGACGGAAGATTGGGGCGGCGAGGTGCTCTCCGCTGAGGTCTCCGCTCTTAGGGGCGAAGGTTTGGATAAATTATTGGAGGCAGTTTCGCTCCAATCCGAGATAATGGAGTTGAAGGGCGACTTGGCCGCGCGCGCGGTGGGCGTGGTCGTCGAGTCCACGCTCGACCGCGGGCGGGGGGCCGTTGTGACGGTCCTAGTCCAGCGTGGCGTTTTGAAGATAGGCGACCCGTTCGTGGTTGGTAAATGGGCAGGCCGCGTGCGAGCCATGTTCGACGTTGACGGAAAGAAGGTAAAGGAGGCCGGACCTTCCACGCCGGTCTCGGTGCTGGGCGCCGAGGGCGTTCCCGCCGCGGGCGACATTTTGGTTGCGGTCCTCGACTATAAAGGCGCCCGCGGCCTAGCCGAGCTCTTGTCGCTCGAGCCGAAGGCTGAAGAGGAAATCGAGCCGGCGTTCTCCCTGGACGATTGGTACAAGCAGCTCGAAGAGGGCGAGAAGGCGGAGTTGAACCTGGTCGTAAAGGCGGACGTGGCCGGCTCGGCCGAAGCCCTCGTGGAACACCTGAGCCGTTTGGGAAGCGACGAAGTGACGCCGAAGATACTCCACGCCGGCGTGGGAGCGGTTAACGAGGGCGACGTCCTCCTGGCGAGTGCTTCGCGAGCGGTGCTGGTAGCTTACCGCGTCGGCGTAGAGGCCAAAGCCAGGAAATTGGCACAACGCGAGGGCGTAGAAGTACGGAATTACGACGTCGTCTACGAAACTATAGAGGACGTCCGGGCCGCGCTCGAGGGCCTGCTCGAACCCGAGGTCGTTACCGAAGTCGTGGGGACGGCGGAGGTCCGTCAGATTTTCGACATTACCAGCTCGACGCGCGTCGCGGGCAGCCTGGTGAAAAGCGGCCGTGTCTTCCGCGGCGCCCGCGTCCGGATTTTGCGGGACGGCCAGCTCTTGCACGAGGGCGTCGTCTCCTCGCTGCGCCGTTTCCGCGACGACGTGAGGGAGGTCCAGCAGGGCCTGGAATGCGGCATAATAATAAGTGGTTTTGCGGAAGTGGAGGTAGGCGACGTCATCGAGGTGCTAGAGGAGCGCAAGATCGCCCGTAGGCTCGAGCGCAAATGAGGGAAGATAGAAGGCCTTATTTGGTGCTGTTAACCGTCACGGTCCGTTTGCAGGGCGCGCGTACTATGAAAGATAAACGGACGGTGGTTCGGAGCTTGAAGGACGGGATGCGCTACCGCTTCGGCGCAGCCGCAGCCGAAGTCGACGGCTTGGAGGAACGGACGCGGGCGGTCGTCGCCTTCGCTGGCCTGGCGAACGCGCGGCCTCGGGCGGACGCGTTGCTCTCCAAGTTCGAAAATCACTTGGAGCGGCGTTTCGGCGACCTCGACCTGACCTTCGAGGGCGAGGTTCTCGAGCTATAGGTGCAGCGACCCGAGCTAACTTCCGGGCGGTGAGCGACGTGCAGGGCGGCAATCGTACAGCACGCGTGGAACGGCTGATCAAGAAAGAGGTCGCGGATATTTTGGCCTCGCAGGTAACGGAGCCGGCCGCCCGGGCGGTGACGGTGTTGTGGGCGAGGGTATCACCCGATTTGCAGTTTGCCGACGTATACGTGAGCGTCTACGGGGATGAAGAGCAGGTCTCGGAGAGCCTGACCGCGCTGGCGCGGTGTCGTCCTTTCGTTCAAAGGTTGGTGGGCGCCCGGGTTCGGCTGCGCCGGACGCCTCGCATCCGCTTCCGGTTGGATAAACAATACCGGTCGGCGGTCCGCGTTTTCGAGATACTAAAAGAATTGGAAGCTGATGATTCACCCGGCGGCGGCGAGAATAGCGGAGGTGGTTAAGGCCGCTTCGCGGGTCGTCCTCGCGACGCACGCGGAGCCGGACGGCGACGCCGTCGGTAGCGTCCTCGGTTTCGTTCACGCGCTCAGGGC
The DNA here is from genome assembly GCA_011773985.1 of Candidatus Zixiibacteriota bacterium. GTDB lineage: Bacteria > RBG-13-66-14 > B26-G2 > WVWN01 > WVWN01 > WVWN01. The sequence continues at coordinate 85,753 of WVWN01000065.1, read as the reverse complement.
GTTGGGGCGGGGCGCGGTGGCGTGGCCTTTGAACTCGCCGCCGCGACGCTACGGTTTTCTCCCCGGGTTCGAAGAGTTGGCGGCGAGCGAGCTGCCCGGGTTGCGAGAAGGCGATGTCGTCGTCGCGCTCGACAGCGCAGACGCGGGGCGCCTGCCCGCGCCTGTTGCGGCGTTCGCGCGAGATGGCCTTGTCGTCAACGTCGACCACCACGCTGCGGGCCACGGCTTCGGAACGCTTAATTGGGTGGAGCCGAATGCGCCCGCGGCCGCGGCCATGGTCTGGGTCGTACTGAGAGAATTGGCTGAAGAATGGCCCCCCGAGACGGCGTTATGTTTGTACGTAGGGCTCGTTGCCGACACCGGCAACTTCACCTATTCCAACACCAACGCCTGGGCCTTCGATATGGCCGCGGACCTTGTAGCGCGAGGCGTCTCGCCGGCCGAGGTTGAGCGCGAGCTCTATCGGCGTTACCCCGTATCGTATATGAACGTTTTGGGCGCGGCGCTCGGCACGCTGGAGCGGCGGGGGGGCGTAGTTAGCATGACGGTAACGGCCGACGCGTTAGCGCGCGCCGGCGCGCGGGTCGAAGATACGGAGGGGCTAGTCGATTTCACGCGTTCTGTCGATGGGTGTCACGTGGGCGTCCTCTTCCGCGAATTGGAGGGCGGCGTCAGGATTTCCTTCCGCGCCGCCGAGGAGTTGGACGTGAGCGAACTCGCCGTCGCGCACGGCGGCGGCGGCCACGCCGCCGCGGCCGGCTGCTTCGTCGAAGGCCGGCTGGAAGACGTTCGGCGATCCGTTCTGGCCGAGGTGGAGGAATGGCTGCGTTTACAATAGGCGGCGTAATAAACGTGGATAAGGCGCGTGGGCCGACGTCGCATGACGTGGTCGATGTGGTACGGCAAGCGTTGGGCATAAGGCGCGTAGGCCACGCCGGGACCCTCGACCCGGCGGCGCGCGGCGTGCTCCCTATCCTCTTCGGCCGCGTTACGAGGCTCGCGCGCTTTTTCGTGGGTTATAAGAAGGAGTACCGCGCGGTTATCAAGTTGGGCGCGGAGACCTCGAGCGGCGACGAAGAGGGCGAAGTCGTTTACGAACGCGCGGTACCCGCCGATACGTACGGCGCGTTGGCCGCCGTGGCGCGTTCGTTCGTCGGCGAGATAGTGCAAAGGGTCCCGACGTTCTCCGCGGTCAAGCACCGCGGCGAGCCGCTCTACCGAAAAGCGCGCCGGGGCGACGCGGTGGCCGCGCCCTCTCGGACGGTCAGCGTCTATCGCCTGGAGGTGATCGACGTAACGCCGCCTACCTTTACCGCGCTCGTCGAGTGCGGCGGCGGTACGTACGTCCGGGCGCTCGCGCGCGATATAGGCCGAAAGCTAGGCGTGGGCGCGCACGTCGTGGACTTGGTGCGTTTGGCGGTGGGGCCTTTCGTCCTCGGGCAGGCGCTGCCCCAAAGCCGCTTGCAGGAGGCGGACTTGGATGCCGTACTCTGCCCCCCGCACTTCACGCACGCCGCGGCCCTTTTGCCGGAGCTGCCCGCGGTGAGGCTCTCCGCGGCGGGAGTGACGGCCGCCGTGCAAGGGCGCCCGGTACCGGTGCCCGAACCACTTTCCCCCGGGGGCGCCGTTCGCCTGCTCTCGGACGACGGCGGCCTCGTCGGCGTCGGCGTCGCGACGGCGGGCGGCCAGGTCAAACCCGACACGATTCTCGTTAAAGCAGAGGAGTTGGGTGATTCCTAGATGCGCCGCAAAGGGCGCGTAGATTTACACCTCCACAGCGTTTACTCGAGTGACGGCCAGTACCCGCCGGCGGACCTCGTCCGCCTCGCCCGGGAAAACGGGTTGGCCGCGGCCGCGCTCACCGACCACGACGACGTAGGCGGCCTGCCGGAGTTTATGGACGCCGGGGCGTCGAGTACCGTCGAAACCATTCCCGGCGTCGAGCTGACCTGCGACCTGCGCGAGCGGTGGGTGCATATACTGGGTTACTTCATCGATTGGGAAGCCGAAGCCCTAACGCGGGCGCTCGAGGCCTTGACCGAAGCGCGGCGGCGCCAGGCTGTCGGGCGCCTGGCCAACTTGCGCGAGTTGGGGATAATCGTCGACGACGATAAACTGGCAAAGGAGGGCCGCGGCCGGCCGCCCGTGGGGCCGGTCATAGGCCGCGTGGCGCTGAACGACCCGGCGAACGACGGCCATCCGTTGCTCGAGCCGCTCCGCCGGCCGCCCAAGGCCGCGGCACCGTACTTCCACTTCGACCGCGACTTGCTCTCCCACGGCACGCCCGCCTATTTCCCGGTGAGCCGTATGTCGCCGCGGGAGGCCGTCGACGTGATACGGGCTTCGGGCGGCGTGGCCGTATTCGCGCACCCCGGCGACAGGTTCCACCTTCCGGAAGACGAGGCGGTATTCGCGGAGCTCGCCGCGGCGGGGATGGCGGGCATCGAGGCTTATACCTCTTACCATAACGGAGGGCAAAGCCGCGCGTTCGCGGCGCTCGCCCGGCGGCTCGGCCTCGTCGCGACCGCTGGCTCGGACTTCCACGGCGCCGCAGTCAAACCCCACGTCTGGTTGGGCGATTTAGAACATAACTCCTACGCCGTCGTCGAGGAGCTCAAGGCGCGAGGCGAGGTGCGCGCGGTCCGATGAAGGTAACCTGGGGCGTGGTACTAATCGCAACCGGCGCGGCCGGCGCCGCGTACGGCCCTCTGGTCGTCGCCGCGCCCGGCGCCGGGGATTTCGATTTCGAAAAGGAAGCCGACGCATATTATTTGGGGCAGGTCGGTAGCCTCCACTTGTTCTGCGGGGCCGAGGCCGTCGGCCTCGGCGAAACGCTGCTTCCTTACGCGGGAGGCCGTTTCTATTATCGCGTCGAGGGCGTCCCGCCGCCTGCGCTCGCGTCCTTCGGCGAGGTCCTGCTCGCGGATGCGGGGGAGGTCTTGCTCAGCCGGCAATACGGCTTCGTCTACGACGAGCCGATGAAGGCGCTCCGCGGGGCGTGGCGGCGGCTCGTGCCCGCGCGCTTGCCGGAACGAAAGCCGACCCCGCCGCCGTCGATAAACCTTGCCGACGGCCGTATTCAATACATCCTGAGCCGCATCAAGGCCGGGGATATCGAAGACGACCTCGCGGCGTTGACGGCGTTACCGACGCGCTACTCTTATTCCCCCTACCTCGACGTGGCCGCGGAGCTCCTCTACGACCGCTTCGCCTCCTTCGGCCTTTCGCCGCGCTACGACGTATTCATTACGGCGCACGATTTCGACTCGTGCTTCTTCGTTCCGGGTACGAAGCGGGGATGGGTGGTGGGCGCTTCGGGGTTGATTCTGCGCACCGGCGACGGCGGCTCGAGCTGGGTCGTCCAAAAAAGCGGCACGGACGAGGAGCTCGTCGACGTTTTCTTCTACGACGCGACGTACGGTTGGATCGTCGGCGCGAACGGGACCGTACTGCAAACCGCGGACGGCGGCTCGAGCTGGCGCCGGCTTCCTAAGCCGACGGACCGCCACCTGACGGGCGTACATTTCGAGAGTCGGAACGAGGGTTGGGCTTGCGGGACCGGCGGCGTCATCTTGCACACCGTCGACGGCGGCTCGAGCTGGGAAAAACAACCGAGTAATATGGCCGAGACCCTTTTCGAGATTCAGTTCGTCGACAACCTCCGCGGTTACGCCGTCGGCTGGCACGGCGAAGTTCGGCGCACGGACGACGGCGGCACGACGTGGGTCCGGCGGCGGACTCCCTTCTCCGACCCGCAGCAGCCGTCCGAGGTTGTGGAGCTGACGGGTTTGAGCTTCGTCTCGCGCGACGAGGGTTGGGTCGTCGGCAACCACTACGACGTCATTATGCATACGAAAGACGGCGGCGTAAATTGGGAAGTCCAGCGCTACGACGTGGCGAAGGGCGAGTACTTAGGCGCGGTCCATTTCTTCGATAATAAAAAAGGTGTGGCCGTGGGGGGTGAGAAGGGGGCCGTACTCCGGACGGCGGACGGCGGCTCGAGTTGGCGTAAGATAGACGCGCCTGCGGATTTCCCGTTGACGGCGGTTTCCTTCGCCTCGGCCGCGGACGGTTGGGCTTGCGGCTACGGCTCCTGCGTCGACTACACCGGGGACGGCGGCGCGCGCTGGGTGAGTTTGCGCGACAACCTTCCGGAAGAGCTCGGGTGGTACAACGTCGTGTGTGACGTTCCCGGCCGCGAGGAGGGCGACGTCCAATTTCTCGTCGTCGCCCACTACGACAGCATCTCGGACGAGCCGCGGCGGTGCGCACCCGGCGCGGACGACAACGCCTCGGGCGTCGTGGCGGCGCTCGCGGTGGCGCGGGTGTTCGCCAAGGCGGCGTTCGAGCGGACGGTGAGGATAGTGCTCTTCGCGGGCGAGGAGCAAGGGTTAGTCGGGAGCCGTGATTACGCGCGGCGCGCTAAGGCCCGCGGGGACGACATCCGCGGCGTGTGGAACATGGACATGGTGGGTTACGTAGGCCGCGGCCCGAACGATTCTACGTTGTTTTACAAAGACGACTCTAGCTGGATGTATTCGGCCGCGGCGCAGGGCCGCCGGCTCTACGTGCCGGAATTAATATTGGGAGGCGAGAATAATGCGTTCAAAGCGAACAGCGACCACTACTCCTTCTGGCAGAAAGGATACGCCGCGGTTCTTCTCACGGAGGACGATAGCAAAGGCGTGTATCCCCACTACCATAAGGTCACGGATACTCCCGACCATCTATCGTTGCCTTTTATCGCGATGAACGCTCGCCTGGCTGCGGCGACCGCGGCGGCGTGGGCGGGGCTAATGGACAAGGGCCCCGTTTTATCGCTGGCCGCGGCCCGCGTGTATCCCAACCCGTACAAGCCCTCGACCTCCGGCGCCGTCGGCGTCACTTTCGATAACGTACCCTCCGACGCGTCGATAAGCATTTACGACCTGGCGGGGGCAAAAGTGGCCGCGGGCGCGCCGGATTCGGGAGGCGCGTGGGCGTGGCGCGCCGACGTGGCTTCGGGCGTTTATCTGTATTTATTAAAGCGGGACGGCGAACGTCGTGCAGGAAAGGTCGCGGTTATCAAGTAAGGGCCGACGTGGCGCGGTAGCGGTTTTCGACGTAGGTACGAACACGGTGTTGTACCTACTCATGGCGCGCTGTGCCGACGGCGAATTGGTAGTCTTGGACGAGGGCTTTGCGCCGACGCGCTTGGGCGAAGGGTTGGCGCGTGGCGAGCGTTCGGCCGCGGCCATAGCACGAACCGTCGAGGCGTTGGCGTCATTCGTCGAACGGATCCGGCGACGTGGCCCGGCCGAACTCAAGGTCGTAGGCACGGAGGTACTACGCCGCGGCGGGTGGTGGAAAGATTTCGCCGCCGCGGTTGGAATTCGCCTCGGCCTGCCCGTTGAAGTCCTCTCCCCCGAGGAAGAGGGGACGATGGCCTTGCTCGCGGCGCGGCGGAGTCTCTTACTCGAGGCGGGGCCACTGGCGGTTGTCGACGTGGGGGGCGGGAGCGCGCAGCTTACGCGCGAGCGCGACGGCGGCCCGCCCGCGGTAGCGAGTTACGCCGTGGGGTCCGTTTTGCTTACGGAAAAATTTTTGGGCGGAGTCCCCTCGGCGGAAGCGTGGGAGATTACGCGCAGTTACGTCCAAGGCGAACTGGCCCCCGTAGGCCCGGCCGCGGGCGACGTGGTCGTAACCGGCGGCACCGCGACCACGGTGGCGACGCTTAAGTTGGCGCTCGCGGAGTACGACGCCGCGCGGGTCCACGGTTGCGTCGTAGCGGCCAGCTCGACCGCAGCGCTCGCGGAGCGGGTTTATTTTATGCGTGTTAGGGAGCGAAAGCGGCTCGTGGGAATGCCTGCAGGTCGCGCGGACGTCTTCCCGGGTGGCGCGCTGGTCATGGCCGAGATTTTAACGAAACTCGGCGCTAAAAATGCCGTCGTCTCGGCGCAGGGCGTCCGCTTCGGCGTCGCTTACCGTTACTTCGACGACGAAAAGAGGTAACGATTTAGTTTTTTATTGAACCCGTAAAAGCGACGAGGAGCGCGCGTCGCGGCGGCCTTTTTATTTTACATTACTTCGGCGGGACCGCGGCTTTTCGGTCGCGGAATTTTTCCCTCAATATATAACAAGCAAACCGCGAGTCCACGAATAGGTACCGCCGCCAGAGCCGGCGCGGCTCTTGCGAGAGTCGAAAGAGCCATTCCAGGCCCGCCTTTTGCATCCAGCGCGGCGCCCGTTTGACCGTGCCCGCGACGAAGTCGAACGCGGCACCCACGCCAATGCCAACCGGAACGCGGAGACGTTCGCGCACGGCGTCGAGCCAGAACTCCTGCTTGGGCGCGCCGAAGGCGACGAAGAGGATGTCCGGCATCGCCTCGCGTATGCGCGCCAACGTCTCTTCGTCCTCGGCCAGCTCCACCCACGGCATTACGGGCGGCGCGTACGTCCCGACGACTTCGAGTCCGGGGTGGCGGTGGCTCAGGACTTCCGCAGCCTTCGCCGCTACCCCCGGCGCCGCCCCCAAATAGAAGAGGCGGTGGCCCACGCGGGCGGCGCGCGCTGCCACCGCCGGGAACAGGTCCGCGCCCGCGACGCGTTCCTTCACGGGCGTTCCCAGGAAAGCCAGCCCCCACTTCAGCGGCACGCTGTCGCAAGTTACGAGCTCGGCGCGCCGATAGACTCTCCGGAACGACGCGTCCTTCCGCAAAAGCATGAGGTGGTCGACGTTCGCCGTCACGACCACGTGCGGCGAGCCCTCCGCGACGAAGGCGTCAATTATGTCGAGCGTCTCGGCCATCGAGACGTTGGCGATGGCCGTATCCATTATGGGGAAGCGCTCGTATTCGACGTTGGGCGTCACGGCCTTTATCTCTCGAGCCTGTCCGCGAGGTCGGCGAAGACGACGCGGAAAAAGCGGTACGTATCGGCCAGGACGTTTATCTTGCTCTTTTCGTCGCCGTAGATGGTGGGCACGGGCACGTGCACGATTTTCGCGCCGGCACGGCCGGCCCGGATTAATATTTCGGACTCGAGGTCGAACCCCCGGCGCGTGAGGGGGAGGTTTTCGACCGCCGCGAGCCTGAGCGCGCGGTAGCCGGTTTGGCTATCCCGTACCAGCCGGCCCCCGAGCGCCGAAATCACCGCGGAGGTGAACGTGTTGGAGAAGATGCGCTGCGGCGGCATGCGGCGTAAGTTCTTCATCCTGGTTCCAATTACGATGTCGGCGCCGCGCGCGAGCGTTTCGAGCATCGCCGGAATGGCCGCGGCGTCGTGCTGGCCGTCCGCGTCCAGCGTGACCGCTACGTCGAAGCCCCGCCGCCTCGCCTCCGCTAGGCCGGCGAGCAACGCCGCGCCCTTCCCTCGGTTGGGCTCCAGCCGTACGACCAACGCGCCGGCTCGAGCCGCCTCGGCGCCGGTCCCGTCGGGCGAGCCGTCGTCGACAACGAGCACGTCCGCGAGATATCCCCTAACGGCGGCGACGACTTTCCCTACCCGGCCCTCTTCGCGGTAGGCCGGGATAATCGCTATGGCTTTCACCCCTCGCGTTTCATAAGTATAATATAACAAGCGGGTAGACGGATATTAAAATAATAACCGCTCCCGCGGCCCGCGCCAGTAGTCGCTCCGTTTGGGGCGCCCGGCGGCCCAAACCCGCGAGCGTTCCCGTAATAATTACGGCTAAAGCCAACGTTAGCAGGCTCAGCGGCGCGAAGGGCATGTTGCCGTCGATGAATAGCGTCGCCAGGACCGCCGAGGTCGCCAGCGCCCCAGCCCAGCCGCTCAGCGCCGCCCCGCCTCCCCGCGACCACAGCTCGCCGAAAGCGCCCCCCGCGAGGACCGCCGCCGGCAGCGATGCCAAGAGCCACCGCGTGGCCTCGAGCGGCATTGGCGCGTAACCCTCCAATGACGTCGTAATAAAATTAAACGAGGCGAGCGCGAAGACGAGCAGGCCACCGTAGAAGAGGGTGCCCGCGCGCCGCTCTTTGAGTAAATAGGCCGAGGCCGCGAGCGCGACGACGAACGAGAAGCCGAAGCCCAGCGGGTCCCAGCAGAGCATCGCCGCGCCGTCGGCCGCGAGCCTTTTTACCAATAAATTCGTCTCGGCGTAAACGTGCGCTGGCGCCGCGAGCGTCTCTCTAAGGCGGGCGAGGGGCACGCCCGCACGGAGGTATTCCAAGCCGGCCGCCGCGGCGATTACCGGGACGAAACCTCCCAGCCACGCGAACGCCCGCGCCTTCGGGCCGGCTTTCCGGAGCGTTTTGTATATAGAGTATAAAAAGTAGAAAGCCGCGAGGGCGACGGCGCTCGAACAAAAAGCCGCGGCCGCGGCCGCGAACGCGCCCGCCCGGAAGAGATCGATTCGGTAGCGGCGTCGGGGCGCGCCCTCGCCGAAGAAATAGAGCGACAGCGCTCCGGCGCACGCGGCGTACGTGACGGCGGGACGGAATACGCTTGCGACTACGGCCGCGGGCAGCACGGCCCATAAGAACGCCGCGGCCGCGCCGGCGGACGGGCCGTAGGTGCGCGCGGCGACCGCGGCCAACGCGGCCGCCGTAAACGCGCTCGCGATTACGGACGCCCACGGCGCCGAGACGCCCAGGCGCCAGGCGTACGCCAGGCGCAAAATTATTGCAAAAAAGGTTATCGCCGCGGCCGCGGCGAGAGGGAATTTTCCCGGAGGGTGTGAGGTTTTCGTTTCCAGGCTAAAGGCGTACGCGGCGCCTTAGGTACCGGCGCCGCAACACTTCTTATATTTTTTCCCGGAGCCGCAGGGGCAAGGGTCGTTGCGCCCTATCTTAGGGCCTTTACGTACTACCGTTTGCGGCTGCGGCCCTTCGGGCGCATTTGCGTAAGCCTCGCGGGGTTGGCGGGCGCGCGTCGCCAGCGCCTCGAGCTCGGGATGCAGCGTGCGGACCTCCGCCGGCTCGGGCGTCGGCGCCTCGCGCCCCACGTGTACGCGGAAAATTTTGGAGACCGTCTCCTCGTCGACGCGGCCGAGGAGCTCCTCGAACATGTTGTACGCCTCGCGTTTATATTCCACGAGGGGATCGAGCTGGCCGTAGGAGCGGAGCGTGATGCCCTCGCGCAACTCGTCCATCTCCGTGAGGTGGTCCTGCCAGTCCTCGTCGAGGGTGGTGAGCATGACGAAGCGCTCGAGCTGGCGCAACAGCTCGGTGCCGTACGCTTCCTCGCGGCGGTCGTAGGCCTCGGATACGGCGTTCGCGATTAGTTCGACCATAGCCTCGGCGTCCCCGCCCAACGCGGCCAGTTGGCCGACCGTTACTTCCGCCGGGAATCGCGTCCGCACCCAGTTCACTATCCTCGGCAGGTCCCAGTTCTCAGGCGTCAATTCCGCGGGCGTGCTCTCGGCCACGACGTCCTCGAGCTGGAAGAGGATTAGCTCGAAGATGTCGCCGCGCAGGTTCTCGTTGTGGAGGATCTGGTTGCGGAGCTGGTATACGATCTGGCGCTGGCGGTTCATGACGTCGTCGTACTCGAGGACGCGCTTGCGGATGGAGAAGTTCTGCTCCTCGACGCGCTTCTGCGCGCGCTCGATGTTGCGGGTTATCATGGCGTGCTCGATGGGCTCGCCTTCCTCCAGGCCGAGGCGCGTTAGGATGCCGGCGATGCGGTCCGAGCCAAAGAGGCGCATGAGGTCGTCCTCGAGCGACAGGAAGAACCGGCTTGAGCCCGGGTCGCCCTGGCGGCCGGCACGGCCGCGGAGCTGGCGGTCGATGCGGCGCGCCTCGTGGCGCTCGGTGCCGACGATGTGCAGGCCGCAGGGGACGTCCTCGCGGCAGGTCTTGGCCCAGTCCGGGTGGTCGGGTTGGTAGTCGCCTTCGCCGTAAATGAGCGCGCAGCGCTCACACTGGACAATTTCCGGGGCGAGTTTGATGTCCGTGCCGCGGCCCGCCATGTTGGTGGCGATGGTCACGGCGCCTTTTTCGCCGGCGTGCATCACGATCTCGGCCTCGCGCTGATGGTGCTTGGCGTTCAGGACGTTGTGGGGGATGCCGCGGCGCTTGAGGAGGCGGGATACCGTTTCGGAGACGTCGACCGAAATAGTTCCCACTAACACCGGCCGGCCGCACTCGTGCATCCGCACGATCTCGTCGATGATGGCGTTGTACTTCTCGCGTTTGGTGCGGAAGATGACGTCCTCGTAGTCGACGCGGCGCACCGGCTCGTTGGTGGGGATGACCATAACGTCGAGCTTGTAGATGTCGAAGAACTCCTGCGCCTCGGTCTCGGCGGTGCCGGTCATGCCCGCGAGCTTCTTGTACATGCGGAAGTAGTTCTGGATGGTGATGGTCGCGAGCGTCATCGTCTCGCGCTCGATCTCGACCTCTTCCTTGGCCTCCAGCGCCTGGTGCAGGCCGTCGGAGTAGCGGCGCGACGGCATAAGGCGGCCCGTAAACTGGTCGACGATGACGACGCGGTTGTCCTTGACGACGTACTCGACGTCCTTCTCGAACAGCAGGTACGCGCGCAGGAGTTGGCTTATGTTGTGGAGCTTTTCGTTCTTCTCCTCGTACTCCACGCGAAGCTCCTCGCGCAGCGCCTCCTTCTCCTCCTCGGAGGTGTCTTCGTCGCCCTCGATTTCGGAGAGGCGCGTCTCGATGTCGGGTAGCTCGAAGAGCGCCGGATCCGACGGCGAGAGAAACTCGCGGCCCATCTCGGAGAGCTCGACGGCGTGGCCCTTCTCGTCCAACGCGAAGTAGAGTTCCTCAGCGACCTCGTGCATCTTCTTGTCGCGCATAAGCTCCATCTCGAGGCGCTGGACTTCTTTTTTTATTTTCGGTTCTTCGTAGAGTTTGAGGAGGCGCCGGTTTTTAGGCGTCGACTTCGTGACCTTGAGGAGGTCGTAGTAGGCGTCGTCCTCGCCGCCCTCCTCGAACGCCGCCTCGGCCTCGTCCATCAACTCCGCGGAGAGCGCTAGCTGTTTGCGGACCAGCCGCTCTACCAGCGGTTTGAACTCGTTGTATTTGTGGGCGTAGTCCTTGCGGGAGGGCCCGGATATGATGAGGGGCGTGCGGGCCTCGTCGACGAGGACGCTGTCCACCTCGTCGATGATGGCGTACGCGTAGCCGCGCTGGACCTGCTCCTCGGCGCGGAGCGCGACGCCGTTGTCGCGCAGGTAGTCGAAGCCGAACTCGGAGTTGGTCCCGTACGTGACGTCCTTGGCGTACTGCTCGCGGCGGTCCTTGGGGTACATGCCGGACTGTATGCAGCCCACCGAGACGCCGAGGTACTCCAACAGGTGCCCCACCCACTCCGCGTCGCGCCGGGCGAGGTAGTCGTTGACGGTGACGAGGTGGCAGCCGTCGCCGCTGAGCGCGTTGAGGTAAAATGGTAACGTAGCCACCAGCGTCTTGCCCTCGCCCGTGGCCATCTCGGCGATGCGGCCCTGGTGCAGCGCAATCCCCCCGACGAGCTGGACGTCGAAGTGAACCATGTCCCAGGTTATCTCGTGGCCCGTGACCTCCCACTTCTGCCCGAGCAGGCGCCGCGCGCCCTCCTTGACGGTGGCGAAGGCTTCCGCCAGCATCTCGTTTAACTTTTCCTCGCGCCGCGCCCAGGCGTCCTTGCCGAATTGCTCGGCCTTGAGGCGGCGGTCCTCGGGCGGCATCTCGCGCGGCAGGTGGCGCTCGAGCATGTCCTCCCAAAGCGCCACCGACGCGTTCATATATTCCTCGAGCCGCACCTCGGCCTCCTCCTCGCCCAGGTACGACGGAAGCGCCCGGCGCAGGAAGTCCTCGCGGTCGGCGCGGAAGTCGGCGCGGAAGCGGTCCGTCCGCGCGAGGAGCTCCTCCTCGGGCACGTCGCGCAGCGACTCGTAGATGGCGTTTATCTCGTCTACGAGCGGCTGCATCTTCTTGATGTCGCGCTCGTACTTGGTCCCGAATATTTTGGAGAGGATGCCCATGATTTAATTAAACCACAACCTCGTAATCGCAATATAGGCACCGGTACCGCTTTCCCTCGCCCAGCTCGCCGAAGAGCGACGCTGTCTTGTCCAGGATCGGCGTGTAGAGTTTCTTTAAATATTTTTCCGACGCCGTGACGCAGCGCGGGTTGGGGCACGGTAGCTCAAGCTCCTCGCCCCGGATCTCTTTGTACGGGATTTTCTTAGGCGTCAGGCCGAGCAAGGCCGCGATGAGCGCCATCCGCGCCGGCACGCCGTAGCGCATCTGCTCGAAGTAGCGCGCGCGGGCGTCGTCGTCCACCGCCGGCGGAATCTCGTCCACGCGCGGCAGCGGGTGCAGGACCAGCGAACCTTCGGGCATCAGCTCGACGATGCGCTTGTCCACCACGTACGAACCTTTGACCTTTAGGTAATCGTCGGTGGAGAAGAAGCGCTCCTGCTGGATGCGCGTGACGTAGAGGACGTCGGCGCCTCGAGCCGCGGCGGCCAGGTCGTCCGTCTCCTCAACCGGCGTGCCCAACTCCGCGCGCAATCGCCGCACGACGTGGGGCGGGAACTCGAGCCCCTCCGGCGCGACGCACACGAGGCGCGGCTTGAACGGCGCCAGCGCCAGCGCGAGCGAGCTCGCCGTCCGGCCGTAGCGCAGGTCGCCCGTGAGGACGACGCTCAGGTTCTCGAGGCGGCCGAACTCGCGCTTTATGGTTAGCAGGTCTAACAGCGTCTGCGTCGGATGGAGGTGGCCGCCGTCGCCGGCGTTGATGATGGGGACCTCGGCGTAGAACGAGCAGGCCAACGCGGCGCCCTCCGCCGGGTGGCGGACAGCGATGACGTCGGCGTACTTGTCGACGGTGCGGATGGTGTCGGCGAGCGACTCGCCCTTGGCGACGGAGGAGGCCGCTGCGTCGGCGAAACCCAGCGCCCGGCCGCCCAACCGCTGCATCGCCGACTCGAAGGAGAGGCGCGTCCGCGTCGACGGCTCGTAGAAGAGCGTCGCGAGTATCTTCCCGGCGGCGAGGTCCGTCCCGCCGCGCGCTAGCGGGACCATCTCCTCGGCCACCGCCAGGAGAGCCGTCAGGCCCTGCTTGGACAGGCGCGATATATCGACGAAGTGCTTCATCTCACTCTTTTCCAGCGCGTCCGTCGGTTTCTACCAGGCGCCCCTCGCGCAAGACGGGCCAGCCGTCAACGAGCACCGCATCCACCCGGCCGCGGACCCGCCACCGCTCGAAGGGCGTATTCTTACCCTTCGAATAAAACAGCGCCGAGCGGACCGTATCCTCCGCTTCCGGTTCGAAGACGGTGACGTCGCCTCGGGCCCCACGCGCCAACGTCCCCCGGCCCTCTAAGTAAAGCCGCCGCGCCGGGTTGGCCGACATCAATTCTACCATACGCTCGAGCGAAATTACACCGGTAAGCACCAGGTAGGTATATATAAGCCGTAGCGCCGTCTCCAGGCCGACGACGCCGAAGGGCGCCGCGGCGAATTCTTTATCTTTCTCCGCTGGCGTGTGGGGCGCGTGGTCGGTGGCAATGCAGTCTATCGTCCCGTCGACGACGCCCGCGAGTATAGCCTGGCGGTCTTCTTCGCTCCGCAGTGGCGGGTTCATTTTAGCGTCGGCGTCGAAGGCCGCGGCGGCCTCCGCGGTCAGCAGCAGGTAATGGGGCGTCGTCTCGCATGTCACGTCCAAACCCTCGGCCTTGGCCCGGCGTATATGCTCGAGCGAGGCCGCGGTGCTGACGTGGGCGGCGTGGAGTTTGCCGCCCGCTTGGCGTAGTAGCGCGATGTCACGGGCTATCATCGCTTCCTCGGCTTCGGCCGGGATGCCGGCTAGGCCGGTACCGCTCGAGACCGGCCCCTCGGTTATAAAGCCGCCGGCGGACAGGGCGTAGTCCTCGGAGTGGGCAATGAGCGGCAGGCCGTAGTCGGCGGCGTAGCGCAGGGCCGCGACCATAACGTCGCTTCCGACCACCGGTACGCCGTCGTCCGAGAGCGCGACGACGCCCGCCTCCTTCAGACTACCTATTTCCGAGAGGCTGCCGTGACCGCGTAGCCCCTCGGTGACAGAGCCGACGGGGAAGACGTGGGCGAAGGCCGCGGCCTCGGCGCGCGAGTGGACGAACTCGACCACCGCCGGGTTGTCCATCACCAGGAAGGTGTTGGCCTTGGCGCACACGGACGTGAAACCGCCCATGACCGCGGCGCGCGTACCCGTAATGATGGTTTCCTTGTCCTCGCGGCCCGGCTCGCGGAGGTGGACGTGCATGTCGATGAAGCCTGGGAAGACGTACTTGCCCGCGGCGTCGACGACGTCGGCTCCGGCCGGCGCCTCGAGCGCTTCGCCGCGCGCGGCGACGGACCCGTTTTCGATCAAAATATCTTCCGAGGTCGTGCCGTCCTCCTCGACGACGCGGCCGCCGGCGATAAGGATGGGCGAGTGGTGAGGGGGTGTGGCCATTTTTTAAATTATATATTAATAAGTAATATTTTTCAAATGTCGCCGCCGTTGAGAACGTTACCTAATTTTAACGCCCGCTACCGTTAAAAAATATACGGTTTTGCAACGTGCGCGCGTATCTTTAGCTCGAAGAATTTATTGGAAGGGACCGCGCGGACGACGGCGGCGGTGTCGGCGCCGCGGCCGGTCCCGGCCACGCACACGACGTCGCCCGGCGGGACTAGTCCCGCGTCTGCAGCCATCATCGCGATCTCGGCGCAGACCTTCGTCCCTTCGCCGAGGACGCGGAGGGCGGAGGCCACGAGCATCTCCTGGTCGCCGCCCGTCGTGTCGCGGATGGCGCGCCCCAGGCTCCGGAAGACCATCGTGCCGGTGAGGACGCGCGTACCCTCCGCCTCCAACTTAGCGCGAAGGTCGGCCGGGAATTTCTGCTCACCCTCCTCGCCGAAGCCGGTGTTGTGGGTTACGACGACGAGTTGGACGTCAGTCCCCTTGACGGCCCCGTGGGCTACGCGAGCCGTAGTGCCTGTAGTCGAGGCGACGACGAGGTGCCGGACCTTACGCTCGCGGCACGCTTCCACCGCGGCCTTGACCGTGGCCTCGGTGAACGCGGGCCCGGCGCCGTCGTGAAGTATCATTTCATCCTCCTTGGTGCGGCGTCGTATTCGGGCTCGAGCTCGAGCACGCCGATGACGCCGGTTTCTTCGAATTCGCGGTAATCGCATAAGAGGTAGGGACGCGGCAAGAAGAGCGCGGCGAACGCGGCGTTGCGCTCGCCGCGGTCGTGGGCGTATACGATATAGTCTTTAAGGGCGGGGCCGTTGGGCGGCGGGCCGGCGCAGCGTTCCCCCGGCGCGACGAAAACGATGGCCTCTTTGACGTTATACTCCTCGAGCGCGCGCTCGAGCCCGCGCGACACCCAAGGCCGTTTGCCGCCGGGGAAGCCCCAGGAACTGCGATAAACGGGCTCGAGCGCGACGACGTACGGCACCGTCGCGACGACTACGGCGAGCAAGGCCGCCGCGGCCGTCGTGCCTCGGGCGACGTGCCATTTGTTTTTTAACCAAGAGGGGACCAGCGTTAGGCCCAAGCCGCCGCCCAGAAGCGCCGCGGGTACCGCGCCGTAGTAGTACCGCGCGCCGTAGTTGATGCCCTCGGCGTCTGGGAGAACGTAGAGGATCAACGTCGCCGCGGCGACGACGTAGAGTAGCCGCGCGCGGACCGGTAATTTCCTTAGGAAGAGAGGTACCAAGGCCGGCACAAAAGACATTAACGGCCACCCCATAAGGTCCGTCGCGAAAATCCAAAGGCGCCGCGTCGTGAAGTACATGAAGTACGGCGAGAGTGACGGCGGCGAGATGCCGAAGCGCGTGTGGAGCGCGTACGAACGCGGGAAACGTAGAAACGCGCCGGCGGTTGCGTAGTTATAGTAGAGGAGCGGCACGGCGGCGACGGCGACGCCGAGGGCGAAATAGGAGAGGGCGTCGCTAGCGATTTTTTTTCGCGCGACGTCGTGGAAGAGCAACGCGACCGCAGGCAGCGCAGCGAACGCAGCGTAGTCGCGGATGGCGAAGACGACGACGAGCAATATGCCGGCAGCGGCCTCGAGCGAGGCCTTTCCCGTTTCCCGGCCGGCGTCGAAGGCCCACAGGAAGAGCACCAGGAACAGAAGGAACGTCGGCTCGGCGAAGAGCGACGCGTTGTTGAAGGCCGCGAAGGGCGAGAAGGTGTAAAAGAAGACGCCGACGAGCGCGGCGTCCGGGCCGACGACGCGCCGGCCGTAGCCGTAGAGCGCGAAGGCCGTCAGCAACCCCACGGCCGGGTTGACGAGCCACGGCCGCCCGAGCGCGGTACCAGCTGCGAGCAAAAGCGGCCACGCCGGCATGAATATCGTGAACCACCTCCCGTCGCGCATGCCCTCATTCGGGCCGACGACGAAGTTCGCGGCGCCGCCGCCGTCGGGCGTGACGTACTCGTCGGTGGGCGGGGCCGGGGCCGTAAGGCGCCCCGCGGCGAAGATGCGCGCCTGGAATGCGAGCTCGCGTTCTTCCCACGAGTGGCCCTCTCCCCCCAGCGAGAAGTGCGCGAAGCAGGCCGCGGCCGCCGCGGCCGCGAAGGCGGCAATACCGGCCACCCACCAATCGCCCAGCTCGCGGCGGCACGACGCCGCGAACCTCAAGGCCGCGCGGCCCAAAGGCGCCGCCCCAGGCGCGAAGCAGAACGCTGCCGCAAGCAGCCATGCGTACCTGAATACCCACGATGGCGGCGCGACCGTTTGCCCGGGGCCGCCGAGGATGAAACCGGCGCCGCGGCCCCGGTCGAAGACGGCGAGGACGTCCGCCAGGGGCCGCGCGTGGCTGAGCGCGAACACGGCGGCGAAGGCGGCGCCCCATGAGTACAATTTTAAATATTTACGGTTCACGAGTCGTCGCGTCGTTTTCCCTCGTCGAAGCGGTCGCCGACGGCCAGGCGGCGGCCGAGGGCGAAGGCGTGCGCCGTCATCTCGCCGCGGCCCGCAGGCTTCACGCGCGTGAGCTTGAGCGCCCCCTCGCCGCAGGCCACGACGACGCCGGCCTCGTCTACGGCGATTATCGTACCCGGCGCCGCGTCCGCTTCGCCTTCGGCCGGTTCGGCGGCCAGAATTTGTACGATGTCGCCCTGAAGCGACGCTCGCGCCGGCGCGTCCGGGTACAGGCCGCGGGCCAAACGGTCGGTCCGTTCCGCGGGGCAGTACCAATCTATTCCGCGCATTTCGGTAGTAATCTTGGGAGCGTACGTCGCTTGCGCGTGGTCCTGGGGCTTTGGTTGCACCGTCCCTGCGCCCAGGCCGCGGAGCGTCGTGAGCATAAGTGCCGCGCCTACTTCCGCCAAGCGGCCCGCCAGCGACCCCGCCGTCTCTCGCGCGTGGAGCCGAACTTCCTGTTGTAATAAGATGTCGCCCGCGTCCATTTCGTCGACGAGCTTTAAAGTCGTTACGCCGGTCGGGTCGTAGTTTTCTATTATCGCCCGGTTAATTGGGGCCGGGCCCCGTAGTTTGGGTAAGAGCGACGGATGGAGGTTTATGGCGCCGAACGTGACGCGCCCGTCGGGCGGAGGCTCCCGGAACCACTTAGGTATAAAGAACGCCGAGGCAACGACGACGACGGCGTCAACCGTTAAATCCAATGACGGAAGCCCGGCTTCGGGAGTACGGCGTAATGTGTCTAACTGGACTACTCGTAGACCTTTAGTTTGGGCCCAATTAAATACCTCCGGTTGTGTTGGTTTTAGACCCCTCCCCGCACGCTTCTCGGTTTTCGTTATTACTTGGGCTACGTCGACGTCTTGGGCTTGGTATAGTGCCTCGAACGTGGGTATCGCGAAGGAGGGAGTTCCGACTAAAGTCACCCTCATTAGTGGCTCCCTTTGCCGAAGAGGATGGGGATGGTTTTGAGTAATATCCTCACGTCCATTAAGAGCGATCGGTTGGCGATGTAATAGAGGTCGAACTCGAGGCTCTCGCGGATGGGACGGTCGGCGCGGCCGGCGATTTGCCACAAACCGGTGATGCCGGGCTTGACGCTCAGGCGGAGGTTTTGCCAGCGCTCGTATTCGGCCGCGGCCAGCGCCATCTCGGGCCGCGGGCCAACTAAGCTCATTTGGCCTTTTACGACGTTTATGAGTTGCGCCGTTTCGTCGAGGCCGAGTTTGCGCATGACGCGGCCTACGCGCGTGACGCGGATGTCGTCGCCGCCGGGGGGCGACTGTTGGTATTTGGGAACGGTGGGGAACATAGTGCGGAATTTATACATATTGAATTCGCGGCGGCTGCGGGTGACGCGTTTCTGGCGGAATATTATCGGGCCGCGCGAATCGAGCTTGACGGCGAGAAACATGGGCAGCCAGACGGGGGTAAGCAGGATAATGAAGGCCGCGGCCACGAGCTTATCCATAAGCCACTTTCCCAGGCCGCGGCCCGGGCCCTGGCGGACGCCGGCGAACGGCACGAACTCCCGCCCCGCGATCGCAACCGTGCGGGCGGCGGGCGCTAGCTCGGCCAAAATATCCGCGGCGACGTACGCGGGCGCGGCGGCCTCCCACGCCGCGGCGACGGCCTGAAGCGCCTCGTCTTTCGAGGGGGCCTCGGCGACGACGGCGACTGCGTCCTCGAGGCGGGCCAGCTTTTCGCTTAGGACTTCCACGTCGGCGGCGAAGTCGCAGAGGGCGAGGGGCGACGAGGGGTCGTCCTCGAGCGCACGAGCGAGCCGCTGGGCCGCGTCGCCGGTTCCGACGATTACTGCTGATTCATCCACGGCGGAGACTTTCGGCGGATTTCGGAAGAGTTTCTTTTTGGATTATAAAAGCGGCCGCAACGGCGCGCAAGGGGAATATAGTCGGCGGCGATATTTCCCTTGTTGTGCGCCGGCCCTTGCTATATTATGGGTCGTCAGGGGGCGACGGCCCGTTTATTTTTCGCGGTAGCGTAAGGCGTGGAATATTTAGCCGGCATTCTCGCGGTAAGCGTAACGACGATAAGTAGTTTGGCGTTGATTTGGTTCCTGGACCGGTTCGAAAAGGAGCCGATCTGGCTTTTGGCGCTAGGGTTTTTATGGGGCGCTGTGCCCGCGATCGTCGTTTCCCTCGTCATCGAGATGGTGTTCCGCATACCGTTGAGCCACATTTTGGAAAAGGGGATAGCGGAGGCCGCGATGGGGACCGTCGTCGCGCCCGTTACGGAGGAGGGCGCGAAGGCGTTCGGTTTGCTTTTATATTTTTTGTAATTCGGCACCATCTCGACGACATACTAGACGGCATCGTCTTCGGCGCGGTAGTGGGGGCGGGTTTCGCTTGGTTGGAGGACATATTTTACGTCCTGGGCGCCGCGGCCGAGGGCGTCGAGGCGATGGGCTTAGTCTTCGTGCTGCGCGTCTTCGTCTTCGGCCTTAATCACGCCTTCTTCACCGCGCTGGCGGGCCTCGGCTTCGGCGTCGTGAAGGTGGTCCGAAGTTGTTGGCTCGGGGGCCTCGCGTGGTCTTGTCTTTCGGCGCCGCGGTGGGCGCGCATTTATTGCACAACGCGTTGGTGGGTATGGAAAGCGAAGCCGGCGTCCTGGCCACTTTTGCCGTGCACTGGAGCGGCCTTTTCGGCCTTTTGGTAATAATCGTCGGCGTCTGGTTTGCCGAGTGGCACTGGATAAAAAACGAGCTCCGCGAGGAGTTGGCGTTGGGCACGGTCGGCGAGCGGGACTGCCGCCAGGTATCGAAGTGGTTCGGCCGCTTGGGGTGGGAGCTTAAGTTTTTGGCCGCGTTCGACCTCGACGGGTTTATGCGCGTACGTAAGATGTATAACCAAATGGTTAAGCCCGCGTTTCTGAAGTGCAGTTGGCGCCGCCGGCCGAGGGAGAGGACGGAACGGCGCATCGCTGAGTTGCGTGACCGCATCGCGCGGGTAAGGGGCTGAGGGGAGGGAACGCGGTGGGGTATCTCGTGGGAATATTGGCGGTGAGCGTGACCACCGCGGCCAGCTTGATTTTAATTTGGTTTCTGGACCGCTTCGAAAAGGACCCGCTTTGGCTGTTAGCGTTGGTCTTTTTATGGGGCGCGGTTCCCGCAGCCGCGGCCGCTTTGATCTTTAATACCCTCTTTAGCCTTCCGTTGCACTTCATGTTCGGCCCGAAAGCCGGCCTTGCATTGACCGCGTCTTTCGTCGCGCCGCCGGTGGAGGAGACGGCTAAGGGGCTGGCGCTGCTCATCATCTTCTTCGCGCTCCGCCACCGTTTTACGGACGTTCTGGCGGGGATAATTTTCGGGGCGATGGTGGGCGCCGGGTTTGCTTGGGTCGAGGACATATCTTATATCTGTGGGGAGTTTGACCGCGGCGCCGCGGAGGCTATGACGGCGACGTTCGTAGCTCGGGTTTTCATCTTCGGCCTGGGCCACGCGTTCCTGACGGCTATCACCGGCATTGGCTTCGGCTTCGCCCGGGAGGTGCGGAGTTGCTGGCTTGGTGGTTTGGTGGTCGTATTCTTCTTCGGCCTCGCCATTGCGTTTCACTTTATCCGCAATTTCCTCCTGTCGTTCTTCGGCGGGCCCGGCGCCCTCTTATACTTACTCGTGCATTGGGTGGGGCTGTTCAGCCTCTTGGCGGTCATCGTTGGTGCTTGGGTCTACCAATGGAAATGGATAAGGGGCGAGTTGCGCGAGGAAGTAGCGCTGGGCAACGTTGGCGAGCGGGATTACCGTCAGGTGTCGAAGTGGTTCGGGCGGCTCGGTTGGGAGGTGCGTTTCTTCGCGGCGTTGGACTTTCGCGGCGTTTTACGCATCCGGAAGATGTTTAACCTGCTCGTCAATTTGGCGTTTTTGAAGCGGAGCTACCGGCGGCGGCCGGACGAGGACACGTGGCGGCGCATCGAGGAGACGCGCGCGCGCGTAGCGTTGCTCAGGCGGAGGTTCGGCTAGGGGGAAAACGTTTTGCCCGCTCTCGGCGGTGGTAACATTTTACGCGAAAGGAGGAATACGAATGCCGACGATAACGGTGGAAGGGCCGCCCATCCCGCTCGAGAAGAAGCGGCGGCTCGTGAAGGGGTTGTGGGAGGTTGCGACGGCGGTTTACGAGGAGGTGCCGGCGGAGGCCGTCGTCGTACTAATCCGGGAAAACGGCCCGGAGAATGTGGGCGTGAGCGGCGAGCTGCTCGTCGACCGCAGAACTAAATAGGGTTAAGAACTACGGCTCGGAGGGCGGGCGGACGAGCCGGCGTCGCTCGGCCGGGTGAAGGCGCCGTTTAAATAGCGGCGGCTGGCGAATCGCGTACGGCAAGGGGGCGTTAACCAGAGGCCTCGGCCCCCGGCCTGCCGCTTGTCGGAGGGGCTGCGGTGGCCCCTTTTTAGTTGACGGGCCGCTTCTCGGTATTATAATTACTCGTTCGGTTTCGCCGTACGGAACGTTTCAACCCGGGAGGTGAAAGCAGTTGCCGGTTATTATTGTCGAAGGGCCCGTGCTTGACGACTTGGACAAAAAGAGGGAGCTTTCGCGAAAGCTGACGGACGCCGCGGCCGCGGCCTACGGCTTTCCTAAAAACTCCTTTTTGGTCCTAATCAAAGAAAACGCCGACGAAAATATAGCCTTCGCCGGCGAGCTGATGTCGAACGGGGATTAGGGCCGACGCCGACGCGAAGGAGATACGCCATGGAATGGAAGGCGTACGCGGAGGAGGTCCGCGAGCTACTCGAGCTCGAGGGGTACCCGGTGGCGGTCACGTACTCGATGGACGGGCCGGCGCGGGCGGCCGAGGGCAAGTGTCGCGTTTGCGACGCGTTGTTGCGCGCGCGGGGCGGCGACGTCGTCGACCTCACCGCGGCGTCGTCGGCCTGCCGCGGCGGTACATTTCACCTTGGCCTCGGCGAACGGCCCAAGGGCGAGGACGACAAAGCTCTCAAGGAGTTCCTGGTCGACGGCGAGAAGCTCTACTGCTGCCTGGCCGCGTACCACCGGTCGCACGCGCTGACGCCGGCGCCGCCCCTCGGCCTTGCGGACCACGTCGTCCTGTCGCCAATGAACGAGGCCGAGCTCCGCCCGGACGTAGTGGTCTTCATTTGCAACGCCGAGCAGGGTTGCCGGCTGATTACGCTAGACACCTACGCCGCCGGCATCCCGCCGCGGCCCGTGATGTCGGGGGCGACGTGCTACCAGGCGATAACGTACCCCGTCGTGAGCGGCGAACTTAACGTCAGCCTGATGGACTACACGAGCCGCCGCATCAAGGGTTTCAAGCCGTCGGACCTCATCGTCTCGATACCGTATCACCGCTTCCACGGCGTAATGCGCGGCGTGGACGACTGCACCGCGGGCCGCGCCAAGATGGAGATTCCCGAGTCGTTCCGTCGCAGCGTTGGCGACGACGCGCTGGCGGACCTGGAAAATTAGCTCGCGGTTGAAACCGGGGAAGAGGGGGTGGCGGCCTGGGCCGGCTTTTTTATTTGACATAAGCTTACTAAAATAGTAGCCTTTGGGGGGTATAACGTCGTAAGAATAACGGCTTGGCGGGGTACATAAAAATGGTGCATATCTTGGGGAAGGATGTCGGCTTCTAGACCGCTTTCTTCGCCGGCATATTTATCTTGTTCCACCTGCCCTCCTGCAACGAACACCGGGCCTACCGCCTCCGGCCTTTTTCACGTTATTTACAAGGAGTACCACAACCTGACGTTGTCGTTGGCGACGTTGTTCGCCTTCATACACGTCGTGTTGGCGTTGGTGGGTCTAATTACGGGAATGTGGAAATAAAACGTGGTGCCGCCGCAAGCTAGGCACGCAAGGCGCCGAGGCCAAACGGTTTAAACCGTATTAATAACTTCAACTAAAGGAGGCCCTCGTTATGGAAAGCGAAATGACGCCCGAGGAGACGGAGCAGAAGGAGCAGATGGTGCTGTCGATGTGCACTTGCAACTCGTGCCCGAGCTGGGTGGAGTGCGACGAGGCGGGCGGGTATTGCTTCCCGGCCATCGGCAAGAGCGCACACATAACCGAGGAGAAGGGGTGCAACTGCGGCGGCTGCCCGGTCTACGCGCAGATGGACCTCAGGCACGGTTATTACCGCACCGAGGGTCCGGAGAAGGAACAGGCGGGGATGTGAGTTCTTCGGGGGCCGTGCTATTTGGATAGCGCTCTTTAATCAACCCGTACTCGCTATCTACGCGGATCGGTCGAGAGGCCGGTCCGCTTTTTTTATTGACTTCGCGCTCTCGTTATTAAAGTATAAAAGGGATAGGAACGTTTTTCGAGGGGTAGTTACGAGGAAACGACATGAAAAGCGTAAGGTTTTTCGCGCTGACGGTGATGGCATTGGCGGTCGCCGCGGCCTTCGGCGGCTGGGTATACGAGGGGCAATGGGGCCGGTTGGGGTCAGGCGACGGCGAGTTCAATTTCCCGTGGGGCGTCGCCGTAGCGCCCGGCGGAGACGTGTACGTCACGGAGCACTTCGGCCGCCGCGTTCAATGTTTCACGTCTACGGGCTATTTTCTCGGCAAATGGACCGCGCCTTGGCCCGCCTCGAGCGTGCAGGGCGTCGC
Organism: Candidatus Zixiibacteriota bacterium; assembly: GCA_011773985.1. Taxonomy (GTDB): domain Bacteria; phylum RBG-13-66-14; class B26-G2; order WVWN01; family WVWN01; genus WVWN01. Next base: position 62,333 of record WVWN01000065.1, on the reverse strand, counting down.
CGTCGCGGCCAACGGCAACGTATACGTGACCTCCGGCGACGCCCAATACGAAGCCTACGTGGGATATTTCACGTCTGCCGGTTCGCTTCTCGGGACTTGGCAGGTGCGCGGCCGCGTACCCGGGGCCGCATTCGGCGTCGGCGTGACGCCGGCGGGAACGGTTTACGTAGCCGAGGCTCGCGACGAGCGCGTCTCGCGTTATACCTCGAGCGGGTCGATGCTTGGGTCGTGGGGGGCAAAGGCCGACGGCTTGGCGCTTGCCCCTAACGGCAACGTCTACGTCACCGGGTGGTGGGCCCAGAACCGCGTTTATTACTATACGCCGACCGGCTCGCTTTTGGGGAGTTGGGGCTCCAAGGGTTCCGGGAACGGCCAGTTTGACGAGGCCCACGGTTTGGCCGTAGCGCCCAACGGCTACGTCTACGTCGCCGACCGGTATAATAACCGTATCCAGTACTTCACCCCGACGGGCTCTTTTCTCGGTAAATGGGGCATAAGAGGGGGCGGTGAAGGAGAATTTTACGCGCCGTGGGACGTCCGCGTTTCGGCGGACGGTAAGCGGGTATACGTCGTCGAATCTGGGAATCACCGCGTCCAATATTTCCGCTGGTCCGACCCGTTTGTCTCCCCCGCCTCGCTGGGCCGCGTGAAGGCGCTGCTCCGCTGAGGGCGTTAACGCCGGGAGACCAAAAGCAATAGTAAACGACGCATACCCTCGTTTATGAGATAAAAAGTCAAGTATAACTTTTTCCTTGACAAAGATAAGCGGGTTTTATAAAAATAAAAAATGATGGTCATTCTCGCCTCGCGCTTTCCCCTGGAAGCCCGCGAGGGCGGCCGTTGCGAGCGTATATTAATGCTTTATTACGCCTAACAGCGTAACGGGGCGCTGTTAATAATTTTACCCGCGTCGGGACTTAAGGCGGTCGCGGGTTTCTTAACCTTTTAACGTATAACGATATTATTAACGAAAGGAGCGGCGTATGAAAAGGGCACTGCCGATCGCGGCGGTCGCTTCGCTTTTGATGGCGAGCTGTGGAACCATCTTCCACGGCACGACGGTCGACGTTGCCATCCGGAGTACGCCCGGGTGCACAGTCACCGTTGACGGAGCCAACACGTACCAAACCCCTACTATCATAAAGCTAAAGCGAGGGGATTCCCATACCTTCAAGTTCGAAAAGGAGGGTTACAAGCCCGTCACGGTCCGCGTAGATAACGACATTTTAGTCGGTACGCTGATAGCGGACATTTTCCTCACGGGCGTAATAGGGGTCGTAGTCGACCTCGTCGACGGCGCCATGTACACCCTCGAGCAGAAAGAAATCGAAGTGGCCCTCCAAGAAGAAAGCGTTTCCTTCAATATTCCCGAGACGACGGACGATGAGGTTTTCGTGGTCCTCTTAGATAAAACCCAGGTAGACGCCTACTACGCCTTGAAGGCCGAAGTGCCGGAATAATCCGTTCGTAATACGAGCTAAAGCGCCCGCATGGGCGCTTATTCTTTATTGCGATATGGCTCGCCGGCGAGTGTTCCCCATCACGAGCTAGCCGCCCCGCTCCTCTACATAAAGCTCACGCTTAATTCTAACTTGATACCCGGCCCGTCGGCGCCGACCGGTCGCGGGCCGTTGCTGCCCCGCGCGACGGCCGTACGCCGCGCGGGCTGCGCGACCGCGTAAACCGCCTTGGTCTTACTCGCAAAGCCGATTAAAACTAATGCGCCGCCAACGACCGTTAACCCGGACCCGATGAGGAAGGCCGTTTCCGCTCCCTTAGTGCCGGGGTCCCCGCCGAAGATACCTTCGAACGACTCGGCCGCCGCCCAACTCACCGATACGTACATGGTGGTCAGGCCGACCCCCGTCGTCACCAGCCCCGGCAACCAAAGGCTTTTTCTACCTTTCGCCGGTTCGACCAACGCGCCCTCGCGGTAGTAACCTCTTCCCGGGACGAAAACCATGCTCGGGTCCGTAACGTCCGGGGAGGGTTGGGGAAAGCGATAACCGCATCTTCTACACTCGGCCGCGCGAAGGTCGTTGGACGTACCGCATCGCGGGCATTTTAGCTTGTCGTACGCGTCACTAATCCTGACGCCCTCCCATATACCCTCGGCTTTTTTCTTTTCGCCCGGCCCCGTTGCGGCTATCGTGAGGTCTTCGGCCGGCGTTAGGTAGGCCTTACCGCCGCCATACGCCCACGCGGGCGAAGCGCCGCATAAGAGGGATATCAAACCCGCGACGGCAGCCGCCGCCGTAATCTTTTTAACCACCGTCCTCTCCTTTCTTCTTGATCCGCCTTCGGATTCAATGACCCACTCCTTGTTCCTCGTTAAGTATGCTACTAAATATACGCGGAGTTCGCAACGCGTTATTCATCCCATAACGGCCGCTCGCAATTTCTTGTGGCGTAACGCCCGGCCGTAGCGCCGACGTCGCTGGGCCGCGTGAAGGCGTTGTTTAGGTAGGGGCGCACCGGCTATATGCCTCCTAAGTCCCGTCCGCCGGCAGGGCAAGGGGCTTAAGCGCCTTGTCCAACCCTTGTACCACGGCCATTATTTGAACGATGGCTTTAAGTGGCGCGACTTCGGTACGGGGAACGCTTATCTTAGTTTAGTCTTGCATATTAACGTACAGAACGAGCCTCATATCGGATACCTTTTTTGATAAATTTTGACCGCCTTCATCTTTTTTCCTTGATTTTTCGAGTAACATTCGCTATCATGTAAATGTATTCGTCGCGTTAAAAGAGGAGGTTAATAAAATGTTAAAAATAAAAATGGCGACGGTCACAACGGCTTCCGTTGTCGCAATATTAATGGCCGGAGTATCCTTGCTATGCGGGTGTACTAGCGACCTCACAACCACGCCGGAACCAGAAAAAGACGTTTGTTTCGAAGATGCGCCTTGGTGGTCCGTTTACGGGAAGGTGTACTTAGCCGGGGAACCGTACGAAGGTTGCCTAGTCTGCATAGAATGCATCACTTGCGGTTACGAGGTAATAAGCGCAATTGACGAAACTTCCGAGTCCGGTTACTACGTCGCATGGATTGGGATGGATAGATGGACGGAACACCATTACCATACTTGTCAAGCAATAGCAGAGGACGGTACCCCTTCGGAGCCTTTCGTTCTACAAGGGGGCGGGCCAACTTACTTTTTAGGCCCAATAAATATTTACTGCCACTGACAAGCTTGCAAACGTTCCACTTTTAAATAAATAATAATTTAACGTGGCGAATCAAAAAGGCCCGAAAGGGCCTTTTATTTAATTAGGAATTCCCTATCTATTATTTTAACGTTATCGGACCGTTTTACGTTAACTTTGCCCCGACCGCGATGTTAACCAGCGACAGTTCCCCCGCTTACGTGTGGCGCCGTCAACTAACCACGGGCAGCATTATGTCGTCGTTCGGCGCCAGCGGCCTGTACGACATAGCGTACGACTGGCGTAACAAGCTCGTCTGGGGCAGATCGGGAACCACTATCGTCGGCCGCGACGTCGCCACCGGTTCCATTACGGCTACTTTCACGTCCCCGCCCGGCCCGGCGCTCGCCTTCACCAACTTCGGCGAATACCTCTGGATAGGTACTACCACCAGCTACCACCGCATATACAAGGTCCATTGCCCCTTCCCGGTAACCGTGACCCCCGCTTCGGTAGGCAAGGTTAAAGCTATTTTCAAATAGGCGGAACGACGCTACTAAGGAAGCCGCCTCGTACGGGGCGGTTTCTTAATTGATGAGCGCGGAACCGGCCAGGGGGAAAACGCCGTAAGGGCGCCGCGTTCCGGCCGGCGACAAACCGACGGAAGCGGCCCCGGAAACTACGCCGTCCCACAAACAGCGACGAAAAGGATTGCACTCCGGCCGACGGTTTTCTAAAATGGCCGCGTAATATTGGACGAAAGAGGAGGTGCGCCGTGAGAGCCATAACTTTATGTGGGCTTGCGATTTCGCTAGGGTTTGCCGCTACGGCGGCCGACGACGTCGCCGGCGATTATACGGCCTTCGGCACGGACCCCCACACAAAGCATCCGTACAGCTGCAAGGTAGAAATAAAAAAAACGGGCGACGTCTACAAAATCCGTTGGTACTTCGAAGGGTACGATTACGGCGGCGTGGGCGTAATCAAGAACGGCCTCCTATGCGTAGGATACGCCGCGGACGTCGGCTACGGCGTCGCCATATATAAAATCGAAGGCGACGGCCGGTTGGACGGCGTATTCGGCCTGCCGGGTTTTAAGGAAAAGGGCACGGAAAAACTATGCAAGGAATAACGCAACGGCGCCAAGGGGAGGGCGTATGAAAGGGATAATTTATCTAGCCCTTACGGCCGCGTTCGCCGCCGCGCTCCTCGCGTCGTGCCGGAAACCGCCGGCGGAGGTAACGCGCGCCGAGACGGCCGAGGCCGAGGTCGCCGAGGAGGCCGTGCCAATTACCGAAGTTAAAGGAACGTACGCCGGCGGCGGCACGGACGCCGACGGCAACGCGTACGCTTGCGAGGTCGAGGTAATACCGGCGCGGGAGGTATATTGGGTAAAGCGCCGCGTCGGCGACGGCGCGCCCTACGACGGCGTCGCCATCAGGCGCGACGACACCTTCGTCGTCGGCTTTTGGGACGGGTATCGCTACGGCGTCGTGGCCTACACTATAAACCCGGACGGCTCGTTGGACGGCATTTCGGCCCGAGAGGACCGCACGAAAACGGGCGCGGAGAAGTTGGAGAAGAAGTAACCGGCGCCATTCGCGCCGTCGCGCCCGCATCCCCCGCCCGCATAAAGGCGTTGTTTAGGTAGGGGCGGCTGGCGCATTCCCAGATACATGTAGGGGCCGACCTTTAGGTCGGCCCGTCTTTATCTCGGGCCGGTCTAAAGACACGGCCCCTACGTATCTCGGGATTATACCGCGCCGGCGAGCTGCAGCCGCCGGCCGAAGTCGGCCCGTATGCGCTGCCTCAGCGCCGCGTGCTCGGCCCGCGCCAGCCGCTCGTCCTCCGCCAACGTGGCCGCCGCCAGCTCGCGCGCAAGCTCCAAGAGGTCCCGGTCGCGGACGAGAGCCTGGAGCGCGAAATCGGGCAGGCCGTGCTGCCTCGTGCCGAGAAGCTCGCCGGGGCCCCGGATGCCCAAATCCGCCTCCGCGATCTCGAAGCCGTCCGACGTGCGCGCGAGCGTCTTGAGGCGTGCCTTGGCCTCAGCGGTCGTTTTCGTCGGCGCGACCGCGACGAAGTAGGCTCGGTGCTCGCCCCGGCCTACGCGGCCGCGGAGCTGGTGCAGCTGCGACAGTCCGTAGCGGTCGGCGTGCTCGACTACCATCGCCGTCGCGTTCGGTACGTCCAACCCCACCTCCACCACCGTCGTCGCCACCAATACGTCCACGTCGCCGTGCCTAAAGGCCGCCATCGTCGCCTCGCGCTCGTCTGCCGGGAGGCGGCCGTGCACCAGCCCTATTCTATAATCCGGGAAAGTTTCCCCGGCAAGTTTTTCGGCCATAGCCGTCGCCGCCTTGAGCGCGTTCGCCTCCGATTCCTCGATGACGGGGTAGACGACGAAGCCCTGGCGCCCGGCGGCCACCTCGCGGCCCAACAGCTCGAACGCCTCGTCGCGCCGGCCCTCGGCGAGCACGGTCGTCGTCGTGCCCGGGCGCCCCGCCGGCATCTCGTCTATTATCGTAAGCTCAAGGTCGCCGTAGACGCAGAGGGCGAGCGTGCGCGGTATGGGCGTCGCCGTCATGACGAGGACGTTAGGCGAGGGGCCTTTGGCGGCGAGGCGTTGGCGCTGGTCGACGCCGAAGCGGTGCTGCTCGTCGACGACGGCCAGGCCCAGGTTTTTAAACTCAACGTCCGGCTCGAGCAGTGCGTGGGTCCCGACGACGAGGCGCAGGCCGCCGTCGGCTAGGCCCGCCAGGATACGCTCTCGGTCGCCGGCCGGCGTCGTGGCCGCGAGGAGCTCGCAGGCGATGTCCGCGGGCTCGAGCAGCGCCGCCGCGGTCCGCCAATGTTGCCGGGCGAGAATTTCCGTGGGCGCCATGAGCGCGGCCTGGAAGCCGGCCTCCGCCGCGGCGAGCATCGCCTCGAGGGCGACGACGGTTTTGCCCGAGCCGACGTCGCCCTGTAGCAGGCGGCGCATGGGCCAGGGGGCGGCGAGGTCTTCGTCGATGGCCGCGAGCGCCTTCTTCTGCGCGCCCGTAAGCTCGAAGGGGAGCTCCAGGCGGGCCCGTAGCGAGCCGTCGCCGCGGATGCGCACGCCCGCGCGGGCGAGCTCGCGGCGCTTTTTGATGAGCAGGCCCACCTCCATGAGGTAGAGGTATTCGAAGCTGAGGCGCCGCCGCGCGCGCCGCTGCTCCTCCATATCGTCCGGGTAGTGGACTTGCCGCAGCGCCTCGGCTAGCGGCGGAAAGCCGGTCCGCGCGAGGACCGCCGCCGGCAGCGGCTCGGGAAGCTTGGCCGCGAGGGCGTCGAGCGCTTCCCGCGCGGCCCGCCGGACCGCGCGTTGGTTCAGGCCCGCGGACAGCGGGTAAATCGGCGTTATGCCGCGGAAAGATTCGCCGGCGTCGGCCTCCGCTAAAACCTCGAACTCCGGGTTGATGAGCTGCGGCGCCTCGTAGAACTTGACCTTGCCGCTCGCGACGACGCGGTCGCCCGCGGCTACTTTGTCGGCCACGTAGGGGGCGTTGAACCACTTCAGCAGGATGTCGCCGCTCTCGTCGGACAAAAGCGCGGTCACGAGCGTCTTTCCGCGGCGCTTTCGCTCCAGGACTATCTCGCCCACGGTCCCCTCGACCGTAACGTCGTCGCCGACGCGCACGTCCGAGAGCGGCGTTACGCTCGAGCGGTCGACGTAGTCGCGGGGGAACAGGTACAAGAGGTCCCGCGCCGTGGTAACGCCGAGATTGGCGAACGCGCGCGCCCGCGCCGGCCCCACGCCCTTGAGGTACTGGACGTTCGTGTCGGCGTCGGGCCTTTTCTTGCGCACGGTCGGCGGCCCGGACGGACGCTCGATTTCGTCGAGTAGGCGCGACGCCCGCTCGAGCCGTTCGGCCAGCAAATCGGGCCGCTCGTCGACGAAGAGCGACGCGATCTGGTCGAAGAGCGTCCGGGCGCGGCCGTCACGCGCCGCGGCGCGGCCCTCCGCGGCCCACTCCCGCATACGCCGCTCGACGCCGCGGAGCTTCTCCAGGCCGTAATAGTCGAAGGCGACGGCCAACGCGGTCGGCCGCCGCATCTTCGCGATTACCTCTTTGACGTTTTCCGTCACGGGAGTGCCTTAAGGCCGAAGGCCGCGAGCATCTTGGAGAGACGGTAAAGCGGCAGGCCGACGACGTTGAAGTAGTCACCGACGACGCGCTCTATCAAAAGCGCCCCCCGCCCCTGGACGGCGTA
>WVWN01000065.1:43695-54943 GCA_011773985.1 Candidatus Zixiibacteriota bacterium | reverse complement strand
AGCGGCCTCATCGTCACCTCCGTGGCCTCGGCCGCCGTTCGTTCGCGACCGCTCGAGGGGTCCACGAGGGCGAGGCCGGTATAGACCGTATGAGTCTGCCCCTGAAGTTGCGACAACATGGCCCGCGCGTCCGCCTCAGCCGCGGGCTTGCCGTATATTTTCTTATCGAGGACGACGACGGTGTCGGCGCCGAGGATTAGGCGGCGCGGGTGGTCCGCGGCGACGGAACGCGCCTTCGTCAACGCGTGGCGGACGACGACTTCGGCGGGCGGCTCTCCCGGCGGGAAGTCCTCGGCCACGTCCTTGGGCGCGACGACGTCGAAGGGGATGCCGGCCTCGCGCAGGAGGTAGCGCCGCCGCGGCGACGTAGAGGCGAGGAGGAGAGGAGAGGCCGGACCGGCTTCGCTATCGGTGTCGGTCGGCATAATTTTTTTTATTTATTATAAACGCGGGGCGGGCCGTTGGCAAGGTTTAACGAAAAAGGCGGGCCCCGCGGCCCGCCTCTTTGCGGATGGACGTTACGCCCTACCTGAAAACCGCCTTGACCTTTCCGAACGATGCCGGCTCGACGGCTTCGCCGTCGTCCCGGAAGTACTGGACGCGGTTATTGCGGCACTCGCTGACGTATACGTGCAGGCCGTCGGCGGTAAGCGCGATCCCCTGCGGCCACATAAATTGGCCGTTGCCCGAACCGACCGTGCCCCACTTGCCCAGGAAAGAACCGGTCGCCGTAAAGTACTGGACGCGGCTGTTGCGCCCGCCGTCGACGACGAAAACCCAGCCGAAGCGCGAGACCTCGACGCCGCCCGGGTGCGAGAACTCGCCTTCGCCCCCGCCCGAGCCGCCCCAGCTGCCGAGGAAGCTCCCGCTCGAGGTGAAGTATTTGACGAGGTCGTTGTTCTGGTCTGAGACGTAGACGTAGCCGCTGACGGGTGAGACCGCGACGTCGATGGGCCAGGCGAAAGCTGCGGTCCACAGGCCCAGGAAGCTCCCGCTCGAGGTGAAGTACTGGACGCGGTTGTTGTTGCGGTCGCAGACGTATACGTACCCGGTACCGGGGGCGACGGTGCAGCCCCAGGGCTGGTTAAACTCCCCCGGGCCCGCGCCGTATCTTCCCCATTTTCCGACGAGGCTCCCGTTAGGGGCAAGATGCCATATGCAGTGGTTGGCGGCGTCGGCGAAGTAGAGGTACCTGGCGTCGGGCGAGGCCGCGACGCCCCCCGGCAGCATATCGCCGTTGTTCTTCCAGAGGAAGCTTCCGCTCGAGGTAAAACACTGCAGGCGCCGGTTGTACGTGTCGGCTACGTAGACATAACTCGTCCGGGGCGCTACGGCTACGCTCCACGGCTCTCTGAACTGGCCCGGGCCGGTTCCCAAGGAGCCCCACTTCCCCTCGTAAACGAACGCCGCACCCACGTACCCCGATGTTACAGCGAGCGCCAACAAAAGTTGCAAGAATCTACCCATAATTTAAACATCCCCTTTTTCTTACTACGCCCGCTAACGGGCTAGTTCATTTGAAGACGCGCTTGACCTTTCCGAAGGAGGACGGCGCGACGGCATAGTATCCGTCGCGGAAATACCGGACGCAGTGGTTTGAGGAGTCGACGACGTAGACGTGGCCGCGGGCCATATTGCTCTTCGTACAACACTCTATCATAAAGGGGCCGCTCGTGTCAAAACCCGGGGGCTCGAGGCGCGGGCCGCGGCCTAAACTTTACGAAATTACTTGACTTTGGCCCCTTTTTCGGCTAAAATAATTCGTCAACTAAAGGCTTTAATTTTCAATCGAGTAAGGAGGTTAACGCCGGAAACCTCGGTATTCCCCGACGCGCCCGGCCCGGCTCCTTCCCCGGCCGCGACGGCGGGGTCGCAACGTTGAAAGGGCTTTGGCGGGTGTGCAAGTGTGCGCAGGCGGGCGGAGGTCGAAACGCCCGTCGTACGTCCGGGAGCGGGGCAGTATCAGGTTGGTGCAATGCCCATGCCCGAAAAAGGAAGGGTCAAGTGGTTCAGCGAGGCCAAAGGGTACGGCTTCATCGCGCGAGACGGAGGCGACGACGTCTTCGTCCACTATACCGCGATCACCATGGAGGGCTTCAAGACGTTGCAGGAAGGCCAGGAAGTCGAGTTCGACGTCGTACAGGGCAGCAAAGGACCACAGGCCGAGAACGTCAAGCTCGTAGAATAACGGGCTCGAGCGACGAGGCCCCGCCTTCACGAGGCGGGGCTTTTTTTAAATAAAATCGGCGCCCGCCTTCGGGCGCCTTTTTTTAGAGCCGTACGGAAATCGGACCCGTAATCTGGCGACGCGCGATTATTATTGACTTTTAAATAATTATCTATTATAATTTTTGCAACAAAGAGTGCTCGCATTTTAAAGCAGAGGAGGTGTACGTCAAGAACCTCGGTATATCACCAACCGCACGACCCGGCTACTTCCGCGTTTTTTCTGCGCGGGCGGCTCTTTAAAAAGAAGGACGGAAGTATTTATAAGTGCGGGCGGGCCGGAGCTTGGAGGCTCGCCGGCCGCCCGGGCGGCGGGTAGTACCGCGAGTTCGCGCAAGCTATGCCCGAAAAAGGTAAGATCAAGTGGTTCAGTGATGCCAAGGGTTACGGCTTCATCGAACGCGAAGACGGCGAAGACGTCTTCGTGCATTTCTCGGCCATCGTCGGCGAGGGTTTCCGGACCCTCGCGGAAGGTCAGGAAGTCGAGTTCGACGTCGTGCAGGGCACCAAAGGACCACAGGCCGAGAACGTCAAGCCCGTAGAGTAACGGCCTAAGCGACGAGGCCCCGCCTTACCAGAGGCGGGGCTTTTTTTATCCTTTATGGAAGATGAGTTCCGGTACGCCGCCGTATCAGCCTTTTACCCTTTCGTTTTATGCCGGCTTAGGATAAACGGCGACGTTCGTAAAGGCGGACCGTCAGCGGAAAAGGGCTTTGACGCGGCCTAAGGAAGAAGGCGCGATATCGGTATACGCGTCGCCGATTTTGTAGACGTAACTTTTAGCCCAATCGGAAAACCAGAAGTACGCGCCTTGGCACGATACGCCGGAAGCGTAATAACGCGGGATATAAATGTAGCTCGGCAAACCGCTTCGCCACTTTACGATACGGCCGGATGCGCCAAAGTAGAAATACGTGCCGTCGTAATCGAGGCAGCCGGAAATTGGGGCGCGGACCGATTTTACGAACGAGCCCGTCGTCGTGTAGGTACTAAGGATGTAAGAAGGGCTTTTGCCGGTAGAGACGTGAACGTAATTGCCGTCCGGGGTAATACCCTTTCCGGTACTATACGGCGGTAATTGGAAATAGTTAACGAAGCTTCCGTTCGTAGTAAAGCGGTAGGCGCAAAGGGGGTATTCCTGGTTAATAATCCAAAAATACCCGCTAGACGCGCCGATACCCTGCCACGTCTTACCAGGAACGTAGCAATACCACGAGGCCACGAGGGAACCGGCGTCGGTCGTCTTGAAAATACGATATACGCTATCTTTGACGTGGTAGATGTATCCCGCGTCGTAATCTATACCGCGGGGCAAGTACATACGCTGGCCAGGACAAGGGAAGGAGCTAATGACCTTAAACGTTCCCCAAGCGGATGCGGCGGAGAACGCAAACGCGGCTAATACCCGTAAACCTTTCACCGCTACCTCCTCTATTTCGCCCGGCCTTATCCCGGGCCTTTTGACCGAAATATCCCCTTTATTACGCCCGTAGCTAGCCCTAATAGCGTTACTCTGTATTTATCTTATTTTCGAAGGTTCAAAAGTCAAGAACTTTTTTTAAATAAAAATCTTTTACAATAAGATCGGCGCCCCTTGAGCGGAGCGCCTTTTCGATGAGGGCCATACAGGAATCGAACCTGTAACCTACTGATTAAGAGTCAGTTGCTCTGCCAATTGAGCTAATGGCCCGGGTACCTAAATAGTAGCAAATCCCCTCCGCCGAAATCAAGCGGAAACGTTTTCCGCGGGCCGCCACTGATACTTTTTCAAATCCACCGCGCCGCGGCCGTCGACGGCGACGCCCTCCGCCTCGAGCAGCACCTTTTGCTCGTCAAAACCCGCGCCGGTGAGCGAGATCGTCCCCTTGGCGTTGATGACGCGGTGCCAGGGGAGCTTCTCCTTCTCCCACAAAGTATGCAGAACGCGTACGACCTGACGCGCGCCGCGCGGGTTCCCGGCCATCGCGGCGAGCTGGCCGTACGTCGCCACGTTGCCGTGCGGGATGCTCTTTATAACCTCGACGACTCGTTCCGTGAACGTCTTCTCGCTCATCGTTTAACCTCCGAGGCCGCAATTCTCGTATGAACTTCCCTTTTTGCTACGCCGGCGCGAGCGTCTCCGGGTAGCGCGCGAGCTCCTCCCGCACCTCCTCGGGGACGTCCTTCAGGAACTCGGTCTTGGCGAATGAGGCGTCGATGAGCGCGCGGTTGGCTTCGTACGTGTAGTCGACGAATTTATCGGTAACGTCGCCGCCGGCGGCGTTCATGTCGAATATCTTAGCCGGCGTCGCCGGCGAGAAGTCGAACGCCGCGAGCTCGAGCCAACGGGTCTTCGTATTTTCGCGCGTCCGCCAGTAGACGCGGCCGTTTTTCACGTCGTAGACGATGCGCCACTGCGAAAAGTCCGGCGAGGCGACGTCGTCCAAGACGGCCGCGGCGTAATCGGGGGCGGTCGCCGAGTCCATGAGGTCGTCGTCGTAGCTCGCGAGCCAGGCCGCGGCCCGGGCGAACCTTTTTTCGGAGGCTAAACCTGCGAGCTCTTCCGCCTTAGGCGAGGCGTCCTCGTGCTCGAGCCAGAAAGTTATGTCGTCGTCGTACGTGTCGTTGGCCAGCACGGGGACGAGAAGCGCGTCGCCGGTATGTATGACGGCCCCGCCGGCCAGGTACTCGACGACGGCGCAGTTCCCGGCGGCGTCGGCGACTAGGTAGTGCAGCCGCGCCGGGTTGTCGGCGTAAATCCGGACGTTATTCTGCGCGGCGACGACCTCCTCGACGGTGGCGCAGGTATCGAGCATATATTGCACCCATTGAAGGCAGTCGAGGGCGGGCCGTTCGTCGGGCGGCGGGTATTCGGCATCGTCCAGCCACATTACCTCGACGACGAGGCCGGCCTCGTTTATGCCGCCCATGGGAAGCTCGCGGCCGTACTGATTAAGCGTAACGCTGCCGTACGTCGAGGCCCAGCGCGCCGGGTTGTCGTCGCCGACCAGCGCCTCCTTCGCCAACCCCCGGGGGTTTGCGATTACGAGCCCCTCGACCACGGTCCAGTCGTAGCTCTTGCCAAGGGCGGCCTCGTCCTCCGTATACAAGTAGAACGTCGTGCACGGCCGGGCCGCGGGAGTAACCAGCAGCAGCGACGAGACGAGCGCAAACGCCCAAAAGCGAAATAACCGGTGAATTCTCACGGTCACCTTCTCCTTCGATTCTTCATAGTACAAATTATAACAAAAAGGGGCCTCCGCGGAAGCCCCTTCCGTACGACGTATCTAGCGGCGCGTTAGGCGGGCAGAACGTCGGCGAATTTTTATACATAATTCCGACCAGCCGCGGCGGCCTATCACCGGCGAAATAGGAAGTTTGCCAAGAGCACTAAGCCGACGACCAGCAGTACCAACGGCCACGTTATCTTTAAGGCGATAACGGCGCTCAGGCCGATGATTATCAGGACGCCGGCCCATACGTAGTTGCCGACGCGCGGCCGCGCGTAGGCCGGCGATACCTCGCGCCAAAGCGCGCCGAGGAGGGCGAGCAAGCCGGCGCCGAAGAAGACCCAGTTCCAGGGGTCCGCGCTACCGACTTTCGGCAGCCACCCCACGCTATCGGCCGCAAATACCAGCCCAGCCCAGATGAGCACGCAGGCCCAGTATAGGCCCTGCAGGCGGCGGCGTTGCTCGTGTTTTCTCGCGACTTCCGGTTCCGCGTTCATCTCGCTTCGGTCTCCTTTCGTTTTTACGTCGAATTGGGCGCGGCCCTATCGCGAGTCACCCGCAAATAGCCAAGGCTCGCATAGGGCCGTATATGGAGTAACGGACGCGTTAATCTAATATAAAAAGGGCTCGCGAACAAGCCCTTTATAACTGGGATTGGCTCAGAGGTCAATCCTGTTTGAACCGCCACTCGAAGCCGCGGGTGGCTTTTTCGCCGGCTACGACCAGCTTCAACGAGGAGGGAGAACGTTCCGCTTCCGCGTACGGGTTATCGAATACGATTTTGAAAGTGCGTTCCGTGATGCGCGGGCCCCCGTATACGTAAAGTTTGTGCTGAACCGGCGAGAAGTCCGCGATTTCCGAAATACCGGTTATCGCGTCGCCGCCTATTAGCTCGACCCGTTTCACCGCTATCGGTTCTAATTCCCCGTTCTCCGTGGGGATATAAAACCGCCAGTATTCGGCCGTAGCTATTTCCCAAAACCCCTCGTATTTTATTTTCATAGTTACGGTAAAGGTTAGATACTTTTTATGTAGCTTTCTTCCTTCTCTTACGGCCTCCTCGTACACTTCGGAAGAGACTTCGCCCATTCGTAACCGTTGACTAATGAACGAGGCGAAGTAGGGCCACGGCTGGTACGCGGCCGTCATGAAGTCGATTTCGTTGCTCGTGTACGGACCCCAAGTGATAGTGTACCGTTCGAAATAGTCTGAAAGGGTTCCGTCGAAACGCGCCGGGTCTTCGTCCGGCGATACGTACGCGATCTTCTTCGACTTGCACCATTTAATTTTATCTCCCGCCCCGGCGGCCGCGGCCGTCGCGAGCAATAGTGCCGTGAGTAACGTCCCGAACCTCCGCATCGGCTGCCTCCCAAAAGCAATGCCCCGGAAAGATTTGCGCCGGACAGGATTCGAACCTGCGACCTACGGCTCCGGAGGCCGTCGCTCTATCCAGCTGAGCTACCGGCGCGTTTATCGATGGGTGGGCGAGGGGACTCGAACCCCCAACCTCCAGATCCACAGTCTGGCGCTCTCACCGGCTGAGCTACGCCCACCGTCGACCTTCACAATATAACCTATTTTCGCGGCGAAGTAAACCCGCCGCCGATGCGCGCCCGGCAGGACTCGAACCTGCGGCCGGCGGCTTAGAAGGCCGCTGCTCTATCCGGCTGAGCTACGGGCGCCTCGAGAAATTATAACATATCCCGCGCCGGCGGGAAGGTAACGAGTTTCTTTTTCTCTTGTTCACAGCGCGTATTTGTACTACTATCGGCGAAACGTTAATCGGACAACCCCAGGAGGTATGACCTTGAAGAAATCGCTCGCGCTCGCCGCGGCCTTTATATTGTTCGCTTTCGCGCTGTCTTGCGGCGACGACGAAAACGGCCCGGGCCCGACGCCGCCGCCGGGGTGGGAAAAGGTGAACGTACACGCCGCGGCGCAGGCCGTGACCATTTCCATAGCCGTGGACGGCGACGGCGGCGCACATCTGGCGTTTGTGGACAACAGCGGCCCCTCAACGCTGGTTTACGCGCATTATTACGACGGCAGCTCGTCCATTAACGATTATCGCTCGAGCGGCTTCGACGAAGGCCAGGATGCCGCGCTCGCCCTCGACGGCGGCAACAAACCCCACGTCGCCTTTTACTCCGGCCGCCCGAACTACGACCTTTTATATAAAGTTATGGGCGGCGGCTTCGTCGTGGTGGATTCCGAAGGGAATGTAGGCCGCTGGCCCTCCGTCAAAGTCGACGGCGCGGGCCACCCCCACATATCGTATTACGACGAGACGAACGGCGACTTGAAGTACGCGCGCTTCGACGGCTCGAAGTGGCGCCTCGACGCCGTGGATACGACGGGCGATACGGGCTTGCACACGAGCCTCGCGCTGGATACGCGCGGAAACTCCCACGTCGCCTACTACGACCGTACCGACGGCTCGCTGAAGTACGCGCGCCGCGAGAAGGGGAAGTGGACGCTCGAGACGGCGGACGGCGCCGTTAATGTCGGCAAGCGGCCCACCCTCGTTCTCGACGGCGCCGGCGACCCTCATATTCTATACAACGACGTCGGCAACGGCCGCCTTAAGTACGCCACGCGGGTCGGCGGGACGTGGCAGGCGACGTCGCTCACTTTCGCCGTCCACGGCGACACGGGCGCCGCGCTGACGCTGGACTCGTCCGGCGAGCCGCACGTCGCGTTTTACAACAGCTCGGCGAAGAACGTCACGTACGCCCATAAGAGCGGCGGCGAGTGGGCCACGGAGGTCGTCGCGGAGAGCTACGACCAGGGCGGCCGGTGCGGCCTCGCGCTGGGGAGCAACGACAAGCCGCACGTCACGTACTACGACAAGGCCGCCGGCCAAGTCGTCTACGCCCACAAGGAGTGATATTAAACGCGCCGCCCGTGGTTTTGTAAAAAAGAACCCGGCCGCGAAGCCGGGTTTTTTTACGAGCTAGGATAAATACGCTATCTCTCGTCCGGCGGCGGCCAATAGTACGGAAGGTCCGGCGGCTCGCGCCAGCCGAAGCGACCGTAGTGCGCCGGGTCCTTCCGCAACAGGTTGGAGCGGTGGCTCGCGTGGAGGCGCTCGTCGCCGAGCCACGGCGGCGGCTCGAGCGGGAGCCGAACGCGGCGCCGGCGAATGTTGTTGCGGTAGCCGCGCCGGACCCATTCGTCGCATATGGCGTTGAGGTATTGGGCGAGCGCGTTCTCATATCCGCGCCACATCTTGACGGCCGGGTGATGGCGCCAACCTTGGCGGCTTTGGCGGCGGAGGGTCCTGAGTATGATGAGGGCCTCCAGGCGCTGGTTGCCAAGGCGGCGGGAGTCCAGACACCGCGCACACGCGTCGAAGTCGGCGTAGGGGAGGAAGGTTTGCATAAGAAGAAGGCGGCTTTCGAGGCCGCCTTTATTTCCGCTCCGCGCGCTCCGCCTCAGTCCGCCCGGGCGACGAAGCGCTGGACGCGCGCGCCGTTGCACTCGACGACGTAGACGGTACCGTCCGGTGCTACCGCGACCTCCGCGGGATGGTTGAACTCGCCGTCGCCGAAGCCGTACGTCCCCCATTCGCCCAGGAATTTGCCGTCCGGCGTGAAGTACTGGACGCGGTCGTTGTTGGTGTCGGCGACGAAAACGGTGCCGTCGGCCGCCACCGCGACGCCCATCGGCTGCCGTAACTCGCCGTCCCCCGAACCCTCCTTACCCCACCTGCCGCGGAATTTGCCTTCGGCGGTGAAGTACTGGATTCGATCATTGTCGGTGTCGGCGACGTAGATTTCGCCGTTAGGGGCGACGGCCACGCTCCACGGCGCTTTGAATTCGCCGCGGCCGTCGCCGAACTTGCCCCAAGTGCCGAGGAACTTGCCTTTGGGCGAGAAGTACTGTACGCGGTTGTTGTCGGTATCGGCCACGTAAACGTTGCCGTACGGCGCCACGGCGACGCCGCGGGGACAGCCGAAATCGCCCTCGCGGGGTCCCTCTTTACCCCAGGCGCGTACGAACGAGCCGTTCGACGTGAAGCGTTGGATGCGGTGGTTGAAGACGTCCGCGACGAAGACGTCGCCGTCCGGCGAGGCCGCGACCGCGCGCGGGCTCTTGAACTGGCCTTCGCCTTCCCCCGGCGACCCCCAGCTGCCGCAAAACTCGCCGCCCGCGGCGAAGCGCTGGATGCGATGATTGTAGCGATCCGCGACGTAGACGTCGCCGTTAGCCGCCACGGCGACGCCGGAAGGGTCGCGGAACGTGCCTTCCGCGCCGCCGAGCGAGCCCCACATACCGTCGCAGAAGTAACGTTGCGCCGCCGCCGCCCCCACCAACGCCGAAAACAACGATAAGATTATAAAAGCAGACCCCTTCATATCGACCTCCGCCTTACCGGCGCCGGACCACCGGCACGCCCTTAAACTATAGCGGATTACGGGGGCAAATGCAAATCGGCGGCGTATTAATCGCCGCCGCGTATAGGTATAAGCAAAAATATTATCTGGTAAGAAAAAGCAGGACCGGGGCCAATTGGTATCGATAAATACTAATTTGCTAAAAAAAGAAGCCTGGGCGGGCCTTTCCTTTTCGGGCGACTAGGCAGCCGGCCCTACGAGAATAGCGCCTTCACCCGGCCCGGCAAGGCCGCCGCGATGGCCTAGTCCCTCTTTTTGAAATACTGGACGCGGTTATTGAGGTCGTCGGCTACGTAAACGCGCTTACCGTCGGGAGACATATCTACGCCATAAGGGCTATTGAATTCGCCGTTACCGGTACCGTTTTTACCCCATTTACCCAGAAAAGAACCGTTCGGCTTGAAATACTGGACGCGGCAGTTGTCGGCGTCGGTTACGAATACGGTACCGTCCGGTGCTACGGCGACATCCTGAGGGTCGTCGAATTGGCCGTCGCCGGACCCGGACGAGCCCCATTTACCCAGGAAGGAGCCTTGGGGGGTAAAAAACTGGACGCGGGCGTTGTGGAAATCTGTGACGTAAACGTTCCCGTTAGGGGCTACGTCGAGGCCGTAAGGTGTGCCGAATTGGCCGTTGCCCGACCCCTCCGACCCCCATTTACCGAGGAAGCTCCCCGTCGAAGTGAAGTACTGTACGCGGTTGTTATACGCGTCACTGACGTACACGTTGCCGTTTGCGGCAACGGCGACGCCGTAGGGAAACATGAACTGGCCTTCGCCCGTGCCGGACGAGCCCCACTTACCGAGGAAGGAGCCGCTCGAAGTGAAGTACTGGATACGGTCGTTGAAAGTGTCGGCCACGAAGACGTTTCCGCTCGAGGCGGCCTCGACGGCTGCCGGAAATAAGAATTGGCCGTTCCCGGTTCCGCGCGACCCCCACTTGCCGAGGAACGAGCCGGCGGAGGTGAAGTATTGAATGCGGTGGTTGTTTTCATCGGTGACGTAGACGTTTCCTTCCGGGTTGACCGCGACCCCGGATGGGCCCTCGAATTCGCCGTTCCCGGAACCGATGGTGCCCCACTGGCCCTCGTAGACCCATGCCATTTCGGGCTTGGGGGGCTCCGTCGGCGATTCTTCACACGCCGCGAGTAATACGACGCTACACAACGTGCCTATTATACCGGTTAGCGTTTTCATTTCTCTCTCCTTCCGCTCTAAACTTAGGGCATTAAACCTAATAATAGAAGACCCAAGTGGGGTACGAAGCCCCGCTTGGGTGTTTGTTACTAACCCGGAACTGCGGCCGCGTTGACGGCCGCCGAAAGCAACGACGCCGAAAGAACGTACCGCTCGATATTACCCTCCGCGGTTGGGAGCGGCAAACCGCCGCGCTTTTTCTACTCTTAATTGCAACCTA
>WVWN01000065.1:0-43676 GCA_011773985.1 Candidatus Zixiibacteriota bacterium | reverse complement strand
TAAGCCCCTTGCCGTCTTTGGGCGAAGGCTAGTCGCCCCTACTAGACAGCACCTTCACGCGGCCGAGCGAGGCGGGGGCAACCGCCTAGTGCCTCTTTTTGAAATACTGGATGCGGAAATTCCACTCGTCGCCTACGTAGGCGCGCTTACCGTCGGGGGACATTTCTACGCTAACAGGGCTAACGAATTCGCCGTTACCTTTACCGTTTTTACCCCACTTACCCTGAAACGAGCCGCTCGCCGTGAAGTACTGGATGCGGTCGTTATCGGCATCGGCTACGAACACGGTACCGTTCGGCGCGACGGCGACGTCAAGAGGTTCGGCGAATTGCCCGTCGCCCGTACCTAGCCCTCGCCCCTACCGGAACAGCGCCTTCACCCGGCCCAGATAGGCGGGCGCACCCGCCTAGTCCCTCTTTTTGAAATACTGGACGCGGACATTCCCGTCGTCGCCTACGTAGGCGCGCTTACCGTCGGGCGACGTATGTACGCTAATAGGTTCCTCGAATTCGCCGTCGCCCTTACCGTTTTTACCCCACTTACCCAGAAACGAGCCGGCCGCGCTGAAGTACTGGATGCGGTCGTTAGCGCCGTCGGCTACGAATACAGTACCGTACGGCGCAACGGCGACGTCAAGAGGTTCGTCGAATTCGCCGTTGCCGGTACCGGGCGAGCCCCATTTGCCCAGGAAGGAACCTTTGGGGCTAAAAAACTGGACCCGGGCGTTGCCCCAGTCAGCGACGTAAACGTTCCCGTTAGGGGCTACCGCGACGCCGGCGGGTTGGTTAAATTTGCCGTTAGCCGTGCCGGGACCACCCCACTTGCCGAGGAACTTGCCGGTCGAGGTGAAGTACTGGACGCGGTCGAGGTCCACTTCGCTGACGTACACGTTGCCGTTTGCGGCAACGGCGATGCCCCAGGGCATACTGAACTGGCCCTCACCCGAGCCGCCAGAGCCCCACTTACCGAGGAACGAGCCGGTAGAGGTGAAGTACTGTACGCGGTGAGTCCCATCGTCGGTGACGTAGACGTTGCCGTTGGCCGCGACTGCGAGGGCATTCGGAAACTCGAATTGGCCGTTCCCCGTGCCTTCCGAGCCCCACTTGCCGAGGAACGAGCCGGTGGCGGTGAAGTATTTAACGCAGTGGTTGTCTTCGTCTGCGAGGTAAACGTTTCCGTCCGGGGCGACCGCGAGCCAGGCACCCGTCTGTGGGGGTATGGCGTGCCACTGGCCCTCGTAGGCCCATTCCGGCTCGGGCTTAGGGGGCTCTGTCGGCGATTCTTCTTCACACGCCCCGAGTAACACGACGCCACATAACGCGCCTATTATACCGATTAACCTCTTCATTTCGCTCTCCTTCCGCCCTAAGCTCAGGGCATTAAATATAATAATGAAATACCCGAGCGGGGCACGAGGCCCGACTCGGGTGTTCGTTACTATCCCGGAACTGCGGCCGCGTTGACGGCCGCCGAAAGCAACGACGCCGAAAGAACGTAGTACTCGATTTTAACCTCCGCGGTTGAGAACGACGAACCGCCGCTTTTGTTCGACTACCAATTACAACCTAATATGTACTGGCCCCATTGTCAATAAAAAAAGTCGCCCCCCTGCGCCGGTATTGAATAAAACGGGACGGCCCGAAGGCTGCCCCTGAACAAGGGGCTTGAGCCGTTTGCCGTCTTTTGCCTACCGGCCGGTCGCCCCTACCGGAACAACGCCTTCACGCGGCCGAGGGAGGCGGGGGCAACCGCCTAGTCCCTCTTTTTGAAATACTGGATGCGGAAATTCCACTGGTCGGCTACATAGACGCGCTTACCGTCGGGGGACATATCTACGCTAGCAGGGGTTTCGAATTCGCCGTTACCTTCACCGTCTTTACCCCACTTACCCTGAAACGAGCCGGCCGCGGTGAAGTACTGGATGCGGTCGTTATCGGCATCGGGTACGAATACGGTACCGTTCGGCGCGACGGCGACGTCAAGAGGAAAGTCGAATTGGCCGTCGCCCGTACCGGACGAGCCCCATTTACCCAGGTAGCTGCCGGCGGGCGTGAAATATTGGATGCGGTCGGTGTAGTAATCGCTGACGTAGACGTTGCCGTTTGGGGCTACGTCGGCGCCGGCCGGCAAAATGAATTGGCCGTCGCCCGACCCCTTCGACCCCCACCTGCCGAGGAAGGAACCCGTAGGGGTGAAATATTGAACGCGACAGCCAACATCTTCGGTGACGTATACGTTGCGGTTCGGAGCGATTGCGATGCCGTACGGGCAATTGAATTGGCCGTTGCCCGAGCCGCGAGAGCCCCACTTGCCGAGGAACGAGCCGCCCGCGCTGAAGTATTGGACGCGGTCGTTACCCGAGTCGGCGACGTAGACGTTGCCGTTGGCTGCGATTGCGAGGGCTAGCGGATTATCGAATTGGCCGTTCCCCGTGCCTTCCGAGCCCCACATGCCGAGGAACGAGCCGGTGGGCGTGAAGTATTTGATGCAGCAGCTGCGGGTATCGGCTACGTAAACGTTTCCGTCCGGGGGGGTGACCGCGACGCCGTGCGGCAAGCCGAATTTGCCCCACTGACCCTCGTAGGCCCATTCCGGCTCGGGCTTGGGGGGCTCCGTCGGCGATTCTTCACACGCCCCGAGCAATACAACGGCACAAAGCGCGCCTATTATACCGATTGCCCTTTTCATTTCTCTCTCCTTCCGCCCTAAGCTCAGGGCATTAAATATAATAATGAAATACGCGAGCGGGGCACGAGGCCCGACTCGGGTGTTGGTTGCTAAGATGAAACTGCGGCCGCGTTGACGGCCGCCGAAAGCAACGACGCCGAAAGAATGTACCGCTCGATCTTACCCTCCGCGGCTGAGAACGGTGAACCGCCGCTTTTGTTCGACTACCGATTACAACTTAATATGTACTGGCCCCATTGTCAACAAAAAAAGGTCGCCCCTTGCGGCGGTATTGAATAAAACGGGCCGACCTGGAGGTCGGCCCCTCGCAAGATAGGGGGTTTAAGGCCCTTGTCCCCTGTTCCTTGTCCACTTCGGGCGACCGGCCGGTCGCCCCTACTTAGACGACCCCTTCACGCGGCGTAGCAAGGCGGGGGCAACCGCCTAGTCCCTCTTTTTGAAATACTGGACGCGGAAATTCCACTCGTCGCCTACGTAGGCGCGCTTACCGTCGGGGGACATTTCTACACTAACAGGGCTAATGAATTCGCCGTTACCTGTACCGTTTTTACCCCACTTACCCTGAAACGAGCCGGCCGCGGTGAAGTACTGGATGCGGTCGCTGTCGCAGTCGGCTACGAACACGGTACCGTTCGGCGCGACGTCGACGTCAAGAGGTTCGGCGAATTGCCCGTCGCCCGTACCGGCCGAGCCCCATTTGCCCTGGAAGGAACCTTTGGGGGTAAAAAACTGTACGCGGTAGTTCCGCTGTTCCGCGACGTAAACGGTCCCGTTAGGGGCTACGTCGAGGCCGCGGGGCACGTCGAATTCGCCGTCACCGAACCCGGACGACCCCCACTTGCCGAGGAACTTGCCGGTCGAGGTGAAGTATTGGACGCGGTTGAGGTCCGCATCGCTGACGTACACGTTGCCGTTTCCGGCAACGGCGATGCCCGTGGGTTCATAGAACTGGCCCTCACCCGTGCCCCACGAACCCCACTTGCCGAGGAACGAGCCGCCCGCGTTGAAGTATTGGACGCGGCCAGTCCCATCAGTGACGTAGACGTTGCCGTTGGCCGCAATTGCGAGGGCTTCTGGAAACACGAATTGGCCGTTCTCGAAGCCCCACGAACCCCACTTTCCGAGGAACGAACCGGTGGAGGTGAAGTATTTAACGCAGTGGTTGTCTTGGTCTGCTAGGTAAACGTTTCCGTCCGGGGCGACCGCGAGCCAATCGCCCATGAGTGGGCATGGGGTGTGCCACTGGCCCTCGTAGGCCCATTCCGGCTCGGGCTTGGGGGGCTCTGTCGGCGATTCTTCACACGCCCCGAGTAGTACGACGCCACAAAAAGCGGCCATTATACCGATTAGCCTTTTCATTTCTCTCTCCTTCCGCCCTAAACTTAGGGCATTAAATAATAATAAAAAACCCAAGCGGGGTACGAGGCCCGACTCGGGTGTTGGTTACTAACCCGGAACTGCGGCCGGGTCGACGTCCGCCCAAAGCAACGACGCCGAAAGAACGTAACGCTCGATCTTACCCTCCGCGGTTGAGAACAGCGAACCGCCGTTTTTGTTCGACTACCAATTACAACTTAATATGTACTGGCCCCATTGTCAATAAAAACGTCGCCCCCTGCGCCGGTATTTAATAAAATGGGACGGCCCGAACGCCGCCCCTAGACAAGGGGCTTAAGCCCCTTGCCGTCTTTGGGCGAAAGCTAGTCGCCCCTACTAAACAACGCCTTCACGCGGCCGAGCGAGGCGGGGGCGCGACCGCCTAGTCCCTCTTTTTGAAATACTGGACGCGATAGTTGTCTGCTTCGGTTACGTAGACGCGCTTACCGTCGGGGTATATATCTAAGTAATAAGGGCTACCCAAATCGCCCTTGCCGGAACCCCGCGAGCCCCACTTGCCGAGGAACGAACCGCTGGGCGTGAAATACTGGACGCGGTAGTCGCCGCCTCCGGTTACGTATACGGTACCGTCCGGCGCGACGGCGACGTCCGAAGGGAAGTTGAATTGGCCGTTGTCGTACCCGTACGAGCCCCATTTACCCAGGTAGCTGCCGGCGGGCGTGAAATATTGCACGCGGTCGTTCCAAGTATCGACGACGTAGACGTTGCCGTTTGGGGCTACGTCTAAGCCGTAGGGGCCGTAGAATTGGCCGTTGCCCGACCCCTCCGACCCCCACTTGCCTAGGAACGAGCCGGACGCGGTGAAGTACTGGACGCGTTCGTTTCCCCAGTCGCTGACGTACACGTTACCGTTTGCGGCAACGGCGATGCCCAAGGGTTCCCAGAACTGGCCCTCACCCGAGCCCAACGAACCCCACTTGCCGAGGAACGAGCCGCCCGCGTTGAAGTATTGGACGCGGTCGTTATCCGAGTCGGCGACGTAGACGTTGCCGTTGGCGGCGACGGCAACGCCGGTCGGTTCGTCGAACTGGCCGTTGCCCCACCCCTCTGACCCCCACTTGCCCAGGAACGAGCCGGTGGAGGTGAAGTATTGAACGCGGTCATTGTGTCCGTCTACGACGTAAACGTTTCCGCCCGGGGCGACGGCGACGCCTAGGGGGAATATGAATTCCCCGTTACCGAAACCCTTGGTGCCCCACTGACCCTCGTAGACCCATTCCGGCTCGGGCTTGGGGGGTTCCGTCGGCGATTCTTCACACGCCCCGAGTAGTACGACGCCACACAAAGCGGCCATTATACCGATTAGCCTTTTCATTTCTCTCTCCTTCCGCCCTAAACTCAGGGCATTAAATAATAATAAAAAACCCAAGCGGGGTACGAGCCCCGACTTGGGTGTTTTATAACATTACGGAACTGCGGCCGCGTTGACGGCCGCCCAAAACAACGACGCCGAAAGAACGTAACGCTCGATCTTACCCTCCGCGATTGAGAACAGCGAACCGCCGTTTTTGTTCGACTACCAATTACAACTTAATATGTACTGGCCCCATTGTCAACAAAAAAACGTCGCCCCCTGCGCCGGTATTTAATAAAATGGGACGGCCCGAACGCCGCCCCTCGACAAGGGGCGTAAGCCCCTTGCCGTCTTTGGGCGAAGGCTAGTCGCCCCTACTAGACAGCACCTTCACGCGGCCGAGGCCCCGCGGGCGACATCGCGGAAAAGCCTTTCGTACGCGGCCGCCGACCTGGGCCACGTCATCCGCCGGCCGAAGCGGTACGCCCGGCGCCCGAGGTAGCGCCGCGCGCCGTCGTGCGCCAGGAGCTCGGCGAGCCAAAAGGCCAGCGTCCGCCAGTCGCGGAAGGGCACCAAGATGCCGCGGTCGGCGCCCAAAAGCTCGCGCGCGTACCAGTACGGCGTGGAGATTATCGCCTTGCCGCAGGCCACGGCGTAGGCCAGCGTCCCGGAGGATATCTGGTCCTCGTTCAGGTAGGGCGTGACGTATACGTCCGCCGCGCGAAGGTACGTTAAAAGCTCGTCCAGCGAGACGAAGCTGTTGACGAAGCGGACGTGGTCGTGCATGCCCAGGCGGTCGACGGCCTTCTGCAGCGACGCCCGGTACGCCTCGCCGTAGCGCTTTTTTATCGTCGGGTGGGTGGCGCCCAGGATTACGTACAACGACTCCGGGAATTGCGGGAGGACGTCCGCCAAGGCCCTTACCGCGACCTGTATGCCCTTACGGGGGCTGATGAGGCCGAAGGTCAGGACGACCTTCCGGCCCTCCACGTTGACGGCCTTTTTAAACGGCGCCGCGTCGGCGAACGGGACGTCCGGCGTGCCGTGGTGGATGACGTGGACCTTCTCGTCGCGCACGCCGTAGATATCGGCCAGGAACGCGGCCGCCTTTTCCGCCTGGACCACGACCGCGGCCGAGTGGGCGCACACCTCGACAAGAACGTCGCGTTGCTTGGGTTTGGGTTCGGCGAGGACCGTGTGCAGCGTCGTCACGACGGGCTTGGCGAGGCGCTCGAGGAAATGGACGACGTGCCGCCCCGCCCGGCCGCCGAAGATGCCGTACTCGTGCTGAAGCGAGACGACGTCCGCGGACGAGCCGTTAATGAGGTCGGCGGCGGCGACGTAATCGTCGGGCCGAGACCCGCGCACGACGGCCCGGACCTCGTTGCCGTAAAGCCGGCGGCGCTGCCGCTCGCACATAGCGACGAGCGATATACTGCCGCCCTCGCGCAGCAATTCCCCCCGGCCTTCGGCCAACGCCGACGCCAGGTCGTAGGCGAAAGTAGCCAGGCCGCATTGACGGGGCGGGTACGTAGAAACGATAAATAAACCCGGCGAAGAAGCCATAAACCCCCCAAGTGAAGCCTAAATCTTGCAGGTTAAGAGGTAACTCAGTACCTCGTCGAAGTCGGCGGTCGCCAACGCTACGACGGTGTCCGCGGCGCCGTAGTAGACGCGGAGCTCGCGCGTCACCTCGTCCAGCGCGAGGCCGCAAGGGAAGACGACGCCCGGGACGTCGCCGATCATCTCGTAATATGCGTGCGGGCCGAAGACCCAGTCCTCGCTCCGGCGGATAACGCGCCACGGTTCGTCGAGGTCGAGAAGGGCGAGGCCGCAGCGGTAAAGGCTGCCGGAGGCGGTGCGCCGCACGCCGTGGTAGATGACGAACCAACCCTCGGGTGTCTCTACGGGCGGCGGCCCCAAGCCCACGCGGTGGACGTCCCAGGAGGCCGGGCGCGTCGTCAATAGCAGGCGATGGTCGCCCCAATACTTGAGGTCGGGCGAGAAAGATATCCACATGTGGGCCTCGCCACGGATGATGGGCCGGTGGATAAGGGCGAAGCGGCCGCTTATCTTGCGCGGGAAAAGCGACGCGTCCTTGTCCTCGGGCGGCAGGAGGCGGCCGTAGCGGGTGAACGTCTTGAAGTCGGCCGTGGTGGCAAGCGAGACGACGGTCTCGTCGCGGATGAAGGACGTATACGCGACGGCGTACTCGCCCAGCGGCTCGAGCCAGACGACGCGCGGGTCTTCGACGCCGAAGGGTTGCTCGTCGTGGG
Source organism: Candidatus Zixiibacteriota bacterium (assembly GCA_011773985.1). Classification (GTDB taxonomy): domain Bacteria; phylum RBG-13-66-14; class B26-G2; order WVWN01; family WVWN01; genus WVWN01. Next base: position 36,020 of record WVWN01000065.1, on the reverse strand, counting down.
CCCTGTCCGCGACGAGGGCGGGCTCGGCGTCGACGCGCCACTCCCCCGTGCCGTCGGCGCTGCGGGCGACGGTGAAGTGGGAGAAACCGCGCAGGTCCTCCACGCGCACCAGCAGAAGCGTTTCGCCGTTGACGAGGGCCGCGCCCGGGTTGAAGACGGCGTGCGCGTGGTACGGCCACAAGGCCGCGGTCAATACGGGGTTTTTCTCGTAGCGGCGAAAGAGTTCGTCGCAGAGCCGGTATCCGGCGTCCGCTTCGGCCATGACGTACCTCCCGCGGGGCGGGCGTCGCGCCCTTAGCATTTATTTATAGCCTATAACGGCGCCAAATGCAATCGATTAAAGCGCGGGCCGACGCCGAGGTCGGCCCGGTCTTTTTCTGTTCATACGGGGAGTTACTTAAACAACGCCTTCACGCGGCCCAGCGACGACGGCTCGAGGCCCGCGTAAGGGACCCATTTGAAGTATTGGATGCGGTTATTGCCGGTATCGGCTACGTAAACATTGCCGTCCGGCGCAACGTCGACGCCATTATGTGCGCGGAACTGGCCGTCGCCGGAGCCCCTCGAGCCCCATTTCCCGAGGAAGGAACCGCTCGAGGTGAAATATTGGACGCGGTGATTGGCGGTATCGGCTACGTAAACGTTGCCGCCCGAACCTATCGCGATGCCCCGGGCCGCTTTAAATTGGCCGTTGCCGGAACCGTACGAGCCCCATTTCCCGAGGAAGGAACCGCCCGAGGTGAAATATTGTATGCGGCTATTGCCGGTATCGGCTACGTAAACGTTGCCGCCCGGACCTATCGCGATGCCCCGGGCCGTTTTAAATTGGCCGTCGCCGGAACCCTCCGAGCCCCATTTCCCGAGGAAGTAGCCGCCGGCGCCGAAGTATTGGATGCGGCAGTTGCCTATGTCGACGACGTAGACGATCTCGAACGAGCTTATCCCAACGTCCACAGGACCCATGAACTGGCCGTTGCCCGTGCCCTTCGAGCCCCATTTGCCGAGGAAGGAACCGACGGGCGTGAAATATTGGATGCGATTGTTTTTCGCGTCGGCCACGTACGCGTAACCGTCGCCGCCTACGGCGACGCCTTCCGGCCCGTCGAATTCGCCGTTGCCCGTACCCTTCGAGCCCCACTTGCCGAGGAAGTAGCCGCTCGAGGTGAAGTACTGGATGCGGTTATTTTCCATGTCGGCGACGTAAACGGTGCCGCCCAGGCCTATCGCAACGTCGAGAGGAAGTGCGAACTGGCCGTTGCCCGTACCCTTCGAGCCCCACTTACCCGCGTAGACCCAGGCGCCGAAGGCCCCGTCGGCCGCAACGAGCGCCGCGGCGGCCGCGAATATTAGCACCCTCTTCATTCCGGTCTCCTTTCACCCTAAACCTAGGGCATTAAATTTAATATAAAAAACCCAAGCGCGGGACCAGAGCCAACTTCGGTTCTAGTTACTAACGCGGAACCACGGCCGCGCTAACGACCGCCGGAAGCATCCATCCCGAAAGAACGTAGCGCCCGACCTTACCCTCCGCGCTTAGGAGCGGCGAGCCGTCGCCGCGTTTGTTATAGCTTATATTTTTATTTTAACCCATATCGTTCCCTTTGTCAATAAAAACGGCTCGGGGGCGCGAAGCAGTACCTAAACCCACACCGCCGGCCTTTTAGCCCGGGCGAATCTCGAAAAAAAAGGCCCGACCCGAAGGCCGGGCCTGGGCAAGGCACTTAAGCCCCTTGTCGTTTTTAAGCAATTCGCCGGCCGGTCCTACCGGAACAGCGCCTTCACGCGGCCGAGAGACGTGGGCGCAACGCGGGGGTCGGACCAGCGGAAGTACTGGACGCGGTCGTTATTCATGTCCGTCACGTAAACGGTACCGTTGTCTGCGACGCCAACCCCGGAAGGTTCGTTGAATTGCCCGTTACGGGTACCGTACGTTCCCCATTTTCCGCGGAAAGAACCCGAAGCTGAGAAGTACTGGACACGGTGGTTATTGCTGTCTGCTATATAAACGTCTCTGTTCGGCGCGACGCCCAAGCCTTCCGGTTGATTAAACTGGCCGTCGCCAGAACCCTCCGAGCCCCACTGGCCCTCGTACACCCAGCCGCCGAAAGCGGATACCGCCGCCAACGCGCCGAGCGCCGCGGCCGTACCCGTAAATAATTTCTTCATTTCCCTTTGCCTCCTCAGGACAAGGGGCTTAAGCCCCTTACCAGCCGGCGCACAGCCGTGCGCCTCTACCGGAACAGCGCCTTCACGCGGCCCAGCGAGGTGGGCTCTACCCGCGGGTCCGACCGGCGGAAGTACTGGATGCGCGCGTTGCCGGCGTCGCATACGTATACCCGACCGCCGGCGGCGTTAAAGGCTATACCGCGCGGAAGATAGAATTGGCCGTTGCCCTTGCCGTACGAGCCCCATTTGCCGAGGAAGGAACCCGTCGGCGTAAAGTACTGGATACGGTGGTTCCAGCCGTCGGTGACGTAGGCGTTCCCGTCCGGTGCCAAGGCCACCCCCCAGGGAAGGTTGAATTGGCCGTCGCCGGTTCCCTTCGAGCCCCACTTGCCGAGGTAAGAGCCGCTCGAGGTGAAGTATTGGACGCGGTTGTTTTCGTGATCGGTAACGTAGATGTTGCCGTTGGGGGCAACCGCTACGTTAAACGGTCCGTCGAACTGGCCGTTGCCGGAACCGTACGAGCCCCACTTGCCGAGATAAGAGCCGGTAGCGGTGAAATATTGGACGCGGTGGTTCCAAGTGTCGGCGACGTAAACGTTGCCGTTTGACGCGACGGCTATCCCCGCGGGCGCTACGAATTGGCCGTTGCCGGAGCCCTCCGAACCCCACTTGCCGAGATAAGAGCCGGTAGCGGTGAAATATTGGACGCGGTGGTTCCAAGTGTCGGCGACGTAGACGGTGCCCGCCCGGGCGACGGCGGCGTCAACGGGATAGACGAACTGGCCGTTGCCCTCGCCGGGGGAGCCCCACTTCCCGAGGAAGGAGCCCGCAGACGTGAAATACTGTACGCGGAAGTTACCGTAGTCAACTACGTAGACGGTGTCGCCGCGACCCGTGGCTAGACCAAAGGCCCCGTTGAACTGGCCGTCGCCCGAACCCTCCGAGCCCCATTGGCCCTCGTAGACCCAAGCGCCGAAAGCGGACACCGCCGCCAGCGCGTATAGTGCCGCGGCCGCCGTTATCGTGAGTTTCCTCATTTACCTAAACCTCCTCAGGTTACTACCCCTTTACATTAACCGTAGCAGAAAAATTTTTATAATTCTAACAAAAAAGGCCGACCCGAAGGTCGGCCCCGGCGGATGACAGTAGGGGCGACTGGCCCGTCGCCCCTACCTGCCTGCCGCTATTACCAGAATAACGCCTTCACGCGGCCCAGCGAGGTGGGGGCGACGGCCGGGTTCGTAAGGCTGAAGTATTGGACGCGGCAGTTGTTGACGTCGCCGACGTACGTCCGGCCGCCGTTCGCGGTGACGGCCACGGCGCCAGCCCCGTCGAACTCGCCGTTGCCGCGGCCGAAAAAGCCCCACTTGTCGAGAAAAGACCCGCTCGAGGTGAAGCACTGGACGCGATGGTTGTGTCTGTCGGCGACGAAGACGCCGCCCCGCGGGCCGAGCGCCACGTCCGCGGGCCCGTTGAACTGGCCGTTGCCGCTGCCGTACCAGCCCCATTGGCCCAGGTAGGAACCGCTCGAGGTGAAGTATTGGACGCGGTGATTATAATAGTCGGCGACATAGACGTTGCCGCCCGAGGCAACGCCAACGGCAGCCGGGCCGTCGAAATCGCCGCTGCGCGAACCCTTAGCGCCCCACTTGCCGAGAAAAGACCCGCTCGCGGTGAAGTACTGAATCCGGTGGTTGCCCGTGTCCGCGACGTATACGTTCCCGCTGGCCGCCACCGCGACGCCCCGCGGCGCGTCGAACTCGCCGTCACCGGTCCCGAATCTCCCCCATTTACCTTGGAACCCGCCCGTCAGCGTGAAGTATTGGACGCGATGGTTTAGCTGGTCGGCCACGTAAACGATGCCGGCGGTCGCGACCTCCAGGCCCGCGGGCCGACGGAAATCGCCGTTCCGCGAGCCGGCCTTACCCCACTTGCCGAGGTACGTCCCCGTAGCCGTGAAGTACTGGACGCGGTTATTGTAGTAGTCGCTGACGTAAACGTTGCCATTAGCTGCGACGCCTACGGCGAAGGGGAAGTCGAACTGGCCGTCGCCCGTTCCCATATCGCCCCACTGGCCCTCGTACTCGTAGCGGGGAGGCGAGGCCCAGGCCGCGGCAATAATTGCCGCTGCTGCCAACACTATGAAAACCACACGTCTTTTCATCCCGCACCCCTTTCCGTAATGGTCCCCCAATTGGCGCGACTGTCCCCCCACGAGACCTCCCGCGGGTAGGTATGTCGCTGGGCTAGCGTTAAGGAAAACGAGCTAATAAAAAGGAGCAAAAAAGCCCCAGCGAGCCCGCAGGCCCGGCCGGGGTAATACCCGTGTTAGCGATTCGCCTTACTATCGCCGCACTTTCTCATTCGTCCCCTTCGTTACCGCCGTCCCGGCCTTATCTTCACCCCGTCCAGAACGTGAGACCGGCGGTTGCAATCAAACCCCGCGCCAACCATTATCGGATAAAGTATAAAATTAGTCAAGTACAAATTATGCGGTCGTCGCGAGTAACGGGCTACCCCCGCCGCGGGAATAAGGCCGTATAAAAAGGGGCCGCGCGGGCCCCTTTCTTTTTCGGGCGCACAACCCCTCGCCCCTACCGGAACAGCTCCTTCACGCGGCCGAGGGAGGTAGGCGCCACAAGGGGGCCGGACCATCGGAAATACTGGACGCGATGGTTATACATGTCGGCGACGTAGACACGCGCGCCGGTAACGTCTAAACACAATCCAGATGGATGGTCAAGTTCGCCATCACCCGTACCTTTCGACCCCCACCGCCCAAGGTAGGTCCCCGTTGGCGTGAAGTATTGAACGCGGTTGTTCAGCGTATCGGCGACGTAAACGTTGCGGTTCGGGGCGACGGCGACGCCGTTGGGCCAGTCGAACTGCCCATTACCCGTACCCCTGGAACCCCGCATTCCTAGGGACGAACCTGCCGTAGTGAAGTATTGGATGCGTTCGTTTTCGGAATCGGCTACGTATACGTTGCCGCCGGGCGCGACCGCGACGCCGGACGGGTATAGAAACTGGCCGTTCCCCGAGCCCCGCGAGCCCCAACGGCCGAGGTAGGAACCAGTCGCGACGAAGTATTGGACGCGGTGGTTCCCTGTATCGGCAACATAGACGTTAGCGCCCCGGGCGACCGCGACACCGTCCGGGGAATTGAACTGCCCGTTCCCCGAGCCCTGCGAACCCCACTTGCCGAGGAACGAGCCGGTCGCGGTGAATTATTGGATACGGTGGTTATTTGAATCGGCAACGTATGTACTACCGTTAGCCGCGATCGCGACGGCGTATGGGTAGTTAAATTCACCATTCCGCGAACCAAATTTACCCCACTGGCCCTCGTAGACCCAGGCGCCCCACGCATAAACCGCCGCCAACGCGCCGAACGCCGCGCCCGTCGTTATCGCGAGCTTCTTCATTTCCCTAAACCTCCTCGGGCTACTGCCCCTTTGAATAAAAGATAACGCAGAAATTTCTATAATTCTAATAGAAAAGGACCGCCCCGAAGGCCGGCTGCTATTCGGTTGGTCGGTAGGAACAAGGGGCGCGCCAGGGGCTAAAGCCCCTGGTTAACGGCCCCTTTGCCGTGGGCGAGTGACCGGTCGCCCCTACCTAAACAACGCTTTCACGCGGCCCAACGACGCGGGGGAGACGCCGACCAACGACTCATCGGCGAATTGGACGTTGTCGAGCGATATTATTACGTAGGCAGAATGGCCCGGGTAAGCCGTAACCCAACCGGAGAAGCCGGCGCGTAGCGGCCGCGCTTCGGCCACTTTCGCCGAGCCGAACGCGTGCTTCCACTCGCCCCACGTCAGCGGTGTCCGGAATATGTCTTCGCTCGAGCCGTCGTAACGAAGGTAGAACTCGGCGCCCGCTGAGCCAGGAACGCCCAGCGTGCGTTCGGCGTGGCAAAAGTGCCAGTATACCGTACTGTTCGCGCGGACGGTAAACGGGCAACTCTCGAGCGTGGCATAAGCGCGCTCCTGCCCCGTCGTCGTGCGGTAGCCCAAAGCGTAATTACCCCACGGGCCTTCACTTTCCTGCATCCATCCGCCTGTGACCCGGCGCCAACCGGCCGGCGGCCAATTTCCATCAAAATTTTCGTTGACGTAGTATTGCGTAGCCCCGGCGGCGGCCGCCGCGAGCGTCAAGGCCGCAGCCGTCGTGATCGCAAGCTTACTCATTTCTCTGGGCCTCCTCCGATTGCTAACCCTTTAAATTATTCCTAACACAAAAATTTCTATAATGCCAATAAAAAAGGCCGCCCGGAAAGGCGGCGCAGGACAAGGGGCCTAAGCCCCTTGTAAACGCCCCTTGTCCGTCCGGGCGACTCGCCAGTCGCCCCTACCTGCCAGCCGCCCCTACCGGAACAACGCCTTAACGCCGCCCAGCGAGGCGGGCGCGGCTTCACGCAACGGCGGGACCCGCCCGTCGGTCCGGGCGACCGGCCTCCGCCGCGACGCCGCGCGCCACGTCGGCCAGCGCGAGCGCGTGCACGGGCCAGTAGAGGTACCAATAGAGTCGGCCCAGCAAGCCGCGCGGGTAGAAGTAGGCCGTGACGACGAACCTGCCCCGCTCCACGACGAAATCGAGCCAACCCCGCCCGGGCAGCTTCAACTCGGCGGCGAAGAGGAGACGCTTACCGGGCCGGACCTCGCGGACCTTCCAGAAGTCGACGGCGTCGCCGAGCCGTAGCGCGCGGGGGTCGCGCCGGCCGCGGGCGGCGCCCGGGCCGCCGCACAGCTTATCGAGCACGCCGCGCAATTTCCACAGGAAATCGAGGCGGAACCAACCGGCCTCGCCCCCCACCGCGGAGGCGGCCGCGAACACGCGAGCCGGCGGTAAGTCGCCCGTGGGCGCGAACCGCCTTAAGGTATAAACCGCCGCCTCCAGGCTAGCCGGCGGCCTTAACCCGCAAACCGGCTCGGCGTCCGCGTCGCACCAGCGGCTTAGGACCTGGCGCGCCTCTATTTCATCCAACGCGTCGGCGAAAGCCCGTTCGTAGGGCCGGGGCGTAACGCGCGGGAAGAGGCGAGCGGCGTTGTCGTTCTGCTTCACGGTCTCGGAACGGAGGCCCTCCACGAGCGCGGAGGCGACGGCGAACGGTACGGGCGTTAGGAGCACGAGGCCGTAGGCGCCCATGCGGGGCGTGAAGAACGGCAGCGGTACGAACAGCCGGCGCAGGCCCATAACGCTCGCGGCTCCCCGCAAAAGCTCCGCGAAGGTCGTGACGCCCGCGCCGATATCGACTACGACGTTACCTTCCACCTGTACGTCGCGCGCGGCGGCGAGGTAGGCGAGGACGTCCGCGACGGCGACGGCCTCTGTTCGCGTTCGGACCCAACGCGGCGTGATGAGAACCGGCGCTTTCTGGACGAGGTTCCTTATTATCTCGAAGGAGGCGCTGCCGGAGCCGATGATAATGCCGGCGCGGAACCATACGGTCTGGACTGCCTCGGGCCGCGCGCTCAGGATCTCGCCCGTCTCGAGGCGGCTGCGGAGGTGCTCGCTGGCGGTTTCGCGAACGCCCAGGCCGCCGAGGTAGACGAGGCGGCGCACGCCGGCTTCGACGGCGGCCTCGCGGAAGTTTTCCGCCGATAGGCGGTCGCGCGAGGCGAAGTCGCGCCCCGCACCCATGGAATGGATGAAGTAGTAAGCTACGTCGACGCCGGCGAGCGCCCGGGCGAGGGCGTCCGGATGGAAGGTATCGCCCTCCGCGACCTCCGCGCGCGCGCGCACGGCCTCCCCAAGTTTGGCGGCGTCGCGGACGAAGAGGCGAAGCTCGACGTCTCCCGCGGCGAGAAGCTTGTCCGTCAGGCGCCGGCCTATGTAACCCGTGGCCCCCGTGAGGAGAACGCGCATAGTCGACCCCGGCGAGGAGTATACCAAAGGGTGGGCGCGCGCGGCGCAAAATAACGAGGCCGCCTTCGATGGCGGCCTCGCGGAAGTTTTCCGCCGAAAGGCGGTCGCGCGAGGCGAAGTCCCGCCCCGCAGCCATGGAATGGATGAAGTAATAAGCTACGTCGACGCCGGCGAGCGCCCGGGCGAGAGCGGCCGGATGAAAAGTATCGCCCTTTGTGACCTCTGCGCGCGCGTACGGCCTCCCCGAGTTTGGAGACGTCGCGGACGAAGAGGCGAAGCTCGACGTCCCCCGCGGCGAAAAGCTCGTCCGCCAGGCGCCGGCCTATGTAACCCGTGGCCCCCGTGAGAAGAACGCGCATATTCGACCCCGGCGAGGAGTATACCAAAGGTGGGCGCGCGCGGCGCAAAATAACGAGGCCGCCTCGTCGGAGGCGGCCCGCGGCAGTTAACGATAAAACCCTACCGGAACAATGCCTTCACGCAGCCCAGCGACGCCGGCTCGAGGCCCGCGTTAGGGTCCCATTTAAAGTATTGGATGCGGTTATTGCCGGTATCGGCTACGTAAACTTTGCCGTCCGGCGCGACGCCGATGCCGTCGGGTACGCTGAATTGGCCGTTGCCGGAGCCCCTTGAGCCCCATTTCCCGAGGAAGGAACCGCTCGCGGTGAAGTATTGTACGCGGCTATTGCCGGTATCGGCTACGTAAACGTTGCCGTCCGAGCCTATAGCGACGCCCCGGGGCCCTTTGAATTGGCCGTTGCCGGTACCCTCGGAGCCCCATTTCCCCAGGAAGTAGCCAGTCCGGTTGAAATATTGCACCCGGTCGTTACCGGCATCCGCGACGTATACGTCGCCATTAGCGGCGACGGCTATATGCCTAGGATAGTAGAACTGGCCTTCGCCGGAGCCCACCGAACCCCACTTATTGAGGAAGGAGCCGCTCGGAGTGAAGTATTGTATGCGGCCATTGCCCAAGTCGACAACGTAAACGTTCCGGAGCGAGCTTATCCCGACGCCTGTAGGACCCATGAACTGGCCGTTGCCCGAGCCGCCCGAGCCCCACTTGCCGAGGAACGAACCGTTCGAGGTGAAGTATTGGATGCGGTTATTGCCCATGTCGGCGGCGTAAACGTTGCCGCCCATGCCTATCGCAACGTCGAGAGTAAGTATGAACTCGCCGTTACCCTTGCCCTCCGAGCCCCATTTGCCGAGGAAGGAACCGGTGGGGGTGAAATATTGGATGCGATGGTTTTCCATGTCGGCGACGTACGCGTAACCGGCGCCGCCAACGGCGACCCCTTCGGGGTCGTCAAATTGGCCGTTGCCCGTGCCCTTCGAGCCCCATTTGCCCGCGTAAACCCATGCGCCGTAGGTTGCGCCGGCTGCTACGAGCGTCGCGGCGAATACGAAAGTCAACGCGCTCTTCATTTCGGCCTCCTATTACTTTAAATCCAAATTTTAAAGTTAAATAAAGAAAAACCGGCGGTGCAGCGGGCTCGTCCGGGGTGTTAGCTTCTTAGCCGCAACTACGGCCGCGACGACCGAAAGCATCGATTAAAAAAGAACGTAGCCCTCTTTCCTTTAAATCCCCGCGTTCTCGGGGGCAACCGTATACGCGCCCCTTAGAGCGTCCAATTTTAATTAAACATACGTTGCCCTCTTCGTCAATAACAAAAGGTCTCGGCGCGCGCGGGTTGTGAATAAAAAAGGGCCGGCCTAAACGTATACCCCCGCCTTTGCCCCCTTAGAGACAAATAGCGTTAACAAGGCGCGTAAACAAGGGTTTTCGGCCCCTTGGGCGGCCACTTATTCCCGCCGACATACGCGACGCGCCGTGCGCCCCTACCGGAACAATCCCTTCACGCGGCCCAGCGACGCCGGCTCGAGGCCCGCGAAAGGGTCCCATTTGAAGTATTGGATGCGGTTATTGCCGGTATCGGCTACGTAAACTTTACCGTCCGGCGCGACGCCGATGCCGTCGGGTACGCTGAATTGGCCGTTGCCGGAGCCCCTTGAGCCCCATTTCCCGAGGAAGGAACCGCTCGCGGTGAAGTATTGTACGCGGCTATTGCCGGTATCGGCTACGTAAACGTTGCCGTCCGAGCCTATAGCGACGCCCCGGGGCCCTTTGAATTGGCCGTTGCCGGTACCCTCGGAGCCCCATTTCCCCAAGAAGTAGCCTTGCGGGCCGAAGTATTGTACCCGGTCGTTACCAGTATCCGTGACGTATACGTTGCCGTTCGAGGCTGTCGCGACGCCCCGAGGTCCTTCAAATTGGCCTTCGCCGGAGCCCTCCGAACCCCACTTATTGAGGAAGGAGCCGCTGGAGGTGAAGTATTGTATGCGGCAATTGCCCATGTCGACGACGTAAACGTTCCAGAGCAAACTTGTCCCAACGCCCGTAGGACCCATAAACTGGCCGTTGCCCTTGCCGTACGAACCCCACTTGCCGAGGAACGAACCGTTCGAGGTGAAGTATTGGATGCGGTTATTGCCCATGTCGGCGGCGTAAACGTTGCCGCCCAAGTCTATCGCAACGTCGAGAGGAAGTATGAACTCGCCGTTACCCTTGCCCTCCGAGCCCCATTTGCCGAGGAAGGAACCGGTGGGGGTGAAATATTGGATGCGATGGTTTTGCATGTCGGCCACGTACGCGTAACCGGCGCCGCCTACGGCGACCCCTTCGGGGGAGTCGAATTGGCCGTTGCCCGTACCCTTCGAGCCCCATTTGCCCGCGTAGACCCAGGCCGCGGAGGCCACGCCGGCCGTAACGACCGCCACGGCGAATACGAAAGTCAACGCGCTCTTCATTTTGGCCTCCTATTACTTTAAATCCAAATTTAAAATTAAATAAAGAAAAACCCGGCGATGCCGCCGGCTCGACCCGGGTGTTAGCTTCTTAGCCGCGACTACGGCCGCGGCGACCGAAAGCATCGATTATAAAAAAAACGTAGCACTCTTTCCCTTGAGTCCCCGCGTTTTCGAGGCGCGACCGTGTACGCGCCGCTTATGGCGTCTAATTTTAATTAAACATATATTGCCTTCTTCGTCAACAAAAAAAGGTCTCGGGCCGCGCGGGTCGTGAATAAAAGAGGGCCGGCCTGATGGTCGGCCCCTACGCGTACCCGGGCGGCTGGCCTGTCGCCCCGCCTTGTACGGACCCTTCACGCGGCCGGGGGGGTGCGACGGCTTAGGCCCTCCTTTTAAAATATTGGACGCGGTGGTTGAAGACATCGGACACGTAGACGCGGTCGCCGCTCGGCGAGAGGGCTATGTCCCCCGGTTGGATGAATTGGCCGTTGCCCGTGCCGTGGGCCCCGAACTTGCCGAGGAAGGAGCCCGTAGAAGTGAAGTACTGGACGCGGTCTTTGAAATGATCGGCTGCGAAGACGTTGCCGTTGGGCGCCACCGTTATGCCGTATAAGCCTTGGAACTGGCCGTTGCCCGGCCCCGGCGCGCCCCATTTGCCCAGGAAGGAACCGCTCGCCGTGAAGTATTGGACCCGTTCGTCACCCGCGGAGCCTACGTAAACGTTACCGTCGGGGGCTACGCCGATACCCCGGGGCCCGGAAAATTGGCCGTTGCCAGAGCCCTTCGAACCCCACTTACCGAGAAAGGAACCGCCCGAGGTGAAGTACTGGACCCGGTAGTTTCCGAAATCGGTCACGTAAACGTTGCCGTTCGAGGCGACGGCGAGGCCGTGCGGGCCGTGAAATCGGCCATTGCCCGTTCCGTCTGAACCCCACTTGCCGACGAAACTCCCGCTCGAGGTGAAGTACTGGACGCGGTCGTTTCCCAAGTCGGTTACGTAGACGTGGCCGTTGGTCGCGACGGCGACGCCTACGGGATAAGCGAATTGGCCGTTCCCGTTCCCTAACGAGCCCCATCTTCCGCGGAAAGAGCCCGTTGCTGTGAAGTATTCGATGCGATGGTTGTTGGCGTCCGCGACGTAAACGTTACCGTCGGGCGCTACGGCGACGCCGCACGGCTCGTAGAATTCCGAGCCCCACTGACCTTCGTAGACCCATTCCGGCTCCGGCTCGGGAGGTTTTGTGGGCGGTTCCGTTGGCGATTCGGCGCACGCCGCGAGCATGACGACGCCAAGCAACGCACGCAGTATTCCGATTGGCTTTTTCATTTCTTTCCTCCTATTTAAGTAACCCTTTGACGCGGCCGACGGAGGCGGGGGCGACGGCCGGCTATTTACGTCTAAAATATTGTATGCGGTTATTATAAGTATCGGCGACGTAAACGTCACCGTTGAAAGCAACCGCTACGCCCTCGGGAAAGTTGAAATAGCCGTCACCCGTGCCCCGGCTGCCCCACTTACCGAGGTACGAACCCGTGGGCGCGAAGTATTGGACGCGGAAGTTGTCCTTATCGGCGACGTATACGTTGCCGTCCGGCGCGACGGCGGCCCCTTTAGGATATTCGAATTGGCCGTTACCCGAACCCCGCGTCCCCCACCCGCCGACGTACGTGCCGTCACCCTTAAAATACTGGATACGGTGACCGTAATACTCAACTACGTATACCTGGTTACCGGCCGATGCCCCGACGCCCGAAGGCTGGTCAAACTGGCCCTCGCCGGAACCCTGCGAACCCCACTTGCCGAGGTACGAGCCGGAAGCCGTGAAGTATTGGACCCGGTGGTTAGCCGTATCCGAGACGTAGACGTTCCCGTTCGGAGCTATGGTTACACCCTCCGGGCACATAAGTTCGCCATTGCGCGTACCGAAAGAGCCCCATTTGCCTACGTGGCTCCCGCTCGAAGTAAAAAATTGAATCCGGTGGTTGCCGGTATCGGCGACGTAAACGGTGCCCCTCTCGGCCGCGACCGCGACGGCGCGCGGGCTTTCGAATTGGCTATCGCCCGACCCGGGTGAGCCCCACTTTCCTAGAAACGAACCGGCGGCGGTGAAGTACTGGATGCGGTTGTTCCACGTATCGGCGACGTAGACGTTACCGTTCGGCGCGACGGCGACGCCGCTGGGCCGATCGAATTGGCCGTTGGCGGTGCCCTTCGAACCCCACTTACCTTCGTAAACCCATTCAGGTTCCGGCTCAGGAGGTTTTGGGGGAGGTTCCGTTGGCGATTCGGCGCACGCCGCGAGTAGGACGATGCCAAGCAACGCGCGTAGTATTCCGATTCATTTCTCTCCTCCTATTTAAAAAACGCCTTCAACCGGCCGAGGGAGGCGGGGTAGGCGGCGGGCTGGCTAGTCGCGCGCCTCCATCTCGATGCAACCCTCGGCGCAGACGTCGACGCACAGGCTGCAGCCGTAGCACTCCTCATCCGCGACGGCGAGGCCGGCTCCCTCGAGCGCCCGGGCGCCGCCATAGCGCCGGCGCCCCAAAAGCCGCTAACGCCCCGACGTATATAATCTTCTTCATCGAGCCTCCGCCGCCGACGCAAAGGCCGGCGGCCGAGCGCCGCCGGCTCGAGCCTACTTGAATACGATTGACCTCCTCACCCCCGGTCTCCTCTTATTCCGTTAAGTCCCTCTCCTCCGCGCGGCAGTCGTAGAGGTCGGCGTCGCACGCGTCGCATTTATCCTCGTACCAGGTGAAGCGCGCGCCGCACGACGGGCAGCTCCACCGCTCCGCTTGCTCCGCCAGCCACGCCTCCGGGCCCTTTTCCCGGATGGCCTCGAGGTTTTTCAGGACGACCGAGTGGTGCGCGTACTGGTCGGCCTGGAACGTATTATTGTGCTCGCACGGGTAGTCGGCGCAGTCGCAGCAGAACGCTACGCCCCGCTCGCGGGCGCAGCGGCGCATCTCGCAGTCGGCGCACCAAGAGGCCAGGACGTCGGTTTTGCAACCGTGGCAGGTGAGCTGCTCGACGGTGTACGCCGCGGGCTCTTCCTTCTCCAGCAGCTTCTCGACCTCGCCGCGCTCGGTGGCGGCCATTAAGGCGCACGCGCCGCAGTACAGGCCGCAGTACGCGCCGTAATTAAAATTAGTTTCCCGCTCGGCCACGGCGCCTCCTATCTCGCCGTTCGAAAAAGCTGCTGCCAACCTCGTACCGTAAACCCCCGCGCAGCTACCGAAACCGCCGGAGCCGCTTGCGTATTTTCCAGTACGCGCTTTCGGGCGCGCCCTCGGCCTCGCGGTCGCCGTCCTCCGCCCAGTCGTCCTCCTCCGCGCAGGCGTCGTAGAGTTTGCCGCCGCAGCTTTGGCACTCCTCCTCGTACCAGGTGAAGAGCGTGCCGCAGGCGGAACAGCTCCACCGCTCCTTCTGCTCGTCGAGCCAAGCGGCGACGCCGCGGTCGCGGATCGTCTCCAAGTTGACGGCTATGAGGGTGTGGTGGGGGAATCTGTCGCGCTGGAAAGTTTGGATCGAGCCGCAGGGGTAATCTTCGCACTCTACGCAGAAGTCGAAACCGCGGTCGCGGGCGCATAACTTCATAACGCAGTCGGCGCATATGTTGGCGGTGACCCTCGACTTGCAGCCGTGGCAGACGATATCCGCCGCGACCATCTCCCACTCCTTGGCCTTGGCCTCCACCTCCCCCTTCACGTTCGCCACCAGAATGGGGCAGGCGCCGCAGTACAGGCCGCAATACGAATCGAAGCGCGTTTTCATGTTTCCCTCCTTGAGTATTAACCCCCGTGCGTTGCTTAGTTTCCTACTCCAACTCGGCGTCCCCCTTAGCGGAAGCGCCGAATTCCGCGACGTATCTTCCAAATAGCGCTGGTGCCCTCCGCCCTGCGAGCCTTTTCTTCGGCCCAGTCGTTCTCCTCGGCGCAAACGTCGTAGAGGTCGCCGCCGCAGCTTCGGCACTCTTCCTCGTACCAGGTGGAAGACGTGTTGCACGCCGGGCAAGCCCATCGCTTCTGCTGCTCATCGAGCCAGGCGTCGACGCCGCGGTCGCGGATCGCCTCCAGGTTGGGAGCTGTGAGCGTGTGATGGGGGAGCCTGTCGTGCTGGAAAGTTTGGATCGTGCCGCAGGGGTAGTCGTCGCACTCGACGCAGAAGTTGAGGCCGCGGTCCCGCGCGCATAGCCTCATGACGCAGTCGGCGGAGATGCCAGCGTTAACCTTTGTTTTGCAGCCGTTACAGACGATGTCGTCCGCGGGCAGGTCCCACTCCGCGGCCTTCTTCTCAACTTCCCCCTTCACTGTCGCCGCCAGGATGGGGCAAGCGCCGCAGTACAGGCCGCAGTACGAATCGTGGCGTGTTTTCAACGTTCCTCCTTTACATGTCGGGGCGTTTTCGCGGCGGTAAATTAATACCCCCGAGTATTTCTTTATTAATTTGTTGTTACGTCCGCACGCATGTTGACATTTCGGGATTTGATGTTATACAAGTACACGGGAAATAAAAATGGGCGCCGTTATTTATAGCCTTAATTGACGCCGTAGTCAAGCCGAAAATTCGGCGGGGACGTAATTTCGGCTGCGACGCGGTGTTCCTTTCCGTTAAACTCTCCCTAAAGCAACTCCAACCGTAATCGTGATGACGCTCGAGGGTTTCAGGGCCCGGCGGTGAGCGGTGGCGGCCGCGGCTATCGGCGCTGGGGTG
The DNA here is from genome assembly GCA_011773985.1 of Candidatus Zixiibacteriota bacterium. Taxonomy (GTDB): domain Bacteria; phylum RBG-13-66-14; class B26-G2; order WVWN01; family WVWN01; genus WVWN01. The sequence continues at coordinate 20,458 of WVWN01000065.1, read as the reverse complement.
GACGGGGGGTACGTTTTTCTGGCGCGCAAACTCGCCGCGCGCGGCGGCTGGGCGAGGCGCAGTTCGGGCGCGGAGCTGGTCGCGGTGACGGCGCTCGCGTGGACGTGGCGGCTGCCGAAGCGGACTAAAAGGGCTGAAGGAGTACGGGTATGGACGGCGTTCGGGAAGACGACGCGCTCATCGGCTGGAAGGCGGTGGCCGCGGCGCTGGGGGTGTCGACGTCGACGGCGCGCCGGTGGACGCGGGAGCTCGAGTTGCCGGCCTACAAGCTCGGCGGCCAGGTCCGCGCGTCGCGGCTCGAGCTCGGGCGCTGGGTGCGGGAACGGAGGAGGCGGGTGGGGGGAATCAAAGAGGAACTGTGACAGGTTTTAAGATAATATTGAAAGGTAACTTCGCGCGGCTCGAGGAAATAGAACGCGTTTTAGGCGAACTCGCCGCGTACGAGGCGCGGGGCGATAGGCCGCCTACCGACCTCGTACGGCGGTTGCTGGAATTGCGGGGCGGCGACGTTTCGAAGCCTTTGGAAGTACTGGACATCATAGACGAATTGAGCGAAGGAGCCGCTTTAAGCCAAGAAGAGGTCGCGCGCTTGCACGCCCGGCTGACTAAACTAACGGGCGTCGATTATCGAAGGTCTTCGGAAAGGCCGCCCGTTCCGGGGGCCGGTGTTATAGTTATAGTAAGCCAAGGGCACTACGAGAAGGCAGACGGTAGTAATACCGGCGCCGAAGGCGTCGGGGGCCTCCAGGAGTTCGACGTTGTGACGGCTGTTGGCGAGTCTATGCATAGAAACCTCGCCGGGAGGCCGGGGATGGAGGTCCACCTGGCCCCGCGAACGAATATCGGGCCCCAGTTGGAATTGGCGGCCGAAAGGCTTCGCGCTAACGCCGAGGCGAGGTTGGCGTTTGTCGACGTACACGCTAACGCCTATCCGGACCCCCGTGCACGAAGTACGGAGACGTGGGTATCCAGCGAACATTCGAAGTCGGTCGAGCTCGGGGTGCTTATACACGAAAACCTCCTCGGGGCGTTACGGCGACACGACCCGGAATGGCGAGACCGCGGTATAAAATATACGGCTTGGGCGATAATGCGAAGCGATAAAGCAGTGGGTAAATATGGCATGGATAGACAAGCGTTCGAAGAACGTTATTATTGCGTATTGCCCGAACTAGGGTTCGTAACTAACTACCGCGATGCCGTTATATTGGCTAATCCAAGTGTCCAGCAAGAACTTGGCTGCGCTATGGCAGAAGCGGTTGCTACTTGGGGGGGCGTGTAAATTCAAGTTCTATATTCTTAAAAGGGGGAGCCGGTCCTCGTTTAGAGTAGCTTCTCGTTGGGAGTTTTATTAAAATGCTAAAGAAAGAAGATTCATAGCGGTTGATTGTAAGGGAGGCCTCGTGCTCAATCTTTATTACCGAACAGCTAGTATCGCGCTACCGATAGCAGTTTTATGCGCCGGGGTAGTACTTAATGCTACCGGTAAGGCCGCTGCCTTGGCGGCGGGTACTCAGCCCGAATACGTCGTCGATAACGGCGTACAAATAGACGTTGGCGGTATGGTGCGGGCGGAGGACTTTATCGTTTACGACGATGGATGGGGACTCCACCTCGCTGCCCTCGACGGCCGGCGGTGGGCTATGCTCGAGATTGCGGGGCGTAATCCCGTTTTCTCGCCTAACGGGACTAAGATCGTCTACCGCGTCCACTCCTCAATGCCGACCGATATATACCGGGCAACGAACACCGGCGCGGTAGGGTGGTTCGGTGGCCACTCGGATTTGTATGTCGTTAACGCGGACGGCTCGGGGAAAATACGCCTTAGCGACGGCGACCATGACGCCATAATTAATTCTTTCTCGCCCGATTCTCGGCGCGTCGCATACACTCAAACCGAGGGCGATAAGCACGTCATTTATGTAGTCAACGTCGACGGGACCGATCGGACGCCGCTCGTTGACGGTAACGTGAGCAACTACGATGCGGCGTTCTCCTACGACGGCAGTCGCGTCGCGTTTACGATGGGGGAGGAAGGCGAAGAAGAGATATGCGTGATCGGCTCGAATGGTGGGGAATTAGCGCGGATTACCGAAAACGAACGCGACGATGGCGGCGCGGTATGGTCCCCTGACGGTACTAAGATAGCCTTCTCCTCGCGGCGCGGCGATGGGCGCGGTATCTTCGTGATAAACGCCGACGGGACCGGGGAACGCTGCCTCGTCCGCGGCGGCGAAAGACCGGAAGTCTTTTCTTTCACCCGCGACGGCTCGGCCTTATTGTTTAACCTGGAAGAATTCCCGGGGACGATATCTATCGTAAAACTCGATGGCTCCGACGTTAAAGTTATCGAAGACTACGTAAATTCCGGGCCCGTACTATCGCCCGACGGCGGGGCCGTCGCATTCACCTCGGAGTTTCCTTGGGGCGAATACCGCCTTTACCTCAGGCCGTTGGGGCGGAGTGATGGCGACCGGCTCCAGCTCGGCTCTGAAGGTTGGTGTCCGTGTTGGAACCCTTCCTTCTCGCCGCGGCGCGTTAACGGCGTCCTTTACGATACTTACGGGAAAGTTATTGAGGAGGAATAGATGGTTCCGGGATCCTTTTGCCGCGCCGAGCTCGGGCGCCGGGCGCGGGAGCGAGGGAGGGGCGCGGCGGCGGCGGGACCGTGGCCGCGCGGGCGACGAAGGAGCGTCTATGGTAGGATTTAGGCTAACGGTAAGCGGCGACGTAAAGCGGCTAGCGGAACTACAAAGTGTCTTAGAAAAGCTCGCGGCGTACGAGGCGCGAGGAGAAAGCCCCCCCGGCGATTTGTTAAAGCAGCTGTTCGATTTGACCGGCGGCGACGCGCCGGCGTATTTCGAAGTGCTCTACATTATCGACGAATTAAATAAGGAGGGGCTAAACCCAAAAGAGATCGAGAACTTGCTCGGGTGGCTATACGCGCGTACGGGCGTCGACCTACGGGGGGCCGAACCGGCCGCGATCGCCGCGGCGGGCGGCGAGGTCGTCGGCGAAAGACGAACCGAGGCAACGGCCGACGAACAGAAGTATTGGTACGATATCCAAGATAAGTACGACGGCTACAAAATAGATCTAAAAGTAATGGGTAAAACGCCTGGGATAAGAAAGGAATGTGTTAAAATAATCGCGCGAACGTTTAAAAGTAAGGGCGTTAACGCGAAGATGATTGCGGGTTGGGAGAAGGGGTTCGACCGCCTGGAAGACTACGCGGGCGCACGCGGGGGCGAGGCGTTCTTCGTTGCGAACGATTCCGATTTTAAGAAGTACCCAAAGGACTACTGGTGTTATTACCGTTGCTCCGGCGATTTAGCTTGGGCGCTCAAAAGTTTTCAAAAAATACTGTCGACGTACGAGACCTTTAGGAACGACCATTACCTCGCAGGGCGCGTGGGGATAGTGTCCGCTTACCGGCGGTTGGGGACCGACGTCGTAAACGACCGGTACGGGGACGGTGACGCTCGCGATACGAGCGGCGCGACGCACTGGCGGGGACGGGCCGTCGACGTAAGTACGACGATACCCGACCGCATTTATCAAGTTGAGTCGAAAGGATATGCGGAACTAGACGCCGATTTGGCGAAGGCGGGGTTGGAGCGGACGATTAGAGGACAAGCAGAATATCGCGAGAGAAACCACTGGGGCATAAGGTTATGAATACGGCCGTTATCTAGGCGTAATGACGTACGCGCGGAAGCGCCCGCGCGCGGCGTTAGGAAGGCGTTTCGGCGCTCTTTACGGGCGCGGCTTTACCTTTCTAATCATATCCGAGACGCCCGGGTAATGTTATATTACGTCGTCGCGTTGGCGGCGCGGAGGTGGCGTCTTCTGTACAGGCGGAAGGGCCGGCTTAGGTTGACGAGAGCGGGATCGCGGTTTGCGCTACGCGTTACGGCGGCGTCTGGCCTATTTTTGATAGCGGCGGCGGACGCGGGGGAGGAGGTCCGCGTGCCGGTACGTTACGAGTACGTCGGCGAGTGGGGCGGGAAGGGAACGGGCGACGGCGAGTTCGAATACCTGGCCGACGTCGCCGTGGGGCCGGACGGCACGACGTACGCCGCGGATTACTTTAACGACCGCGTACAGCTTTTCACGCCGACGGGATCGTTTTTAGGTTCGTGGCTAGGGTGGCCGCCGGGTAGTTTCCCGGGGGCGTGGGACGTGGCGGTCGCGCCCAGCGGCGTAGTCTACATCCCCGACGATATCTATGATCGCGTACTATACTTTTCCGCGGCGGGCGAATACCTCGGCGCGTGGGGCACGGAAGGTTCCGGGGAGGGGGAGTTGCGTTCGCCGAACGGCGTAGCCGTTGGGCCCGACGGCCGCGTCTACGTAGCCGACGCCGGCAACTGCCGAGTTCAATATTTTACGGCGACGGGCGAGTACCTAGGCCAGTGGCGCGCCGAAGGCGCGGGCCTGACGTACGGCGAGGAATTGAGGCACCTAGCCGTAGGGCCCGACGGCCGGGTCTACGTCACGGACAAATCAAATAATTGCGTTCGCTTTTACACGCCGGAGGGGGAGTACGCGGGCCGGTGGGGCTCGGCGGGCGACGGCGGCGGCGAGTTCTATTCTCCCAAAGCTATAGCCGTGGCTCGCGACGGTACGGTCTACGTCGCCGACTTCGGCAACTGCCGCATTCAACGGTTCACGGCCGACGGCGAGTTCTTAGGCGGTTGGGGGGAGCGGGGCTACGGCGAGGGCCAGTTTAACTGCCCCGAAGACGTTGCCGTGACGGCCGACGGCGCCGTAATCGTCGCGGCGGGTCGGAACCTCGAGCTCCAATTTTTTTCCGGGGGCGGCGAGTTCTTGTATTCGTGGAACGCCATACCTTCCGACGCGTTTCGTCCCGCCAGTTCGTCGTACGCCGTCGCCGCGGGCCCTAATGGGGAGATTTACGTCGTCGAGATGGCCTCGGGCAATATCCGATTTTACACGGCGGAGGGGGACTTCGTCGGCGAATCGAGCGATCAGTGGACGCGCGAAAGGCGATTCGTGGGGCCCCACGGCTTAGCCGTTACGGCCGAGGGGGTGGTGTGCATAAACGCCGCGGGCCGACACGTACAATACTTCACGCCGGCCGGCGGATATATCGGCGGTTGGTTTTCCGATTACAATCTCGGCGACGGGAACGACGTGGCGGTAGGGCTGCGAGGCGACGTATACTTAACCGACGTTATAAGCGACCGCGTACTCCGGTTCTCGCCGTCAGGGGAGGTAATTACGACGTGGGGTTCTCACGGCGTCGGCGACGGCGAGTTCTGGGGAATAGGGCGGTTAGCGGTAGGGCGTGACGGTCGCGTCTACGTAACCGACACGGGAAACGATCGCGTTCAATGCTTTTCCGCTGCCGGCGATTTACTCGGAAAATTAGGGACCCGCGGCGACGCCGACGGGCGATTCGATTCCCCTCGTGCCATCGCGATCGGTCCCGAGGGCAACGTTTTCGTAGTGGACGAAGGCCGGGAAATGGGCGCGGCGCGGGTCCAATACTTCGAGGCCGACGGCGAGTTGCTCGGTCAATACTTTTTCCGCGGTTACGACGGGGAGCTTTTAACGAGCGTAGACCTCTTAGCGGTAAGCGCCGACGGAATCGTGTACGTCGCCGCGGGCAGCGGCCGGATCCAGTACTTCCGGCCCGTGTACGAGGAGTAACGGCGCGCGTTGCGGCGGCCGCGCCCGAGTGGGGCCGTAAGGCGTTGCGGCCGCTAAGGCGGGCGGGTTTGGGCGTCGCATGGCGTTAGGGGCGTACGGCGCCGTGAGAGGTTTTTAGCCTCCGCCTTTAACCGCCGCGCGCGCGTCGGGTATGATATTATCGGCTCGTAAGGTGGTGGCGGGAATGACGGCCGACGACGAATCGACGCGCGAGCAACTCCTTGAGAATATAAATAACAAGCTCCGAGCCTTGTTCCCGGACGGCGCGCCGGACGCCGCCGAAAAGCGGGCCGAGGTCCTCGCCTTCGCCGCGGAACACGGCCTCGGGCCACCCGGCGTCCGCGACGTCGCCCACCTTTACGCGGTGCTTGCCCGGCGCGAGGTCGTTGAAGAAAATGGGCGTAACGCCGACGTAGCGGCCGTCTACCGTTACGCGCGCCGCCGAGGGCGTGGACGTCACAACGAGCGTCGTGCGTTGGTCGCCGTACGGCGCGTACTCGGTCTTGACCTTGGTCGCGGCGTCCGCCCGGGGCGGGGGGGCCGCGGCCGCGGAAGGGGTAGCCCTTACCGCTCGGTCGCCTCGTACGCTACGAGGTTATCCAATATCCGTCGCAAGTAGCGCTCGAAGCGGTCGCGCTCCTGTTCGCGGAAGCCGCGGTAGAACAGCGCCGTCATCTCGCGCGAGACGGCGTCGTAATCTTTCCGGAGGGCGCGGTCCTTGGCGGTGAGCTCGACGAGTATCTCGCGCCGGTCCGCTTTCGCCGGCGCGCGCCGCACGTAGCCGTTGGCCTCCAACCGGTCGAGCATCGCCGTCAGCGTCGACTTCGCGAGCTTGGTTCTTTCTCCCAATTCCTGGATGGATATGCCGTCCTGTCGCCACAGCGCGAAGAGGATGCGTCCCTGGGGCGGGTTTATTTCGTCCAGGTCGTGCTCCTTAAGCTTGCGCGCCAGAATTCGACCCGCGAGCTGGTGGATCTGCGCGATGAGGTAGCCGGCCTCGCGCCGCGGCCCGGGCGTCATTTCCCCTCCGGCAGCTCGAGCGCGGTGACGCTTAGGCCGGCGTAGTACTTGGCGAGGGCGGGCCGCAGCCGCAAGACCGTGTAATCCGGGTCGTCGAGGCCCTGCGGATAGTATTTCTTCGACTCCTCGTACCACAACGCCTCTTTGACCGCCCGGTCGTCGACGATCTCGACGGTTCCCCGCAGCATTAGGCCGCGGTACTCCTTCGGGTCGCAGTAGTACGCGCACGCCTTGGGGTTGGCACGGACGTGCGCCACCTTCGGCGAGGAGGTGTTAGTGCTGAAGTACGCCACGAACTCCTCGCGCGCGGGTGCCATAAACGCCTCAAGCTCGGGCCATTGCTCGAGGTTGTGGAGGTTGAACATCGCGCGCGTGTGAGGGTAGCCCTCCGCGTCAACGGTGGTGAGATAGGCCGGCGCCGCCGCCTCCAGCAGCTCGAGCATTTCGTCTTTCGAATGTTTCCGCGTCATTGCTGTGCCTCCTAAGTTATAGTTTTATATAGGATAGTACTATATAGAACTAATGTCAAGAAAAAAAGCCCCGGGCGCGAGTCGGGGCGTAACGCCTTACGCCCCCTACGCGGCCAGGTCCGCGCTCCCGTGCTAAGCTCGAGAAATGGTTCCACCAACGGACGAGGGGGCGCCGGTTAACGGGCGTATCCGCTTGACGCCGCGCGTAGCTTGATTCATAATAAATGCGCAACGGCGTCGTCCCAGCGGCAACCGGGAATTAAGAAATGACGTTAACGTAAGAGAGGAGGAGTCAGATGGAGAAGTTCGCGATGTTTATAAAAGAACGCGGAAGGATTTTGGCGCCCGCCGTTTTGGGCTTGGCTGTTATTTGTTTCGCGTTGCCGTTCGTCGACGTATCTTGCGCGGGAACCAAGGTGGGGACCGTCTCCGGCTTCGACTTGGTCACGGGTTCTTCCGTCGGAGAGGAAGAGATCAACCCCAATTGGTGGGTCGTGGCGGCGTTCGTTTGCGCGGCGCTTGGGGTCGTTTTTACGATTTTCCGGCGTCGGATACTTTCGATATTGACGGCCGTAACGAGCGTCGTAGGCGTCGTGTGCCTTCTGATATTCCGCGGCGACGTCAACAGTAAATTGGCGGCGTTCACGAAGGAAGCGGCGAAGGAGAGCGATATCGGCGGCGCGGTTGCCGGTATGTTTACCGTCGACTATCGGTACGGTTACTGGCTCGTATTCATCCTTTTATTGATAGGCGCGGCGGTAAGGCTCTTTTGGGACTTCGGCAAAGAGTATAAGCCGTTAAAAGCCGATACGCCGGAACAGGGCCCGGGATAACGGTACGCCCGGCGAGTCGGCGTGCCTTGTGATGGGGGCTCGGCGCTTGCAAGCTGCGTCTTCGGTATTTTAGTCCTCTGCGGCGCGGCGCCCCCACGGCTGTACGCTCGAGAGGGAAGAGCCGTGTGCGTTTCGCCTTGACCGCGGGATACCTTTTTCGCATATGTACGGTAGGAGGTAATACTATGGAGAGCGACAAACCTAAATTCCATTACGTGGCGACGCGCAAAGAGGGCGAGGAGTTGATCGCGCATGCCGAGAAGTTTTGGGTATCCAACTGCGGCTGCCGCGAGAAAGGGCCGGGTTGCCAACGGTCGCGCCTCGACTTATGCCTTTTCTTCGACCCCCAGATGGGCGGGACCGGCTCGGATTTCCACGGGGTCGACAGGGAGTTCGTGGCGGGCCTCGTGAAGGAGGCGGAGGACAAGCACCTCATCGTCCGGCCTTTCCGGTACGACGAGGACCGTACGCGGACGCAGGGGATATGTTTCTGCTGCGACGACTGCTGCCACTACTGCCGGGGGGAAGAGGAACAGGCGGACTGCGACAAGGGAAAGTTTATCGCGCGCACCGATGGAGAGGCTTGCGCAAGCTGCGGCACATGCGTTGACGTGTGTTACTTCGGCGCCCGGGCGCTCGCGAGCGACGAGCTCGCCTTCGAAGACGAGAAGTGCTACGGTTGCGGCCTGTGCGCTGACGTCTGCACGGAAGATTGTATCCGAATGGTTGAGCGGCTATAGTGGGTCAGCCGTACGGCCCACCTCGCTGGGCCGCGTGAAGGCGTTGTTTAGGTAGCGCCTTAGCGGACAATTATAAGGGGACCCGCCCGCCGCGTTTTTTGAATCGTTTTGGCGGGGCGCACTTTTCGGTTTCGCTTATTTCGTAATTGACAAAGTCGCCGCGCTATTCGATAATGACTCGGAAAGGGAAGGTATGCGTAACCGGGCGCGTTAATCGATAGCGGAAGGCATGCCCGGGTCGCTTTTAACTAAGGGGAGAATATTAAAACGCCGCTCGCCGTTATCGTCGTGCGCGGCGTCGAAGAATACCCGCGTTGGCCTTAGCGCCGGCGCGGGTGTTTTCATCCCAAGTTCTAAACTTTTTAATTAAGGACGAAAGGAGAGGGACATGACGAAGTTGACTTCCTGCGTGGCGGGCGTTTTTGCCCTCGCCGCCGCAGCGGCTTGGGCCTCGCCGCCCAAATGGGGATACGAGGGCCAGTGGGGCACTAAGGCCACGGGGAACGGCCAGTTCGACAGTCCCGCCGGCGTCGCCGTCACCAGCAATGGCAGTGTTTACGTAGTCGACGCTCATAACTGCCGGGTCCAGTACTTTACCGCAACCGGGTTGTTCCGAGGCAAGTGGGGCTCGTTCGGGACGGGTAACGGGCGGTTCGACTTACCGTGGGGCGTAGCTAAAGCTCCTAACGGCCATATCTTCGTGGTAGATTGTGAGAATTACCGCGTCCAATACTTTACGCCCGCTGGCTCGTTCCTCGGTAAATGGGGTTCGTGCGGGCGGGGCAAAGGCCAATTCATATCGCCGTGTTACGTCGACTTTTCGCCGAGCGGCAGCCGTGTCTACGTCACAGACACGTTTAACGAAAACGTCCAGTACTTCCGCTGGTCCGGGCCCGCCGTCGCGCCCACCTCGCTGGGCCGGGTGAAGGCGTTGTTCCGGTAGGGGGGCCCGCGCGTCGCCCCTACCGACCAAACGAATAGGGGCCAGCTTTAGGGTAGGTAGTTTTTTTATTTTAATAATAGGAATTTTTGTGTTATATTTTAATTAAAGGGTTAGTAGCCCGAGGAGGTTTGGGTAAATGAAAAAGTTCACGATAACGACGGCCGCGGCGCTCGCGCTGGCGGCCGCGGGGGGTGCGGTTACGCAATATTACGTCGACGAAAGGTTCGAGGGGACTTGGCCTCCGGCCGGTTGGCGCCGCGTCACGGGCTCCTGGGGGCAGGAGAGCAGGGGCCCCTGGGGTAAATACGCTTTGGGCCTCTGCATGACGACGGCGCAGAAGCCGATCTATACCACGCTCGAGAGTTGCCCGTTCACCGTCCCCGCGAAAAGCACGGTCTACTGGCACTTTTGCCACCGCGAGGAGACCATGGGCGGTGTCGGTTCGGCGGGCGCCGAGTTCTACCTTCGCTACGACGGCTCGAGCGAAAACATCGTCAAGGTGCCGTTGGTCTGGGGCAGGTGGAAGCACGCGTACGGCTCGGCGCAGGTGGCCGAGGCGAAGCCGCTACGCGCCGGGTTCTCGGGTTGGGTCTGGGCGTGGCCGGGCCATTCTGCCTACGTCATATTATCGCTCGACAACGTCCAATTCACCGACGAGTCGTTGGTCGCCGTCACCCCGAGCTCGCTGGGGCGTATACGGGCGATGTTCCGGTAGGACGGCCTGGAATCGCCCCGCGGCGCCGGTTGTTACCAACCGGCGCAAATGTTTTTCCAGATAGGAGGTACGACGTTGGCTCGAGGGGAATTCTTCCCGGAAATAATAACCGACTTGCCGCGGGCCGACGTCCCGCTCGAGGGCGTGCGCGCGTTCCTGTTCCAGGGCGAGGATAAACAGCTAGTCTTCATGACGTTCCCCGACGACGTCGACGTGCCCGAGCACGCGCACGCGGCGCAGTGGGGCGCGGTCCTATACGGCGAAATAGAATTGACCATAGGCGGCGAGGCGGCCGTTTATCGAAAAGGGGATACGTACTTCATCCCCGCCGGCGCCCCGCACAGCGCGCGCATCAAGGCCGGCTCGAGCGTCCAGGACCTCTTTGGCCAGGCGGACCGGTATCGGCCGAGGCGGGGGTGACTGGCAGACGCTTGGGCGACTAACGGTTTAAGCCCCTTATCGTAGGCGCCGACCTTGAGGTCGGCACGTCCTTATTTGTAGCTGTCAAGGTTTTTATGTTATATTTACGCGCAGAGGGCGGTAGCTCGAGGAGGTAAAGGAAAATGAGGAAACTCGCGATAATTGCGGCCGCGGCGCTTGGCGCGCTGGCGGCTCTTTGCGCTTGGGGCGCGGTGGGCACCGTCTTAAGCTCGTTCCCGTGGCCCGGCGCGCGCGACGCCTACCGCGACGGCGATTACGCCTACAGCGTCGCAAGCCCCAATACGCTGCGAGCTTATACCGCGAGCGGCTCGCTCGTTAACTCCGTAAGTCTCGCCGGCTTAGCCGACGCCGGAGACGCGGACCATAGCGTTCTAGGCGGGGCTTACATCGCCGTTTTAGACGGTAAGAATCTATTGCGGGATTACGTCATATCCACCGGCTCCCTCGCAAGGTCGGTCGCGGTCGCCGACTGCGTCGGTTATGCCTATATCCCTGGGGGCGCCTATATGTACGTCGCGGCCCGGGCGTACGTCTACCGCTATAAAACGGGCGGGAGCTTGGTGAGCTCCTTTAGAATTCTCGGCCCTTATATCGGCGGCATAGCGGCGGCGGACGCCTTCAACGGCCAGAGTGGGGAATACATCATCGTCGCGGTGTGGGCTTACGATTCGGACGTGGGAATGGTGTATACGGGGGCCGGCTCGGCCGTTGCGACCTTTACTATTCCAGGTTCGACTTACGGTTGCGTCTGCGGGCCGGGATACCCGGCCTCTTACGGGACTACCTTTTGGTGCAATTCGGATTTGGGCGCCGGCAAACGGGTGGCCTATCAGTTGGACCTCGGCAACGGGACGGCCGTCGCGCCCGTCTCGCTGGGCCGCGTGAGGGCGTTGTTTAGATAATTTCGGCGTTTTTATTAAACGGAGGACGATCGATGAAACGGGTATTAATCTTGGGCGCGTTCGCGGCGCTTATTCTCGTCGGCGCGTGCGAGGATACGCCCACAGAACCGCCCACTCCGAAAGGGCCTACTTTTTTGGGCGCGTGGGGTTCGCAGGGTTCCGGCAACGGCCAATTCGGAAACGCCGTCGACGTAGCCGTTGCGGCCAACGGTAACGTCTACGTAATCGAAAATAGCGTGTTCCCCGTACCCGGCGCCAACGACCGCGTCCAATACTTCACCTCGAGCGGGTCCTTTCTCGGCAAGTGGGGCTCGTACGGAACGGGCCGAGGTGAGTTCGACGCGGCTATGGGCATAGCGGTCGCCCCCAACGGCAACGCCTACGTCGCCGACAACGAACGAGTCCAATACTTTTCCGCGACGGGTTCTTACCTCGGCGAGTGGTACGACGGATTTTTAGCGCCTTCGGGGGTAGCCGTCGCGCCTAACGGTAATGTTTACGTTTCCGATATAGTTAAAGGGAGGATAAGTTACTTCACTCCTACGGGGTCCTTACTGGGCTCGTGGTATACCGGCCATCGCGAACCGGCCGCCGTATCTGTATGCTCAGATGGTAACGTATACGTAACCGATTGGGCTTATTACCGCGTTCGATACTCCACGCCTAAGGGTAAGTACCTCGGCTTATGGGGTTCGTACGGCAACGGCGACGGCCAGTTTTATTGCCCTTCAGGGATAGGCATTGCGCCCGACGGGACCGTCTACGTCGCCGACTCCGAGCTTGACCGCATCCAGTACTTCACGGCCCAGGGTTCGTTCATCGGTAAATTCGGCGCCCGCGGCAGCGGCGGCGGTCAATTCTATTTCCCTTCCGGTTTGGCCGTTGCCCCGAGCGGTAACCTTTACGTCGCGGACGCGTTAAACCACCGGATACAATACTTCGCGCCGGAGTAATTACCCGGCCCCGTGCTCGTGTGAGAATAGTTTATTTAACCAGGAGGTCAAGCCTTGCCCCGAGAAGAATTCTTCCCGGAAATAATAACCGATCTGCCGCAGGCCGATGTTCCCCTGGCCGGCGTGCGCGCGTACCTGTTCCAGGGGGAGGATAAACAGCTCGTCTTCATGACTTTCGCCGAGGACGTCGACGTGCCCGAGCACGCGCACGCGGCGCAGTGGGGCGCGGTCCTGCACGGCGAACTGGAATTGACCGTCAACGGCGAGACGAACACGTACCGCCCGGGCGACACCTACTTCATCCCCGCGGGCGCGGCGCACAGCGCGCGCATCAAAGGCGGCACCAGCGTCCAGGACCTCTTCGACCAGGTCGACCGCTACCGCCCCAAATAGGGACGTCGTTCCCAAAGGAGGTCGAACCTTGCCCCGAGAGGAACTCTTTCCGGAGATAATTACCGGCCTGCCGCGGGCCGACGTCGCCGGCGAGGGCGTGCGGGCGTACCTTCTGCAGGGCGAGGGCAGGCAGGTGGCCTTCGTCGCCTTCGACGCCGACGTCGACGCGCCCGGGGAGGCGCACGCCGCGCAGTGGGTCGTCGTCCTCGCGGGCGAGGTCGAGCTGACGACGGCCGGCGAGAAGGCCGTTTATCGAAGAGGGGACACGTACTACATCCCCGCCGGCGTCGCGCACAGCGCCCGCGTTAAAAAGGGCTCGCGCCTGCTGGACCTCTTCGACCAGGCCGACCGGTACACGGTGAGGTAGTATAGCTAACCACCCGTGCCCCCTTTTAACCGTATTTAACCCCCTTTAGCACGTTGACGGCGGCGTATGGTTCGTTTATGGTATAAACAAAGCGGGGCCGACGCGGCACCGATTAGCTTGACCGCGCGCCTTTCGTTGTGGTATATTATTCAGCGTGAAAAGTGCGTACGGAGATGATCGCATGAGTTGCGAAGGGAAATGGATCGCGTACGACGAAAGCGGCGAAAAGCCCGTAGCGGTGGATAGTTCCGGCGAGAAGGCATTCGACGAAGCTAAGTCGAAGGGTGTCGAACACCCGGTGCTAGCTTTTTGCCCCCCCGAGGGGTGTACCGCCTTTTACGGCGCCCGATGAAGTTCGATTGGCATAAACTCAGAGAAGACCGGGCCGGTACTCTGGTAACTATTAAGGAAGTGCCGGCCATTTTGATTAGGTTTTACAACGAGGGAAACTATGTCGACATATACGGCATTGTTGATTCCGGCGCCGACGAGACCATACTCCCCGGGTGGGTAGCCCGGAAACTAGGCATAGATATAACGACGGGCGAACTGAGAAAAGGGGTGGGGTGCGGGGAGCCGTTTGATTTTTACTATTTTGGAGAAATTAAAGTATCCGTCGGCGGCGAAGACTTTTCGATCCCGGTTTGTTTCGTAGAAGACGACGGCCAGCCTCCTCTACTCGGGTTATCGGGCGTTTTCGCGCGATATAAAGTCGTAATCGATGCCAAGAAAAAGACTATCGAGCTGAAGCCGTATTAATAAAAACGCGTTCACCTATCCTTTTGTTTACCTTCCCGTTAACCACCCCCGCTCCCTTTTAACCGCATTTGGCCCCGTTTAGCACGTTGACTAATATCCCGCCGCTGCTATTAATATAGGCGAGCGCCCCGGGCGCCCCTTTTTTCCTTTTTGGCTCGCGGTGAACCCGCGCGGTTAAAGTGCAGCCGCGAGCACCCCCTCCGGGGGGAAACGACACGTTTCATCATTCGAGTTAGCTATGGACGGTTTAGGGTATTGGGGGGCCCCGCCTTTCGTTCCCTCGTAACGTGTGCCCCGCAAAAATAAATCCGCCGACTGGGCCGCCGAGCGGCGGCGCCTCGACGCCGAGCTCCTCGCTCGAGCCGATAAGATTTATAAAAAGCTCGCCGCGCTCGCCGAGAAGGGCGACCTGAAGGCCATGCATCTCTTCTTCAAGGAACTCGCCGACGCCGAAGGCCGGGCCGCCTCGCGCGCCCCGGCCGACGCCGACGTGGAAATAATCTCCGAAGTTGTCCCGCCGAATAATAAGAATAAGGGACGCCGGCCTAAAAAGAAATCCTAACCAGTATGCTATCTACCGGGCGTGCGTTCTCGAGCGTTGCCGCCGCGTCGTCGTGCGCGCCGGCCGCAAGTTCGGCAAGACCTACGTCGCCGTGCGCGTCGCGCGCGACTGGGCCGCCGACGCCGACCCCGGCGCCTACGTCCTCGTCGCCGCGCCCGAGTACGCCTACCTGCGCGACCAGCTCGTCCCGGAAATGATAAGGGCCGTCCCGTCCGAAGCCCTCCGGGGCAGCGGCTGGGGCAACGCCTATAACAAGACGGAACATATATTGACCTTAGCCAACGACGCGAAAATAATCCTCCGCTCGATGGACAACGCCGACGCCGTCCGGCCGTTATCCGTCGCCGGCCTGGTGGCTGAGGAGTTTTCGCTCTGGAGCCGCTACGCCTGGGAGGAGTGCGTCCGGCCGACGTTGATGGCGAAAGACGCGCCCGCCCTCTTCATCTTCACGCCAAAAGGCCTCAACCAGGCGCACGAGCTGTGGGCGCGAGCGGCCGCCGCCGAGCCCGGCTACGTCGGCTTCCACTTCACCAGCTACGACGGCATCCTGCCCGCCGCCGGCATAGACGCCGAGGCCCGCGGCCTCCCCGAGAACGTCTACCGCCAGGAAATTCTGGCCGAGTTCCTGGGCGACCTGGGCGGCGTCTTCCGCGGCGTCCGCGCGTGCGTCGCCGGCGACCTGGAGGAGCCTCAGCCCGACGAGACGTACGTCGTCGGCTGCGACCTCGGCAAGACCACCGACTTCACCGTGATTTGCGTGCTCAAGCGCTCCAGCCGGGCGCTGGTCCACTTCGAGCGCTTCAACCAGCTCGACTGGGAGTTCCAGGTGGCGAAGGTCCGCGCGGCCTCCAGCCGCTACCACGACGCCACCGTCTGGCTCGACAGCACCGGCCTGGGCGACCCGGTATACGACCGCTTAAGGTCTCTCGGCGTCCCGGCGCGCGGCTACAAGTTCACCGCCGAGACCAAACGCCGCCTGGTGGAGAACCTGGCGCTCGCGATAGGGGAACGGACCGTCCGCTTCCCGGACGTGCCGGCGCTTTTAAGCGAGCTCGAAATCTACGCCGCCGAGCAGCTTCCGGGGGGCGGCGTCCGCTACGGCGCGCCGGCCGGCTACCACGACGACGCCGTGACCGCGCTGGCGCTCGCCTGTTGGGGCTTGGGGCGCGGCGGCTCGAGCGCCCTCCCGACCGCCGACGGCGGCCGGGTTTACCAAAGCAGAGGTTTTGACCATGCCGCAGAATAAAGAACGCACCAGGCCGCCGGCGTCTTATCAGGCGTCGCTGACCCGTTTTTATTACCAGTACGCCG
The DNA here is from genome assembly GCA_011773985.1 of Candidatus Zixiibacteriota bacterium. GTDB lineage: Bacteria > RBG-13-66-14 > B26-G2 > WVWN01 > WVWN01 > WVWN01. Next base: position 4,373 of record WVWN01000065.1, on the reverse strand, counting down.
CCCGGCTCGTCGCCGAGCTCGGCGTTTACAACCCCTCGGCGATATCGTTCGCCTCGCTCAAGCGAATGCGCGAGTACCCGCAAATTCACTTTGGCCTGGCCGTCATCAAGATGGCCGTCCTCGCCGCGGAGAAGCGCGTCGTGTGCGACGACGCCGACGTGCGCCGCTTCGTCGAGTCGCAGTACCTCGAGCCGTGGAGCGAGCGCTTCACCAAGATGTGCCTTAACGCCCTCGACTTCGGCTACGCGCCTGTCGAGCACGTGTGGACGTCGGTGGACTACCACGGCGAGGCAAAGTGGGTCTTCCGCGAGCTGCGCGACCCGCACCCGGAGAACTGCCGCTGGCTGGCCGACGAGCGCGGCTCCTACAACGGCTTCCAGCAGTTCGCCGGCGACATCATAAACGTCCCCGCCGACAAGTCGGCCTGGTACGCCCACGACGACGAGTTCGGCAACCTCTACGGCACCCCGGCCACTAAGCCCTGCTACCGCGCCTGGTACAACCACGAGATGCTGACGCTGTTCATGCTGCGCGAGGCCGAGCGCTTCGGCACGCCCTTCGTCAAGGTGAAGTATCCGCCCGACACCGGCGACGACGTGACCAACCGCGGCGCCGCGCAGACGCTGGGCCGCGACGTCCGCGACAACTCCTACGTCACGCTGCCCCAGGTCTACGACGAGGGCCGCAACCCGCTGTGGGACGTGGAGGTCGTCCCGCCCGCCGGCGACGGCCGCCACTGGGTCGAGAAGCTCGACTACTTCAACGTCGAGATGTTCCGCGCGCTCCGCATCCCGGACCGCGTCGTGACGCAGGGCGAGGTGGGCGCGTACAAGCAGGCCGAGGTCCACTCCAAGTTCTTCACCAAGACCACCGACGCTATTGCCGGCGACATCCTCGACGCCGAGAACGAGCACAACGTCAAGAAGCTGGTGCAGTATAACTTCCAAAAACCGCCGACGTGCTACCTGGAGGCCGAGCCGCTTAGCGACGACAAGCGCGAGTTCATCCTCGAGCTGTGCCGCGACATCCTCTCGAGCAACGCCGACCAGCGCACCGTCGAGGCCTGCCGCGACAAGGTGGCGCAGATGGGCCTCAAGATGCCCGAGGAGACGCCGGCCTCAGCGACCGCCGAGGAGGAACCGATGCCCAAAGGGGAGGGGGATGTTTCGGAAACCGTCCGGGCGGACCAAGGAAGGTGAAAAGCGATGGCCGAAGAGGTGAGTAAGAGTTTCGGGATATTTCGCGGGCGGGCGCGCGGCGTCAAAGTGGAACTAAAGGATAAAACGCCGCCGGCTTACGTATACGAGGATGAGAACCTGCGCCTCGAAATACCCGTCCCGCCGCTCGACGTATTTTTAGCGTTCGTGCGCGAACTGGACAAACTCGGCGCGGAGGGTATCGACGTAGAGAGTTCTGTTACGGCGGTGGCCCGGGCGTTCTGGCTGTTGCATCAGCGCCCGCGGCGGCGGGGGTTGTTCCGGAAAAGGTACGCCGTGCCCGAGGTAGACGAAGATGCGGCGTTGACGCTACTTAAGGTTAAAGTGGGGCGGGGGGACGTGGCCGTTAAATCCCTCGCACCGGCAATGTTCGGGTTGTTGAAGTACGTGACTGAGGGGTAAAGAGTCGGCAGCGTATTCGCCGTTTAAGGATTAATAAAATGGCTGTATATTTGACACCGAAGCGAATAACGTATATAATGATTAAGGGTAGTGGGGTGCGGGGTATTGGTTACAGAGTATAAGGCAAAACTTACTATTGAAGAGGGGGAAGTGCTAGCCGCCGTTAAAGCTAAGAACGGCGCGCGACGGCAAAATGGTGCGAAGATATTAGTTTTGGTCGTAGCGCGCGCCGACTTCCGGCATGACGATCCGCATGACGATTCGATAAAAGGCTTCAACAGAACGGTAACAGATTACGAGGTTTTATTACAGGACACGTACGGGGCCGAAAACGTCACGTTACGCGGCGCGGGGTACGAAACATTTCCGGGGCTTGAACCTAGGTCCAAGGGCATGGCAAAATATTTACAAAGGCTAGACTTTTCGGGAGATAAATTTTTATATCAATATGAATTCGCGATGTTAATACGTTCCATAAGTCGGGAGAAGTACGACCAGATACATATCGTCGGCCACGGCGACCCGGATGTCGGTTTGTTGTTTTTCGGCGGTAGAGATTTACGGGGCGATATTTACGCGGCCGTAGGTTTCGACGAAGCGAAGGCGAAGCGGGCCGGGTTAAACAAATCCGAGAATTGGCCTATGAACCCCGGGTGCAAAATCGCATTAATGGCTTGCGGGTCTGCGGCGGGTGATTTCGCGGGTTTCCTTACGAATCCAGATTACGATATTGCTAAGGTAGTAGGAGATGTCTATACTATTTATGGTGATTTCCTATGCGAGGGTAAAGACGTTACTTTCGGCCCCGAGGAGATCCCCGAGGAAGAAAGACCTAGGATAGGCCGTATTACGTTAAGTTGGTATCATGATAAACAATACCGATGTATTAGCGCTTTGGGGGAACGGCTAGGTATACAGGAAGCAAGCGCAAAGCCGAGATGATAAAATCGTTGTTTCGGCGAAAGACCGGTAACGGTTTAACCGGTGGATTCTGGTTTTTAGTCGCGTTTTTCCTATTTAACGGGGCTTCCGGTTGGAGTATTACCGGGAAAATAGAATTTCGCCCGGACGCGAAATGCGTAATTTGCCGCTACGAAGGCGACGAAGAAAGTCGAGTGGTTTCAAAGCTATACTTAGCCGACTTAAATTCCGGGAGCGTTGACGAGTTATTATCACTTGAAAATTTTAAAATAGAGGAATTCGCAGTCGACCCAAATTGGGAAGAAACCATAATAGCCGGGTACCGCGGCGACGTCGAAGGTGTAAAGGTGGGAATATACGCCGGCCGCTTACCTCGTTTAAAAATATACCCCATATTGTTTTTCGATAGTAACGTTGAATGCGTTCCGTTATTTAGCTCGGTTTATGACGTACTTACTAAAACTTTCCACGTTGCGGTCGCGTACGTAACCGAATTCAGCTATTTTGGCGGTCAACAGGACGAAAAGAGGTTCGGTGACGGTGGCGTTAACCAACGTCGATCTTTCGTTTTTTCTTACAAACCCCCGGGCGAGGAAGCTATAAAAGTAAATCACGTAGACGATTACATATACCTCGATGGGGGAGCCATCGTCGAGGGGAAAGTGGGCTTTTATTCATATGACTTATATGGAGACGCGGGCTACGAATTGGAAGGTTACGGCTTCTTCGACCCAACTTGCGGAGATTTTGTATACACGGAAAATAGATACGGCCCCGACAGGCGGGGCGGTATTGCTTGTTTGACACCCACGCATTATCCTGACGAGGGCTGCCGTATTGACGGGTATTATATACGCGAAACACGCGAAGGAACGCATTTCACTCTCCGCGACCAGGTCATTCGCGGCCCTATAGGTTACGGTAGGGACGATGCTTTAATCTATTTAACCAGAGACCGTGATACCGAGCAGGCCAAAATCAAAGCTAAATCATTAGAAACGGGTAAGGAATTAGTTTTGGACCTACCTTACGACCCCGAACCTGCGTTACGTTCTAGATACAATCTTTTGTTCGTTAGATAACACCGTTACGCCAGGTTTCCCCGCGAATCGTTTTAGGTGTTTCGCCGCGTTCGAAGTGATGGATATCACCCTCCGGCGGGTGTTCTACCCGCGTTAAAGGTGGTGGGTATGGGATGGAAGCTGATACCCTAGACATTATATGCGAGTTAAAGATCGAGGGAAAAGAGGAAGTCGAAGAGGCCGTCTCCCAATTCGGCGAAGGCGTCTCCGGCCTTTCTGACGAGTTAAACAAGCTCAAAGACGAGCCTTTAAAGGGAAGAGGCCCGAAAAAAGACGGGGAAGACGGCGACGATAAGGACAAGGGAGCCGATGCGGCGATAGGGCGTGTATCTAACATGATAAGCCGCGGCCTCGTCCAAGGGCTTAAGTCTGGAGACGTGAAAGGCGCGTTGGAGGGCGTGGGCCTGCAGATGGCCGAGGGGATGGCCTCCTCTCTAGTCTCGAAGGGTATTTCCTCTATCCTCGGCGCTATCCCGGGTTTCGGAGGACTTTTGGGAGGTTTGTTTAGCTTCCTCAAGTTCCAGCGCGAAGGGCTCGTCCGTAGCCCCACCCTCGCCTTGGTGGGCGAGCGGGAGCCGGAGTTCATCGTAACGCAGGAGCGTATGATGGCGCTCTTGCGGGGCGGCCGGCCCGGCTACGGCTTCGGCCCGGGCGACTTCGGCGTCCCCAACGTGAACGTCGCGCCGCCCGCGGTGAACGTCGAAGTAAACGTGGCTCCCGGCGTCGACGCCGACATCCAGACGGCCTATAG
>WVWN01000022.1:3687-4687 GCA_011773985.1 Candidatus Zixiibacteriota bacterium | reverse complement strand
TCCAGCGAGGGAACGGGAATGGTCAACTTTAACCGCTCGTCCTCGTAGACGTAGATTTGCTCAGCCGCCAGGCGCTTCAGCTCCACGCCCACGCGGCCCGGCCGCGGCATCCCCGGCGCGTAGCGCGTTATCATCTCGCGCGCCTCCGACGGAAGCTCGGACGAAGGCCGCACCTCCGCCCCCAGCCGCCTTAGCTCCTCCTTCAGATCCTCGTCCATCAGTCGAAGTAGATGACCAGGTCCCCCGCGGCGTCGTTATTGACGCGGAAATCCCGCGTGATGGCGTCGTGCCCCGCGCGCGTCGCGCCCAGCTTCAACGCCCCGGTCCACACGATGTCCTTGGCGTAAACAGTCATCCGCCCCAGCGTGTTCGTCTCCAGGAACCGCTCGATGACGAGATACCCCGCCCAACTCGACGGCGTGTCCGTAGGGCCGATGGTAACCTTGGTGCCCGAGGTGTTGGTATACAGGTACGTCGTCTTGACTTCCTTGTCGCCGTCGCTGGAGTGGAACGTCAGCACGCCGTCCACGACCTGTACCTGCCCCGAGGCCGACGGCGCGGCCGTAACCACCTGGAAGTACGACTTGGCCGCGCCCGAGCCGGTGTACACGGAGCCGTGGCCTATCGAGTCGTCGATGCAATCCGAGCTGTGCGTCAACGTCACCTTATACTCGCCCGAGCCCGGTATGGTGCCCGCCTCCTCCTTCGCGACCGAGATGCCCTCCGAGGCCGTCGTCGAGCCGCCCGTCAGCGCCGCGACCAGGTTCGCGTCCGAGTAATGCCACCCTATCGTCCCGCCGAACCCGCCTATCAGCGCGTGGTACGCGTTCTGGTTGTTCCAGTTCCCCTTCGGGATCTCGATCTCCTTCGTGTCCACGTTGAAGCTTATCTCCGCGTAGCCCAGGAACGGGTACTTGTTCGTCGTGTCGAACACCATCCCCTGGCCCACCAGTGCGCCTAATGCCAGCGCCATAATCTATCCCCCCTGCTTAAGGGTTAT
>WVWN01000022.1:1645-3646 GCA_011773985.1 Candidatus Zixiibacteriota bacterium | reverse complement strand
GGCTTCTGGACGACCTTCGTCGCGCTCGCCGCCACGTCGTACCAGGGCGGCCCCTCGGCCGATATCACCGGCAGCCCTCGCCGCACGCCCTCGCGGACCGTCTCAATCAGGTGGCTCGCGAGGTCGCCGGCGTTCTCGTGCGCGTCCTCCTTCGAGCCGTGCTGGATGGCGGACCGCACCGTCGCGTGGCACACGGCCCACCCCAAGCGGTCGTACGTGTCGACGCCCATCTCCACCTCGAACGTTGGTTGCGTGAACTGGCCTATGGGCGCGGCCTTCTCGTATACGTAGCTCGAGCCGTACTCGTCCTTCAACAGCTGGACGAGGTAGCGCTTCACCCGCTCAGCCGGGCTTTCGCCAATAGTTACCGCCATAGCTCACCTACCTCGGCAGCTTAGTGGTTTACGTTAGTATGGAATGGGAACTTGAAAGGGAAGGGCCTCAGCCCTCGAGCTGGGACAACCTCGCCTCGCCGGCTCGAGCCCTATAGGCCGTCTGGATGTCGGCGTCGACGCCGGGGGCCACGCTCACCTCGACGCTTACGTTGGGAGGCGCGACGTTCACGTTGGTCATGCCGAAGTCGCCCGGGCCGAAGCCGTAACCGGGTTTGCCGCCGCGGAGCAACCCCCGCATCCGCTCCTGCGTCATGATGAACTCCGGCTCGCGCTCGCCGACTAATGCGAGGGTGGGGCTTTTGACGAGGCCTTCGCGTTGGAATAGGCCGCCGAACAAACCGCCCAATAGCGGCCCAATCCCCGGGATGAAGCTCAGCGCCGACTGCAAAGCCATGTTAATTGCCGACGTCGCCGCCGTCGTCGCGAGCTGCGTGCCCATATTTTCCAGCGCGCCCTTCACGTCGCCGGATTTAAGGCCCTGGACGAGGCCCGAGGAGAGCATCCCCGAGACGCGCTTGACCGCGGCCTCCTCCTCGGCCTTTAGCTTCTTCCGCGGGAGGAGAGGCTTTTTCTCTTCCTTTTTCTCCTCTTCTTCCTCCTCGGGCGCGACTGCGGGCGGCGCGACCTCGAGCGGCTCCTCCTTGAGGGCGCCGAGTTGGTCTTTAAGGCCCGCGGCGCTCGCGCCTATGTTATCAAAGGCTTGGGCGGCTTCCTCGGCACCTAATACTTTTACTTCGTATACGGCCTTACCCTTCTGTTCTTCTCCGTTGGCCATAATCACCTCGAGTTCATTGTCCGCGCCTTTGCCGCGAGCCGGCGGACCTAGGGCATCATCATCCTACGGCTAATATGAATTGGGGAAAACTTTATAGCGGTAAGAACGAACGATTGGCGACGTCGATAAAATAACCGGGATTTTGATACGTCATTAGATTTACTTTAATTCATCCGGGGATTTGAGGAATTCGCGGTATTTTCTCGAATAAAAGGCGACATAGATGTGAAATAATCCGGTATAGTTCTCGGCTATCAGCCATATTTCCGTATTTTCGGTTTCCCACCGGCGACGCAAATCGAAACAACCAGCCAATATAGCCGCCTCGAGCTTCTTACCGCCGCCACCATAAAAATTATTCAACCATCTTTTATCGCCCTTATAAATCAAATCGGCGTTCGTCGCCTTCCCGTATTTTTGGCTTAGTACGCCTTCCCAATCGAAGAATACGTCTATAACTTCGGTTTTAGGCCAAACCGCGACGAACATAAGTTTACGGTCGTCGCTGAAAATATACTGCGCGCAGGCGTCGTGGCCGCCGAACTCGCTATAGTATACCAATTGAGAAGGACGAGGTCCGTACGCCAATGCCGGTATAAAGCGAGGTCCCCCTATTTCTATCACCTGTTCAACGGTATCGCCCCAGCTGCTGCCGCGAAAGTCCGCTTCGTCGGAATAAAACCCGTCGGCGCCGGTATATGCGAGAGGGTTATAACCCCACGCGCCCTTGAAAGAGCCTTCGGACGAAAAATATTGTACGCGGAAATTGCCGGTATCTACTACGTAAACGTCGCCGTTGGCCGCAACCGCTATGCCACGAGGCTCTTTAAA
>WVWN01000022.1:0-1614 GCA_011773985.1 Candidatus Zixiibacteriota bacterium | reverse complement strand
GAGTAAAATACTGCACGCAATTGTTCGATTTATCCGTTACGTAAACTACGCCGTTCGGCGCCACGGCTATGCCCGCAGGATGGTCGAATTGGCCGTCGCCCTTCCCCTCCGAACCCCACTTCCCTATAAACGAGCCCGACGGCGTGAAATATTGTATCCGCGGCGTATAGTTACGATCCAATACATATACAACGCCGTCGGGAGCGATTGCAATCCCTTTAGAGTATAAAAATTGGCCGTCGCCCGAACCCTCCGGACCCCAGGCCCCAAGGAACGAACCGGAACCCCTGAAATATCGTACGCGCCCCTTGCTATACGGGTAGCACACGTAGACGTTTCCGTTTGGCGCGACGGATATGGCCTCGGGGAATGGCGGATACGCGTCCCCTAAATCGGGAGACTGCCACTGCCCTATAAAGGAACCGGTAGGCGAATAATAATGGACCCCGCGAGCAAACCGTTCTGTCACGTAGACTTTACCGTCCGGGGCCACCGCGACCCCGTCCGGCCTTGTGTATTGATAACCGTCGGGACCGAGAAAACTCGGAAGAAGCCAATGCCCCTTAAAAGAACCTAAAGCCGTGAAGTAATAAATACGCTCATACCAATGGTCAGCTACGTAAACCGTACCGTCGGGGCTTATAGCTACACCTTCGGGCGAATGGAGTTGCGTATCTACCATTCCCCCATTCTCTTCGGTCGGGCCCCCTCCACGCGCCGTTACGCCGGCGCATAACATTATGCACGCTCCAGCGGTTAATAACGCCCGCGGTACTGCCCCCGTCCAAGTTTCATAGATATTTCCAGAATCTTTATTCATTTCGTACGGGGCACCCTACAACCATTGGGCATTCCCCGTATATCCTTGATTTTCATAAAGATTTACTTATTCCTCTATAAAGTATAACAGAAAAATGACCTTCGGCAAAGGGAACCCACTATTATCCAGGATTAAAACTTACTTAAAGACCGGCGTTACCTACCTATTTCGCTGGAATACGACCGAAGCATAGCGACGGTTACCAAGGTTTGAAATCCTTGGACCTATTGCCCGTCTCGAAGTAATTCGTAATCTCGGTTAGCGATTCGCCCCTCGAAACTATGAACCTCGCCTTACCTTCTTCAGTAAAATAAAAAAGTATTTCGGACTCCGGATGCCCAATGGTCCTAGCAAAAGGCGAATATTCGTCGAGTAATTCTTCCTTACCCCAAACTAAATGGGAAACCTCGTGGAGTATAGCGAAGGCCGCGTATTTCGCCGCCGNNAAAATCATATCCCTTTTTTTCTTCCGGCACTTCAAAGCCGTTGGCGGACGGCCCAGTAGAATCGCCTTCAATCAGCCTTACGCCCGGCTCATCGTAATCCGATTCGTCGTAATCGGCCCCGGGTCCCGGAGCCGCTCGGGGTTCCGCGGGCGATACGTCCCCACCGAAAGGCTCCTTAGGGGGCTCACGGCCTCCCTTTATTTTCTCCCCCCTACCCGCGTCGTACAAAACCCCGCCAAAACCTTTCTCACCGTTTGCCGTCGCGGCGTAACTTAAACACAAGGGCCAATTGATGAAGATCATGCCGTGTATACTCCCGCCGGCGCCCTCTACGAATTTAGCGAAACC
>WVWN01000084.1:90942-91123 GCA_011773985.1 Candidatus Zixiibacteriota bacterium | reverse complement strand
CTATGAGGCGTTTGTATTCCTCCTTAGTTACGCACCCGATCCATTTATCTCCGTTTATGCGCTCCCCGCGGGGTCCCAAATCGGGTTCGGGCGCTTCCACTGGTGGTTTCTCGGTTTTCAAAGCCGGCTCCGTATCGGGTTCGGGCGCTTCTACCGCTGGTTCCTCCGTTCTCACGCCCGG